>JAEUIT010000021.1 GCA_016795035.1 Phycisphaerae bacterium | reverse complement strand
CGTTTTTCCCCCGCTACTTTTTCTCTCAAAAACCTCCCTCCTTGTTCCCCCAACCAACAACCCCAAAAACACCCCCCCGCCCCCGCGCCGTGGGCGGCGGCGCCCGCCCGCGCCCGCCACGACAGGACTGCTCAGGTTCGCGACAAAGCGATTGGAGTTGGAGAGAGCAGCGCCCCGGTCCACACGACCGGGGCGTTTTTCGTTGCGCGCCGCATTCACGATTGGCGATCGGTGAGCGGACGACCGATCTGCACGCGGAAGCTCGCATCGCCTTGGCGGAACTGCGCGATGTCGACATCGAAGTCGACGAAGATCGCCTCGCCGATCGCTTGGCCCGGCGTCACCACGCGCGTCTCGCCGGTCGTGGCGTTGCGCAGCCACGCCTCGGGACCCAGCGGCCCGCTCACGAGCGACGTCACCAGCCATTGGTCGTAGGGGAATCCGGCCGGAGCCGGCGGCGGAGGCGGTGCGGGATCGGCCGCGACGGCGGTCGGCTGCGGCTTCGGCGGCGTGGGCACGCGGAACGGATTCGCCAGCACGATCGGCCGCAAGCGCTCGAAGCGCTCGAGGTCGGCGTCGGACGGCCGAAGGTCGGCGGTGCCCTTCTGGTCGGGGAGGAAGATCGTCGTCAGCTTCACCGTGACCTTGATGCGCTCTCCGTCCTTCTCCTCCTCGAGGCCGACGGAGTCGATGCGCTTGAGCCACGGCTCGACCTCGATGCGGTGCACGAGGCGCAGCGCCTGCTCGAGCGTGCCGGAGCCCGTGATCGTGGCCGGAACCTCGACGAAGTCGTCGTAGTACCGCTGGTCCTTCACCTTCGGAAGCAAGCGCTTCGCAGGCGAGGTCCGCATGGTCGGCGTGCCCGTGGCAACGCGGAGATCAGAGAGACGGATCTCCTCGCCGATCCGGTTGAGGCGCGAGCGCAGCGCGCTGTCCGTCGCCGCCTGGTCCGGGCCGAACGTGCGATTGACGACGGACTTCAGGTCGCGCTCGAGCTTCTCGCGCGTCGGCTGGAGGCCGTTGATCTGCTTGATCGCGTTCTCCGCGGAGAGGAGCGTCTTTCGCGTCGTCGCACGCTCCTCGGTGAACCACTTCGCCCCGACGGCGAATCCGGCGAGCGACGCGATGCCCACACCGACCGCCGTGCCGACGAGAAGCAGAGTGCCGCGCGGTCCCTGCGGAAGCCTGAAACGACGAGTGCGCTTCACTTCGCGCCTCCCTTGTCGTTCGGCTTCGCGGAGGCAGCGGGCTTGCGTTCGCGCAGGGTCGGCGAGCGGACCTCGTCGGAGCGCAGCACGTAGGAGAACGGCGAACGGAAGCGCCGTCCGCCCTCGGTGTCCGCGCCAGTCGACGTGAGCGAGTAGCGGGCGTCGTCGACGAGCGCGTCGCGAAGCGCGTCGGCGATCGAGCGCTCTTTCGCTTCGCCTTGCAGCACGACCTTCACCTCGCGCTCGACCTTCCACTTCCCGTCACGGTCGCATTGGACATCCGAGGCGTCGAGCGTCCCGGTCCAGCGCTCGAGGACGACCTTGGTCGGATCCGCCGCGAATCCGTGCAGAAATTGAAGGTGCTCGAGCCACTCCGGCGCGGCCTGCTGCCACGTGGAGATGTGGGCAAACCGGGCCTCGGCGCGCTTGTACGCGTTGTGCCTCGGAAGGAGCGCGCGTGCCTCCTCGTCGGCGGCCTCGGCGTCCGACTCGAGCGAGGTCCACGACTTGTGTCCCACCGTCCAGCCGAGCAAGGCTGCAACGCAGAGAAGGCCCAGGACTGCGAGGAATCTCGTCCGCCTCAGCGCCGCAACATCGGGCGCGCGCCTGGGCGACGCGAAGTTGATCGTTTCCTCGCCTGCCGCCGATTCGAGCACGAGTCCGACCAGCGGCCACGACGACGCCAGCGCCACGCCGTCGACATCCGAGGCGACCGCGATTCGCTCGTCGGGCTCGAACGGTCGGAGCGTGATGCCGAGCGCGCGCCCCACCGTGTCGGCCACGACGGCGCGAATGGACTCCGGGCCGAAGAAGAGCGCGGCGGCGATCGTGTCGTCGGTCGCGCCGAGCTGCCACGTGGAGAGGGATCGCTTTGCCTCGCTTGCGACCGCCGAGGCTTCGGCGTCGGGATCGAGGCGCACGCCGCGCGAGTGCGCGATCTCGCCGTTGCGGATGACGAGGGTCTCGACGCCGTCGCCCGGAGCGTCGATCGCGATCGTGACGGCCCCGTTCTTCTCCGCCTGTCTCGCCAGCGTGACGATGCCGAACGTGCGCGGCGTGATCTGCGAGGGTCGAAATCCCGCCGCGGTCACGACCTGACGGATGCGATTCACGGCGCGGTCGCTCGCCGTCGCGACGAGCGCGACCATGTTTCCGTTGTGCATCCCGCGGCCGATCACGTCGACCACGAGCGCGCCCGCCTCGGACGGCGTCTCGCGGATGGCCGCGAGCCGAGCCACGTCGGGAAGCTCGAACTCGTCGTCGGCCGGCAGCTCCATCGTGCGAAGCGTGCACGACTCGCGCTCGATGACCGCGATCACCTCCCCCGAACTCGGGAATCCCGCCGCACGAAGCGCGCTGCCGACCCACGAGCCGAGGCCGTCCGGATCGTCCGCGTTCACGTCGTCGGGCTTCGCGACGCACACGGCCCGTATCACCTCGGGCGCGCCGCGGCCGAAGCGCATGTCGACGGCGCGCACGCTGGTGTCGGTGACCTCGATCGCAATGGTTCGCCGCAACGCCATCGAATCGCATCCTACTCGCCGACATCCTGCGTTCGGCGCCATCGTCCCGCACCGCGCGGATACCGAGGCTTCGCAGGTTCGCTCGTGTCGCTCGGCGCGGGCGTCGCCTCTTCCGCCGGCGCGACCGTCGACGGCTCCTCCGGCGCGGGAGGCTCGACCGATACCTCGTCCTCGGCGATCGGTTCCACGGCTTCGCCCATCGGCTCACTCGGCGCCGACGGCGCCGACGCGAGAATCGAGACCGCCGCCTCGAGGCTCGACACGTCGCGCATCCACGCCACACGCGGCACGCGATCGGAGAGATCGATGACGGCATCGATCACCGCGAACCGTCGATCTTCGGACACCGCGTCGTCGCCGGGCGGCGCGAGCCAGACGTGGATGCGCAGGCGCCAGAGGAACGAACGCGTGGTGACCCGATCGACGATCGCGGCGAACTCATCTGCCGTGAGGATTCCCCGGGTCACGAGCCACGCGGGCGTGCTGCGCTCCTCCTCGCCGAGCGCTTCGCGCTCGCGGGTGATGCGCGCGGCGCGCTCGTCGTCGATCCCCGGCAACGATCGCAAGGCGCTCGGCATCGCCCGCATGATGTCCAGCCGGCCGACGATGACCGGACGGTCGTCGGCGGCCATCGCGTCGAGGAAGGTCAGCCAATCCTTCGGCTCCGGATGCTTGCCGCGCCAGGCCGCGAACAGGTTTCCGAGCGTCGGATTGGCGGTTTCCTTCGTGACGCCTTCGAGGAGCGACGCGGCGCCGCTGCCGAGCGCGACCTCGAAGGCGCCGCGGCGCTCGTCGGTCCACTCGCCTGCAACGTGGAGTTTGGGCTCGCCGCTCGCGCGAAACGACGGCTCCTCGGCGAAGCCCGTCAGGAGATCCGCAAGACCGCGCGGCTGCACGCTGCCCGCGAGAAGGCGCTCGAGCGCTTCGCCGGAGCGCACGGCCTCGTCGTCGTCGAGCGCGAGCGTGAGTTCGTCGAGCGGGCCGTAGAGCGCCTCCAGCGTGACGGCGCCCTGCCCTGCCCCAAGGAGCGACTCCGGCTGGACGGCCGCGCCGCCCGCGGCGTCGCGGGCGCCGAGGATCGCCGCCGCAACGTCGTCGCCGACGGCGCCGGTCGACGTGAGCGCGAGCGCGGTTGCCGTGCGCAGCTCGATGCGCGACGCCTCGCCCACGAACCGCGCGCCGTCCGGGCTCACCGGGAGAAGGGCCGCGTGCGCCGTCTCGTCGTTCGCCTCCCACAGGACGATCGACGGCTCGACGATCGGGTTGTCGCCGCGCAGGACTCGGTCCCGCTGCGCCGCCAGCCTCGACGCATACGCCTGCACGGCGCTCCACGTTGCAGCCCGAAGCTGCGCGCCGTCGACCGAGTTCTTCGCGCCTGCGACCTCGCCGCGCACGAGGAAGACGATGCCCGTCACGACGAAGACCGCGCATCCGACGAGGACGAGCACCGCGAGCAGGACCACGCCGCGACGACGGCCCCGCGTCATGGCGCACCTCCGACGAGCGCGTCGGGAATCGCGATGACGCGGCGCCGATCCGGCGCCGGCCCGCGTTCGTCGTCCTCTTCGGCGAGCGCGTCGTCGGCCGTCGCCGTGTCCGCGCCCGTGTCCGTCTCCGCGTCGCCGGCGTCGGCGGCGGCGACTTCAGGCGCGGCCGCGGCCGTGCGATCCTCCGCGACCCGGAACCAGATCGAGACTTCGACCGCAAGCGGAAGGCGCTCCGCGTTGCCGCTGTCGAAGGAGTTGCTCCACCGCGTACCGTCGTGGTAGCGGAAGCGGACTCGCCCGATCTCGCCCGGCAACGGCGAGAGCGGCCCGTTGCCGCGTGCGAGAAGCAGCCGACGGCCGCCCTCGTCGAACGACACCGTGAGCCGCTCGAGCGGCGCGAACGCCCGCTCGGGGTCTTCCGACCCGAGTCGCCAGGCGGCGATGCCGGCGTGCAGGATGTCGAGTTGCGTCGCGCTCCCGCGCACGCCGACGCCCAAGGCGCCGTCGTCGACCACGCAGGTCTGGAGCGCGCGCTCGATCTCGTCGATCGCGGCGTCGGCGGACACGCCGCGCTCGATGGAGTCGCCGATCCGTGCCCGGATGCGCAGCGCGTCGTTCAGGAATGCCGCCATGGCTGCAACGAGGAGCGCCACGAGACCGATCGAGACGAGGAGCTCGAGCAGCGTGAATCCGCGAGGACCTCGGGCGCGAGTTCGCGTCATCGTGCGCCTCCGCGGTCGCGTGGCAAGCGCACAAGCTGCCGCATCGTGACGACGACGGTGTCGACGCCGTCGTCGGCCACGGCGCGCACCGCGACCTCGACGAGCGTCAGCCCTTCGAACGAGCTAGGCGTCGTGCGCACCTCGATGCGCAGCGCGTCCTCCTCGCCGAGCTCGCGCCGCACGATCTCCGTCTCGGTCGCAAGCCCTGCCTCGAGGTCGCTGATCGCGCTGCGGGCGAGATCCGCCGCGCGAGTGCGGAGCGCCGCTCTCTCCGTTGCAGCCGAGCTTTCGCGCAGCGCCGCGATCACGAAGAGCGCCGCCCCCGCGAAGAGGGCGATCGCGATGAGCGTCTCAAGAAGGATGGCGCCGCGCCGCGGACGCCCGATTCGCGTGCGATGACGTCGCACGCCCCCGGTCATCCGCGATCGCTCTCGATCACCTCGAACTCGTCGAGTGCGTCGTCCGCGTCCGGGGAGACGGGTTCGTCGCTCGTCGAGGCGGTATCGCCGTTAGCGTCGTCACGCGTCGCGCTCGCGCCCGTGCTCGTGTCGACGCCGCGCTCGACGGCGGCCTGTCCGGTCCACGGGTCGACGGTCAGCACGCTCTCGAGGCCGCAATCGTGGCGAAGCCGCAGCGCCGCCGCGAAGAGGATCGAGCCGTCGGGCATGAAGACCGCAAGCCGCAGCGGCTCGCGGACCATGAGATCGGCTGCGGTCGGTGACGGCGATTCGGTGTTCTTCTCGCGCTCCCCGGTTGTCGCGGCGGAGCCCACGCGAACGGTCGAGGACAACTCTGACTCCGCGTACCAGTCGCTCGAGTCGCGCCACGCGCCCGACTCGCTTCGCGACTCTGCGTTGCCGCGCGACGCGCTTCGCTCGCCTCGCGCCGTCGACGCACCGGCGCTGGTCGGGCGATCCGACTTGCGCGACCATTCGCGGCGCTCGCGCGTCGACGTCGTGAAGTAGCGCATCGAGAGACGGGCCGGCGCGCCGTCGGTCACGACGACCTCGACGGGCTTGCCCGACTCCTGCGCATGCGCGCGAGCCTTCAGCAACTCCGCCGCGATGTTCTCTTCCGTCGACGCGAGTTCGCGCTCATTGAGCATGCGCCACGTGAGCGGCAGCGAGATCGTGAGGATCGCGGCAAGGATGCCGAGCGCGAGCAGCAGTTCGAACAATGAGAAGCCCGCCGACCTCTGTCGGTGCTGTCGCCTCCTCGATGTTCGCGTTGCGCTTGTCATCTCCGTGCTATCGGCTTTTGCCGCCGACGGGCCGAAGCCCGTTCACCGTCATCCGCCCGTTCCGCCGCCCGAGCCGGAGCCCGAGTCCGTCGGCTGGAATTCCTTGTACGCCTCGTCGACCTCGCCGTCGGCGTTCTTCTTGTCGTCGTGGTTCGAGATATCGTCGTCCGTTCCGTCTTGGCCGTCAGGGCCGATCGACACGATGTCGAACGCGAAGCCTTCGATCTCGCTCGGAGCGCGATAGATCCACGCGTGATCCCACTGGTCCTTCGGCCGCGGTTCCTTCAGGTACGGGCCGGCCCACTTCGAGCGCTCTTCCTCGTCGGCGATCGCGTCGCGGCTCCAGAGCGCGGCGAGCCCCTCGTCTTCGGTCGGGAGGCGCTTCATGTCGGCCTTGAAGTACTCGAGCGCCCCTTCCATCGCCTTGATCTGGACGAGCGTGATCTTCTTCTTGGCCTTCTCGTCCGAACCGAGGACGTTGTAGAGGGCGATGCCGAGGATCGCGAGCAGGATCGCGAGCACGATCATGAGCTCGAGAATCGTGAACGCGCGAGCCTGGCGGCGAGCCGCCTGCCCCCGCAGAGAACTTTCCCCTGGAGAACGCGATGTAGTCGTGGGTCGGGTCGTCATGAGGTTGCGCATCGGCAAAGAATCTCCGAGGACGAACAACCGCGGCGTACCGGCAGGCCGCCGCCCGGATGCGTCCCTGCATCAAGCGCGAACGCCGGGGCGTCGCGAGAACGCAGATCGTAACGAACCGCCCGACGCGCTCACAATGCTGACGACAATCTCATCATGGGCACGATCAGCGCGAGGAAGATGAAGAAGACGATGCATCCGAGGATGAGGAGCATGGCCGGCTCCATGAGCCGCAAGAGCATCGCGAGCGTCTGATCGATCCGCTTTTCCAGGGAATCGGCCGCACTGAGAAGCACTTGCGGGAGGTTATTGGCCGACTCGCCCACTGAGATCATCTCGACGATGTCCTCGTCGAGGAAGCCGCTCGCGCCGAGCGGTCGCGCCAACGACTCGCCGGCGCGTACGGCATCCACCGAATGGTCGATGGCGTCCGCGAGGGCGGGATGACCCGCCGCATCGCGACTGATCTGCATGGCGCCGAGCATCGGGATGCCGTTCTCGAGCAAGGTGCCCAGCGTGCGCGTCACGCGCGCCGCGGCGGCCGTGCGGATGAGCGCGCCCACGACCGGGATTCGAATCACGGTGTCGGCGATCTTCCGTCGCACCCGCTCGTCGCGCCGACCCCACAGGATCACTCCGACGGCTGCAACGACGAGTAGGAGGAGCGCGGGCCACCACGCGATCAGGATGTCGCTCGTGCCGAAGAGGATCTTGGTCGCGAGCGGCAGCTCGATCTTCTTGAAGAACTCCTTGAAGCGGGGCACGAAGAAGACGAGCGCCGCGAGCACGATGCCGCCGGCGAGCGTGAGGAGGACGATCGGATAGACGAGATTGCCCGAGATTCGTGCCCGGAGATCCGCCTGATGCACGAGCATCGTCGCGAGGCGGCCGAGCACTTCGTCGAGGAATCCGCCACGCTCTCCCGCCCGCACCATCGCGACCTGCACCGGCGGAAACACCTTCGGGTGGCGAGCCATCGCGTCGGCGAGCCGTTCGCCGTGCGCGATCTCCTCGGCGATGCCCGCGAGGACCTCGGCGAGGCGCGGGTTCGACTTGCTGCGCCCGAGGAGCTGCAACGCCTTGAGGAGCGGAACGCCCGCCCGAAGAAGATCCGAGAGCTGCTGATAGGCGCGCGAGAGGTGCCGAACCGTGATGCGCTTCGAGCGCTTCACGCGGCGGGCTGCAACGTCGACCTTGACCGGCGCCAAACCGCGGGACGAAAGGTCGGCGACGACGGCGTTCTCGTTCGACGCGTCGATCGTTCCCTTCACCCGATTGCCGGCGGCGTCGCGCGCCACGTAACTGAAGCTCGGCACGCGGAGGATCGTACGAGCGCGATGCGACCTTCACGAAACGCGAAACAAGGCGGGCAGCAACGTGCTGACCCGCCTGCAAGGGGAATTTCGCGTGTGAGCCGGTGGTTCAGCGACGGCGCCGACGACCGAGCCCGAGAAGGGCGGCGAAGACCGGGGCCACGGCCGGCGCGGGGACCGCGGTCGTGCCGATCAGGCGAATGGCGTAGCCCTCGCTCGAACCGGCCTCGCTGAGGTGCAGCTTGAGCCCCGGAGATATCTGGATGAGGTTGGAGAAGATCGGGTCGGTCCCGCCGCCACCGCCGCCCGAGTATTCGCCAGGGCCCATGCCACCCGAGCCGCCGGAACCGGAGCCGCCCGAACTTCCGGGTTCGATGAGCGTCGAGAACGACATCGAGAGGAAGCCGTTTAGCCCGAGCGAGACGAAGTGAAGCGAGTTGAAGTCTTGATCGCCGGTGATGGCGTCGAGGCCGGCGACGCGCGAGCCGAGGGTGGCCGAGCTTTCGCCGAGATGCACCGCGTTCGTGCCGGTGTAGGAGTGCGTGATCGTGCTTGCGTTCGAGAGCCCTTCGAGCGTGAAGAAGTCGATGTCCGCGCCGGGGCTGCCGAGGTATGAGTTGCCGCCGCCGTCGAGCACATCGATGCGCTCGAGGTGCGTGATGCCCACCGACTGGGCGAGGGCGTAGATGTCGAGCGTGACGACCGTGCGGGAGACCGGGTTCTGCACGAGCGAACTCGAGATGAAGCTCCCGTAGTCGCCGACGTAGGTGATGGCCGGCTTCGGAGAGACCTGCTTGACCCAGCCGACGTTGATCGTGTCCGCGAGGGCGGTGCCGCAAAGCGAAAGTGCGACGGCAACGCCCGCCATCCTGGCGAGTGAGAGCTTCATGTCTTTGATTCCCCTAAGTCCCTCCGACCGCTGCCGCCGCATCGACCCATCCTGAGTGGACGCCGCGACGCCGTCGTCGAGTACCGCAAGTCTGCCCGGCTTCCGACGCCGATCAATGGCGCGTGCCCGTCTTGGCGATTCGCACGGTCGGGCTGCGCCGCCGCTGCGGTTTATGCCGGCGCGCAGCCTCGGCGCCGCCTCGAAACGAGGTTCTTATGCGGCTCGGAGTTGGACGCGAAACGCGGCTTCCGAGCCCGCAAACGCGCGGCGTTCCGTATCCTCGGCGCGACATGACCGGACCGCGCGTCGTCAGCCTCCTGCCATCCGCGACCGAACTCCTGTGCGCCGTCGGCGCCAGCGACTTGTTAGTCGGCCGTAGCCACGAGTGCGACTGGCCCCCGTCGATCGCCGACCGGCCGGTGCTCACGGCGCAGCGCACGCACGGCGGCTCGAGTGCCGAGATCGACGCCGAAGTCCGCGCGAGCCTGGCCGAAGGCGCGTCGCTCTACACGCTCGACGTGGAGCGGCTCGCGGCGCTCGCCCCCGACGTCATCCTCACGCAGGACCTCTGCGACGTCTGCTCGATCGACCTGAACACCGTTCGCGCGGTCGCGGCGCGGCTGCCAACTCGGCCGACGATCGTGAGCCTCAACCCGAAAGGCATCTTCGAGGTCTTCGACGACGTCCTCACGGTCGGCGCCGCCGTCGGCCGCGACCGCGACGCCGAGGCGGCGATGGTCGCGCTGCGGAACCGCTATTGGCAGGCGGTCGACTACGTGAATCCGTACGTGCCCGGGCCGGAGGTGCTCTTCCTCGAGTGGATGGATCCGCCGTTCGTCGGCGGGCACTGGACGCCGCAGCTCCTCGAGAACGCCGGGGGCCGTCACTCGCTGAATCCGCCGCTTGCGAAGAGCCGCCAGGCCGCCCCCGAAGAGATCCTCGAGGCGATGCCGGAACGGGTCGTGATCTGCCCGTGCGGCTTCGACCTCGCCCGCATCCGCGCCGAGCTGCCCGCGCTTCGGGCGACCCGCTGGTGGCCGCTCCTGCCTGCCGTTCTGTCGGGTTCGCCCGGCTCGGTCGTCATGGTCGACGGGAATCAGATGTTCAATCGGCCCGGACCGCGGCTCGTGGATGCGTTCGAATGGCTCGTGGGTTGGCTCAACGATCGTCCGTCGCTGATTCCGCCGGGCTTTCCCGTCGAAGCGCTGAGCTCCTAGCCCGGCCCGGGCGCGCCCGTTGCATTCGCCGCCGTCCTCCCTCCGCTCCGGCGAACCCGCCGTCGAGCGATGGCTCGTTCCAAAGGCCAGGGAGACAGAAAGAACCAACCACCCATGCGAATGGATCGCTTTACCACTCTTGCTCAAGAAACCCTCGCCGCCGCGCAGTCTGCCGCCGTCGGCGCCGGACACCCCGAACTCACCCCGCTCCACGTCCTCGTCGCCATGCTGGAACCCCAGACGGGCGGCGGTGCGAGCGCGTCGGCGGGCGTTGCCGCGTCGATCTTGGCGAAGGCCGGCGTCGACGCCAACCGCGTGCGCCAGATCGCGCAGGCCGAACTCAAGCGCCTGCCGACCGTGTCGAACGCAGCTGCGAACGCCGGCAACGCCACCATGCAGCTCCTCGCCCGCGCCGAGAAGGAGGCGAAGGACCTGAAGGACGCCTATATCTCGACTGAGCACCTGTTGCTCGCGACCGCCGAGGTCGGCGGCCCGGCGAAGGAAGCGCTCAGCGTTGCAGGTCTCGATCGCAAGCGGATTCTCCAGGCGATCGAAGCCATCCGAAAGGCGTCGGGCGTCTCGAACGTCACCGACCAGAACGCCGAGAGCAATCTCGAGGCGCTCAAGAAGTACGGCATCGACCTCTGCGAGCGCGCGAGCGCCGGCAAGCTCGATCCCGTCATCGGCCGCGACGAGGAGATTCGTCGTTGCATGCAGGTCCTCTCGCGGCGCACGAAGAACAACCCCGTCCTCATCGGCGAGCCCGGCGTCGGCAAGACGGCGATCGCCGAAGGGCTCGCGCTCCGCATCGTCAACGGCGACTGCCCCGAGAGCATGCGCGACGCCCGCATCGTCGCGCTCGACGTGGGCCAGCTTCTCGCGGGCGCCAAGTTCCGCGGCGAGTTCGAGGAGCGGTTGAAGGCCGTCCTCCGCGAAGTCAGCGCGAGCGAAGGCCGCATCATCCTCTTCATCGACGAGCTGCACACGATCGTCGGCGCCGGACAGGCCGAAGGCGCGGTCAGCGCCGGCAACCTGCTCAAGCCGGCGCTCGCCCGCGGCGAACTTCGCGCGATCGGCGCGACCACGCTTGACGAGTACCGCAAGCACATCGAGAAGGATCCCGCGTTCGAGCGGCGCTTCCAGCCGGTCTACGTCGGCGAGCCGAGCGTCGAGGACACGATCGCGATCCTGCGCGGCCTGAAGAACCGCTACGAGACGCACCACGGCGTGCGCATCCAGGATGCCGCGCTCATCACGGCTGCAACGCTGAGTCAGCGCTACATCGCCGACCGCTTCCTCCCCGACAAGGCGATCGACCTCCTCGACGAGGCGGCGTCGCGCCTGCGCATCGAGAACGACTCGATGCCGGTCGAGCTCGACGAAGTGCGCCGCAAGCTGATGCAACTCGAGATCGAGCGCGAGGCGCTCAAGCTCGAATCCGACGCCGAGAGCAAGAAGCGCCTCGCCGCGATCGAGCAGGAAGTCGCCGAGATCCAGGAGCGCAACCGCGCGCTCACCGCGCAATGGGAGATCGAGAAGGGCGAGCTCGACGCGATCAAGAAGATCCGCGATGCGATCGAGCAGAAGAATGTCGAACTCGAGCAGGCGAAGCGCCGCGGCGACTTCGAGACCGCCTCGCGCATCCAGTACGGCGAGCTGCGCGACCTCGACGGACGGCTCCAGAAGGCCGAAGCCGATCTCGCCGCGCGCCGCGCCACCGGCACCTCGATGGTGAAGGAGGAGGTCGACCCCGAACAGATCGCCGAGGTGGTCGCGAAGTGGACGGGGATCCCCGTCTCGAAGCTCGTCGAGAGCGAGCGGTCGAAGCTCATTCATATGGAAGACGACTTGCGCAAGCGCGTCGTCGGCCAGCTCGAAGCGGTGAAGGCCGTGAGCGAAGCCGTGCGCCGCAATCGCGCCGGCCTCGGCGAGGCGCATCGACCGATCGGGTCGTTCCTTTTCCTCGGCCCCACCGGCGTCGGCAAGACGGAGCTCTGCAAGGCGCTCGCGGAGTTTCTCTTTGACACCGAAGAGGCGATGGTCCGCATCGACATGTCTGAGTACATGGAGCCGCACGCGGTCGCGCGACTGATCGGTGCTCCTCCTGGCTATGTTGGCTACGAGGAGGGCGGCCGCCTGACTGAGGCGGTGCGCCGTCGGCCCTATTGCGTCGTCCTCTTCGACGAGTTCGAGAAGGCGCATCCCGACGTCTCGAACGTCCTTCTGCAGGTCCTCGACGACGGCCGCCTCACCGACGGCCAGGGTCGCACCGTCGACTTCTCGAACACGATCATCGTGCTCACGTCGAACATCGGCTCGCAGATGATTCTCGAGATGACCGAGAAGGGCGAGGCCGACGCCATGATCGAGGCGCACGTGAACGCGATCCTCAAGAAGCACCTGCGGCCGGAGCTCCTCAACCGTATCGACGACAAGGTGGTCTTCCATCAGCTCGGCCGCAAGGAACTCGGCGGCATCGTCGAGATCCAGCTCCGCAACCTGCGCAAGCGTCTGGCCGATCGACAGCTCGCGCTCGACGTCACCACCGAGGCGAAGACGCACCTCGCGAACGAAGGCTACGACCCGCAGTTCGGCGCGCGACCGCTCAAGCGCGTCATCCAGCAGCGGATCGAAAACCAGATCGCGACGCGCATCCTCGTCGGCGAGTATCAACCGGGCGACACCATCGTCGTCGGCTACGCCGGCAAGAGCTTCACGTTCGAGCGGCGAGCCGGCGAGAGCGCGGGCGCGAGCAGCAACGTGGAGAAGAAGCCGGGCGAGGTCATTGACGCGGAGGTGGTTGGGTAAGGAAGAGGAGTCAGGATTGAGGAGTCAGGAGTCAGGGGAAAAGCACCTTGGCACAGCGCCTCTGGTGCGCTTCCACTGACTCCTGAATCCTGACTCCTGACTCCTTCTCTTCGGCAACGACCGGCCGCGCTCACCCGCGCTTCGCCGTCACCTTCTTCTTCGCCACTGCCTTCGTGGCCGCTGACTTCTTCGTCGCATTCGCCGGCGAGCCAGTCCGAGGCTTGGCGCTCGGCGTTGCCTTCTTCGCGGGCGCCTTCGCCACCTTCTTCGCCACATTCTTCACGGCGCGATCA
Organism: Phycisphaerae bacterium; assembly: GCA_016795035.1. Classification (GTDB taxonomy): domain Bacteria; phylum Planctomycetota; class Phycisphaerae; order Phycisphaerales; family SM1A02; genus JAEUIT01. The sequence goes on along the minus strand of JAEUIT010000021.1, from coordinate 106,540 downwards.
CCGAGCGCCTCCTGATAGACCTTGATGTACGCCTTCGCGGACACGCGCTTGATCGCCTCGCCGATCACGTCGAGCGCGAGGTCGTCGAGCTTCTTGAACCGAATGCAGCACTTGCCCATGTCGAGCTTCTTGCCGGTCTTCCTCCACGCGGCGTCGAACCACTTCCAATGGTCGGAGTCGCCGTACACGGTCATCATGTACATCGACATGTGATTCTTCTGCGACGCGAGACCCGCGTACGGCAAGGGCTGCTTCGGATCGCAGTGGTAGCCCGGCGGAAACACGGAGTGCGGGATCGCGTAGCCGATCATGCCGTACTGCATGCACTCGACGATGTCCTTGTCGAGATTCTTGCGGATGACGGCGCGCACGGCGTTGATCGCGTCGCGCCGATCCTGCGGGAGGCTCTTGACGTAGTCGTCGACGGTGGCGGCCTTGCTTTGCATGACGGAATTGTGCCGTCGTGATCGCTCGGCGCAAAGTCACGAACGCGCGAGAATGCTCCACGCGAAGCGCTGCTCGCTGCCCCACGGCGTTCGATGGATCGTGCGCCACGACTCGACGACGCGGAATCCCGGCCCGAGCGCCCGCTCGGCGCTGGCGGCATCGTGCCGCGAGACGGGAAGGTTGCTGCATTTCTCCGGCCCGTCCGGCGCGAAGGTGGCGAGGATGACGCGACCGGTCGGCGCCAAAGCGCGGTCGAGCGCGGCGCGATAGCGCGCGATCGCCGGCTCGTCGGTGAGGAAGTGAAACATCGCACGGTCGTGCCACACGTCGACGGTTCCGGCGAGCGCCGACAGCGTGGACGGTTCGAGCGCGTCGCCCACGATCCAGCGGACGACCGAAGCACGAGCGCCGAGGCGCGCCTTCGCCGCGTCGAGCGCTGGAGCTGCAACGTCGAGAACGGCGACGTTGGTGTGACCGCGCTCGAGCAGCCCGTCGACGAAGCGCGACGCCCCGCCGCCGACGTCCAGAACGGTTGCGTCGGGCCCGATGCCGAGCCGCTCGACGGCGCGCAGCGACTCGTCGCTCCGCTCCTCGAACCACGACGTTTCCTCGGGGCGCTTCGATGTCCAGACGCTCGTCCAGTGCGCGAGTGAGTCGGCGGCCATGCGCGAAGCGTACGGCCAAGCCCTTGCCAGGCGGAACGGGCTCGCGTGCAATGTCGGCATGCGCTCCGCCGTCGCCGCGTATCTCGTCGTTGAGTCGGTCGCGATCGTCGCGTGGTGGGCGTTCATCCTCGCGATTCCGTCGTGGCAGCGGCACTTCCTTGCCCTCGACGCGCCGCGCTCCACGTTGCTGGCGTTTCTGGCGGCCGACCTCGTCCTCGTCGTGCTCGGCTTTCTCGTGGCGGCGCTTCTGGCGTCACGTCGAGCCGGAGCGTGGCCGCTGCTATGTGCCCGCGCCGGCGCCGCCGTCTACGCGTCGCTCTACGCGATCCTGTTGCCGATCGTGGGCGACGGCGGCATGCTCGGCGCCGCGATGATGGTGCCGGTCCTCATCGTTTCGCCGTGCGCTGCGGCGCTGCTTCGGCCACGCCCCGCGACGGCCGTTGCGTGAGGGTCTTTGCATGACGACGCCAACGCGCCTGCGCGGCCGCACCGCCCGACACGCGCGCGCCGCGTGGAACGTCACCAAGACGCTGATCCAGACCGCGTGCTTCTGGACATTCTTCCTCGTCGTCGTGCCATGGGCGCTCGATGCCGTCGAGCCTGCGTTGGGATTCGACTCGCAGCGCTTCGAGCCGCAACGTGGAGTTGGCGTCGCGATCTTCGCGCTCGCCGGGTCGCTGGGACTTTGGAGCGGCATCACGATGGCGGTCATCGGCGGCGGCACGCCGCTCCCGATCGATTGCCCATGTCGGCTCGTCGTCCGCGGCCCGTATCGGTGGATCCGCAATCCCATGGTGGTCGCCGGACTCGCGCAGGGCGTCGCGGTCGGACTCTACCTCGGCTCCTCCACGATCATGCTGTACGCAGGACTCGGCGCACCCGTCTGGAATTGGCTCGTGCGGCCGTGGGAAGAGCGCGACCTCGTCGAGCGATTCGGCGAGCCGTACGAGCGGTATCGCCGCGCCGTCCGATGCTGGATCCCGAATCTGCAACCGTTTTCCGACTCCGCCGCGCAATTCGCCGACTAACGCCGTAGTCAAGGACACGCATGCTCACGTCGATCGTCTTCAACGCATGGCTGTGGTACCTGCTCGGATTCGCGCCGCTCGCGCTCGCGTTCCTCGCCGGCGCCGTCGTGTGGTCGGGCCTCTTCGGACAGAAGGGCTGGAACCCGCGCTGCTGCCGCTGCGGACACGACCTCCGACGTTCGCTCGAAGCGTCGACTTGCCCGGAGTGCGGAGCGAATCTCGCGCGGCGCGGCGCCGTGCGCGCAGGGCGCCCCACGCTCCGACTCGGGCGACTCATCGTCGGCCTCGGCCTCGTCGGCGTCGTCGTGGCCCTCACCGTCCCTTCGCTCCTTCCGCCGTCGAAGGTGCGTCAATCGCTCGCCGACCACGTGGCGTTCGCCGACCTCGTTGCCTATGCGACAGGGCAATCGCCGGATCGCTTTACGCAATCGGTGATTGACCGTCGCGTGGCGCAAGGTCTCGACGACGAAACGCTCGAAGCGCTGATCGTCTCCGCCTGCAACGACGTGTCCGCGAGCGGCCAGCCCTCGGCTGTCGTCCTCCGATTCCTCGACGAGGCGTCGAAAGGCAACCAGCTTACGGACGCGGCGCACCAGCGTCTCGCCGAGGCATGGGTGCAATGGATGCGTTCGGCCATGACGACCGGCGGCATCACCATGCCGCAAGGCACCTTTGGCCGGTTCATACGCGACAAGGCCGACGTCTACTCGAAGGCTCTGAGCGCGTGTCCGGAGTGCTTCGCGAAGACGATCAGGCTCACCGTGCATCCGAACGCGGCGGTTCCCACCGCGACGATGTTCGTGAGCGCGAGCACGGGCATGGAGCTACGCCTCATGAACATCGATACGTCACTCACGATCGATCGCGTTGACGTGCGTCGCGAAGGCGAGACTGAGTGGAGGCGAGCCGACGTCGAGGACCAGGGCAACGTCGGCCTCGGCCTGAACGCATCGCGCGCGATTCCCCCCGGCACGTTCCGCCACATCGGACCTCACGAACTCCGCGTTGCAGGAACGATCAAGGTCGACGTCCCGCGGGCCACGCCCGCCGCCTTCGAGCGCGTGGTCCCGATCGACGTGCTCGATCCGGCGACGATCGAAGTCACCGCGCTCCGCGGCCCGGAGGCGCGGGCGGCGGTGGAGGACTTCTTGCGCGACATCCGCTTCAAGTTCCGCACGTCCGAGTTCGGAGTGCAGATCAGCGTGTCACCTCCGCGTGCAAGGCGCACCGGCGACGAGAAGGCGCTCGTCATCGCCGGCGTGACGCTCGTGCAAGGCAAGCACGAATGGCCGGTCGCGGAGCTCGAAATGGGCGGAGGATCGCTGAGCATGAAGGGCGGCATGCTCAGCAAGCTCGACCAAGGCGATGCGACCTTCGACCTGAACGCGCCGTTCTCGTTGCGATTCACGCCGCTGCCGCGCGAGAAACACGCGCCGCGCGGCGAGGCATATTCCTACGTCGACGAGCGCTTCGAACGGTCCTTCACGTCGACCGCCGACGAGGCACCCGGTTTCTCCTGGGTCGATCAGTGACTCGCGAAGCGCGCGTCGGCGAGCATCCGTCCGCACGCCGTCAATGACGCCCGCTCGTCGTCGGTCCAGTCGCGCGCCGCGCGATTCGCGATGCCGAGCGTTCCGCGAAGCGCGCCTTGCGAATCGATCATCGGAACGACGACCGCGCCTTCCATGCCCGTCGCCCTCGCGCCGGGGCGCACGTCGCCCGAGGTATCGGTTTGGATGTTGCACGCGGTGACCGCTTCCCGGCGCTCCGCCGCAAGGCCAGCCATGCCTTTGCCGACCGGGATTCGGCGAATCGCATCCATCACCGGCGGCGGGAACGCCCCGTGCAGCGACTTCAGGACGAGCATTCCGTCTTCCATCACGTGCAGCGTGCCGGTCTCGGCCTTGAAGTGGCGAATGATCGCGGCAAGCGTCTCGTCGAGCGACGCATGCGAGTCGAGTGCGGGAGGTGCGAGCATGTGGGGAGCGTAGTGCGCGGCACGCGGATTTCGGCGCTCAATCGCTACACTCGGCCGCGTGGAGCGAATCCAGTGTCGAACGGGCGTTGTGGCGGCATGCGCACTCGGTCTAGCCGCCGGTTGGATCGCCGGCTGCGGCGACGGTAAGCCGGCAGTCGATCCGCGCTGGCATTCGCGCGACGGCGAAGCGCTCGTCGCACGATCGAACTGCCTCGCGTGCCACGCCGCCGATGACGCGACGCGCGACCGCATCCGCACGGTCGCCGCGCCGAGGCTTCTTGGCGGCAAGGACGTCGCATCCGCGGTGTCGCTCCGCACGCCGGAATACCTCCGCGCGTTTCTCGCGGCGCCGCACGACGTCCGCCCAGGCACGCGCATGCCGGACGCGCTTCACGGCGTGGCTGGAACGGAGAAGTCCGGGGTCGTTGAAGACCTCGTGCACTTCCTGATGTCGCAAGCCGGCGACGCGCCGCAACACGGAGCCGCGGCCGTCCTTCCCGAGGAGATCGCGCGCGGCAAGGAGCTCTTCCGCACGATCGGATGCGCCGTGTGCCACACGACGCTCGACTCCAACGCCGAGCGCGCTCGCCTTGCCGGCGCGACGTCGCACGCGGCGCTCGCCGCGTTCCTGCGCGATCCGCTCGCCACGCATCCGGGCGGACTCATGCCCGACATGCACCTGACGACCGAAGAGGCCAACGCCATCGCAGCGTTTCTCCTCGAGCGCCAGTCGAAGGACGGCGCGACGAAGGCACCGGGACTTCGGGCGTCGTACTTCGAGCGGCCGATCTCCGCAGACGGCGTGCGCGACGACGACCTCGCGGCCACGCGCGTCTTCGTGCATCCGGCGCTCGATTTCGACTTCCCTCGCCGCAACGACGAGTTCGCGCTCCGGCTCGAGGGGTTTGTCGAGATCCCCACAACTGGCCGCTACACGTTCCATCTCGGTTCCGACGACGGCTCGCGGCTCGCGATCGATGGCAAGGAACTCATCGACTTCGGCGGTGTGCACGGCTTTGGCTGGAAGGACGCGTCGCTCGACCTCGACGCCGGCATGCACCGCATCGCGGCGGCGTACTGGGAAGTCACGGGCGACGAGCAGTTCGAGGTCGAGTGGGAAGGTCCCGGCATCGAGCGCGGCCCGATCCCGCGCGAGCGACTCTTTCACGAGGCGGTGCAGCTCGCGCCGCCGTCGTCGACCTTCGCGGTCGATCCCGCGCGCGCCGAGCGCGGCGCCGCCGCCTTCACGGCGCATGGCTGCGCGCAGTGCCACATGGGCGCGCCGCCGAAGGCCAAGCCCTTCGCGGAGCTCGACCCGGAGAAGGGATGTCTCGCCGTTGCAGCTCCGGCCGGCGCGCCTCGCTTCGCGCTCGACGACGCCGCGCGCACGAGCGTGCGGGACGTCGTCGCGCATGCATCGAGCCTCTCGTCGCCGCTCAAGCCGGTGTTCGTCGTCGAGCACGCGATGCTCCGATTGAACTGCGTCGCGTGCCATGCCCGCGGCGATCTCAAGCCGCCGCGCGAGCATGACGCCTTCTTCGTCGCCGACGGCAGCGCCGAACTCGGCGACCAAGGTCGCTTGCCGCCAAGCCTGAACGGCGTCGGCGACAAGTTCCGCCCCATGGCGCTGGCGTCACAGCTCGCCGACGGCACGAAGGTGCGGCCGTACATGCGGACGCGCATGCCGTCCTTCGGCGATGCCGCCATCGGCGATCTCGCGTCGACGTTCGTGAAGGCCGACCTCAATCCGAAGCATGACGGCGAGGTCGCGTTCACCGCGGAGTCGGCGATGGCCGGTCGCATGCTCGCCGGATCGACCGGCGTGTCGTGCATCACATGCCACACCTGCAACGGCCGACCGTCGCTCGGCGTGCCGGCGATCGATCTCGCGACGATGCACGAGCGCCTCCGACCGGGCTGGTTCCTCGCGTTCCTCGAGAACCCGAGCGAGTTCACGCCGGGCACGCGCATGATGCGCTTCTGGCTGCCCAACGAGAAGATCTTCAACGACTACTGCGGCGGCAACGCGGTGAAGCAGCGCGAGGCGATCTGGAACTACCTCTCGCTCGGCGACGCGATGCCGCTCCCGCCAGGGCTTCAATCGATCGCCGGCCAGTACGAGCTCTCGCCCTCGAGCGAGCCGATCGTCTTCGGCACGTTCATGCGCGACGTGAGCCCGCGCACCGTATGCGTCGGCTACCCGGAGCTCGTGCATGTCGCGTTCGACGCGCAGGGCGGCCGTCTCGCAAAGGCATGGCGCGGCAAGTTCATGGACGCTCGCGGAACCTGGGACGGCCGCGCTGGCCAACTCGAGTCGCCGCTCGGAAAGAACGTGCTCGAGATGGCCGACGGTCCCGCGTATGCGATCCTCGCCTCGCGCGACGCGCCGTGGCCAGCAACGCCGAACGCGTATCGCGGCATGACGCGCGATGCCGCGCGGCGCCCCGGCTTCGCGCTTGCGGTCGGCGATCTCTCCGTGGTCGAGCGGCCCGCACCGGTGCTCAAGTCGGGCGGCGCCTGGCTCCGGCGCACGATCGAGGCGAGCGCGCCCGAAGATCGCACCGATCTCTATGCGCGCGTCGCGGTCGGCCGGACGATCGAGCGCGACGGCGACGCATTCCGCGTTGCAGGCAAGCGCATCATGATCGACACGCCGGGCGCGTTCGTGCGCACCTCCGGCGACGTCTCCGAACTGCTGGTGCCGATCGACTTCAAGTACGTCGAAGGCACCAATCCCCCCTACCGCGCGACGGTCAACGTCGACTTCGACTGGTGATCCCATGCTGAGCGCTTCACTCCTCGTTGCCGCCGCCATTCTCGCGCAGACGCCGCGCGAGGAGGACTTCTACCGCATCGAAACGCTGAAGCTGCCCGACGAGGTGGTGCTCGAAGTTGGCGGCATCCTGCCGCTCGACGAGAGCCGCGTCATGGCATGCACGCGTCGCGGCGAGGTCTGGACGATCACGAACCCTTGGAGCGAGAAGCCGATCTTCACGCTCGCGTTCGACGGGCTGCAGGAGCCGCTCGGGCTCGCGGCGCCGGAGGGCGTCGGCAAGGGCAAGCCGATCTACGTCGCGCAGCGCGGCGAACTCTCGCGCATGTTCGACGACGACGGCGACTGGCGCATCGACCGCCTCGAGACCGTGTGCTCCGACTGGAGCATCTCGGGCAACTACCACGAGTACGCGTTTGGTCCGGCGATCGACAAGAACGGCGACTTCTGGATCACCTTGAACCGTCCGTTCGGCAGCGAGCCGTTCGGGCCGAAGGACTGGCGCGGCTGGGCAGTGCGGGTGACGCGCGACGGAGCGGCGCACTACGACGTTGCAGGCCTGCGCTCTCCGTGCGGCGTGGCCGCGAGCCCCGACGGCGAGATCTTCTACACCGACAACCAGGGCGAGTGGTGCCCGACGAACAAGCTCGCGGTGCTGCAACGCGGAGAGTTCCACGGGCATCCGCACGGCATCGACAGCGCGAAGCGCCCGGAGTCGAACGTCGAGCATCCGGGAGCGATCCCCGACGGCATCCTCATGCCCGATGCCGTCAAGCGCATCCCGCATCTCCGGCTTCCGGCCGTGTGGTTCCCGTACGACAAGATGGGGAAATCGGCGAGCGGCCTCGCGTGGGACACGACTGGCGGCAAGTTCGGCCCGTTCGAGGGACAGATCTTCGTGGGCGACCAGCACCACGGCAGCGTGATGCGCGTGGCGCTCGAGAAGGTCGGCGACGAGTGGCAAGGCGCGTGCTTCCCCTTCCGCATGAACTTCCAGTGCGGGATCGTGCGCGTCGCCTTCCTGCCCGACGGCTCGCTTGCGGTGGGCGAGACCAACCGCGGTTGGGGTTCGCGCGGCACGAAGCCGTGGGGCCTCGAGCGCTGCGTGTGGACGGGAGTGATGCCGTTCGAGATCCACACGATGCACGCGACGCCCAGCGGCTTCCGGCTGTGGTTCACGAAACCGGTCGATCGCACGAGCGCCGCGGACCCCGCGAGCTACTCCTGCAAGACCTACACTTACGAGCTGCACGAGCGCTACGGCAGCGATGAGATGGACACGCAGCCTGCAACGGTGAAATCCGCGACCGTGAGCGACGACGGGCTGACGGTGGACCTCGCGATCGACGGCCTCCGCGAGGGATACGTCCACGAGCTCGTCGCCGGCGGCGTGCGCAGCGCCGACAAGATTCCGCTTCTCCACGCCGACGCCTACTACACCCTGAACAAGCGCCCGAAGTGACTAGCGACGCGGCGGACGCTTCCACGCGCCGTCGCACCGCGGGCAGACCAGCATGTCGCCCTCGCGGCGCAGACGGCAGTAGCACGCCGGGCACATGCGGCGGCGCAGCTCGAGGTAGATCGTGCGCCGCGCCGAACCGCCGACGAGCGCGAAGAGCGCGAGCGTTCCGGCTGCAACGACGAGCCCCATGCCGACGACCACCACGGGCGCCGGAGTGAAGAGCAGAAGCGCGCCGATGCAGACCACGGCAATCGCGGTCGGCGTCGCAATGGCGAGCAGCACGGAGGGCCGCGCCGCACGCTCGATCGGCCGACGACGCCGCTTCGCCTCCTCGTCAGCGACGTGGAAGAAGGTCAGCGGCTCGAACGGCCGGCCGCGGTCGTCGCGTCGGCGTGCCCGCGACATCGCGCTCGTCACGATCGTGCCGCGGACGAGCGCCGACCCCTGGCCGGTCGCCGACGGGACCGCTTCGCGCCCGATGAGCGCCGATCGCCACGAGGCACCGCACTCGGGGCAACGCTGCACGCCGTCGCCGTCGTCGGGTATCGCATCCATCGGATAGCCGCAGGACGCGCAGCGCCCCATCGCGAGGATCGCTTCGACCACGAGCTCGATCGCGCTCCCGAGCGAGCGGCGCACGAGGCGCGTCGAGAGGAATCCGATGCAGCCGATCGATGCGGCGATGCCCCCGAAGAGCGCGATGAACGTGAGGTACGGCGGCAGCCGCAGCGAGCGCGTCAGGATGATCATTGCGGCGGGAGCCATCGCACAGGCGATGCTCATGCCGATGACGATCATGATCGAGAGCGCGCGAGCGCCGGGCCGTCGCTCCGACGCCGCCCGCGAGCGCAATCTCGCGAGTGCCGCGCGCGCCGCGGGGTGACGCATGTCGGGAACGTCGCCCGCGCGAAACGTCGCGATCTCGACCTCGGTGCCGGTTGCGTCCGGCGCGCGCAGCGACGGCGCGAACAGCATCCGGCGGCGAGATCTCGGCTGGGGAATCATGCGACGTTCACCGTTTCCACACCGCGTTGCAGAAGCGGCACTCGACGGTGAGTCCTGATGCGCCCGCGTCGTCGATCGGCGACTCGCATGCGGGGCAGAGGCTCGCGCGCCGAAGGGCTACGAACCGCAACCACGACGTCGCCGTGGTCGCCGCGGCAATCGGCACGAGAAAGACGAGCGGGATCAAGACCACGAGCAGAGTGACGGCGGTGAGCGAACTCGTGCTCAGGAACGCCGTGGCCTTCGGCCATTCGATGAGCGAAACGACGGACATGCTGACGGCGAATGTGGCCGCGAGCGACACCGACAGCACGATTCCGCCGACGAGGCCGCTCATGATCGTGTAGTAGATCCGCAGGCCGACGCTCCAGGGTCCGTGTCGCGGAAGTGCGAGGCCGGCGCTCGTCACCACGCGGCGCCCTCGGGCGTCGCGCCTTCCGCTCACGTGTTGCGAAGCGCCTTGGATGGCGGTGACAACCCGTGCCGTTTGCCATGCGTCGGCCTCATCGACCGTGATCGGCGCGATGCGCTCGGCAAACCACGCGGCGCCGCACTCGCCGCACGCGGCACAGCCGTCGCTCATCGGCCGCACGTTGCCGCCTATCGCGAAGCCGCACGCGGGGCACCGGCCGATGCCTAACAGCAAATTGCGGCACGCCACGCGCTGGAAGCGCCGGTCGCCTCGCACCATCGCCACCGCGACGATCGCTCCGGGCAGGATGCCCGTCACGAAACCCACGAGGAAGAAGAGCCCGTCGCTCAGCGACTCGCCGTTCGTGAGGTTCACAAGCCAGAAACCCAGTCCGACGCCGAGCGCGACGGTGGCGAGCGCCGCGACGGCTTGGAGGTAGCGGACGAGCCACGTCGACGCGAGCGTCGCGCGATATCGAGCGATCGCCCCGCGCACTTCAGGCGCGGCGTACGTCGGGCACGAGCCGGTGCGCAGCGCTCGCTCCTGCACCTTCACGCCGCGGTCGTCGACGCGTGCGCTTGCGTCGAGCGCGAGCGCCCGTTGCGTGGGAGGCGTGAGGGACATGGTTCTACGGTACCGCCAACGTCGGATCGGTCAGCCCCCGAGCGCCGCGATCGCCGCCTGCCCGAGCGCGATGCCGCCATCATTCGGCGGGACGAGTCGATGGCAGAGCGTCGAGAGCCCCGCGGCGTCGAGGTGGCGAGCCAGCGCGGAGGTCACGATTCGGTTTTGCATCACGCCTCCCGAGAGCGCCACCGTGCGGCAGCCGCTGTCCCGCGCGGCGCCCACCGCAGCCTCCGCGAACCCGGAGGCAACGCCGAGATGGAACGCCCGCGCGATCTCGGTCTCCGGCCGACCGGCGCGCCTGTCGCGGATCAGCGCGCCGAGAAGATCCCGATCGTCGAGACGTGCGAAGGGATATGCGTCGTCGTTCGCCGCAGACGTCGCGAGGTTCTCGAGCCAGATCGCGGCGTGCCCCTCATACGTGACCTCGCCGACGAACCCGAGAAGCGCCGCCGCGGCGTCGAACAGGCGACCGACAGAGCTTGAGGGAAAGCAATTAATGCCGCGCTCAACGAGCGCGGTCGCGTGCGCGAAGCGTGCCGGCAGGTGGAACGGTGCATCGCGGAGCGCGCCGTCGACGATTCCATAAAGGCGCCCGGCGGCTGCCTGCACGGGGAAGCGCGCCGCCGCGTCGCCGCCGGGAAGCGGTGCAACGCGGAGATGCGCCGCACGGCGAAAGCCGCGGCGCACCGAGCCCACGAGGACCTCGCCACCCCAGATCGCGCCGTCGTGGCCATAGCCGGTTCCGTCGAGCGCAAGGCCGACGACCGTCTCGTCGAGCCGGCCGTGCTCCGCCAGGACCGCGGCGACGTGCGCCGCATGGTGCTGCACTGCAACGTGGCGCAGCGCCGAAAGCGACTGCGCGCGCAGCGTCGATCGGTACTGCGGGTGCAGGTCGTGGGCGACGATCACCTCGTCCGCTCGAAGCGCGAACATCGAGAGGAGGTCGCGGACCGTCTCGTCGAACGCTCGGTCCGTCTCGAGGTCGCCGAGATCGCCGATGTGCTGGCTCATGACGACGTCGCCTGCAACGACGAGCGCGATCGCGTTCTTCAGGTCCGCACCGACCGCGAGCGTCGCGGGAGCGCCCGGGAAACTCGCGACGATCGCGGGCGCGAATCCGCGTCCGCGGCGAAGCACTTGCGGGCCGTGGCATTGGACGGAGACGACCGAGTCGTCGACGCGACGCGCGATGGGGCGCTCGCCCACGAGGAACGCGTCGGCAAGGCCAGCGAGACGCTCGCGGGCATCGTCGTCGCGATAGGCGATCGGCTCGCTCGAACGGTTGGCGCTCGTGAGAACGAGCGGACTCGGCGCTCCGAGCCGAAAGAGAAGGTCGTGCAACGGCGTGTGCGGCAGCATGAGGCCGAGCTCACGGGTACCCGGCGCGACGCCCTCGAGCCTCCGCCGGCTCGGCGCCAGCACGATCGGTCGCGCGATCGACGCAAGCGCCTCGCAGTGTTCCGGGCCCAGCTCTCCGATCTCGCGCGCGGCGTCGATCGTCGGCACCATCACGGCAAACGGCTTGTCCTTCCGGAACTTTCGCTCACGGAGGGTCGCCACCGCCTCGGACATCTCCGCGTTGCAGGCGAGGTGATAGCCGCCGATCCCCTTGATGGCGACGATCAGGCCGGCGCGAAGGAGGTCCACAACGGCGGCGATCGCGTCGTCGCCTCGAAGGGCTGTTGCCCCCGCGCGCTCGAGCAGGTAGCGCGGTCCGCAACGCGGACACGCCGTCGGCTGCGCGTGATAGCGCCGGTCGGCGGGATCGCGGTACTCGCGCTCGCACGCCTCGCAGAGCGGCCATGCATGCATCGTGGTGCGGGCGCGGTCGTACGGGAGCGACTCGATGATCGAGTAGCGCGGGCCGCAGTTCGTGCAATTGACGTACTCGTAGCCGTAGCGGCGATCCCCTGCCGTTCGCAGTTCGCGAAGGCAGTCGTCGCACACGCAGAGGTCGGGCGACACGCGCACGGTCGGCGCGCCGACAAGGTCGCTCGCTCGGATGACGAACGAAGCGCTGCCGACGACGTCCGTCGCACGCGAGGTCAGCGTTGCCACGTGCGCCGCGGGCGGCGCCTCGGTGCGGACCGCGTGCAGAAACGCGTCCAAGGAGGCCGACGTCCCTTCCGCGTGAATCGACACGCCGTGCGGTCCGTTCGACACCCAGCCGCGGACGCCGTGCGCGATCGCGACGCGATACACGAACGGGCGGAATCCCACGCCTTGCACCACTCCGCGGATCTCGATGCGCAGCGCGAATGGTGCTTCGGACGACATCGGAAGCTCAGCAGATGCGCGGCAACGGGTCGCCGACGAGCATGTCGATCACGCGCGTTCCGCCGAAGTCGCTGCGCCCGAAGACGGCGCCGACCGGGCCGTCGCGCACCTCGCCGAGGACGACCGCGCCTTCGCCTCCGGGCACCGCCCGCAACGCGGAGATCGCGCGATCGGCCGACTCGCGGGAGACGACGGCGACGAACTGTCCTTCGTTCGCGACGTGCAGCGGGTCGATGCCGAGAAGCTCGCAGGCGCCACGCACCACGTCGCGCACGGGAATCCGCTCTTCCGAGACGAAGACGCTCACGCCGGCATCGTCGGCGAGCTCATTGAGAACCGTCGCGACGCCGCCGCGCGTGGCATCGCGCATCCACTTGAGCTCCGAGCCAAGCGCGTCGCGCAGCGCGCGGGTCAGCAGCAGGATCGAGCGCGTGTCGCTGCGAACGTCGGATTCGAGATCGAGCTCACCTCGCGCGAGAAGGATGGTGATGCCGTGGTCGCCGATCGGTCCGGAGACGAGGACCTGATCTCCCGGCACGACGCGCGACGGACCGAGTTGCAGGCGCGGATCCACGCGACCGAGCCCGGTCGTGTTGATGTAGAGCCCGTCGGCCTTGCCGTGCTCGACGACCTTCGTGTCGCCCGTCGCGATGGTGACGCCTGCGGCGGCCGCGGCGCGCGCCATGGCCTCCACCTCGCGGCGGAGGATGGTGACGTCGAGGCCGGCCTCGAGGATGAACGACGCCGAAACGACGAGCGGATCCGCGCCGCTCACCGCGAGGTCGTTCACCGTCCCGTTGATCGCGAGATCGCCGATCGAGCCGCCGGGAAACGCCAGCGGCTTCACGACGTAGCTGTCGGTCGTCATCGCGAGACGATCGGATCCATGCGCGAAGACCGCCGCATCCGATCGCTCCGCCAGCACCGCGTTGCGGAAGGCCGGAATGAAGAGGCCTTCGACCAGTCGTCGCGTCGCCTGACCGCCGGCGCCGTGCGGCATGCCGATGTGCGAGTCGGCGAACGTGATGGAACTCGTGTGCGGCTGATTCATCGATCCACCGAAGGCGTCGCCACGTCGCGGTCGGAGGCGCCGACCGTCAACGTCGTCTTCAGGTGCGCGTAGTTGTACTGCGCCGCACACGCTCCCTCGGACGAGACCATGAGCGCGCCGATCGGGCGCTCCGGCGTGCAGCCCTTGCCGAAGAGCGGACACTCGTGCGGCTTGAGCGCGCCCTTGAGCACGTCGCCGCATCGCGCCTCGGCGGGATCGGCGACCGCACGACGCGTGACGCCAAAGTGCCGTTCCGCGTCGAACGCGCCGAACTCGTCGCGCAGTTGCAATCCGGACGCCGGAATCGCCCCGAGCCCGCGCCACTCGAACGATTCGCGCGGCTCGAAGACAAGGTCGATCGCACCGCGCGCCGCGGGATTGCCTTCCCACGGCACGGCTCGCGTGTACTGGTTCTCGATCTCGGCGCGGCCTTCGTGCAGCTGACGGAGGATCATCAGGATCGACTGGAGCACGTCGACCGGCTCGAAGCCTGCAACGACGAGCGGCCGATGGTGATCGCGCGCGATGAATCGGTAGGACTCGCAGCCGATCACCGTCGTCACATGGCCCGGACCGATGAACGCGTCGATGCGCATGTCGGGCATCTCGAGGAGCGCCCGGATCGCGGGATTGACGAGGATGTGGTTCGAGAAGACGAAGAAGTTCGAGATGCCGCGCTCGCGCGCGCGAAGGAGCGTGAGCGCCGTCGCGGGCGTCGTGGTCTCGAATCCGATCGCGAAGAAGACGACGCGTCGTTCGGGGTTCGACTCCGCGAGGCGCAGCGCGTCGAGCGGCGAATAGACCATGCGCACGTCGGCGCCGCGCGCCTTGCTCTCGAGCGGACTTCCGCGCGAGCCGGGAACGCGCATCATGTCGCCGTACGCCGCGAGTATGACGTTCGGATCGTTCGCGATCTCGAGCCCCTCGTCGATGCGCCCCATCGGCAAGACGCACACGGGGCAACCCGGCCCGTGGATCAGGTCGATGTTCGGCGGCAGGAGATCCGCAAGCCCGAAGCGGAAGATCGCGTGCGTGTGGCCGCCGCAGACTTCCATGATCGAATAGCGGCGCGACGGATCGACGCAGGCGCGGATCTCGTCCGCGACCTTGCGCACGATCGACGATTCACGAAACTCGTCGACGAACTTCACGATCGTTCCCCCTGCTTCGCGGGTTCGCGCGCGAGTGCAACGCCGAGACGCACGAGAAGCGCCTCGCCCACACGCACACCTGGCAGAAAGTCGATCGCGACGACCGACTCGTGGCCGTCGGCGTCGACGACGTGCGCGTCGTCGCCGAGGAGTTCGAGCACCACCACGCGCGTCACGGCGTCGCGGCAAAGCTCGCATTCGGCCGTGGCGTGCGCACCGTTGGCTCGCGCTTTCATACGACACCTCCGAACGCGTAACCCTCGGCTTCGCCGCGCGCCGAGTCGTCTTCCCCGAGCGCCTGCAACGTGCGGATCTGCTCTTCCGCCTGCTCCGCGCTGATCTTGCTCATCGCGAAGCCGACATGCACGAGCACCCAGTCGCCGACCGCGATCGATTCGTGACGAAGGAGATCGACGTTGATCTTGCGACGCACGCCCATGACGTCAGCGACCGCGAGCCGGGTTTCGGCGTCGGCCGTTTGATGAATGCGGGCGGGAATGGCTAGGCACATGAGAGACCTCCGATTCAGTCACGCGCCGTTCGGCGCCACAGCATCACGCGGTTGTTGCCGGAGTCGGCAATCGCCAGCGTGTCGCCGGCGATCGCCAGGCCATACGGCCAGCAGAGCGAGTCGCACTCGACCGCGTTCCAGCGGTTCTCGCCGCTGTCGTCGAACGAGTGCTGCCCGAGCACCGCGTGGGCCGCGGGCACGGCGGCACGATCCATCCGCGAGTCCACGAGCAGCACGCGATTGTTCGCGGTGTCGGCAACGTAGAGATCGTCGCCCGCGCTTGCGACGAAGTACGGGAAGCGAAGCGCGGACGGACCTTGGGGCCCGTACGGCCATTCGCGATTGGAGACGAGATTGGGCTGCCCGATCGCGCCGTCGGCGTCGCGTCCGGCGAGCGCGGCGCGGACGTCCTTCCACATGAGGACGCGGTGGTTGCCGGCATCGGCAACGTAGAGTTCGTCTCGACCATCGCGGGCGACGCCGCACACGGCGTGCGGCCAACGGAATGACGACGCGCTGACCGGACCGCCGCGATTCTCGTCGGTCGACTCGAAGTCCGGCTGACCGATGACCGCGTCGGCCGGCTCGCCGCCGCGCGGCAGGCGATGCCAGACGAGGACACGACGATTCCCCGTGTCGGCAACGTAGAAGCGCCCGCCGACGTACGCGAGACCGTACGGCCAGTACAGCGTGTCGCACGAGGCGCGGGCGCCGCGGTTCTCCTGCACCCCGGCAAGATCCGCCTGGCCGAGCACGGCGTCGGGCGGTGCGTCGTTCGCGTCGGGCACGCGATTCCAGATGAGGATGCGATGGTGCCAGGCGTCTGCAACGTAGAGACGGCCGTCATAGACGCCCACGCCGGTCGGAAGATGCAGCAAGCCCGGCGTCTCGCCTTCGAGATCGTGCTGCCCGAGCACGATGTCGGCGGGCTGATGATCGCGAGTCGGCATCGAGCGCCAGATGAGGACGCGATGATTGCCCGAGTCTGCAACGATGAGCGTGTCCCCGTCGATCGCAACGCCGCGCGGACCGTACATCGTGCCCGGCTCCGCCTTCGCGAGCGGGAGCCGAAGACCGCCGGCGGACGGCGCTCCGAGCCAGCGCCACGGCGCGAAGCTCGCGCCGACGCACGCGATGTCGACGGCGGTCGGCGTCACGCGTGCACTCCGTTCGGGCGAATCCACACGACGCGCTCATGGATCTTGAGCGGCAGCGGCTCGAGCTGCACGCTCGGCTCGTTGACGCACTCGCCGCTGCACACGTCGAACTGGAGTCCGTGCCACGGGCACATGAGTACGCCGTCGTCGCTGAGCATGCCGTCGTCGAGCGGCATGCCCTGATGCGGACATGAGTTTCGGTACGCGAACACGCGTTCGCCACGGCGCACAAGCAGGACATCGCAGCCTTCGTTCAGGACGCGGGTGGGACGCGACTCGGCCAGCTCGTCGACGCTCGGCCCCGCGACCCAGCCATGGCGCTCGGACGGCGCCTCGTCCGCCTTCACGGTCAGCGTGACCAATCCGACGACCGGGCGGTCCGCGATCGCTTCGACGCGTTCGATTTCGGGGGCGACGGCCTTCACGGCCGTCTCCACGCTCTCGCTCAAGGTCTGCGCCGACGCGGAGCATCCGCTGCAGGCGCCGTGCATGCGCACGTACGCGACCTTTGCCTCCACGCGCACAAGTTCGACGTCGCCGCCGTGCGACTGGGCGTATGGCCGCACGCGCTCGATCGCCCGCGCGACGCGCACGACGACATCGGGCTTGACGATGCCGAGCGTGAGCATCGCCGCATGCACGAGTGGGTCGTCGACAAGCTCGAAGAGAAGCTCCTTGCCGCGCTCGTCCGCGCGAAGGCGGCGCACGATGCGCCGAAGCGCTTCGGCGTGAAACGCCTCGAGCGCCGACGTGAAGGCCGCCACCGCCGCCTTCGGCTCGTCGCCGAACCCGTCGGCGCGACGGCGAGCCCGATCGACGGCCGCAACGAGGTCTTCAGGTTTCGGGTCACGTGCGGAGTCGGCTTCGGCGATCATCGCGACACCTCCCCTTCGTACAGAGCGGCAACGTCGAGCGCTTCCTCGACCTTGACCGCGAGCACCTCGAGAAACGCGGCCTTCGACGCGGCGACGAGCGCGGGTCCGATCGTGGCTCCCGCGACGGGCGGCATCGGCGCGTCGGCGAACGCCTGCAGGACGACGCACGCACCGGCCGGGTTGTCGAGGAGCGAGTCGGCGAAGAAGAGATCGACGAACGCCGGAACGCCGAGCGCGTCCGGGCCGCCTGGTTCCGACAGGCGGCGCCGCGCGTCGATGGCGCTTCCGGCCCGATGGACCAGCCGCTCGACGAGCCGCTCGGCTGCAACGCCGAGAAGCGAGTCGACGTATTGCCGCTCGTGCGGATTCATGCGCCGGCCTCCGACGAGCGATCGTCGACGGCGCGACGGCGCGCGGCGGCGATCTCCGCGAGCGTGCCGTCGATGCCCTCGATCGCGTCGGCGTCGGCGGCGAGTTCGCGCCGCGCGTCATGGAGCCAGCGCTCCGCGTCGTCGAAGCGGCCGAGCTTTCCGAGGGCGCAGCCGAGGTTCGCCGCGACCCGGCCGTAGGCGTGCCGATCGGGATCGTCGCGCCGGGCCTCGAGCAGTTCGCCGTACAGCGCGACCGACTCCACGAGGTTGCCGCCTTCGACGATGTCATTCGTCGTCGGCGGGATCTGCTGCAGCGCGTTCGCGAGGTTGAGCACGGCGCTTTCCCAGAGCGGCCCGTCGGACTCGCGGTCGAGGTCGGCGAGCGCCGCACGGAGGCACTGCACCGCGATCTTCGGCTTGAGGCTCGACGGTCGCGCGCCGAACGAGAGATACGCCACGGCGGTGTTAAGGTGGCAGAGCGCCGCCTCTTGCCGCCGACCGGCCGCACGGAAGATCCGCTCGGCGCGCTGGTGGCAACGGATGGACTCCTGCAACGCGGAGGCGCTCCGGTCGCCGGATCCGTCGAGGATCGTCTCGCCGAGGGCGAGAAGCGCGTCGGCGAGAAGCGTCTTCTCCTCGGAGCGTTCCTCACCTTCGACCGCGGCGCGGAAGAGCGCGAGCACCTCTTCCGTAGGGCCCACGCGTGCGCGAAGCGCCATCGCGTCGTCGAAGAGTTCGGCGGCCGAACGCCGCGCTTCGGGCTCCGCGTGACAGCCGCAAGAACAGGTGCATCCCCCAGTCTCAGTCTTCATCGCTTCGTTCCCTGTCGTGTTCGTCGTTTCGTTCGCCGTCTCCCTCGCCGTATGGGTCGAGAGGTTCGTTCGTCGGTCCGAGTCGAAAGAGCCCATCGGGTGGCCGCACATCGCGTCGCGCCGTCCACACGAGCCACCGGCTCGCCATCCGCGCGCTCGCCTCGGACGGGTACGCCGCGATGAAGCGCCGGAGTGGACCGTGAGGCGTCAGAAACTCGAGGTAGACGGCCCACTGGCCGTTCTCGCACACGACCTCCGACTCCACCGCGAACGGCTCGTCAGCCGACATGCGCGACCGTCATCGGTTGCGAGGCGCCCGCCGGCATCCCGCGGACGTCGGCGTCGCGCCCGCCGTCGATCCTCCATGCATACGGCATGCGGAGCGCGCCTCGCTCCGAATCCCATCGGGCCCGATAGCGGCCGGAACGGACCGGCACGCCCTGCTGTTCCAACCGCTCCTTCACGAGCACGGAGCGGTCTCCGCGCGCGTTCCGCTGCTTCAGGAGGAATCCGCCCACGGCTGCAACGTGGAGTGGCGTCACGACGAGTTCCTCGCGCGTCGCGTCGACGATCACCGACCCGGTCGCGAAGTGACGGCTCGCCGTGTCGGCGTCGACGACGAGATAGCCCGCGTCGGTGAGCTCCACCTCGATGCCGCGGGCCGTCTCGTCGTTGCCGCCGTAGCGTGCGGCGAGCGTGCGCGCGACCTTCTCGAGCGCGTCGGCGACGGGCGGCGTGAGTTCCGCTCCCGGCTCGAACGACTGCGCCTCGACGAGGATCACCGAGACGCGCTCGGGGTAGTCGCCCTTGAGCAGCCACTTGCCGAAGGCGATCGCGTGATCCCAACGGAAGTTGTGGAGATTGACGGCTTCGAGCGGCGGCGTCTCAACCTCGTCGCCCGGCACTTCGAAGACGGTGCCGGCCGGCGCGCCGGTCCGACACGCGTCGACGATCACCACGTCGCGCATTCCCCGCATGTCGAACGCGACGTTCATCCCCGAAGTTCCGCCGTCCGAGAGACGAACGCAGTCACCGACGCCGAGTTCCCACAGCCGGCGCACGAGACGCGGGCCGAGGCCGTCATCACCGCGCAACAGGTTTCCGCAGCCGATGATGAGGCGCCTGTCGTCCATATGAACTCCGCGTTGCAGCCGGCGAAACGTCACCCAGCCCTAGCAGACTCCGCCGACCTTGAAGCGAGCCAACTCGCGGTCCGTGCGGGCGTCATACGCATGGACCGTGCAGACGAGGCACGAATCGAAGCTTCGCACCACGTGCCCGAGCTCGATCGGATCGTTGGGATCGTGGATCGGCGCGCCGACGATCGCCTGCTCCATCGGACCCTTGACGCTTTGACCGTCGCGCGGCCCGATGTTCCACGCGGTCGGCGTGATCACCTGGTAGTTCTCGATCTTGCCGTTCTTGATCTTGATCCAGTCGCCGAGCGCGCCGCGGCTTGCCTCGGTTCCGCCGAAGCCCTGGCCTTCCCGGTGCTCGGTCGGCTTGATGTAGAACTTGTCGTTGAGCTTGATCGCGTCGAGCCAGCCGCGAATGCGCTCAATCAGCTTCGGGCCTTCGTGGACGCGACTGAGGACGCGCGTCATCACGCTCGGACCGATCTTGCGGTGGATGTCCCACATCAAGGGATCGGAATCCTGGTGCTTCTCGGGGTTAGGCTTGCCGCACATCACGCCGCGGGCGTACGTGCCGACTTCCATCGGCGCGAGGCCGAAGCCTGGGATGTCGTAACGCGGCGCCTTCGCCCACGTGTACTTGCCCTGCTTGCGACCTTGCTCGGGATCGATCGGGTCGGTGACGCCGTCGAAGGGATGCAGCTGCGCGCCGCCCTTGAAGAAAGAGTGCGTGTGATCTTCGCGCACTCGGGCTTGGTCGAATTCGTGGAACTGCTTGCCGTCATAGATGCCGCTCTGCGACATGACGGCCTTCGCGCGGCCTTCGATCGACGGGAATCGGAAGTGATCGGGGTGGTAGTACGTGCCGTACGTGAGATAGCGGCCGCAACCTTGGCCGAAGCTGTCGAGCCCGACGTCGCGGGCGTAACGGATGAAGAACGCGAGGTCGCTGTTGTGCTGGCTCTCGTTCTCGTCGCACCATGCGAGAAGCTCTTCCCACGTCTTGATCTGCATGTAGCGCTCGATCGAGCACCCGAGCCACCACTTCTCGATCCACTCCTTCTTGAAGTACTCGAGAATCGAGCGGGCGCGGGTGACGTCGGAGAGCGTCGGTCCGCACATGACGCCGCCCGGAATCATGAACGACGAGTGCGGCCACTGGCCGCCGAAGATCGCGTAGATCTCGACGGGCTTGTTCGACAGCGTCACGCCCGGCTCGTAGTGCGTTCCGACGAACGGCGTCCAGCGCTTCGCAGCTTCGGCGTAGTACTTGCTCTTCGCGTACTTCTTGTTGATCAGGTCGATCGCGAAGAGCGCGTAGAACCAGCGCGGAATGCTCTGCACCGTTTCCGATGCCTGCGCGATGGCGCGCACGAGATTCGCGTTCGGCGGCAACTCGGTGCGCCACGCGGTGTCGAGCGCATAGCTCGCCTTCGTGAGGTGGCTGCCGCCGCAGATCCCGCAGATGCGCGGAGTCATGATGAGACCGGCCTGCGGATCCTTGCCGCGCAGGATGATCTCGAATCCTCGGAACATCGTGCCTTCGGTCCACGCGTCGATGACACGTCCGTCATCGATCTTCACGCTGACGTCAAGCTCACCTTCGACACGGCCGAGCGATTCGGCCTTGAGTTCAAGTACCGGCATGTGAGTCTCCCTTGCGTGATCAAACGACGAACATGTCTTCCTTCGCCCACTGCGGCGCCGCGGCGCGAGCGGCGGCCGCGTGCAGCGTGTAGCTCAGCGGGTCGGTGCCTTCGGGCACGTCCTGCGGAATGACGCCCATGACCTTCTGCGACTTGAACACCGTGCCCGGCGCGAGGTCATAGAACGGCCACGCGGGCTCGGTGCATCCGTGGCACGGATGGCCCGAGCGCGTCTTGCTCGATTGGCGATTCCAGAGAATGCGATTGCATGACGAGTGCGTCATGGAGCCGCGACAGCCCTTCTCGTAGAAGAGGCAACCCTTCCGCGTGCCTTGGCCGAACTCTTCGACGGAGCTCTTCCACTCGAAGTACTGGTTGCGCGTGCAGCCAGTCTGCGTGAAGCTCTTGAAGAAGGTGAGCGGACGCTGGAATTGATCGAGTTGGATGTCGCCGACGCGACCGGTCGCGACGGCAACGAGGATCTGCGAGATCCAATCCGGATGCGCGGGGCATCCCGAGATGTTGATGACGGGCAGACCGGACTTCGCCTTGAAGTCGGCGCCGAGCCATCCGCCGCGCTCGTTGCGCTTGTACTGAAGGCCCATCGAGCCGCTCGGGTTCGGCGGCGTTGCAGGCAGGCCGCCCCAACTGGCGCACTGTCCGACGGCAACGACGACGCCGGCAACGGCGGCGAGTTCCTTGATCCAGTCCTTGTGCGGACGGCCGAGCAACATGTTGTAGCGCCCGGTTCCGTTCGGGCCGGTGATGACCGTTCCCTCACAGACCAAGAGGTCGAGCGCGATGCGTCCGGCGATGACGTCGTGGAAGAGCTTCTTCGACTGCTCGCCGTACGTCGGCGCCGCCGACTCGTGGAACAGGATGTTGATCCCGAAGTCCGTCACGAGATCGACGACGGTCGGTTCCTCTGCGTTGAGGAACGAGTGCGTGTTCCCGTTGCAGGCGCCGCCACTGATCCAGATCACGTTTGCCACCCGAGCCTCCTGTTCCGGCGCATGGTGCCGGTTAGTGCTGCCATTGCGAAATCTCGGATCTCTATATCCACCGATCTGCGATTCGTGGACTATATTTCCGCGTACCGGCGTTGCAAGGGGCTCCTGCAGAAAGCCTCGTGCAACCGCACACGCCACCCCGGAGGACGCCATGGTCGCCCCGACCACTCAGGACGCGGGGGCGCACGCCGCCCCAGACTCGACCGGTACGTTCGAACGACTGACCTCGCAGCTCGCCGATCCGGCGACCGCGCGGGCCGTGAGCGACTTGCTCACGATGGCGCCCGACTTGGCGGCGGCCGCGCGGATGCTGATGGCCTTCGTGCAGCGATCGAGCCAGATCGCGGAGAACGTGAACGGCATCGTCGAGACCGCGCGGCAATCGGCGGGCGTCGCCGAGGGCGGCAGCCGTTCGACGCTCGAGAAGCTCGAGCACGTGAAGGAGCAGGTCGCACGCGGCGGTCGCCTCTTCGATGAGGTTGCCCCCATTCTCGAAGACGAACGGACGCTCGCGTCGCTGCGCGAGCTGACGGCCGCGCTTCCGAAGCTCCTCGCGTTCGCGAAGCTCTTCGAGCTCTTCATCGGCCGAAGCAGCGTCATCGCCGAGAACCTGAACGGCGTCGTCGACACGTTCCGCCAGGCGCTCAACGCGCGCTGGACGAGCAACGAGGATCGCGCGCGCATCGCCAAGATCCCGGGACAGCTGATGGAGACGGTCGAGTCGCCTGCGCTGCATCGACTGCTCGCGAGCCGTGTCCTCTCCGAGGAGGCGCTCGGCGTCATGAACCGCGTGGCGGGCTGCGTCATCGAGGGCGATCAGCGAGCGCAGGAGATGGACACGCAGATCGGACCGCTCGGGCTTCTCAAAGCGCTGCGCGATCCCGATGTGCAACGTGGAGTCGGCGAGGCGATCGAGATCGCCAGGGCGTTCGGCCGCATGCGCGCCGAGGCGCATCCGCGAGCGTGACGCATGCACGAGACCTCGATTGCGAGCTTTCTCGTCGAGCAGGCGTCCGCGGCAGCGGAGGCGAACGGCATTCGGCGCGTCACGAAGGTGACGATCCGCGTCGGCGAACTCTCCGGCGTGGTGCAGGAGGCGCTGCGCTTCGCGTGGGACATCGTGACCGAGGCGACGCCATGCGCCGGTGCGGCGCTCGTGATCGAGGACGTGCCGGTGACCGTGCGATGCCCGAAGGAAGGCACGATCAAGCGGCTCGCGTCGCCGCCGCGCTTTCGGTGCCCTGACTGCGGCGAACCGACACCCGAACTCGTGACCGGTCGCGAACTCGAACTCAAGAGCCTGGAGTGGGACGAATGAACTCGGAAGCGCCCGTCACCCAACCGCGCATCCTCGAGGTGCGCACGCAGATCCTGAAGAAGAACGACGAGCTCGCCCGCGCGATGCGCGCCGAGTTTCGCGCGAAGGGCGTCTACGTGATCAACGTCGTGTCGAGCCCCGGTGCCGGCAAGACGGAGCTGCTGACGCGCGTGCTTCGCGAGCTGCGTGCGCGCGGACTCCGCGTTGCAGCTGTCGTCGGCGACCTTGCAACGGAGAACGACGCCGACCGCCTCGGCGCGAGCGGCGCGCCGGCCCGGCAGATCGTGACGGGAACCGTCTGTCACCTCGAGGCGGACATGGTCGCCCGCTCGCTCGAAGGCCTGGCGCTCGACGGGTGGGCGCTCGGCGATCTCGACGTCCTCTTCATCGAGAACGTCGGCAACCTCGTGTGCCCCGCCAGCTTCGACCTCGGCGAAGAGTGCCGTTGGCTTCTCTTCCCCTGCACCGAAGGCGAGGACAAGCCGCTCAAGTATCCGACGCTCATCAATACCGTCGACGTCGTCGTCCTCAGCAAGATGGACATCGCGCAGGCCGTGGGCTTCGCGCGCACGACGGCACTCGAGAACATCGCCTCTATGCGGCCGGGCGCGAGCGTCTTCGAAACCTCCGCGAAGACGGGGGCCGGCGTGGACGCACTCGTCGACGACCTCGTTCGACGGCGCGACGCGTTCCGCGGCGCCTCGATCGCTTCCGCGCGTGCGTGAGCGTGCGACTCCCACTCCCCGCCTACCGCCATGCTTCTCATCACCGCCGCCACCACCGGACTCCTCGCAGGCGCCCTGCACGTCGTCACCGGCCCCGACCACATGGCCGCCGTGGCGCCGCTTGCGATCGACTCGCGCCGACGCGCCTGGACCTCCGGCCTCTACTGGGGCCTCGGACACTCCGGCGGCACGTGGTGCCTCGCCGCCATCGCGCTCGTCTTTCGCGAGGCGATCCCCGTCGACGACGTGAGCACCTGGAGCGAACGGATCGTCGGCGTCGTCCTCATCGCGGTCGGACTCTGGGGCCTGCACCGCGTCCTACGCCGACACGTGCGTGCCCACGACCACGGCCCGGCGCACTCGCATCCGCACGCGCATCCCCATGCACACCCTCACCGTCACTCCCACGGAACGAGCGCGCTCGGCATCGGCACGTTGCACGGGCTCGCGGGAACGTCACACCTGTTAGGCATCCTTCCGGCGCTCGCGCTTCCCTCGCGCACCGACGCGCTCACGTACGTGATCGCGTTCGGGCTCGGCTCGATCATCGCGATGACGGTGTTCGCGGTCGCGGTCGGCATGCTGGCGCGGCGCGGACGGGGCTCGGGGCTTCTCAGCTATCGCGCGTTCATGTCGCTCGCGTCCGTCGCCGCGGTGGGCATCGGCGTCTTCTGGATCGTGGACTCGGCGCACCCGTGAGTCAGTCGAGCGGCGCACCGTCCCAGCGGACGAACGCCTCGATCGCCTCGTACTCGGCGAGGCCGAGCTCGTCGTAGAGCTTGGCGGTCGCGCGGTTCCGCTGCTCGGCTCGCTGCCAGAACTCGCGGTCGTCGGACCCGGGGAACATCGCGCGATCCTTCTGGCTTTGGTGGCGGAAGATCGCGGCCCGCTTGCGCGCGACTTCGTCAGGCGCGAGCGGAACGGCCATGTCGATCGTCTCGACGTCCCACTCCTGCCACGCGCCGCGATAGAGCCAAGTCTCGCAGTCCGCGAACCAGACCTTGTCGCGGTCGTCGTTGCGGCAGCGCTCGAGCGCCTTGAAGACCGCCGCGAGACACGTGCGGTGCGTGCCGTGCGGATCGCTGAGATCGCCTGCCGCGTACACCTGATGCGGGCGCACGCGGCGCAGCAGTTCGACCGTGAGGCGGATGTCCTCCTCGCCGAGCGGCTTCTTGCGCACGCGGCCGGTCTCGTAGAACGGCAGGTCGAGGAAGTGCTGGCGCTCCTCGGGCACGCCGCTCAACGTTGCAGCGTCGCGCGCCTCGCCGCGCCGGATCAGCCCCTTGAGCTGCTGCACCTCCGGCGAGTCGACGCTCGCAGGCTTCTTGCCGCGGAGCTTCTTCTGGATCGACGTCTCGAAGTCCGCGGTGCGCGAGCCGTCGAACCCGAACACCTTGTTGAAGTCGGCGGCGAAGTCGGCGAAGCGCAGCGCGTCGGCGTCGGACACCGCGATGTTGCCCGAGGTCTGGTATGCAACGTGGACTTCGTGCCCTTGGTCGGCGAGGCGAATGAGCGTGCCGCCCATCGAGATCACGTCGTCGTCGGGATGCGGCGAGAAGACGAGCACGCGCTTCGGATAGATGCGGTCCTGCGGACGGTCGGCGTCGCCCGGCTGTTTGGCGGTCTTCGGCTTGCCACCGGGCCAGCCGGTGATCGTGCGATGCAGCTCGCGGAACACCTGGATGTTCAGGTCGTACGCCTTGCCCTTCGTCGCGAGTAGGTCTTGGAGATGGTGCTCGTTGTAGTCCTCGGCGGTCAGCTTGAGGATCGCCTTCTTCGACTTCTGCGCGAGCCAGACGATCGCCTTGCGGACGAGCCGCGCGTCCCATTCGACCGGACCGATCGTCCACGGGCACTTGCAGCGCGTAAGTTCGGCGGCGGCGGCGCGATCGAGCACGACGCTCGCGTTCGCGTGCTCTTGGAGGAAGCTCGCCGCGATGTGCTGCGTGACCGGACCTTCGACCGCGCGGGCGACGACCGGCGCCTTGCCTTCGCCGAACGCGACGAGGACGACGCGCCGCGCCTGCAGAATCGTGCCGACGCCCATCGTGATCGCGCGCAGCGGCACGTTCTCCTCGCCGAAGAAGTCGCTCGCGGCGTCCTTGCGGGTCACGCGGTCGAGCGTGATGAGTCGCGTGCGGCTGGTGCGTCCGGAGCCCGGCTCGTTGAAGCCGATGTGCCCGGTGCGGCCGATGCCCAAGAGCTGCAGGTCGATGCCGCCTTCGCGATCGATCGCGAGCTCGTACTCCTCGCACTGGCGGCGCACCATGTCGGCGGGCACGGTGCCGTCAGGGATGTGCACGTTGGCCATGTCGATGTCGACGTGGTCGAAGAGATGTTCCCGCATGAAGCGCCGGTAGCTCTGGAGCTCCTCGGGCTGCATCGGGAAGTACTCGTCGAGATTGAACGTCACCACGTTGCGGAAGGACAGCCCTTCCTCGCGGTGGAGGCGGACTAACTCCTCGTAGATGCCGGTCGGGGTGGACCCGGTGGCGAGGCCGAGCACGCAGCGGCGCCCGGCGGCGGCTCGGGATCGGATGAGCGACGCGATCTCGTGCGCGACGACCACGTTGACGTCGTGGGCTCGAGCGTAGACGCGCGTCGGTATGCGTTCGGCGATCGACGGCGAGAGCATCGGCTCGGGAAGCGCGCGTTCGCGCGGCACTCCGGCGGTCGGTGGAGTCATGCGGCCGATGATAGCGGCGGCTGCCGGCGATTCGGCTACTGACCGCGCTCGGCGAGCGGCAGCCGTCGCGCCATGTCGAGGTATCGCTCGAGCGCGGCGGTCGTCTCGAGCATCGTGTCGCCCGCGAACTTGTCGAGGGCCGCGCGCGCGATCTCGAACCCGACGACGTTCTCGACGACCACGCTCGCCGCGGCGATCGCGCTGACGTCGCTCCGCTCGTACTGCGAACCCACGTCGGCCTTGGTCACGAGGTCCACGCTCGGCATCCCCTTGCCGAGCGTGGCGATCGGCTTCATGGCTGCAACGACGACCACCGGCATGCCGTTCGTCATGCCGCCTTCGAGGCCGCCGGCGTTGTTCGACGTGCGGGCGAAGCCGAGATGACGCTCCTGGCGCGCCGCCGGATCGAAGGCGATCGGGTCGTGGACCTGCGAGCCCGGCCGCGCCGCGCACTCGCGGCCGAGGCCGATCTCGACGCTCTTGAACGCCTGCACGCCCATGACGGCGCCGGCGAGGCGGGCGTCGAGCCGATCCTCCCAGCGCATGCACGAGCCGAGGCCCGGCGGGCACCCGAAGACGTGCGCCTCGACCAAGCCGCCGGCGGTGTCCTTCTCGGCCTTCGTCCGATGGATGCGATCGACCATCGCGGCGCTCGCCGCGGCGTCGGGGCAGTAGACCTCGCTCGCGTCGCGAGCCTCGCGCAGCGCTTTCCACGTTGCAGCCGCCGGCGCGACCTCGGTGCGCACGTCGAGCGTGGAGCGCACGAAGCCGAACACCTCGATGCCGAGCGCGCGGAGGAACACGCGCGCCACCGCGCCGGCCGCGACGCGCGCGGCGGTCTCGCGGGCGCTCGCGCGCTCGAGCGTCTCGCGGCAATCGGTCGTGAGCCACTTCAGGCTTCCGGCGAGGTCGGCGTGGCCGGGACGCGGGCGATGCACCGGCGGCGTGCGCTCGAGGTCGTCGATGCGGCTGTCGGCGTTCTTGATCTCGATCGCGATCGGCGAGCCGATCGTCTTGCCGCGTCGCACGCCGGACAGGAATGTCGCGCGGTCGCTCTCGATTCGTTGCCGTCCGCCTCGGCCATAGCCGCCCTGCCGCCGCCGCAACTCTCCGTCGATGAATTCGACATCGAGCTCGACGCCCGCGGGCAGTCCTTCGACGAGGGCGATGAGCGCGGGCCCGTGCGATTCGCCCGCGGTGCGATACGAAAGCGGCATGCCGCGATGATACTGCCCGCATCCCGAGACGACCGCCGATGACCACCGTGCCCGCACCCACCGACGATCCGAACGTCGCCCCGCCGTCACGCCCGGTCGCGCTCGTCACCGGCGCGTCGGCCGGAATCGGACTCGCGTGCGTCGAGCTCCTCGCGGAACGTGGGCACGATCTCGTGCTCGTCGCGCGGCGCCGCGAGCGCCTCGACGAGATCGCGGCTCGGCTCGCCGGCGCCGGAGCGCAGTCGCTCGTCGTTGCAGCCGACCTGACGGACCCGGCTGCCGCCGCAACCGTCGCCGACGCCGCGCTGGCTCGATTCGGCCGCGTCGACGTCCTCGTCAACAACGCGGGCTACGGACATGCCGAGCGCTTCCTCGAGCTGCCGTGGGCGAAGCACCGCGCGTTCATCGAGGTCATGCTCACGAGCGTCGTCGAGCTCACGCATCGACTCGCGCCGCAGATGATCGCGCGGCGCTACGGGCGCATCGCGCACGTCGCGTCGCTCGCGGCCTTCGTGCCTGAGTCGCCCGGTTCCCTCTACTCGCCGGCGAAGCGATTCATGGTGTCGTTCTCGCGCTCGCTCGCGCTCGAGCTGCGCGGGACCGGCGTGACGTCGACGGCGATCTGTCCCGGCTTCACGTACAGCGAGTTCCATGACGTGATGGGCAATCGCGGGCACATGAACACGCTGCCGAAGTGGCTCTGGATGGACGCCCGTGCCGTCGCGCGGTTAGGCCTCGACGCGACGTTCCGCGGCGATGCGGTGATCATTCCCGGCGCGGTCAACAAGGCGATCGCGGCGCTCTGCTGGCTCCTGCCGGCAAGCGCCATCCACGCGCTCGCGCCGAAGTCGGTGATGGAACGTCACGATCGCGTCGATCGCTGAAGCTCGGCCGCGAAGAGCCCGACGGGCGGCGCGACGCCGGTCCACGCCTCGAACTGCCGCTCCGCCTGCGCGAGGAACATGTCGACGCCGGTCAGGCACGTCGCGCCGCGATCGCGTGCAACGCGGAGCCAGGGCGTCCACTGCGGGGCGTAGACGGTGTCGAAGACGACGACGCCGTCGTAGTTCGGTTCGACGTCGGCGCCCAAGGCCACGCTCGCCACCGGATCTCCGTCAGGCTCGGGGCCGCCCACCATGCCGACCGGCGTGGCGTTCACGAAGGCGTCGAAGCAGCCGCATCCGAGCGTGTCGGCACGGACGGCGTCGATCGAGCCGAACGTCGCCGGAGTGGCGGGCCGTTCGCACGCGTCGAGCGACGCGACGTCGACTCGGCTCGCGCGCTCGGCGATCTCGCCTGCAACGCGGAGCGCTTTCGCGTGGTCGCGTGCGACGAGCGTCGCGTGGCCGCCCGCGAGCGCGACGGCGCCGGCCACCGCACGTGCGACGCCCCCCGCGCCGAGAATCGCGACCCGCGCGCCGACGAGCGTGCCGCCGCGCGCGGAGGCAAGCGCCTGCGCCGCGGCGGCGGCGTCGGTGTTGGCGCAACGGAGCGACCGGTCCTCGGCCACGATCAGCGTGTTCGCGGCCCCGAGCGCGTCGGCAAGGCCGCTCACCGCGCCTCCGCGCTCGCGCACGAAGCGCACGAGATGTTCCTTGTGCGGGACGGTGACGCTCGCGCCGCGGAAGTCGAGGCGCCCATGGTCGACGAGCGCGCCGACCGTCGCCTTGAAGTGCTCCCACTCGGCCGGCACCGGCAGCGGCAGGTACACGCCGTCAACGTCGAGGGCCGCAAAACCCGCGTTGTGCACGACCGGACTCTTCGAATGCCCGACGGGCCAGCCGATCACGCCGTAGACCTTCGTGGCCCGACCGATCGCGTCGAAGCGATAGCGCGTGCGAAGGTCGTCGATCGTGGGTTGCCCCGGCGCCGACTCCGCGCCGCGCTCAAGCGCCGCGAAGGTGAAGAGCCCGCCGAACTTCGGCGCGAGCACGCGCGAGAGTAGCCCGAACTCGCCCATGCACAGGGCGACCGTCGGCTTGACGCGTTCGGCAAGAAGATCGAACGCCTCGAGGTTGTCGCGGAGCGACCGCGCATGCCACGCGAACTTCATCACGGCGCACGCGGGCTCCGAGGCCATCGCCGCTCCACGTTGCAGGAGATCGTCGGGCCGCTTCGTGAAGTCGTGCGTCGAGAGGATGAGCCGCGGCGTCACGTCGCGCGGCTGCGCGTCGTGGTCGACCGCGAGATTGAACTTCTGCCGGCGATTGCGGCTCGTGCGGTAGGCGTCGAGCTCGACGTCGATATAGCGCGGCGCGACGTCGCCCGCGCCGATCGCCTCGAGCAGGCTTACGCGATCGGTCTCGCTGCCGCCGTAAAGACCGCCTTCCCAGGAGGGACGGATCGTGACGATGCACGGCGCCGGCGAATCCGCCACCAGCGCGCGGATGCAACGCAGAGCGACATCGTGATCCTCCTCCGCGAGGAGATCGACGCGCCACTCGATGAGTCGCGCGCCCGCAGCCGTCGCGCGGCGCGCGCGGTCGAGCGCGTCGGTCACCTGATCGGGCGCGTCCACGTGCAGCGGGCAACAGATGAGGCAGGTCTGCATCGGCGAGGCCGTATTGATACATCCCGGTCGTCCTTGCCGCAGGCCGTACACTCCGAGCCAATGGCCGACGACGCACACCACGACACGCCGGACCCCGCGATCGAAGACGCCATCGCGTTTCTCCGCGGCCATCTCTCGGGCACGCTGCGCTTCGACGGCGACTTTCGCCCGATCAAGGTCGTGATCGCGCCCGACGGATCGCTGGTCGCATCGGCCATGGTCGCGATGATCCGCTCGGTCGATCTCACGCTGTACCTCCCCGACGAGGAGGAGTCGTCGATGCATCTCCACGTGTCGATCGACGAGTTCACGGACACCGGCGACGGCGCCGTCCTCGCCGACCGCTGGCGCATGTATCACGGCGATCCGCCCGACGTCCGCTGGGCGCGGCTCACGATCGACGCGGCACGCTTCAACGGCCTCTACATCGACGGCGAGGCGCTCATGTGGCAGAACCCGCTGGCGCTGAGCGAAGGCAAGATCTGCCGCACGCTCAACACGAATCACGGCGATCTCATGCGAGCGGCATGTCTTACGCATGCGCAGATCGGCATCGAAAAGCCGGTCGCGGTCGGCGTCGACCGCTTCGGCATCGACGTGCGCGGCGCGTTCGAGATCGTGCGTCTCGACGGCCACACCGAGATCCGCAACGAAAGCGACGCGATCTCGACGTTGCAGGCGTTGGCGAAGCCGCGCTGACGCCACCCGCACCAAGCCGAAAAAGAAACGACGAGCCGACACGCGTTACGTGTCGGCCCGCCGCTTCCCTCTGAAGGACATGCCCGGACATCCGTCCGGGAGAGTGCCGAATCGACGTCGGTGGCAGGCGTCGGTTCGGGTAGTGAAGAGTGGGATGGAGAGTCGGTCGTCGTCTGATGGACGGGACCGGCTGCGTCGCCTGCGATGCGTCCGTGGGGCGGCGCAGCCGGTCCGTGGGTAGTGGGTTGGCGGGACTCGTCGGCAGCCGAGTGCTAGGCGGACGCCCGAAGGCGTCCGGGGGGCCAACCCAGATTCCGATCCCCGAACCGGAATCCACTCGTCTTCCGGGGGGCTCCGGTCGCGTCTCTCAGAACGGCGAAAAAAAGTTTGCGGTCGCCGCTAGGGAAACTCCGCTCCTCCGGCGTCGAGCCGCCGAGACGCGGGCGATAGCATGCGACGAACGGAGGTTTCCCCCAGATGGCGGACCCGAACGCTTCGATGTCTGGCAGCCTGAATCACGCGATGATCGACGACGTCCAGGCACGTCGCGCCCAGGAATTCGCCGATCGCTTTGGCGAGCCCGGATTCACCGACCCGACTCAGCTCTACATCGAGCAGCGGTACGAGGGCTACACCCCCGAGAACCAGGAAACCTGGACCACGCTCTTCGATCGCCAAATGGCGTATCTCGCCGACAACGCGTCGCAGACGTACTTGGGCGGCGCGAAGATCATCAACCTCCGTCGCGAGCGCATCCCGCCGGTCGAATCGATCAATGAGCGCCTGAAGCCGCTCACCGGTTGGCAGAGCCGGGCCGTGCCGGGGTACCTGAAGCCGAAGGCGTTCTTCGCGTGCCTCTCGCGCCGCGAGTTCCCGACCACGATCGTCATTCGGCCGAAGCAGTCGATCGACTACCTGCCGGAGCCTGACATCTTCCACGACATCTTCGGCCACGTGCCGCTGCACGCGGATCCGGTGTTCGCGGACTTCCTCCAGACCTACGGCAAGGCCGCGCTTCTGACGAACGATCCGCATCACACGGAGCGCCTCGCGCGGCTCTTCTGGTTCACCGTCGAGTTCGGCCTCATTCGTGAGAACGGCCGCGTGAAGATCTATGGCTCGGGTCTCATCTCGAGCCCGGGCGAAAGCCATCACTCGTTGAACTCGAAGGACGTCGACCGTCGCCCGTTCGACATGGCGCGGGTGTGCGACACGGCGTTCGAGATCGACCACTATCAGCCGATCCTCTACGTGCTCGAGAGCTTCGAACAGCTTCGCGACTCGATGAACTCGTACGCGAACATGTTGCTGAACGAGAAGCGCCCCGCGGCCGTCGCGTGATGCGACGGAGGCGCCGATGCGCGTTCGGATCCTGAGCGACGTTCACCTCGAGTTCCGCGCGTTCGGACCGCCGTCAGTCAAGGCCGATGTCGTCGTGCTCGCGGGCGACGTTGCGGTCGGCACGCAAGGTCTCACGTGGGCGCGCGAGACGTTCCGCGACGAGCGCATCGTTTACGTCATCGGCAACCACGAGTGCTACGGCCGCGAGCTGCCCGCGTTCTATCGCCGGGCCCGCGAGGTCGCGACGTCGCTCGGCATCGACCTCCTCGAGTGCAACGCGGTTTCGATCGGCGACGTGCGCTTTCTCGGCGCGACGCTCTGGACCGACTACGCCCTGCTCGGCGATCCCGCCCTGTCGATGATCGACGCCAGCGCGATGCTCTCCGATCACCGGCAGATCAAGGTGCGCGACCTCGACGAGCCCGCGCCGCGCTGGATCCGCCCGCACGACATGGCGACGCTGCATGCAACGACGAAGGCGTGGCTCGCGACCGAGCTCGCGCGGCCGGCGTCGGGGAAGACAGTCGTCGTGACGCACCACGCGATCAGCCGCGAGTCGCTCGCGCCGCAGCACCGTGCCGATTCGCTCAGCCCGGCGTTCGCGAGCCCGCTCGACGCGTTCGTCGCCGAAAGCGGCGCCGCGCTCTGGATCCACGGACACACGCATTGGTCGGTCGACTTCATGCTCGGCCGCACTCGGGTCGTCGCGAACCAGCGCGGTTACACCAGGGAAGAGACGGGCTTTCGGCCCGAGCTCGTCATCGAGATCTGACGCGATTGCCGCGATTTTCGGCCGCGGCGCGTATCTCCGCGCGTGCACGTCCCTCCGCCCGACGCCGGAGTTCCGGCAGCCCACTGGAGTAGACCATGCACACCGCGCGTCGAACGCACGCCGCATTCTGCGTTGCAGCCACCGTCTCAGCCGCCCTCACCGGGGTTTCCGCCGCACAGTCGGTGTGCTTCACGACCGTCGCCGACGCGACGACGTCGATACGACCGATCGGCGACACGCCCGCGCTCTGGGCGGACCAGACGGGGGCGGACATCGCGTTCCTCGGCGACTGGACCGCGGCCGGTCTCACCGGCATCTACATGGTGCCGGCCGATCTCTCCGCGCCGTTCGCGCGCATGGTCGACCAGAACGACGTCGTCCCGAACGAGACGTACATGACCTACTTCCGCGCGCTGCAGAACCCAGCCACGCGCGACGGCAACGTGGTGTTCACCGGCGGCAACACCATCGACGCCGACGGGCTCTACTGGTCGGACGGGACGACGATCGTGACGCTCGTCGATGCGCACAACGGATTCCCGTCGCCGTATCCGCGCCCGTCCATGGGGGCGAGCGGCGCGGCGTTCGTCGCGAAGGCAGGCTTCGAAGTGCCGTGGTTCGTGGAGTACGCGAATCCGACGCCCGCGAAGGTCTACTCGAACGGCACCGCGGCCCCGGGCGGCGGCACGTTCATCAAGACCGAGCCCGGCATCCCCGCGATGGGCAACGACCGCATGGCGTTCACCGCCCTCTGCAACAAGCCTGGCGGAACCGCCGGCGGCACGTACGTCTGGGATTCGCTCACCAACCAGATCGCGCTCGTCGCGAACTGGAACACGACGATGCCCGGGACTGCAACGACGAAATTCGACTTCATGTTCGCGTGCGACACCGACGACGCGCGCGTGGTCTTCACGGGGAAGAGCGGCTTCATCGGGTTCGGCGGGCGCGTCGGCGTCTTCGCCGCGCCCGTCGGCTCGACGGCGGTCACGAAGCTTGCGATCGACGGGGACCTCGCTCCGCACGGCGGGGCCATGACGAACTTCGGCGCGGTCGCCGTCGACGGCGATCTCGCGGTCTTCGTGGCGACCTTCGGCTCGCCGCTTTCGCCGAGCGGTGGCGTGCTTGTCGGCCGGATCGGCGACGGTGCGCCCTTCGAGATCGTGCGCACCGGCGACGTCGTCAACGGGCGAACGGTCCTCTCCTTCGACTTCAATCACCGTGCGCTGTCGGGCACGTCGCTCGTCTTCCGCGCGCTCATGACCGATCCGAGCTCGCCGACCGGCTCGTCGCACGCGCTCGTCGTTGCCGAGATCGACGTTGCAGGCGGGCGCTGCCCGGTGCCGCCCGCGCCGGGAAGCAACGATCCGCCCCCGCCGCTCGCGAACTGCGCCACGTGGACGACGCCGACCGCGCCGGATTCGGACATGCCGATCACGGTGCGCGGCGTCGAAGTGATCGCCGACGACGACATCTGGATGGTCGGCGCCGCGGGCTTCGCGGCGCACTTCGACGGTTCCGCATGGACGGTCACGCCGACGCCCACGATCGCAGGAATGCCGATCTTCCTCGAGGGCGTGTCGGCGCTTTCGCCCAACGATGTCTGGGCCTGCGGCAACTACGTCGTCGATGGCGTCACGCACATCTCGAGCGTTCGGTGGGACGGCCGCGCGTGGACCGTCGTGCCGATGCCGCAGCCGCCGGCGGGCCGCTCGGTCAATGACATCGCCGTTGCAGCCGCCGACGCGGTGTACGTCTGCGGCTACCAAGCCGACGCGACGCAATTCCTCTGCATGCGCTGGGACGGCTTGTCGTGGACGGACGTCTCGCTTCCGCCTCAGGCGAACATGATGAATCGTCAACTGTGGACGGTGGAGGCCATCGCGCCCGACAACGTCTACGCCGCAGGTGCCATGTTGCCGAACGGCAACGACTGGGAGGCGACGATCTTCCACTTCGACGGTGCAACGTGGACGAAGGTCCCGAACGTGCCCCAGCCCGAGACGAACCCGACCATCTACGACATGTTCGCCGTCAGCGCGAATGACATCTGGGTCTGCGGCGACCTCTTCATGCCCGAGTCCGGGCACCAGCCGCTCACGATGCACTTCGACGGCACCGCGTGGGAGCACGTGCCGGCGCCGAGTCCCGGCGCAGGCTGGAACATGCTCTTCGGCATCGCCGCGTCGGACGCGAATCACGTCGTTGCAGCCGGCTACCACTACTTCGGCGCCGTCAACGAACCCATCGCGCTCCTGTGGAATCCGATCACGAAGACGTGGAAGGGCGTCGACCTTCCGATGAAGGGCTATTCGACGGCGGCATGGGCGGCCGGCGCGCTCGCCGACGGATCGCTCTTCGTGGCCGGAGGAATCGGCTACTACGACTCGACGCCCGCCGACACGTACCTCGAGGTCTTCGGCAAGCCGGCCGGAAGCTGCGACCTCAACTGCGACGGCCTCATCGACGCGGCCGATCTGGCAATCCTGATCGGCGAGTGGGGACAGGCGAGCCCGACTGCCGATCTCGACGGCGATGGCCTCGTCGGCGGCGGCGACCTTGCGGCGGTGCTCGGCGCGTGGTCGTGAGCGACCGATGACGCGTCGCGAGCCGGTATTCTGCGTCGATGCCCACCGCGACCGAATCTCCGAAGGCGAGCTCGAACGAGCCGACGATTCCGCTCCCTGAATATGCCGCGCGCCGTGCGAACGTGTTGAGCGCAATCAAGGGCTCGATCGGCGTCGTCTTCGCCGGCGAGGCCGACGCGAACCTCCATCACGCGTGGCGCCCGCATCCCCACTTCGAATATCTCACCGGCATCACCGACGAGGCCGGCGCGGTCCTTCTTCTCGACCCGACGAATCCCGTCGAAGCCCGACGCGCGATCCTCTTCCTCCGCCCGCTCAATCCCGAGATCGAGAAGTGGGACGGCTTCCGCGACACGATCTCGTCGAAGCTGCGCGAGCGCTACGGCGTCTCGACGATCATGCGCACGACGGCGATGCCGCGCTTCGTAACGGAAGCGGCGAAGCGTGCGAAGCGCTTCTCGTGCCTGCATCCCTTCTCGGCGTACACCGCGCCCGTGTCGCCCGATCTCGCGCTCTTCCGCGCGATCATGGAGCGCATTCCCGGCTGCTCGATGGATGATCGCACGTCCGTGCTGGCCGAGATGCGCGCGAAGAAGTCGAAGGCGGAAGTCGCCGTGATGCGCCATGCGGTCGAGATTTCCGCGAAGGGCTATGAAGCCGCGCTCGCGACGCTCCGGCCCGGCATCACCGAGTTTGACGTGCAGGAGGCGATGGAGCACGCCTACAAGACGAACGGCGCGCGCTCGACGGCGTATCGCACGATCGCCGGCGCCGGCCTCAACGCGACCGTGCTGCACTATCACGCGAACGACCAGATGCTCGTCGACGGTGACTTGATCTGCATCGATTCCGGCGCCGCGTTCGGGGGCTACTCCGCCGACGTCACGCGCACCTATCCGATCAACGGCAAGTTCACGAAGCGGCAGCGCGAGATCTACGACATCGTGCTCGACTCGCTCCTCGCCGGCACCGCCGCCGCAAAGGTGGGTGCAACGCTGATGGACGTCGACAAGGCGTGTCGCGACGTCATCAACAAGAAGGGCTACGGCGACTACTTCATCCACGGCGCTGGCCATCACCTCGGCCTCGAGACGCACGACATCACGCCCGAAGGTGGATTGCCGGAAGGCGCCGTGATCACGATCGAGCCCGGCATCTACATCCCAGAGGAGCGCCTCGGCGTGCGCATCGAGGACGACGTCCTTATCGGCAAGGGCAAGTCGACCGTGCTGTCGTCGATGATCGCGAAGACGGCCACGGAGATCGAGAAGCTCATGGCTTCGTCGCGGGGACGGAAATAGGCGACGGCGCCTGCGAGGGCTCCACTTCGACGATCCAATCCTTGAGCGCGACGTCCGCGCCATTCGAATCGAAGATGAAGAGACCGAAGCGCTGTCGCGGCGCAAGCGTCGTCACGATCGCCTCGCCGCCCGCAACGAACTCGAGGTCCATGCCGCTGCGTCGAATCTCGACGTCGAACCACTCGCCGCGCTTCGCAGCGCCAGCCGCCTTGATGATCACGGGCTTCGTTCGGTAGAGCGGACCTTCGGCGGCCACGAGCCCCTTCGTCGTCTCCATCCAGAGCCAATTCTGGTCGAGGCCGAAGCGGGGCACGGACTTGCTCGAGGGATCGATGCGAATCGTCGCCTTCATGCGGAAGTCGCCGGTTCCGGTGTCGATCGGCGCGAGCAATCCCTTCACGCCGGATCCGATTCGACGCAGCTCGCCGTCCTTCGTCTGCCAGCCTTCTCCGCCGAGCGCCCGCTCGTTCGCGCCCGCGCGCACGAACGTCGTTGGAACGAGACCGCCCGCCGGCCCGGTGCCGCGATAGGGCCCCACGTCGGCGTCGGGCTCCTTCCCGCTCAGCGTTGCAGCCACCGCGCGCGCGATGCGCTGGCTGGCCTGCGTGTCGGGCAAGAACCCGGAGACGAGGTGCTCGTCGTTGCCGCTCACCGGCGTGCGGGTGTCGATCACCGGAATGTCGTGACGGACGCCCGCCGCGTTGATGACCTTCAGGACCTCTTCGATCGCGACGTTGTAGGTTCCCGCTCGGCGCCAATCCGCCGCGGCGGGCGGCGGCAGGCAGAGGTAGATCTTGGGATTTCCCGGCAGCGCCTTCAGCCCGGCGATGATCGCGTCGAGGCCGTCCGCGATATGCGGTCCCGCCTTGAAGGACGAGTCGACGGCGTCGCTCGCGCCGAGCCCGACCAGCACGATGCTCGGCTGGAACTCACGTAGCTTCGACCACTCGGGCAACGTCATCGCGTAGCGGTCGCTTCGCGCGCTGAGGCTCATGGAGCCCCGCGAGAAGTTGCTGACGAGGTAGCCCTTGCCCAGCATCCGCGAGAGCTGGATCGGCCACGCGTCGAGCTTCGCGAGCGGACCTTGGCCGAGCGCCACGCCGTCCGAGAGTACGGCGACATGCACCGGCTCGTCGGCGCGGGCGCCTGCAACGACGACCACGGAAACGACGAGCGCCGTGAGAAGTCCGCGAACTGCCGCGAGCGGGACAAGACGCGCGAGAATGAGGGTCATGCGTTGCATGGCGTTGCCGTGGAGGGTGAGGGCGGCCGAGGCGTCGCGTTCACGACGTCGGGCGCAGGAGCACGTGATCGACGAGAAGTCCGAGCGAGTAGACGACCGGCGACGCCGCGATGATCACCGCGACGCGCGCAAGACGGCGACCGGTCGGGTCGCGGCGGCGACCGACGATCTCGCACGAGACGATCACAAAGAGCATGAGCGCGAACTTGAACGCAATCGCGCCGTTGAGTCCCCACCACTCGATGACGAGCCGCGCCATCGGATTCACTTCCTCTCCGCCGCGGCGCAGGATCGCCCACGTGAGCATGATGTCCATGCTCGAGAAGAAGATGATCCACACGTACTCCGACTGATATCGCATCGGAGGCGCGGAAAGGAGCTGCGCGTCGCCATCCGACGCGGCCCCGGTCGACGTTGCAGCCTGGCCGGAGCCAGACTGGTCGACGGGGCCTTTCGTCACGCGCGACATCGACGGCATCCTATCCAGCGGACCCGCTCACACAATCGGGTCGTGCGACGGAAGGTTGTGGGCCGGGGCGGTGTTCAGCTGCACGAGCTTCGTCGACTGCACGGCCTTGGCGGTCTCGGGATCGACGTAGTCGCTGTGGCAACTGGCCTTCCCTTCGGTGGCGCCGACGGCCTTCTTCGTCTTGCTCGCGAGGCGGTGAATCTCGTCCGGCGAGAGCACTCCGCGTTTCGCGAGGATCTCCTGTTGCTCGGGCGTGAGCGCCGCGGATCGCGTCGGCTTCTGCCAGGCGTAGTCCTCGCTCTTGCCCGACGCGAACTCGACGATCTCCTTCGAGATGCGCACCGAGCACCAGTCGTGGCCACACATCGCGCAGAAGTCGGTGTCGACGTCGAGGTCCTCGTCGTGGTACGCGCGGGCGGTGTCGGGATCGAACGAAAGCTCGAAGTGCTTCTGCCAGTTGAGCGCGGCGCGCGCCTTCGTCAGTTCGTCGTCGCGATCGCGCGCGCCGGGAATGCCGAGCGCGACGTCGGCCGCGTGCGCCGCGATCTTGTAGGCGATGCAGCCCTGCTTCACGTCGTCGCGCTTCGGAAGACCGAGGTGCTCCTTCGGCGTGACATAACACAGCATGCTTGCGCCGTGGTACGCGGCAGCGGTCGCGCCGATGCAGCTCGTGATGTGGTCGTAGCCGGGGAAGATGTCGGTGACGAGCGGGCCAAGCACGTAGAAGGGCGCGCCGTGGCAAAGTCGGCGCTCGAGCTTCATGTTGAACTCGATCTGGTCGAACGGCACGTGGCCGGGGCCTTCGATCATCACCTGCACGCCCTTGCGCCACGCGCGCTCGGTGAGTTCCCCGAGGGTTTCGAGCTCGGCGAGCTGCGCGGCGTCGGTCGCGTCGGCGAGGCCGCCGGGGCGAAGGCCGTCGCCGATCGAGAACGTGACGTCGTGGCGGCGCATGACGTCGCAGATGTCTTCCCACATCGTGTACATCAAGTTCTGGCGATTGTGGACGAGCATCCACTTCGCGAGCAGCGATCCGCCGCGCGACACGATGCCGATGAGGCGATTCTTGATGAAGGGCAGGTGCTCGCGCAGGACGCCCGCGTGAATCGTGAAGTAATCGACGCCCTGCGACGCCTGGTGCTCAAGCGTGTCGAGCACGATGCGCTCGTCGAGATCCTCGATCTTGCGGCCGATGATCATCGAATAGATCGGCACCGTTCCGATCGGCACGGTGGAGTTGCGGCAGATCGCGTCGCGCGTGGCGTCCAGGTTGCCGCCGGTCGACAGGTCCATCACGGTGTCGGCGCCCCAGCGCTCGGCCCAGCGGAGTTTCTCGACCTCTTCGTCGGTCGAGCTCGACACCGGCGACGCGCCCATGTTCGCGTTGATCTTCGTCTTCGAGGCGCGGCCGATCGCCATCGGATCGAGCTGATAGCCGAGGTGCGTCTTGTTCGCGGGGATCACCATGCGGCCCGCGGCGACTTCGTCGCGCACGTCTTCAGGCGTCAAGTGCCCTTCGCGCTCGGCGACGCGGCGCATTTCCTTCGTGACGAGTCCAAGCCGCGCGTGCTCAAGCTGCGTGATCGGTGCGAAGCCCGCCGGCGCCACGCAGCGGACGAACTCGCCGATCGCGCCCTTGTTATGCCCGGCGCATCCCACGTCGCGCGAGGCCACGCGCTCGAGGCGCCACCCTTCCGGGAGGAAGTCCCACGCGGTCTTGTCGCTCGGCGGAGGCATGCCGGGCGTATCCGGCGACGCGAAGGTCAGCGGTCCGCCGATATTCGCGCGAAGCGCGAAGGAGCCGGGCGTGGTGCCTTGCGACGTTGACGACGGGTTGTGCGCTCCGTGCAACGGAATCGCGTAGTCGTGCGAGTGCTCGTGCGAGTCCCCGCCTGAGTTCGAGTTTGGCGTGCGGATCTGGATCATGCGAGGCTCCTTCTGCGTGCGACCCGCGAGGAGACGCGGGCCCGCGAAGGTGGCGTGTCGCCAATCCACCGCATGACCTCGCTTCCCTACGCCGGTCCTAACCGGATCAGGTTCGACGGGTGCTTCTCAGTCCCGGCCTGCCGAATGGCTGCGGCCGAAACGCCCCGAGCGTTGGGCGGAGTGTAGCGAACGAGGTCGGTGAAAGCGCCGACGCACCCACCATGAAGATTCGAACCCGAACGTCGAAGGTTCATGGTCGGCCCCTTCCAGCTTGACCGCCCCTTCATAGGGTGATTCACCAAGATCTTAGGGTGCGGCCGCAAGGCGGCGAGTCTCTCCACGTTGCAGGCGCCCGAGGTGCCCGATGCCGATGGCCGTGTCCAGTTTCATGCTCCAAATTGCCGTCGCGGCCGTGGCGAATTGAGACGGATGAGGATTCGGAGCAACGATTCGCATCGTTGTGCTCGAGTGGTGAGATCACGGCGCGACCTGGCGCTCGACGTCGGCACGGCAACCGGTTCACGGACACGACATCGAAGACGTCACACCCGCGTCGCGACCATCAATGCGGAGCACTTCAATCTCACATTTTGAAGTCGCCGAATTGGATTGCCCCGATACCCCAGATCGCGTCACGCCCTACCCGCCTCGGCCCCGAAACACCTCTGCCGCCTCTGCTGGCGCCAGCAGTCGCTTGAGCGCGGAGAGGAAGACCAGTCCCTCCTGGCGGCGGGCGTAGTCGTTCCAGTCGACGGTCATCCTCCGAACGATTTGTTCCGCCGACTCGCCTCCCACGGAGAACTGCGTCACGGGGCCGGCCTCGGCCATGCGCTCCGTGCGCCGCTCGAACGACTCGCTCCAGTCGGCCATGAGCGCGATCAGCGCGTTCTGCCGCGGCTCGTCGAGCGTCGTAAGCGACATCGCTCGCAGCGCCGGCGCCTCGAAACGATCGCGCTCGCGGTCGATGCCAGGGAAGGTCGACCGCCGCATGCTTCGGCGCACGCGCTCGAACTCCGCCGGCGCGAGGACGGCGCGCATGGCTTCCATCGCTTTCCGCGTTGCAGCCGTACGTCGTGCGACTGGCGCTTCGAGCGATTCCGCGATGCGACGCTCGGCCTTTTCGTAGGTGGCCCCCGCCGCGAGCCGGACCTCGAGGGCATGGCCGCCCTCAATCAGCGCGTGCGAGAACGCGGCATTTGCCCGCAGCCAATCGATCTCGGCGAAAAG
This sequence comes from Phycisphaerae bacterium, assembly GCA_016795035.1. GTDB lineage: Bacteria > Planctomycetota > Phycisphaerae > Phycisphaerales > SM1A02 > JAEUIT01. The sequence goes on along the minus strand of JAEUIT010000021.1, from coordinate 64,086 downwards.
CTCGACGCCGAGAAGCGCCTCGTCGGCGAGCCGCAGCTCGTCCATCACGGGCGCGAGCGCGGCGATCGCCTTCGCCTCTACGTCGGGCGCGAGCGAGGTCTCGAGTAGCGCGAGGCCGGGGTTGCCCGCACGATCCTGCCACTCGTCAAATTCGACGCCGAACACGGCCCGACGACCGAGAAGCGCCGACGGCCCGTCGACCGCCATCGCGCTCGACCACACGCGGCAAAGGTCCTCCTGCCCCGCGCACAGTTCGGGCGTGGCAATGCCTTGGATTGCCGCCCACTGTTCGGCTCGTGCCTTCTGCACGCGGTCGACGAGCCGTTGCCTGAGCGCTGCAGCCTCATCGTCGGAAATCGGGGACCACATCCCCTTGAGTTCATCGCTCGCGATCGGCTCGACCGACGGCAGCGATGGCGGCTCTCCACGTTGCAGCCTGCGGGAAAGCGCCTCGACGTCCGACGATCGCACCACGCGCGGCGTCCAAGGCTCGGGCGACAAGCCTCCTTCGCTCCGCCACTCGGCATCGGGATCGACGAGCCACATCGATTCCTCGGGCTGGACCACGGCGGCGCTGACTGCGGCCCAATCGACCGACGCACTCTCGCGCATCGCACGGCGGAGCGTGACCATGATCTCACGCACGTCGCCAGAGTCCTGCGCGTCGATGGCTTGCCACGCGGCGTTTGACTCGTCGTTGGAGAGATTGAAGTCGCCTTGATTCCTCGCTTCGCGAAAGCGGCCAATTCTCTCGGCAAGGTCGATCAACACTCGAATCCTTGCTCGGATGCGCTCGACGTCCTTCGTTCGGGCCGCCTCGAGGCGCGCCTCCAAGTCCTTCACCTCCGCCTCGGTGAGGAGCGCGGCCTTCTCCACTTGCCGGAGCCGCCACTCCGCGCCCGCCACCATGCCCGGATACGACCCCATCATGCTGTCGGTGTCGGCGAGGATGAACGCGAGCCGGCGCGCATTCTTCGGCGTCATGCGTGCGAGCGCTCCGCTGTCGACCGCGATGAAGGGCTCGAAGCTGCCGCGCTCGAGCGCCGGCAACGACTTCGCCACGCGGGCATCGAGCGACGCGTGCGCGAACCCCCTTTCCGCATAGAAGGTCCGGATGGCGTCGGCATCGGGGCGTTCGCCTCCGAATCGCTCGGTCCATTCGGCCTGCCGTCGAACCGTCACTCGCTCGAACTCTCGTGTCGCATCCGCGAGCACTCGGCTGTGCGGCAACGCGCGGTCGAGCGCTTGCGTCACCACCTCTCGCACCACCGTCGCGTCGGGCTCGTCGAATCTCGTCGTTGCAGCCTTCAGGACGGCGTAGGGACCCGAGGCCGACTCGATCCACGTCTGGTTCGCGGCCCGCCGAAGTTCAAGGAGGAGCGCGATGGGCCGACTTCGGCCTCGCTCCGCCTCGGGGAGCCGCTTCTCGAGGGCGTCCGTCAACGCTCGTGCGAACGCCTCGTCCACCGCGATAGCTCGCGCGGCGTGCCGCTGCGCCTCGATCACGGTCTTCTCGCGCTCCTCGGCGCTCGCGCGCTCCTCGTGGTCTCGCAGCGAGCGCTCAATCCCCTTCGCGAGTGCATCGCCGCGGAGTCGGTCGTGCTCGACAAGCGCGTCGCGGTACGCCTTCTCGATCTCGCTCCACGTTGCCGCGTCGCTCGTCGGACACCAGATCTCGACGAGCGCCTCGACCTCGCGCCACGGCATGGGTCGGATCAGACCGAAATCGGTCTGCGCATGGGCGGTCGTCGCGCAGAGGAGAACCAGCGCGGCCAATGCTCCGACGATCACGCGGCGCACGTGCATCCACATGCACGACACGCTACGCGAAGCGCACGCCGAACCGACCGCAGATCTCGGCAACCTTCGCGAAATCGGGCGGACCGGGCGGGAGCTTCGAGAGCGCCTCGAACATGTCCTCGAGACCCGACGGGGTCGCGATGACGAGAACTCGCGCCTGCTCGTTCCCGATGACCTTCCACGCGTGCGGCACGCGTCGCGGCCCCCACACGTTGTCGCCCGGCTTCGCCACGAACGAGGTTCCGTTCGCGCCGCCGATCGTGAACTCCACGTTGCCGGAGAGCACTTGGAAGAGTTCGTCTTCGCGATCGTGGACGTGCATCGGCACGCCGCCCCCGGGATTCGTGCGCTGCTCGAACAGCGACACGGTGTTGCCGGTTTCACGACCGGTGATGCGCACGAGCATGTCGTCGCCGATCACGGTGATGCGGCGAACCTTGGACTCGGGGGCAAAGGTCGGGGTACTCACGGATTGGGGCCTCTCCACGTTTCGCGGCCGAAGATGATGAAGTCGCTCGGCACGAACGCCGCCGCCGTGTTCGCGTCGCCGAGCTGTCGAAGCATGTTGTTGAGCTGCGCCGCGTGATACATCTGGTGCGTGCAGACGTGAATCAGGACGTCCGCAAGCGTCGTCGTGTACGACTTGCCGTCGCGCACGCGCACCACCGGGCGATCGAGTTCGGCCTCGGTGACGGTCGCGAAGAACCGCGCCCAGCGATCGTCCGTTTCCTTCCAGCGGCCGAGGAGCGCGTCGAGCGAGGGGAACGCGTCGGCGGACGGAAGCGTGGATGGGGCGGCCGATCCCGAGATGGAATCGAGCCAGATGTTCTCGGCGCCCCAGCAGTGCGCGAGGACGCCGAGCACGCTGCCCGGGCCCATCGGAAACGCGCGGCGCAGTTCGGCGTCGCTCAAGGGTCGGATGGCCTTCTCGAAGCGGGCGCGAAGCCACAGACGGTGCTCGTGCAATCGGCGCAGGCAGTCAAGTGCGGTACGCATGCGGGTAGCCTATCGCCAGATGACGACGACGAGCACGACGACGTACGCCACCACGATCGACGCGATCCGCGACGCGGCGCGGCGCATCGCGCCGCACGCCATTCGGACGCCGGTCGTGCGCTGTTCGGCGATCTCCGAACGCGCGGGGCATCCGCTGCGCTTCAAGTGCGAGAACTTCCAGAAGGTCGGCGCGTTCAAGTTCCGCGGCGCCTGCAACGCCGTGTTCAAGCTCTCGGACGAGCTGGCGCGCCGCGGCGTGGTGACGCACTCCTCGGGCAATCACGCGCAGGCCCTCGCGCTTGCGGCGAAACTTCGCGGCATCCCGGCGCACATCGTGATGCCGCGGAACGCCCCGAGCGTGAAGCGCGAGGCGGTCGAGGGCTACGGCGGCATCGTGTATCCGTGCGAACCGACCGTGGCCGATCGCGAGGCGACGGCGGATCGCGTCGTCGCCGAGACGGGCGGCACGCTGATTCCGCCGTACAACCACCCCGACGTCATCGCGGGACAGGGCACGATCGCGCTCGAATTCCTCGAGGAGTGCCCGGACCTCGGCGCGATCATCGTGCCGATCGGCGGCGGCGGCATGATCTCGGGCGTGGCGCTCGCGGCGAAGGCGGTGAAGCCGTCGATCGCGATCATCGCGGCGGAACCTGCCAACGCCGACGACGCGGCACGCAGCAAGCGCGCCGGTTCGATTCAGCCGATCGCGGCCGCCACGACCATCGCCGATGGACTGCGCACGAGCCTGGGATCGCTGACGTTTCCGGTCGTGCGCGACTTGGTCGACGAAGTCGTCACGGTGAGCGAGGACGAGATCGTCGCGGCGATGCGCCTCGTCTTCGAGCGTGCGAAGCTCGTGATCGAACCAAGCGCCGCAGTGGGCGTGGCCGTCGCACTCTCGCGGCGTTCGAAGGCCATTTCCGCGTTGCAGCAAGGCACGCCCGTCGGCATCGTCCTCTGCGGCGGCAACGTGGACCTCGACGCGCTGCCGTGGTCCGTCACGCCGCCTTCCGGAGCGGCGGCGCCGAGGTGAGCGATCGGGCGCCGGCCTCGGTGCCCTCGAGCGGGTCCACGGGCAGCTTCATCGCGGCGCGGAGCGGTCCGCCGAGCACCTCCTCGCCGCCGACTGCCGGGACGCCCTTCGCCACGTCGCGAGCCGGGCCCGCCGACACGACGCCCACGACCCCGCGCTCCGTCGCCGTCTCGAGCCCCGCGCGTCCGAGGCGATAGGCGGCCACGACGCTGACGCCCATGCAGCACATTCCTGCGAGGCCGACGTTGAGCAGCATTCCGATGCCCGTGAGGATCGGTGCCGCCTCGGCCATCGCCTCTTCGTTCTCGGCGATCATCGCCTGCCGCAATTCCTCGCGCTCGCCGACCGTCATGCCCTCCCAGGTCGACTCGGCACGCGACCAGATCTGCGGCGGATATTCGTCGTCGGATGCGGTGCCGACGTACATCGTCTCAAGCGAGCCGTCGAGCGCCGCCTCGTCGTAGAGGCGATCCGCGAGAGCTGCAACGACGTCTTCGTCGGAGATGCTCGCGATCCTTTGCGCCCAATCTCGAAGTTGCAGCTGGGTCAGTGCGTATCGGCTCCCGACCATCGCCACGAGCGCGATGATCGCGGCGATCAGGCCGCCCTGCACACCGCCCTGGCGTTCGCTTCCGCTCGCCATGGCGGCGCCGGCCGCAAGCCCGACGATCGGCGCGAGGATCCCCAGGCGCCAGTCCGTGAAGTAGCTGGCGGCCGTCCAAACGGCGGCAGCGACGAGCGCGACGAAACACGCAGCAAACGTTCCCTTCCCAAGCGAGCCCATGGCCGATCCTCCTCGCAGAGGGTCGATCGGCGTTTGCCCCTAGGGAACTCGGCTCGAACTCCCGAATCTCCGCGTTTCAGGCGCTCCAGGCCCCGAGCAGGATGCCCAGATCGGACGGCCCGACGGTGCCGTCGCCGTCAAGATCGGCAGAACCCGCACCGCCCCACGCGCCGAGCAGGATCCCGAGGTCCGTCGGCCCGACGAGTCCGTCGCCGTCGAGGTCCCCGAACATGCAGGATCCGCCGTCCACGGTGAGGAGATATCGGAGTCCGAAATAGCTCGGCTCCGGCACCGGCTCCTTGGGGTCGGGGGGATTGTCGGGATCGCGTTCGTCGCAGGTGAAGGAGTATCGCAGCGGCTGATCGGGCAGCGCGGCTGCAACGATGATCGTGTAGTTGCCGGGCTCGAAGCACGCGTCGACGACCGCCTCGTCGCACGGCAACGCGGTCACGTCGGCGCGCGTTTCGAACGGTCCGAGACACGGCCCCTTCATCACGAGGACCTGCCCTGGGAACTCCGCGCGAAGGCGAATCGTGAGCCGCGTGGGCGCTGCGAGCGAAAGGCTGTACCAGTCGGTGTCGCGCGGCGCCCCCGAGGCGTACTTGCCGGTTCGCACGGCGCCGGGCGCGATCGGAATGGGAGCCGAGTCAGGAAGATTGCAGCCGTCGTTGAAGTGCTTGAAGCACGGCTCGTCCTCGTCGACCGCATTCGCGGGGATCTCGATCGTGCACGGCGATTCGCCGCAGAGCGACGACGCCACCTGCACGCAGAGCGAGTCCCACGCGGTGTAGCAGCAGTACCAGTCGAAGCGGCACGCGAGCTGGCAGCAGTCGGTGTCCTCGCAGCCCGGCTGAAAGTGCACGCTCTCGCAACTGCCCGGGCTCGGGCACGTGAGGCCGTCGCAGAGCTTCTCCGCCCACCCGACGCAGTCGGCGTCCCAAGAGACGTCGCAACAGAGCGGGTTGGCCTCGCACACCGCGTTGCAGCATTCGATGACGACGCAACCGGGCGTGTCGTGCTCCTGAAGACACGATGCCTGATTGCCGCACTGCGCGTGCGCGAACGACGCAAGCGAGGCCGCAACGCCGAGCATGAGGATGCGTGCGATCATCGCGCGCCTCCCTTCGTCGACGTCGAGGGACTTCCCTGCTCGAGCCAGATCGCGACGTCGGTCGCGTCGACCGTGCCGTCGCCGGAAAGGTCGGCCTTGACGGGATTCGCGCGCGGCGCCTTCGGCAGGTCGCCTCCGCGCTCCCTGGGCGGCGGCACGCGCCGCGGTGCTCCCGCGACGCCACCTTGCGGCGTCTCGTTCTTCGCGACGAAGACGGCGTCGCTTCCGATGTCGACGCCGACGAGATCCTGATCGCCGTCGTTGTCGACGTCGACCGCCGTCATGTCGCGGACGAAGACGCCGTAGACGACGAGCACCGGCTGCAACGCGAAGGAGAGCGGCGCGGTCGGCGACGCCGTCTGGTTGCGCAGGAAACTCACCGTTCCCGGCAACGCGGTGCCGACGGCAAGGTCAAGGCGACCGTCGCCGTCGGCGTCGATCGTGGTCGAGCTCCAGGCATACGCGAAGCTCAGGATGTCGAGCGCCGGCTGTTCGGGGAACGAGCCGTTGCCCGCGTTGCGCAACACGATGACCTTTTGCGATTGGGTCACGAAGAGGGACGGCATCGCAACGTCGAGATCGCCGTCGCCGTCGAGATCGGCGAGCGTCGAGTTGATGACGGCGGGCGACTCGTTGCCGATGTTCGCCGGCTTCCAATCGACGTTCGGACCGAGCGACGGCGGCGCGGCGCTTGCACCGGTCGCGAGCGAGACGCGGCTTCCGCCGAGCAACGTGGTGAGCACGTCCTTCGTGCCGTCGCCGTTCATGTCGGCGATCTGCGCGCTCATCGGATACGGCGTGCCGCCGAGGTAGCGGGCGAGGCGGCGCGTCGAGATCGGGACGAGACCGGCGCCCGTCGCGAAGTCGTTGCGGAAGACCTGAAACGACGCCGACTGGTAGTTCGTGACGGCAACGTCGAGATCGCCGTCGCCGTCGACGTCGCCGAGGTTCACGCCTTGCGGCTGGCGCTCGGCATCGCGATAGGTCGGCTCGTCGAAGAGCCCGCCGCCGAGACCCTTCGCGAACGCCACGCGACCGTGGCGCGAGGAGACTGTGATGACGAGGTCGGTCTTGCCGTCGCCGTCGAGATCACCGACGGCGACGCTCTCGGCCTGGCCGGCTGCAACGAGGACTTCGCTGAACGGATCGAACACGCCGTTGCCCAAGCCGCGCATGATGGTGACGCGCCCGCTCCCGTCGGGCTCGCCGTTCCAGTTTCGGCCCGGAACGACCAGGTCGACGATGCCGTCGCCGGTGAGATCGAGCGCGCGCACCGCCGTGGGTAGATGCCCCTTGGGCAGCGGACTCACGATCGGTTGCGAGAAAGAAAAATCCGCCGCCTGCGCGAGGCACGCGCAGGCGGCGGAGGTCAGGGTTGCGGCGAGGCGGACTATCACGTCGGAGAGTACGCAGCCGGTTCTCGAAGGGTCCAGCGCTGAGTCGAAAGTCTTACGACCATGCGCCGAGGAGAATGCCCAGGTCCTGTGCGTTGACCACGCCATCTCCGTTGAGATCCCCAGGGCCAGACGTTCCCCACGCGCCGAGGAGAATGCCAAGGTCCGCCGCGTTCACGACGCCGTCGCCGTTGAGGTCCGCGGGATTGAGGTTCGGCGTCGCGTCTCCATGAATGTTCACGTCCAGGCCTCCACCGATGGTGACGCCAGTGATGGCGCCTGAGAAGAGAAGATGCGCGGTGCCGCCGGGCGGAAGCACCGTCGGAAGGTCGATCGGCTGATTCGTGAACTCGGGCGGCGGATCGAGCGGCGTCTCCTGCTCGAAGCTCGTGTTGCCCGTGATCGAGAGCGTCACACTCTCGCCGCCGAAGTCAATCGTTCCCGCGAGCGGGAACGCGAACGGGATCGGATCGCTCACGATCACTTGTCCGTTCACGGTCACGACCGTCACGAGGTCGACCGGAATGATGGTCGCGAAGTTGTACTTGCCGCGTCCGTTCGGCACGAGCACGCCGGGAACCGCGCCGCCCGACTGGACCGCCGTGAGCGCGTTGACCTGAATCTCGCCGAGCGGCAACGGGATCGTGAGACCGGGGAAGATCGCGGACGGGTTCTGCGTGTGGAAGTTCGGGTAGGTGATCGTGGCCGTCGCGCCGATCGACGACGTCTCTCCGCCGAGGAGGTCGATGTCGAGACCTGCAACGCTGAACGACAGGAGCGTCTGGTCGATGTCCATCACGAATCCGCCGGTGGGATTCGTCGTGTTGTCGCCGCTCGCGCCGAACGACGCGGAGTACGCGATCGCGTTGTTGCCGCTGCCGCCGAAGAGACCAGGCAGCGTCTTCGTGCCGGTCGGGTTGTTGGTCGCGTCGTAGTCGCCGATGAAGGTTCCGGCGACGGGCGCCGCGATCGACGTGCTCGTATTGATCGTGCTCAGCGCCGGCGCGATCGTGACGTCATAGGAGATCGTGGCGGCGAACCCGGACGTGGACACCGCGAGCGCGGCCACGGCGCTCGCCCGGACGGTCGAAAGAAGCGTGAATCCCATGCGATGGAAGATACTCGCGCCCTCGGCGGAGTCGAAATGCGACGTGCGTTTTGGTCCGGAAATGCGCGGTTGCACGCGCTATGGCTTCGCCGACATGAGTTCCTTGACGCGCTCGAGGCGTCGGCGGTGCTGCACGGCGTCGGGTTCGAGCACGGTGAGGGCCTCGATGTGCACGAGCGCCCGATCGAGGCGGGCCGCTTCGACGGCCATCGCGGCCGCCAGTTCGCGGAGCGCCGGGTCGTAGGCGTTGATGCGAACCGCTCGCTCGATCGACGTGAGCGCGCCCGCCGTGTCGCCGGCGTCGCGCCGCAGCCGCGCGATCTCGATCGCGTACGCGTTCTCCTTCTCCTCGCGAATGTCGAGCTCGGCGAGATGGGGAATCGCGCGAGACGGATCGTCGGACGTGAGGTAGAGCTTCGCGAGGAGCCGATGCGGATACGGATCGACCGGCCGCGCCTTCGCATAGCGCTCGAGAAGCGCGAGCGTCGCCTCGTCGGGCTTTCCGTCGCCCATGCTGCGCATGCGCGAACGCACCGAGAGTTCGAGGACATCGGGATGGTCGGGATAGCGCTCGAGCCAGGCCGCGAGCGTCGCGTCGTCGGGCGGCGTTACCGCGATGCGCGGCCGCGGCCACTCGGCGCCGGCGATACCGTCGCGCTTCGCGTTGCCGGGTCGACCGATCTGCTCCGAGATCGCTCCGGCGGTCTCGACGAGCGTCGCGTGCAACGCGGTGTCGTACATCGCGCGAAGTTCGGGGTCGGCGTCGCGGCGCTCGCGCATCAGCGCTTCCATCGAGGGCTCGGGGGCGAAGCCCCACGCACGCACCTGGTCCTTCGCGTACTCGAAGAAGCCGCGCTCGAACTCCGCGCGCGAGACGCCTAACGCCTCAGGCATCGCGCGCGACTCAGGCATGCCGCCGGCGTACAGGTCGAGGAGCTTCACGAGCGCGTCGGGACCGAAGCGCTCGTTCATGTACTGCACCATCCACGCGCCTTGCGCGTACGCGAGCGGTCGGTCGTGCGGGCGCGTGGGGCGGATGAAGCCCCAGTTGATCGTGTCGAGCGTGAAGAGGCCGCCGGTCGCGAGCTCGCGCGCGAGCATCTGGCACGTCGAGTAGTCGCGGGGCGTGAGTTCCATGCTCACCGCGGCGGCTTCGGTGAGCCAGTGCGGAATGCGGTTCTTCGTCTGCGAGAGCGTGATCGTGTGCGTGTACTCGTGCCGCAACACCTTCAGCCAGTCGAACGTGCCGAGGTGCTTCGTGCGCGGGCCTTCGCGGGACACCTCGATCGCGATCACGGGGCCGGTGCACGCGGCGATCGTGTGGATGCGCGGCATGCCGGTGATGCGCACCGCGAACTTCGGGTGATCCGGCATGAGATCGATGACGGTCTTCCGCTCGGGCTCATGGCCGAAGCGAGTGGCCACCACCTTGTGCATCGCGTCGAGCGCATCGGGCATGAGCTTGGCGAGCACCTCGTCGCGCCCGGGCTGATAGCGAATGATGAAGTGCTCGCTCTCGATGCGGGCGTACGACGCGAGCTCGTCGAGGAGCAGCAGGAAGAACTGCGCCCGCTGATCGAACGGATCGAGCCGCGTCGCGGCGGTCAGCGCCTCGCGGGCCTTCTCGTCGCGGCCGGTCTGCGTCTCGAGCGCGCCAAGCGCGATGCGCGGATCGGCCCAGTTTGGCCAGCGTCGAATGGCCTCCTCGAGCGAGAGCGCCGCGGCGTCGTATTGGCGAAGGTCGGCGAGCGTCTCCCCGACGATGAATGCTCCGAGCGGATGGCCGGGCGCCGCCTTCTCGAACGCGGCAAGCCATGTCGCGGTCGTCGTCTCGTCGAACTGCGTGGCGCTCGCGGCCGCTCGCAGCGCCAGCGCTTCGGGCGTGGCCACGCCGCGGGCGAACGCTCGCTCGAGCGCCTCGATCGCGCGATCGGGATCGCGACGCGCGATGTCCAGCCTCGCGCTCAGGATCGACGCCGACGGATGCGCCGTGCGAATGCGGTTGAGCGCCGTGACGGCGCGCTCCGCGCTGTCAAAGTCGAACTGACGAATCGCGAGTTCGCCGAGCAGTCGCCACGCCCGGCCCGAGCGCGGCTGCAACGACAAGACTTGGTGCAACGCGGGGATCGCGACTTCGTAGTGGTGCTTCTCGACGAGGATCTCCGCTTCCGTGAGCACCGCCGGCCAATACAGGCGGTCGAACGCGGAGCGGGCGCGGCCGAGCGCGTCGAGCACGCGTTGCCAGTCGGCGGTCGTGCGCGGTTCGAGTCGTCCGCGCACCATCGCCGCACGCGCGGCGGCGACGATCTCGCCGGCGCTCTTCGCCGTGCCTTCGTCGAGCAGTGGGTCGAGGGCCACCGCGGCCGCGATCGCATCGTCGGTGCGGCCGAGCCACGCGAGCGCTTCGCAGCGCACCGCGACGGCTTCGGGATCCGTTTCCTTCTCGACGAGCGCGAGCGCGTCGGCGAAGCGCCCGGCGCCGAGGAGCGCCTCGGCGCGCACGGCCGCCGGCAACGTGGAGTCGCCGAAGACGTCCGACGACCAGTCCTCGAGCGTGAGCGCCGCCATCGCGCGGCGCGCGGCGGTGTCGAGGTCGCGGCCGTCCCAGAGTCCGTGGAAGACGCGCAGGTCACGGCGCTCGTCGTCGGTGAGCCACGCCGCGTTCAGCGACGTCGCGACGGCCTCGTTCGCCGCGGGCGCGTCCGGGACGAGTTGGGCTTGGGCTTGGCCGTGCGCGGAGGGCGCGACGGCAATGAGCGCGAGAAGGGCGGTCAGGATGGCGCGACGCACGGCGCCATTGTTATCGTCGCGGCGCGCGGAGACGTGCGTTCGTTCCCGCGATTTTGTCGCTGCACGTGCACGCGACCGGCCGGGATCGACGTCACTCCTTCGGTGCGGCGGCGGGCGGAGCGGTCGCGGGACCGGTCGCGGATTCCTTCGCCGGGTCGGCCGGGGCCGGCGCGAGGCGTTGCACGTCGATCTGCCAGCCGCCCTGCCACGAGCGGTCGGCGAGGTCGGGCGTCTTCAGGTTCTCGCGATCGACGTCCTCGAGGGCGGCGTTGATCTTCGGCGCGCGGAGGCGGATCGTTGTCGTGCTCGCCTTCTGCACCGCATGCACGCCCTCGAGCACCGCGAGGCCGTTGGCGTCGGTGCTGTAGAAGACCTGGAGCTCGCGATACTCGTCGCGGAGCGCGCTTGTCGACTTGGGCACGAGCTTGAGGCCCTGCACGTTCTCGAGGCCCTTGAAGGCGCGCACGTCGGGCACCGGGCACGACGTCACGTCGAACTCCTTGAGGACGGCCGCGCGGGTCTGGCCCATGGGCAGCGGGAGATTCCCCTCGCCGAGCGTGAACGGGTCGTACGCGGTTCCCTCGTCGGCGACCTGACGCTTCTTCACGGACTTCAGCTTCGCGTTCACTTCCCAGAGCCAGCAGTTCTCGTAGACGTAGCGCTCGTCGATGTCGCTCGTCTCCTGGCCTTCGGGCGTCGTGACGGTCAGCGTCTCGAACCGCGCGGCGACGCGGCGACCGCTGCCGGCGCCGTCGATCACGAGGCGCCCGATGCGATACATCGTCTCGTCGTTCGTGGGGTCGAACTTCGCCCACGTGACGCCGGCCTGCAGGTTCTTCATCGCGACGCCGGTGCGCTCCACGCGATCGAGGAGCTCGAGCACTTCGGGCGCGGGCGGCGCGTCACTCGTCGTTGCAGCCGGAGCCGGAGCCGGCTTCGGCGCGTCGGCCGGCGGCGCTTGGACGGCGAGGAGAACGGCGGCGAGCGTGGCGAGCGTGGTCATGGAGGGTCAGCTTCCGATCGGGACCTGCTCGACGATCTCGAGGCCGAACGCGTGCAGGGCGGGAGGGACGGGCTTCGGATGGTTGGTCAGGATGCGGAGGCGCTTCAAGCCGAGGTCGCGAAGAATCTGGCTTCCGATGCCGTACTCGCGCTGGATCATCGGATGGGCGCGGCCGCCGATGCCGTCGACCCGGGTGAGGTCGGGCGCATTCACGTCATCGAGCGCTCCGCGGCGAATCTGCTGGAGGCGATCGCGAAGGTCCGCGCCCACCGACTCCGGACGGAGGTAGACGATGACCCCCCGCTTCTCCGCCTGAATCCGCCGCATGGCCGCACGCAGCTCCGCGCCGGTCGATCGCTGCGAGTCGGGCGACGGCACGCCGAAGATGTCGCCGAGAAGATCGCGCCGGTGGACGCGCACGAGCACCGCGTCGTCGCCGCTATCGGTTCCCGGACGGCCGATGCCGCCGACCGTGAGCGCGAGGTGCGGCGTCGGATCGACCGCGCTCGACCAGGCGAAGAGGTCGAACGGGCCTTCGGGCGTCTCGATGCGCGTGCCGGCGTGCGGCTCGAGCCGCTGCACGATCGCTTCGAGTTGCAGCCGGTGCTCGACCACCTGTTCGACCGAACACATCTTGAGGCCGTACTTCTCGCACAGGAGTTCGAGGTCCGGCACCCGGGCCATCTCGCCGTCGTCCTTCACGATTTCGATGAGCGCGGCGGCGGGCCGCAAGCCGGCAAGGCGACAGAGATCGACGGAGCCTTCGGTCTGTCCGGTGCGCACGAGCGCGCCGCCGTCGCGGGCGCGGAGCGGATTGATGTGGCCGGGCCGCACGAAGTCGTCGGGACGCGACGACGGATCGCAGAGGAGTTGGATCGTCTTCACGCGATCGGCGGCCGAGATTCCGGTGCCCACGCCGTGCCTCGGGTGTCCGTCGACCGACACGGTGAACGGCGTGCCGCGCACGCTCGTGTTGTTCGCGACGGCCGGCGCCAGGTCGAGCCGGTCGCAGATCTCGCCCGAGACGGCAACGCAGAGATAGCCGCCCCCGATGCGGGTGAGGAAGTTGATGGTGTCGACGGTCACGAACTCGGCGGCGCAGATGAAGTCGCCTTCGTTCTCGCGCCGCTCGTCGTCGACGAGAACGACGATCCTGCCGGCGCGCAGTTCGTCGAGGATTTCCGGGATCGGGGAGAGCGGCATGCGAGGCGGAGAGGATAGCGGTTTCCCGTACGATTCCCGATTCGCCGCTTGAGAACGAACACCATGCCTTCGACCAAGACCCCGCGCCGTCGGTCCACCGCACGCTCCGCGCCCCGAAACGGGCCTCTCGCCGGCGCGCGCGCCGAAGACGCCGCGCAGCGACAGCTCTTCGAGCGCTGGCTCCTCGAGATCACCTCGTTGCCGACCGCCGCGGGCAAGGAGTCGCGCGTGATCCTGTGGATCGAGCGATGGGTTCGCGAGCGCTCGAAGGATCTTGAGCTCTCGCGCGATCCGCACGGCAACCTCTTCGTGCGCCGCAAGCGCGTCCGCACGACCGCGGCGCCGGTTCTCATCACCGCGCATCTCGACCATCCGGCGTTCGTCGTCCGCGAGACGAACGGGCGCGATCTCACGCTCGAATTCCGCGGCGGCGTGCACGATCCGTACTTCGACCGCGCGAAGATCGAGGTCCTCGACGCCGACGAGCGAAGCCACGGCGCCACGATCACGTCGCTCGACGCCGGCGCGAAGCCGTTCAAGGTCGTGACCGCGCGGCTCTCCAAGGCTGCAACGTCGATCCGCCCTGGCGACATCGCACGCTGGAAGCTGCCGACGCCGCGCATCGCCAAGGACCTGATTCACACGCACGGCTGCGACGACCTTGCGGCCGTCGCCGCGGCGTTGTCGGCGTTCGAGCGCATCCGCGCGACGGCCGGCTGCGAGCACGTCGGGCTTCTCTTCACGCGATCGGAGGAGATCGGCTTCATCGGCGCGATCGGCGCCGCGCGGTCGAGAAGCATTCCGAAGAGCACGCGGCTGATCTGCCTCGAGAACAGCCGATCGTTCGCGGAATCGCCGATCGGGGGCGGACCCATCGTGCGCGTCGGAGATCGCATCACGGTCTTCACGCCGGAACTCACCAATCGCATCGCCGCGATCATGGGCGAGTATCAGAAGGCCGTGCCGACCTATCGGTGGCAGCGCAAGCTCATGCCGGGCGGCGCGTGCGAAGCGAGCGCGTTCGCGTGCTACGGCTATGCGTCGACGTGCCTGTGCCTCCCGCTCGGCAACTACCACAACATGCAGGACATCGACGGCGTGCTCGCGGGCAAGCGGCCGGCGAAGGTCGGCAGCGAGTACGTCAGCGTGAGCGACTACCACGGGCTCATCACCATGCTCGAGGTCGTCGCGAAGGAGCTGGACGCGGCCAACGTGCCGCCGCTCCTCGATCGCATGGAGTCGCTCTGGCGCGAGCATGAAGGAGTTCTGAAGTGAGTTCGACCACCGCATGCGATCCGATCGCGCTCCTCGACGAACGCTTCCGGAAGGCGATCGGCGTGGCGCTCGGCGACGAGTCCGTCGACGCCGATCCGATCATCAAGCCGAGCGGCAATCCGCAGTTCGGCGACTTCCAGGCGAACGCGGCGATGTCGCTCGCGAAGTCGCGCGGCATGAATCCGCGCGAGCTCGCGCAGAAGATCGCGACGGCCGTCGACCTGCGCGGCGTGGCGCATCCGGCCGAAGTCGCGGGCCCCGGCTTCATCAACGTGCGCCTCGATCTCGACGCGCTCGGCGCGATGCTCGGCTCGATGGACAGCGCGAACCTGGGCGTGCCGCTTCTCGCCGATCGCTGGGGGGTGACGGTCGACCTCTGCGGCGTGAACGTCGCGAAGCAGATGCACGTCGGCCATCTCCGCGCGACGATCATCGGCGACTGTCTCGCGCGGGTGTTCACGCGGCTCGGTCGCGTCGTCCATCGTGAGAACCATCTCGGCGACTGGGGGCTTCCGATCGCGATGACGCTTGCGGCGCTGCGGCGAGCGAAGGTCGACCTCGATCGGCTGACCCTCGAGGATCTCAACGTTGCATACCGCCGTGCGCAGGCCGAAGGTCGGCACGACGAGGCCGGCCTCGCGGCCGCGATCGCCACGCATGCGGGCCCGCATCGCGTGATCGAGCTTTCGATCCAGAATGACGACGCGCGGGCGTCTATCGACGACGCCAAGCGCACGCTGCTCAAGCTGCAGGGCGGCGACGAGGAGCTTCGGCGCGATTGGCAGAAGCTCATCGACTGCACGATGAAGGAAGTGTTCCACGCCGCGCGGATCATGAACGTCACGCTCGGGCCGGAACACTCGCGCGGCGAGAGCTTCTTCCGCGATCGGCTCGGCGGCGTGGTCGAGGCGTTCCTCAAGGCCGGCCTCGCGAAGGAAGACAAGGGCGCGATCGTCGTGCCCTTCTCCGATCGCGAACGGCCGCTCCTCATCCGCAAGTCGGACGGCGGCTTCCTTTATGCGACGACAGACCTCGCGGCCGTGCGCTTCCGCGTGCAGGAGCTCGAGTCGAATCGCGTGATCTACGTCGTCGACGCGCGGCAGCGCGACCACTTCAAGGACGTCTTCGACGCCGCAGCGCTCATCGGCTGGGATCGCCTCCCCGACGGCACGCAGGCGCACATCACGCACCTCGGCTTCGGCGCGGTGTTAGGCAAGGACAAGCGCCCGCTCAAGACGCGGAGCGGCGAGAACTTCACGCTCATGGATCTCCTCGACGAAGCCGTGGAGCGCGGCACCGCCGAAGTCACGGCCCGCGCGCAGGATCCGAACGCGCCCACGCACGGGCTGAGCGCCAAGGAGCTTCGCGAGATCGGCCAGGCCGTGGGCATCGCGGCGGTGAAGTACGCCGACCTCTCGAGCGAAGTCACGCGCGACTACGTCTTCGACCTCGATCGCATGATCGCGTTCGAGGGCGACACCGGTCCGTACATCCAGTACGCCCACGCCCGAATCTCGTCGATCCTCGCGAAGTCCGGGGTGCCGATCTCCACGATCGCGGCCGCGCCCTTCCGCGTTGCCGAGCCGGCCGAACGGCAGCTCGCGCTCACGCTTCTCCGCTACGGGACGACCGTGCGGGACGTCGCCGACGCGCTCGAGCCGAGCCGACTCTGCAGCTATCTCCAGACGCTCGCGAACGCGTTCAACGCGTTCTATCAGGCGTGTCCGGTGCTGAAGGTCGAGGACTCCGGCGTGCGGCTGTCGCGACTCCGCCTCTGCCACCTCGTGCGCCGCACGCTGGCGGACGGCCTCGACCTGCTGGGCATCGTCGCGCCCGAGCGCATGTGACCGCGTTCTTCTATCCTTTCGCGCATGCCCTCGCGACACCCCGAGTTCGGCAACGTCAAGGTGTTCGATCACCCGCTGATCGTGCACAAGCTCACGCAGATGCGTGATCGCGACACGCCGCACGCGACGTTCCGCCAACTCCTCAACGAGATCGCCGGGCTCATGACGTACGAGGTCTGCCGCGACCTCGAGACCGAAGAGGTGGTCGTCGAGACGCCCGTCGCCCGGGCGCGCGGCGCGCGGCTGCGCGAGAAGGTCACGCTTGTGCCCGTCCTCCGCGCCGGCATCGGCATGTGCGACGGCATCCTGTCGCTCTTCCCCGAGGCGCGGGTCGGACACATCGGCATCTACCGCGACGAGTCGACGGCGAAACCCGTCGAGTACTACCGCAAGCTTCCGCACGACATCGCGAAGGGGCCGGTCTTCGTCGTCGATCCGATGCTCGCGACCGGCGGCAGCGCCGCCAAGGCGATCGCCGATCTCCGCGATGCCGGCTGCAGCCGCATTCAGATGATCTGCCTCGTGGCGGCGCCCGAAGGCGTTCGACGCCTCCTGGCCGCGGACAAGGACGTCATCGTGAACACCGCCGCGCTCGACGAGCGACTCAACGAACGATCGTTCATCGTGCCCGGACTCGGCGATGCAGGCGACCGCATCTTCGGCACCGCGTGACAGCTAGAGCCTCTGGCGCTACGCTGCGCGCATGCCCGAGGCGAAAAACGTCGACTTCGATCGGCCCGGCGGCTATGCGATGCCGAAGGGCGCGACGCAAGTGCAGCGCCGCGCCGCGAAGGATCTCGCGCGCGACGGGGTCGTGAAGCTTCTCGGCGACACGGTGCCGGCGCACGTCGCGAAGGACGAGACGCCCACGCCGGCGTTTCAGGCAAGCGATCCCGACACGCGGCTTTTCGTGGGCGATTGCCGCGATGTCCTCGCGCGCCTGCCCGATCGCGGCAACGTCGATCTCGTCTTCGCGGATCCGCCCTTCAACTGGGACGTGCCCTACGACGAGTGGCGCGACGGCATGCCGCGCGCGGAGTTCGAGCGCTTCACCTTCGATTGGCTCGACGGCTGCGTCGACGCGCTCGCGCCGCACGGCTCGATCTGGGTGAACATCCCCGACGACACCGCGGCGGAGATCGTGATGCACCTGAAACGACGAGGGCTCACGATGATCAACTGGTGCGTCTGGCATTTTCGCTTCGGCCAGAACCGCGACAGCTCGTTCATCATGAGCAAGGTGCATGCGCTCTATTTCGCGAAGAACCCCGACGAGCGCATCTGGAACCCGAAGGACGTGCTCGAGCAGTCGGACCGCGCGAGCATCTACGCCGATCCGCGCACGCAGGCGAAGGACGAGAACAAGGGCATGCGCGTGCCGATGGACGTGTGGTACGGCCCGTATTGGGGACGCATCCAAGGCAACAACACGGAGCGGCGCCATCGTCACCACAACCAACTGCCCGAGGTCTATCTCGAGCGCGTGATTCGCGCCTGCTCGAACGAAGGCTCGCTCGTTCTCGATCCCTTCTGCGGCTCGGGCACGACGAGCACGGTCGCCCGCGCGTGGAATCGCCGTTCGATCACGATCGAGTACGGCGCCGGCAACGCGGAGAGCGCGTGGCAGCGCATCACGCAGATCGGCATGCTGCGCAAGGGGCTCTCGAGCGGCGGGACGAGCGCGATCGCACCGGCTCGGGCAACGAAGAAGCGGCGCCCGAGCGCGCCGGCGTCAGACGCCTGATCCGCGGCCGAGCCATGGCACGTCGGCCACGCCCTGCGAGCGGTTCGCGAGGCGGGCCATCGCGAAGAGGAGGTCGCTCAACCGGTTCACCCACGTGATCGTGTGCGCGCCGACCGGCTCCGCGTGCGCGAGCGTGATCATGCAGCGCTCGGCGCGCCGGCACACGGTGCGTGCAACGTGGAGACGCGAGGCGAGCTCGCTTCCGCCCGGCATGATGAACGTGCGGATCGGCTCGTTCTGCCCGTCGATCTCGTCGATCCAGCGCTCGATCGTCGAGACGAGCGCGTCGTCGACGCGGACGATCTTCGCCTCGTTCTTCGAGCCTTCCGGCGTCGCGAGGTCGGCGCCGATGTCGAAGAGGCGCGACTGGATCTGGCCGATCATCTCGCGGATCCGCGCTTCGGCCGGATGCGCGCCGTTGCAGGCGGCGGCCGCGAGCCCGATGCACGCGTTGAGCTCGTCGACGGTGCCGTAGGCCTCGATGCGCGGATGGTCCTTGCTCACGCGCCCGCCGCCGAAGAGTCCTGTGGTGCCGTCGTCGCCGGTGCGCGTGTAGAGCTTCATGGGGGGTCCTTCGCGTTCAAGACGGCAACAGATGCTTCACGCCGTGGAGACGGTGTCGGGAAGTAGGACGGCGTGTGGAGGTCGGAGATGGTCGCCGGAATCGTCGCGGGCGGCGGCGAGGAATCCCGGCCGGAGCGCGGCGCTCGCCCAGGCGCCGTCGGCCCGCATGACGATGATCGCGACCTGATGGTGCGGCTTGAGGTCGTAGGAGTCGCGGATGCGCTCGAGGACCGCGACCGACGCCTCTTCCGGCGTGCGCCCCTGGCGCAGGAGCTCGACCGCCAGGAAGCTCCCGCAGACACCCATGACGAGTTCGCCGGTGCCGGTCGCGGTGGCCCCGCCGACGCCAGGTGCAACGTAGAGCCCGTGTCCGATGATCGGGGAGTCGCCGACGCGTCCCGGCACCTTGAAGGGCATGCCGCTCGTCGAACACGCGCCGGCGAAGACGCCGCGAGCGTCGATCGCGAGCGTGCCGATCGTGTCGTGGTGCTTCCAGCGCGCCTCGCCGGTCGCGTCCGAGTCGGTCTGGAAGAGACGGCCGTCGTCCGCGGAGCCGCCGTCGCGCGGGCGCAATCGCGCCGCGCCGCTGTCGCGGCTCTGGTCGACATCGTGGGGCGCGCGGCGCCATGACTCCCACGCCGCGTGCGCCGCTTGCGCGAGAAGCTCCGCTCGCGCAAGACCTGCCTGATCGGCGAAGTCGTCGGCGTCGCTTCCGACGAGCATCACGTGCGGCGTGCGTTCCATCACCTGGCGCGCCACCGAGACGGGATGCAGATGCGTGCGGAGCGCGCATGCCGCACCGCAGCGCGCCGGCGAGAGCATGATGCACCCGTCGAGACTCACGCGACCGGAGGCGTCGGGCAAGCCGCCATAGCCGACCGAGTCGACATCGGGCGCGGCGTCGATCACCGCGCAGCAGCGCTCGACCGCGTCGATCGACTCGCCGCCTGCAACGAGGAGATCCCACGCAACGGCGTTGCCGCGCGCGGAGAAGGACCACGTCGAGACGATGCGAGGACCGTGACGGACCGAGTGCGTCATACGGCGGCGGATCGTAACGGTCGCGTCTCTTCGACCTTTTCGTCGGATGCGCGACGACCGCTGCGGTCATCGGCATCTTGCATGCCGCGTCACGCATGCATACACGTCGCGTCATGCGGCGTTGCGGTCCTGAAACGACTTCGGCGGGATCGGAAACTGACGAGAATTCTCGACTTTTCGTGTTTCCTTCTCGTTCCTCGGCTGTTTCAGGAAACCCACACTGCGTTGCTCCGAACGTTGTGTGTACCACTGGCCGACGGCGCGCTCGCTCGTGCCGCCTTCTACCCCGGCAGGTTCGGCCCCCTTCCTTAGGGACCTGCCACCCACATGTGCGCGGGCGATGAACGGCTAGGCCTCGACGAGGCGCGCTGTCTCCGACGAGACCTTCCGTTCATCAGATCGAAGAACGACTCCGGCATGGTGTCGCGCGGTCCGTGCGCGACCTGCTTGGACGCTATCGATCTGGCTCAGGAGAGGCTTACGCAGTCGCGCTTTGCTCGGCACTTCCAACGGGCACGGCACGAACGGGGATTCGTACCCGGTTTGTTGGAAGCGACTTTGGGAGTGTTTGAAGAAAGGACACGCATGTTTAGGACACGGAACAGTTGGATGGATGCGCGCCGGCACGCGCATGCCCGAGGCTTCACGATCGTGGAGCTCCTCGTTGTCATCTCGATCATCGCGCTTCTCATCGCGATCCTCTTGCCCGCCATCGGCAAGGCGCGTGACGCGGCACTCGTCACGCAGTCGCTCGGCAACCTTCGCAATCTCGGCGCCGCGAACGCGGCGTACGGCGCGGACTGGAACGACCGTCAGTTCACGGCGTGCCCCGACGACGCCGGTCTCGTGAACGGCAACTGCCAGCAGTACGTCACCACCATCGCCTGCCCGCCGCAGCAGTTGCTCGGTTGGACGGCGCAAGGCGCGATGATCGGCTACTACCTCGGTGGTGGCCTTTGCTCGGCCTTCCCCGGCTCCTGCGGCCAGAACTGGTCGGTGTACAAGCCGCTCGAGTTCGGCGGCCCGAACGACAAGTTCGGTTCGTTCCGCATGCCCAATGTGAAGTCGTTCTCGTCGTACGTGAACAACAAGTACTACGACCCCGTCTTCTGGGCACCCAAGGACAAGATCAACCTCGACCTCGCCGAGAAGTACTTCCCGCTCCCCGACGAGTTCAACGGCGACAACGGCGAGATCTCGTTCTCGACGTACTGCTGGAGCCCCGCCGCCATGTGGGCACCGGAGATCTTCAGCGACAAGGGTTTCAAGAACCCGAACACCTTCCCCGGCGGCTATCGCAGCCCGGCGGTCGGCCAGTCTCGGTTCCCGGACCTCAAGACCCGCATGATTGAGCACCAGTGGCTTCAGAACGCGGAAGGCGCGATCAACCCGAACTTCGCCGGCAGCAAGGAGCCTTGGTACTTCAACCACGGCTACAACAGCGCCCCCGCCACGCTCTTCTTCGACGGTCACATCGCGATGATGAGCGTCGCCGACGCCATGGAGTCGGATACCCGTGCGAAGGGCAACAACGCCAACGTCCCCGGCATGACCGAAAAGGGCCTCTGGCACCGCGGCACCTGGGGCGCGAACGGCTACTACGGCGCCCAGTCGTACGACTTCCTCGTCGACACCTCGTACCACATCCTCACGACGAACGGCATCCTCGGCCGCGACACCATCGGCGCGAAGTAATCCCGACACGGCTCCGCGAGACGCGGATCGCTCAGTAGTCCCCCGTCTCCAACAAACCCCTCACTGCCACGTGAGGGTCCGGGTCAGCCCGCCCCCGAGTCACTCTCGGGGGCGGGTGCTTTTTTGCGCTTGGCGACAAGGGACGACCGAAGGCAGGTATCCACCCGCCGCCCGCCCCCCCGACGGCGGCTGCGATAGGGAGTTGCACTCGATCGCAAGATCTTTTGCAGATTGAGCTTCTCGCGCTTGTCCTCTAGGGTCGATTGGTGACAGAATGCACATGCCGACCGCGCCTCGCGCGGCCCCGTTCAGCAGGTTCGGCACCATGTCTTCGGGACCTGCACCTGGCGGAGTTCTCTCCGTCATTCGTCTGAAGTACGACTGAACAAGCGGCGACAGCGATCTCGTTCATCGAGAGCGCAGACGAACGTGTTCGTAGACGTACTTCGATGTTGCGGCCTCACCGGTCGCAGAAGGGATGCATGCCATGCGCACGCGTCACACACGGGTTGGTTTGGGTTTCACCATCGTTGAGCTGCTGGTGGTCATTTCGATCATCGCACTCCTCATCGCGATCCTCCTGCCGGCAATCGGCAAGGCCCGCGATGCAGCTCTCGTCACGCAATCGCTCGGCAACCTCCGCAACCTCGGCGCTGCGAACGCGGCGTACGGTGCGGACTGGAACGACCGTCAATTCACGGCGTGCCCGGACGACGCCGGTCTTGTGAACGGCAACTGCCAGACGTACGTCACCACCATCGCGTGCCCCCCGCAGCAGCTTCTCGGCTGGGCGGCCAACGGCGCGATGTGGGGCTACTTCCTCGGCGGCGGCCTCTGCTCGGGCTTCCCTGGCTCGTGCGGCCAGAACTGGTCGGTCTACAAGCCGATCGAAATCGGCGGCCCGAACGACAAGTTCGGTTCGTTCCGTCTGCCGAACGTCAAGTCGTTCGCCGGCTACGTCAACAACAAGTTCTACGACCCGGTCTACTGGGCGCCGAAGGACAAGATCAACATCAACGTCGCTGAAAAGTACTGGTCGCTCCCCGACCAGTTCACGACCGTGAACCAGGAAGTCTCGTTCAGCACCTACTGCTGGAGCCCCGCCGCCATGTGGGCGCCGGAAATCTTCAGCGACAAGGGCTACAAGAATCCGAACTCGGTCGCCGGTGGCTACCGCAGCCCGGCCGTTGGTCAGTCGCGCTACCCCGACCTCAAGACCCGCATGATCGAGCACTCGTGGCTCCAGAATGCGGAAGGCCAGGTCAACCCGAACTTCGCCGGTGGCAATGAGCCCTGGTACTTCAACCACGGCTACAACAGCGCCCCCGCGACGCTCTTCTTCGACGGTCACATCGCGATCATGAGCGTCGCCGACGCCATGGAATCGGATACCCGCGCGAAGGGCAACAACGCGAACGTTCCGGGCATGGCTGAGAAGGGCCTCTGGCACCGCGGTGTCTGGGGCGCTGACGGCTACTACGGCGCGCAGTCGTATGACTTCCTCGTCGACACCTCGTACCACATCGCCACGACCAACGGCATCCTCGGTCGTGACACGATCGGCGCGAAGTAATCGTCGAGAAGACAACGGTCGCCTAGCGACCTACGCGTAAACAAGGCCGCCCCTCCCATCACACGATGGGAGGGGCGGTTCGTTTTTGGACCTTTCGATGGAGCGTCGCGCGTGTCACCACGCGACGACGTTGCAGCCAAGACTCGCGGAGGCGTTACGCTCGATGCGATGGTGCTTGGGCAAGGAAACCCTCCCGGTGGCATGGGCGGAATGGGCGGCGCGTTCGGCGGCCTCATCTCCGTCGTGATGGTGTTGATCTTGATGCGCAAGTCGCCGCCCGGTCCAATCGGGCGTCTCATCGCGGCCGGCGCGACGTCGCCCGAGACGGCGCTCAAGCCGCAGACCGCGAAGATCGTGCGGCTTCACGAACTCGACTCCGCGTTGCAGAGGGGACTCGTCGTTCGGCTCGACGACGGCCGCTGCTGGGTCGACGTGCCGAAGGTGCGGCGACGACGGTGGGTCATCATCGTGACGATCGCGATTGCCGCCGGCCTCGTGGCAGAGGGCGTCTATCTTGCGGCGCGGTCGCTGCATCTACTCTGAGTGACGTAAACGAGATACGCGACCCATGGGTGAAGCGGTCGAGCACTTTGCGGGACGGCTGGTCTCGGCATTCGTCGAACGAGACTGGGAAGACGGCCTGTTGACGCTCGTGGTCCAGTTCCTCGTTCGTGAGGACTACTCGCTTCGGGCGGGATGGCCGCCGCGCTCGCTCCTGTGCGGCATTCTTACCCGCGACGTCGATCCGCGCGTGGTACGCGACAACGATCCGCTCGGCGCGATCGTCTCTTTGCTTCCGAAGGGCGTCGCGCCTGGACGCGACTACCTCGTGCGCGTTTCCGGTGATGACGAGATACGTGCCGTCGTCTCGATAGAGCGCTTCAATCCGACGTCACGCCAACGATTCCTTCGGACACACATCAGCCCGATTCTCGCCGGGCAGTCGGCGCATCTCGAGCGGCTCGTCCTGCACGCCGAGATGTGCACGAGAGCGCTGGCGATGCCGACAGAAGACCGCTCGAACTTCGTCCATTCCGTTCGAATGGCGACCGTCGCTACGGCATCGAACCTCCGTGTCGCCGCCAATGTTGTCGAGCGCATGACCCGCATTCGCGGATCCGCGTTGCGTGGGCAGCAGAAGCGAATAGACGACATCGTGCTTGCGGCGGCAGAGTCCTCGCGTGCCGTAGCGGACCTCGATCGACGTCTCGCCAAGGCGATCGAACCTGAAACGCGTCGCCAACGGACTCAGGCGTCGATAGGGAACCGAGACGAGTCGTACTCGATACCGCTTCTCGTGCAGGCACGGCCTGTCGGCGTCCGATTCCAGTCCGACGGACCTGCCTCACCAACGAGGCTCATTCTTCACCTGATGGTCGTCGAGCGCTTCCTGCGCGGGACGATCGCTCCGGACAATGTCGAGTTCCTCTATGTCGGGTTTCCGGCGAACGTGGATCTCGAGTCGCTCGATCTCGCGAGGCCCACTGCGGCTTTCGAATCGCTGTTGCCCTTTGGGATGAGGTTTGGCGAGGACTATCTCCTCCGTCTGAGGGAGTCCAACCAGGGCGCCACGCTGACATCGGCGGCGCTCATGTCGAAGGCGGCGCGTGAGGCGTTCATTCGCCGCAACGTGGAGTTGATCCTCAGGATGCGGCGACACGGCATCAGTCATGCAGCGGCTCGGACGAGGGAGTTCGGCCTTCAGGTTCGTTCGTGGACCGCGGCGATCGAAAGGGCGACGGAGAACCTTCGACGCGGAGGCGATCGCGCGCCGCTGGAATCGCTGCGCGCTGCGAAGGCCGAAATAGCGAAGCGAGTCATTCGCACCCTGCGCCAGTGTCGCGATGCAGCCGACGTTGACGCTCGCGCGCTCGTCGCCATCCGTACCATCGTGCGGCCGCCGGAGCGTGCCGAGATCTCGGCCATCCTCAGGAAGGTGCCGGGAATTCGCGCGCGGTGCGACGAGCTGCTGGCGCGACTTGACGCCTTCGTGGCTGCAATGTCGAGCGAACACGGCGCATGAGAAGGGGCGGAACCCGAGCACGCTCGAATTCCGCCCCGTTGTGTTCGAAGGAACGTGATGCCGTCGCGCCCCTCGGCGCTATGGATCAATAGTCCATGTCGTCCATGCCGGCGCCTGCGCCAGCCGGGGACTTGGCCTTCTTCTCCTTGATCTCGGTGATCGCGCAATCGGTCGTCAGGAGGAGACCAGCGATGCTGGCCGCATTCTGAAGTGCGACGCGCTCGACCTTCGTCGGCACGATCACGCCGGCCTTCACGAGGTCTTCGTATTCGCCGGTGAGGGCGTTGAAGCCGAAGTTCGTGTCGGTCGAGTCTTCGACCTTCTGCGCGACGATCGAACCGTCGAGACCGCCGTTCGCGGCGATCTGCTTCGCCGGGGCGGCGAGCGCACGGAAGATGATGTCCGCGCCGACCTTCTCGTCGCCGACGAGCGCCTTGCGGAGCTTCTCGAGGCCCTTACGAGCCCGGAGCACGGACACGCCGCCGCCCGGAAGGATGCCTTCCTCGACGGCCGCGCGGCATGCGTGAAGGGCGTCCTCGACGCGAGCCTTCTTCTCCTTCATCTCGACTTCGGTCGCAGCGCCGACGTTGATCTGGGCAACGCCGCCGGCGAGCTTCGCGAGGCGCTCCTGGAGCTTCTCGCGGTCGTAATCGCTCGAGGTCTGCTCGATCTGCGCCTTGAGCTGCTCGATGCGGCCCTGGATGTCCTTCGTCTTGCCGGCGCCTTCCACGATCGTCGTGTTGTCCTTGTCGACCGTGATCTTCTTCGCGCGGCCGAGTTCGCCGAGCGAGACGTTCTCGAGCTGGATGCCGAGCTCTTCCATGATCGCGGTGCCGCCGGTGAGGACGGCGATGTCCTCGAGCATGGCCTTCCGACGATCGCCGAAGCCCGGCGCCTTGACGGCGCAGACCTTGAGGACGCCGCGGAGCTTGTTCACGACCAAGGTCGCGAGCGCTTCACCGTCGATTTCCTCGGCGATGATCAGGATCGACTTGCCGCTCTCGGCGATCTTGCCGAGGACAGGGAGAAGGTCCTTCGCCGACGAGATCTTCTTTTCATAGACAAGGACGTAGCAGTCTTCGAGCACGCACTCCATCGAGGCGGCATTCGTGACGAAGTGCGGGCTGAGGTAGCCCTTGTCGAATTGCATACCTTCGAGAAGCTCGACCTCGGTCTCGAGGCTCTTGCCTTCTTCGACGGTGATGACGCCGTCCTTGCCGACCTTGTCCATCGCCTCGGCGATGATCTTGCCGATCTGCATGTCCTGGTTCGCGGAGCACGAACCGACCTGCGCGATCTCGGTCGAATTCTTGACGGGCTTCGAGAGCCGCTTGAGCTCGTCGATGATGACCTCGACGGCGCGATCGATGCCGCGCTTGACCGCGTTCGCGTTGGCGCCGGCGGTGATGTTCTTCAGGCCTTCCTGATAGATGGCCTCGGCATACACGGTCGCGGTGGTGGTGCCGTCGCCGGCGTCCTTCGACGCCTTGCTCGCGACTTCCTTCACCATCTGCGCGCCCATGTTCTCGTAGGGATCCTCGAGCTCGATTTCCTTGGCAACCGTGACGCCGTCCTTGGTGACGGTCGGGGCGCCGAACGACTTCTCGAGGACAACCACGCGGCCGCTCGGGCCCAACGTGACCTTGACGGCCTTCGCGAGCTTCTGGACGCCGCGGAGGATGCGCTCACGCGCATCGTTCTCATATGCAATTTGCTTAGCAGCCATGGATCAGTTTCCTAGAAATGGGTGTTGGTTCGTTTGGGACCGATCAGCCGATCTCTATCCAGGAGACTCGTTCGGCGTCGACGATGTACACGTGCGACCCGTCCGTCACCTTGATCAGCCCGTCGGCCTCTTCGGGGATGAGCAAGGCCTTCTTCACGATGCAGCTCGACGCGAAGTCGAACTCGATCCGAAGGTCGCGCAGTCCGTTCAGTTCGCCGAGTGCCTTGCGTAACTGCGGTGCCTGCATGTCAGTGCCCGTCCGTGCGCACTTGGTAGGCGATCGCGACGTGCGATGCCTCGATCCAAATGTGGTTCTGTCGCGTCGTCACCTTGATCACGCCGCCGCCGCGCATGTCGTCGACATCGACGACGTTGCGAATCTCGATGGGCTCAGAGGTGCCGACGATGATGAGGTCAAGCTCCTTGAGCGTGCCCTTCATCTCGGTGAGGATCTTCAGCAGAGGACCTCGTTCCACAGTCAGCTCCTAATGCGCCATCGCGCGTGCGTCGTGCGTTCTCGGGGTGCAACGTGGAGACGATCTCACTCGATCACGCCGAGGATGTCTTCCTCGGTCATGATGAGGTAGGGATCGCCGTCGATCTTCACCTCGGTGCCCGAGTAGGACGAGAAGATGACCGAGTCACCCTTCTTGACCGAGAACGGGATGCGGGAGCCGTTCTCCTTGTTGAGGATGCCGTCGCCGACGGCGATGACCTTGCCTTGCTTAGGCTTGTCCTTGGCGGACTCCGGAAGAAAAATGCCAGACTCCGTCTTGGAGGCGGCCTCGTCGCGCTTGACGAGGATCTTGTCACCGAGGGGTCGAACCTTCATCTGAGAATCTCCTAGCGATTCAGGGGACGTGCGAAAGAAACGTGAGCCTGAGGCACTCATGCCGCAGGCCAGTGGTCGCGGTAGTGACGGCGCACGACGCGCCGAAGAACTTCGAGAAGACCTTCGAGACGGACCGGGCCGTCGATGACGGCGAAGGCGCCGTCGCGAAGGGCGTCGCTCAGGCCTCGCGCGCTATCGCGGAAGCACGGCTGCGGCGGCCGGACCACGACGGTCGGCGGCGGCTGCTCGAGGCGACGGAGGAGTTGGAGGACGCGCGGGCCGGCGGGCTCGGAACGCGGCGAGTCGGCTTCCATGGGAATCGACACGTCGACGATCGCGATGTGCACCGGCGAGCGGCGGAGGAATTCGGTGGCTTCGACGCCGGTGCGGCAGCGGTGGCAGTCGATGCCGAGCGGTCCGAGGACGGCGGGAAGCTGATCGGCGAAGTCGTGCTCGCGCCAGCCGCCGTAGGTGACCATTAGGCTCAGCCGACCGCGTTTCGAGGGCCCGGACGCCGCAGGCCCGGGCGCGCTCGTCCGAGCCCCGGGCGGCGAGTTGCCGTTCGGGCCTTCGGGACTCCAGTTGGGCTGGCTGAGGCGGAGGGTCATGCGGATCTGGCGACGAAATCGAGCGGTGGGCGGCGAGACAGCAGCGATCGCGCTGTCGGACCCGGTCCGCTTTGACGGTCCGGAGGCTCCGATGGGCGTCGCCACCACGCGATCGCCCGAGGAAGGAGACGCCGCGTAGGCAACCGGCGTGCCGCCGACCCAACGAGGCCGGACGAGCGGTGACCGGTCGCGAACCGCCTTTCTCGATTGCGACGTTCCGCCGAGCGGTTCGACGCGTCCTGACACGCCCCTGCTCAGGTTCATCGACGGCGGAGAGGCTGCTGCCATATTGGCACGGACGTCACGTCGCGTCCTTGGCGCGTCGGGTCGGCGACCTTCCGTCGCGATCCGGCCTCCGTGCGCGGATGCCTTGCCGATGTCGCGGCGCTTCCGAATACTGCGACCTTTTCGCCTCAATCCGCAAGTAGCGCCCCACCATGCCAATCCTGAGCGTCTCCCGAGTCCTGAAGTCCCCCGCCGAAGCCATCGGCACCGAGGCCACCGTCCAAGGGTGGGTCCGCACGCGCCGCGACTCGAAGGGCGGCTTCTCGTTCGTCGCGCTGAGCGACGGCTCGTGCTTCGACGCCGTGCAGCTCGTCGTGCCCGCGGATCTTCCGAACTACCAGTCGGACGTCCTTCGCCTCACGGCCGGCTGTTCGCTTGAAGCGACCGGCACGCTCGTGCAGAGCCAAGGCAAGGGTCAGGGCGTCGAGATGCAGGTGAAGAGCTTGAAGGTCTACGGCTTCGTCGAAGACCCCGACTCGTATCCGATCCAGCCGAAGCCGCACACGTTCGAGTACCTGCGCGACGTCGCGCACCTCCGCCCGCGCACGAACACGTTCGGCGCGATCGGTCGCGTGCGCCACACGCTCGCGATGGCGATCCACCGCTTCTTCCACGAGAACGGCTTCTCGTGGATTCACACGCCGATCGTCACGGGCTCGGACTGCGAAGGTGCCGGCCAAATGTTCCGCGTGTCGACGCTCGACCTCGCGAACATCCCGAAGACGCCCGAGGGCAAGGTCGACTTCAGCCAGGACTTCTTCGGCAAGGAGACGCATCTCACCGTTTCAGGTCAGCTGAACGTCGAGACGTGGTGCACCGCGCTCTCGAAGGTCTACACGTTCGGGCCGACGTTCCGCGCCGAGAACTCGAACACGAGCCGACACCTCGCGGAGTTCTGGATGATCGAGCCCGAGATCGCGTTCGCCGATCTCCACGCCGACGCCGATCTCGCCGAGGCGCTCCTCAAGTACATGTATCGCGCGCTCCTCAACGAGCGCCCGGACGACATGAAGTTCTTCGCCGAGCGCATCGACAAGGAGTGCGTCACGCGTCTCGAGAAGTTCGTCAACGCGACGTTCGAGCGCATCACCTACACCGAGGCCATCTCGCTTCTCGAGAAGGCCGTCGCGAAGGGCGAGAAGTTCGAGTACGAGCCGAAGTGGGGCATCGACATGCAATCCGAGCATGAGCGTTTCCTCACCGAGAAGGTCTTCGGGCGTCCGGTCGCCGTCATGAACTATCCGAAGGACATCAAGGCCTTCTACATGCGCATGAACGACGACGGAAAGACGGTCGCCGCGATGGACATCCTCGCGCCGGGCATCGGCGAGATCGTCGGCGGCTCGCAGCGCGAAGAGCGGCTTGACATGCTCGACAAGCGGCTCGACGAGATGCGCCTCCACAAGGACGACTACTGGTGGTATCGCGATCTCCGCCGCTACGGCACCGTGCCGCACGCGGGCTTCGGCCTCGGGTTCGAGCGGGCCATCATCTACGCCACGGGCATGCAGAACATCCGTGACGTCATTCCGTTCCCGCGCACGCCGCGCAACTGTCAGTTCTGAGTCCGTCCCCGGCGCGCGTTTCAGAAGGCGACTTCCATGCAATGCAACATCGATGCGCGCGGTAAGGCTGTTCGGCTCGTCGCCGGCTCCGTGGTCGAAGCGATCGGCTTCCTTCTTGCCGCGCTCTGGTTCACGAACGTGTTGCCCGCGTGGGCGGGCATCGTCGGCGGGATCGCGGTCGTCTCAGGTCTCTTCATGATCTTCGAAGGGCTCGCAGGGTGGTGCGCGATCCGCGCGCTCGGATTCAAGACGCCCGTGTGAAGAAGGATCAAGGATCGAGGATTGAGGATCAAGGGTGCGTGCGCATCACGCCCTCTCCTTCGCACCCTGCATCCTTGATCCTTACTCCTTGATCCTCTCTCTCTCTCCATGCCTCGCGCATTCTCGACCATCTGGCAGGTCACCGAAGGGCACCGCACACGGTACGCCTTCGCGTTGGCCGCGCTCATCGCGTCCGGCGCGGTCCTCTACACCGTTCCGTTAGTCTCGAAGTCCGTCATCGACGTCATCATCGTTCGAGGCGCGAAGGAATCGCTCCCGCCGACGAGCGTGTGGATCGTCGACGCGATGGGCGGCGCCGCGCACGTCCGCGACCGCCTGTGGATCCCAGGGCTCGTGATGCTCGCGATCACGGTGCTCGCCGGCGTCCTCACGCATCTCCGGACGCGCCTGAGTTCGGGCGCCGCCGAGGCCGTCGCCCGCCGGCTGCGCGACAACCTCTACGACCACATGCAGCGGCTCACCTGCCGCACGCTCGACCAGCGGCCGTCGGGCGATCTCCTTCAGCGTTGCACGTCCGACGTCGAGACGCTTCGCAACTTCCTCGCGGGCCAGGTCATCGAGATCGGGCGCGCGGTCGCGATGCTCGTCATTCCGCTGCCGCTGATGTTCTGGCTCGACTGGCGACTCACCATCGCGTCGATCGTCCTCCTGCCGGTGATCGTCACCTTCTCGCTCGTCTTCTTCCATCGCATGCGGCCGGTGTTCACCGCGAAGGAGAACGCCGAAGGCAAGATGACGACGACGATCACCGAGAACCTCACCGGCATCCGCGTGGTGCGGGCGTTCGCGCGCCAGGACTTCGAGCAGTCGAAGTTCGAAGGTTCGAGCGGCGAATTCCGCGACGCGGACATGAAGCTCTTCCGGCTCCTCGCGACGTTCTGGGCGAGCTCGGACCTTCTCTGCTTCGCGCAGTCGATCCTCGCGGTCGGCACCGGCCTGTGGCTCCTCGCGCACGATCGCGTGTCGGTCGGCACGTTCTTCTGGTTCATCAGCGTGATCGGCATGTTCATCTGGCCGGTGCGCATGATGGGCCGCATCCTGGCCGACCTCGGCAAGGCGCTCGCGGCAATCGAGCGCATCCGCGAGATCGTCGACACGCCCGACGAACGCGTGGGCGACGCCACCGAACCGTTCGCGCCGAGCGGCAACGGCGTGTCGATCGAGTTCCGCGACGTCACGTTCGGCTTCGGCGCGCCCGACGCCCCGGCTGCAACGCCGGTCTTGGACCGCGTGAGCTTCTCGATTCCCGCCGGCGGCACGCTCGGCATCGTCGGGCCGTCGGGCGCGGGCAAGAGCACCATCGTCCATCTGCTTCTTCGCTTCTACGACTACGAGCACGGCTCGATCCTCGTCGCCGGCCGCGAGCTGCGCACGATTCCGCGCCAGGCGATCCGCGGCGCGATCGGCTCCGTGTTGCAGCAGCCGTTCCTCTACTCGAAGACGCTCAAGGACAACATCCTCGTGAGCGCCGCCGGCGACTCGAACACCGAAGACGCCATGCGCAGCGCCGCGGCGGTCGCGAGCGTGCACTCGTCGATCGAGGAGTTTCCGCAGCAGTACGAGACGCTCGTCGGCGAGCGCGGCATCACGCTCTCGGGCGGACAGCGTCAGCGCGTCGCGATCGCACGCTCGCTCGTGCAGGATCCGAAGATCCTCATCCTCGACGATGCCCTCTCCGCGGTCGACACGCACACCGAGGCCGAGATCCTCCAGTCGTTCCGCTCGCGGACCGCGAAGCACACCACGATCGTGATCGCCCACCGGCTCTCGACGCTCATGCACGCCGACCGCATCGTGGTGCTCGATCGCGGGCACGTCGTCCAGTCCGGCACGCATGAGGAGCTAGTGGCGCAGCCCGGTATGTACCGCACGCTCTGGGAGATCCAGACGCAGACGGAAGACCCCGACGAGCGCGAGAACGCGGAGGTGGCGCATGTCCACTAGCCATCTCGACGACGAGTTCAAGGGCAACTTCGATCCGCGCGTGTGGCGGAAGCTCCTCGTCTATCTCAAGGGCGAGCGCCGCGCCGTCGCCCAAGTCGCGATCGGCGGCTCGATCATCGCGGTGATTGAGGCGCTCTTGCCCATTCTCGTCGGGCGCATGATCGACGAGGCCGACCAGCACGGGCTCGACGGCAACCTCCTTCCCACGTTCGTTCTCTACGTGTCGCTCTTCGCGTTCTTCGCCGGGGGCGTGTGGATGTTCATCCGCGCGGCGGGCGTCGTCGCGACCGGCGTCGGCCATCGTCTCCGCCGCGACTGCTTCGCGAAGCTGCAGGAGCTGTCGTTCTCGTACTTCGACACGCGTCCGGTCGGCTGGCTCACGTCTCGCCTCACGAGCGACTGCGGGCGCATCTCCGGCACGCTGCCGTGGGTGATCCTCGATCTCTTCTGGGGCTCGCTGCTTCTCCTCGGCGCGGTGATCGCGATGTTCGTGATCGAGCCGCGGCTCGCGATGTACGTGCTCGTCGTGGTGCCGTTCCTCGTCGTGACGAGCGTCGTCTTCCAGCAACTCATGCTCAAGTCGAGCCGTCAGGCGCGGCGCACGAACTCGGCGATGACCGCGAGCTACAACGAGGAGTTGCTCGGCGCCCGCACGACGAAGGCGCTCGTGCGCGAGGAGAAGAACCTCGCGGAGTTCCAGCGGCTCTCGACGCAGATGAACACCTGGATGCTGAAGAACGCGATCCAGAGTTCCGTCTACCTGCCGCTCATCATGTCGATCGGCGCGGCCGGCGCCGGCATCGCGCTCTGGAAGGGCGGCAACGACCTTCTCGCCGGCAGCGGCCTGACGCCGGGCCAACTCATCGCGTTCCTTCAGTTCGCGACGCTCTTCGCGCAGCCGGTGCAGGAGCTCGCGCAGCGCTTCGCCGACATCCTGAACGCATCGAGCGCCGCCGAGCGCGTGGTGTCGCTCCTCGAGACGACGCCGGAGATCCGCGACAGCGACGCCGTGCGCGCCCGCGTGGCTGCAACGCCGAGTGGCGTAGCCCAAACCGATGGAGGCTCGATCGACGGCGGCTCGCCGCGCATCAGCGAGGTCGTCTTCGAGCACGTCACCTTCTGGTACAAGCCTGGCGTCCCGGTCTTGCACGACTTCAACCTCACGGTGCGCAAGGGCCAGACCGTGGCGCTCGTGGGCGCGACCGGCGGCGGCAAGTCGACGATCGTCTCGCTCGTCGCGCGCTTCTACGAGCCGCGCGAAGGACGGATCCTCCTCGACGGCGTCGAGTACCGCGATCGCTCGCTGCATTGGCTTCAGTCGAACCTCGGCGTCATCCAGCAGGTGCCGCATCTCTTCTCGGGAACGGTGCTCGAGAACATCCGCTACGGACGTCTCGACGCGACGCGCGAGGAGATCGAAGCCGCCGCGCGGCGCGTCAACGCGCACGACTTCATCTCGGCGCTCGAACGCGGCTACGAGTTCCAGGTCGGCGAAGGCGGCGACCGGCTCTCGACGGGCCAGCGACAGCTCGTCGCGCTCGCCCGCGCGGTGCTGCGCGATCCGCAGATCTTCATCATGGACGAGGCCACGAGCTCGGTCGACACCGCGACCGAACGCCTCATCCAAGGCGGCATCGAGGCGATCCTCCGCGACCGCATCGCGTTCGTCATCGCGCACCGGCTCTCGACGATCCGCCGCGCCGACATCATCCTCGTGATCGACGGCGGACGCGTCGTCGAACGCGGCACGCATCGCGAGCTGCTCGCGCGGCGCGGCCGCTACTTCGAGCTCTACACGAACCAGTACGCCGCCGAGCGTGAGATCGAGCTGTTCGGGCAAGGCGCCGCGACAGTACGCTGATCGCGCCCCATGCTCGCGTTCATCGCCCGACGCCTGCTGCTCACGCCGTTGATCGTCCTGATCATCTTCACGATCACGTTCGTGCTCGCGTGGCTAGTGCCCGGCGACCCGTTGCAGCAGCCCGAAGGTCGCCAACCTCCGGCCGAGATCATGGAGGCGATGCGCAAGCAGTACAACCTCGACAACCCGGTCGCGTTCTACGTCGACTACGTCGGCAAGGCGAGCGGCGTGTCGTGGCTTCTCGGCGTTGCACCGAAGCCCTTCGACCTCGGTCCGAGCCTGCGCCACAAGGACTGGTCGGTGAACGAGATTCTCGCGACCGGCCTGCCCGTCTCGATCACGCTCGGGCTCGCGGCGATCCTCCTCGCGCTCGGCATCGGCATCACCGTCGGCGTGATCGGCGGGCTCAAGCCGAACGGCCCCGCGGATCTCTCGGGGCAGTTCATCGCGCTTGCGGGCATCAGCCTGCCGTCCTTCGTGATCGGCGCGGCGGTGCTCCTTGTCTTCGGCGCGCAGCTCAAGCTCTTTCCGATCGGCGGCTGGGGCGGCTTCCAATACATGGTGCTGCCCGCGTTCACGCTGTCCTTGCCGTTCGCCGCGTACATCGCGCGGCTCGTTCGCTACGGCATGATCGAGCAGATGTCGTCGGACTATGCCCGCACCGCCCGCGCGAAGGGACTTTCGCGCCGGCAGGTCGCGACGCGCCACGTCCTCCGCAACGCGTTCCTTCCGGTGCTGAGCTACCTCGGCCCCGCGGCTGCCACGGCGATGACCGGCTCGTTCGTCGTCGAGAAGGTGTTCGCGGTGCCCGGCATCGGCCAGCATTTCGTCGACGCCGTGACCGGCAAGGACATCACGCTCATCATGGGCGTGGTGCTCGTCTATTCGACGATGCTCATCCTCTTCAACCTGCTCGTCGACGTGCTGTATCGCTTCGTCGATCCGCGCATCGAACTCGCGTGAGCGTCATCCGCCGGTCGGCGTCGCGCGGATCGAACGCTCGAGCTGCGCCGTGAGGCGACGTTCCATCTCGCGGTCGCGCTCGATCGGCGTCCAGATGCTCCGGTCATATGCCGTCGCGGGTCCGAGGCGCCGGGCCTTCAGCGAGTCGGTGTAGAAACTCGACTGCGAGAGGGTCCACGTCGAGCGCTGCAGGCCGGGCGTGAAGGCCCGTTCGATGAACACCGACACGCGCACTTCGATCGGCCCGTTGTAGCGGCGCATGTCGATGGCACCGTTGGCGTCGGGCGGCACGGAGCCCGGCGTGCGCACGCCCTTGAGCGGGTCGCCTTCGCCGGGAAGGTCGGCGCGGAACCCCGCAGGGAAAAACTCGATGCGCACGCGGCGGCGAAGAAAGGAGACGGTGGCGTCGGTGGCGTCGCCGACGCTGCCGTTCGCCCAGTTCCACGGCTCGATCAGCGAGCCGGACACGCGCGGCCGCGTCTCGAGAATGCCGCCGTCGCGGTCTTCGACCTCGGCCGGCATGCCGAGGTCATCGGTCATCGCAATCGCGGCATCGAAGGCACGGACATACTCGGAGCGATCGATGGTGAAGAGATCTTGCGTGTCCGCGACCGCCCCAGGCGATTCGTTGGTCACGCCGGTCGACGAGCAGCCAAGGAACGTCGTCGGCGCGACAAGTCCAAGAACGAGCGCCGTCACCGCGCGAGGTGCGAGGAGTGACAGACGCGCGAGATCTCTCGATTGACGAGCCATCGTCGGCGAGTGTATCGGACGGTCCGGTGCCTCACGACCCGCACGACTGACTCGATTCGCTCATGATCGTGCGCCCTCGCCATGCGCACGCATCACATCGCTTGACCGTGCTTTATTGGGATCTAAGGTATGGATCTCGCGTATCTGGCGAGGGTACTTGCAGCGGAGGCTTCGGATGTCGCATCGGCCGGGAGAGAGCGCACACGCGCAACGTCGCAAACGTCGCCAACATCGGCTGATCGCCGCCGCCGGCATCGGCGCGGTGGTCGTCGGCGCGATCGTCCCGGTCGTGATCGGTGGCGGGAAGTCCGGCCAGCGAAAAGTCGCGACCACGCTTGAAGACTTCTTCATGCCGGGAACGCAGCCAAACCCGAACGAAACCGAGTTTGACCGCATCCTCATCTCGCAGAACTGCACGTACTGCCACTCCGACTACTCGATGACGACGGCTCCGTTCGACTCATGGGTCGTAAGCCTTAAGGGGCAAGCGGCGCGCGATCCGATCTGGCATGCCGCGCTCACGATCGCCAACCAAGACGCGAACGTCGGTGGCGAGATCTGCATTCGCTGCCACGCGCCGGGCGCGTGGCTCGCGGGCAAGTCCGGATCGGGCACGATCACGAATTTCGAGCCCGAGGACTTCGACGGCATCAATTGCAACTTCTGCCATCGCGTCGTCAATCCTGTCCTCGGGAAGGACAGCGCGATCGGATACCCGGGCGATGACCCGGCGCCCGACACCTCGATCATCGCCGCACTCGCGAAGGAAGGTCTCGTTCCGACCGGTGCCGGCAACGCCCGCTACGTCGTCGACCCGATCGACACGCGGCGCGGTCCGCTCTCCGACGTTCCCGACAACATCCACGGCCTGACCGCCCAAGGCGATCCGGTTCGCCTCATCACCTCGCCCTTCCACCAGCAGGGCGACTTCTGCGGCACGTGCCACGACGTCAGCAATCCCGTCTTCGTCAAGCAGAAGAACGGCACGTACGCGCTCGGTCGGCTCAATACGCCGCACCCCACGCAGAACCCGCATG
This sequence comes from Phycisphaerae bacterium, assembly GCA_016795035.1. Lineage (GTDB taxonomy): Bacteria > Planctomycetota > Phycisphaerae > Phycisphaerales > SM1A02 > JAEUIT01. The sequence goes on along the minus strand of JAEUIT010000021.1, from coordinate 27,243 downwards.
ACATGTTCCCCGAGCAGCGCACCTACTCGGAGTGGGCGAACAGCGAGTTCGCGTCAAAGGGCGTGTCCTTCCCCGACAACCGCTTCGGCGGGCCCGATCACCCGACCGGCGTGATGTCGAGCTGCCAAGACTGCCACATGCCGCGGAATTTCGGCGGCGCGTGCGCCTTCTGGGAGTTCGAACCGTTCTTCGGCCGCGACGTGCCGCAGCACTCGTTCTCCGGCTCGAACACCTGGGTCATCCGCGCGATTCGTCATCAGCTCGGCGAGGAAGCGGATTACTTCGGCCTCACCGAGGATCGCGTCGACGCCGCGGTCGCCCGCAACGTGCAGATGCTCCGCGACGCCTCGGACATGGCGCTGTCGCAGCGCGGCGATCAGCTGACCGTCCGCGTGACGAATCAGACCGGCCACAAGCTTCCGACCGGCTATCCGGAAGGTCGGCGCATGTGGCTCAACGTGGTCTTCCTCGATGCGCAAGGTCGCAAGCTCGACGAGATCGGCGGCTACGACCAGAAGAGCGCGACGCTCTCCCTCGCCGGCACCAAGGTGTGGGAAGCGAAGCACGCGATCTCGCCGGAAGTCGCGAAGGCCGCGGGCCTCCCGGCGTACGCGGAGAATCACCTCGTCCTCAGCAACGTGAAGCTCCTCGACAATCGCATTCCGCCGCGCGGCTTCACCAACAAGGCCTTCGCGGCCGCGGGTGCGGCGCCGGTCGCGTACTCGTACGCCGACGGCCAGTACTGGGACGACACCGCCTTCGAGATCCCCGAAGGCGCGGCGAAGGCGGTGGTCACGCTCTACTTCCAGACGACGACCAAGGAGTACGCGGAGTTCCTCCGCAACGCGAACACGACCGACTCGAAGGGTCAGACCGCGTACAGCCTCTGGGAGATGTTCGGCAAGTCGGCCCCGATCGACATGGACTCGGCGGTGCTTGATCTCGTGCCCGATTCGGTGCTCGGCGATCTGAACGGCGACGGCTTCGTCAACGGCGCGGATCTCGGCATCCTGCTCGGCAACTGGGGCGGTTCGGGTCTCGGCGACTTCGACAACAGCGGTTCGGTCGACGGCGGCGATCTCGGCATCCTGCTCGGCGCCTGGACGGGCTGACGCGGAACGAACGCGACGCAACGGTGAAACGACGACTCGGGGCCCGAACGGGCCCCGAGTTTTTCGTTGGTCACGTCGCTGCCGAAGCCGCGATCAGTTCGTGCCGGCGAGGCGTCGCACCGTCATCATGAACGTGCGCTTCATGTTCGCGTGCAGCGCGAAGACGATGCCGATGTACGCGACGACCGCGATGAGCGAGCCGACGACGAGACTTACACGCGCGGCGTTGATGTCGAGGAGGCTCTGCGGCATCACCGTCTGCGGGGCGATCGTCGCGGCGACCAGGTTGAACGGGCTGAGCGCGTTGAGCACTGCGCCGAGGACGCCGACGGCGCGGCCGGTCGCGGTCGCGCAGAGTCCGAGCACGCCTGCAACGACGAGCACCACGCCGAAGGCGGCGATGACCGAGCCGATCGTGCCCTTGCTCTTGATCGACCAGCCGAGGCCGATCATGACGCACAGCGCGACGAACGCGATCAGGACGAGCGGCACGAGCAGCGCGCCTTCGGGGAAGAGCACCGGCACCTGCACCGTCGTGGTGTCGATCTGCTCCGTCGTGCGGAGGTTCTTGTTGCCGAACCCGATCATCACGTAGAGCGCCGCAAGGCCCATCGAGATGAAGGGCACCATGATCATCGGGACGAGGAACTGCACGAGACCCTGGAGCTTGCCGGCGATGTAAGGCCCGGGCTGGATCGGCGTCGTCAGGAGAAGGTCGAGCGTGCCGTCTTCGCGCTCGCGGCTGACGGCCACGCCGCTCAAGTTGATGGCGGCGAATGCGATCACGAGGACTTCGGCGCCGACGAGCGCGCCGAGGGCGAGGCGGAAGTTCTGCGGCGAGATCGTGCCGAAGTGGAAGAGAAGGATGACGACGAGCGCGGCCGCGGCGCCCGCGAGCACGAAGAGCCATCGGCCGATGCGACCGAGGAATGACGAGCCCTTGCTGGTGCGCTCGCGCCACGCGATCGGGTTCGCGCCGACGGTGCGGATCTGCCGTTCGCCGGTCGCGGACACGCGGCCGAACAGGCGCTTGTGCCACGGGATCGTCGCGCCGCGCGTGCCGATCACGCGGAGGCGGACCGTCGACCACGCGATCATCACGATCGACAGGAGAATGCACGCCCAGCAGAAGCTTCCGACCGGATGGCCGATCCACTGTCGCGCGAGCCAACCGCCGCCCATCGCCGACACGTCGGGGATGACGTAGGTGTTGGCCATGAGGAGGCTCTCGAGCGCCAAGAACGGATTCGCCGCGGTCAGCCACGTCGTGTAGTACGACTGCGTTCCGACGGCGACCGGCTGCTGCCAGCGCACCGCGAGGTCGATCGCGTACGTCACGAAGAGGTACATGACGACCGTGATGTAGAAGACGAACACGGCGCGCTTACCCGCCGAGCGCGTGACGCTCAGGGTCACGGCGATGGCCGCGACGAGAATCGCGCTGCACGCCGAGATCGCGTACGAGAGGAAGATCGATTCCGGGGAGACGCCGCCGAAGAATTGCGTGGTCGCAAAGAGCGGCAGCGTCGAGAGGAGCAGTGCGAGAACGAAGAAGAGACGTCCGAAGAGCGTGCCGAGGACGATCTGGAGATTCGAGAGCGGCGTCGTGAGGAGGATGTCCCAGGTTCGGGGACTCGCTTCTTGCGCGATCGCGCCCGCCATGAAGACGGGGGTCAGGAGGCAGAGGAGGCCGACCTGCCCGAACGAGATGACCGTGAACGCACTGGCGCCGCGCTGGGCGAGCTGCTTCATCGTCGTCGCTTGCCCGAAGAGGGCGAACAACAGGATGAGCATCATGATCGCGAGGTACCCGGATCGGATGTAGAGGTGCCGGTACCTCGACGAACCGCCGTGCACGAGACGGACCACAATCGGGTTCGTCGGCAGGAGCCGCGAAAGCCAAAGGACAAAGGGAGGCATCGGCGAAAAGGGTACTACGGGGTGGCCACCCCGCAATGGCGAACCCAAGAACGCGATCCTCGGCTCGGGGCGGCTGCAACGCTGGGTGTGCGTCCGTTCGACACCGCCACGCGTCGCCCAACGCCCTCCGTCCTGGTACTGGCAATTGACACCACCGAAGCAAAACCGCGATACTTCCCACACTCGCCGTGAGACCTTCCCGGATCGCTACGGGATCGCGACACGTCGAGACTTTTTCGGCCTGTGTTTGTCGTGCGCCGACCCTCATTGCCCGCAGCTTGCGGTTTGCGTGAGCGTGTCCGTCGCGACGAAGGCCGCTCTTCGTGCCGCTCCCCTTCCTCTCCGTTTCGCGATAGGGGAGTCGGCACCGCGACAGTGCGGGGTCCGCGCTTCGGCTCAGTTCCCGACCTCTGCCGCGATAGATTGACGCGTTGACTCAGTCGTCGTCCGACCGGTTTCTGTGATGTCACGGACGTACACCCTCCGCCTTCGCTGTACCCATGATCCATCGGGCCACGGGCTGTCCCGTGGGGCTGTCTGTGGTTGTGGGATCGCCGCGCCTCCACCGCTGGTGGTGGGCGCGGGGCTGTGCATGGCGATGCGCGTGTGGGGTGGGTGTGAGCCAAGGGCTGCGCTCGCGCGGTCCTTTGCCGAGGAACGATCGTCGCACTGAGAGTCGCGTCAATGAGCGGTCTTCTGTCGCCGGCGCCCGGCGGACCACCGTCCGCGGGAGCTGTCCCCGTGTGATCGGAGCCTGTCGAGGGCGGGTCGCGTGCAGCACCTTTCGCGGAGGTGTCCGTGTCCGTTCTCGCCATCACATCAGCCAGCGCCAGTTATCTCCTCTTCAGCCCGATCGGGCTTGCGGCGCTCGTGGTCGTTCACATCATCGGCTTCGCGGTCGGCGCGTTCTTCGTGTCGGCCGTCTTCGGTCGCTCGATTCGACGTGGCCGTGAAGAGGCCCAACTCCTTCTCCAAACCGCCCGCGCCGAAGGCGAAGCCAAGGCCCGCGAGGTCGAACTCGATGCCGAGAAGAAGGCATCCGAGCGTCGAGCCCAATTCGACCGCGAGGTCGCCGAGGCCCTCGCCGGCATCAAGGAAAGCCAAGCCCGCGCCGCCAAGCGCGAGGAAACCCTCGACCGGAAGATCGAGTCGATCAACCAACGTGAGACGAAGATCGAGCAGCGCGAGTCCCGGACTCGCCAGTTGGAGGAGGCGGCCGAGGCCGCCAGCGAGGAAGCCAACGCCCTGCGCGACCAGGTGAAGGCCCGGCTGTCTGCCGTCGCGCAGATGACCCGCGACGAGGCCCGCGACGCCTACCTCGCCGAGATCCGGATGGAGAGCGAGCACGAGGCCCACGCGCTCACGCAGCGGATCCTCGAGGAAGCCGAGCGCAGCGCCCGCGACCGCTCGCGCGAGATCACGCTCATGGCGATCCAGCGCTTCGCCGCCGAACACGTCGCCGACTCGACCGTCCGCACGATCAAGATCCCGTCCGACGACATGAAGGGCCGCATCATCGGCCGCGAAGGTCGCAACATCCGGGCGATCGAACGCGCGACGGGCGTCGACATCCTGGTCGACGACACGCCGGGCGTGATCAGCGTCTCGTGCTTCGACCGCGTGCGTCAGGCGATTGCGGCCGAAGCGCTCCAGAAGCTCGTCGCCGACGGGCGCGTGCATCCGTCGCGCGTCGAGGAGATCGTCGAACAGACGAAGCGCGACATCCACGAGCGCATCAACAAGTTCGGCAACGAGGCGGTGGTCGAGGCGAACATCCGCGGCCTCCACCCGAAGATCATCGAGGCGATGGGCAAGCTGCACTTCCGCACGAGCTACGGGCAGAACGTGCTGCGCCACTCGATCGAAGTCGCGTTCCTCTCGCAAGTCATCGCCGACCAGCTGGGCCTGAACGGCCAGATCGCGCGGCGCGCGGGCTTCCTGCACGACATCGGCAAGGCGATGGACCACGAGATGGAAGGCGGCCACCCGGCGATCGGCATGGAGTTCGTCCGCAAGTACGGCGAGAAGAGCGAAGCCGTGCTCAATGCGATCGGCGGTCACCACGCCGACATCCCGTCGACCACGCCGTACACGCCGATCGTGATGGCCGCCGACGCGATCTCGGGCGCTCGCCCCGGCGCCCGCCGCGAGTCGATGGAGAACTACATCAAGCGGCTCGAGCAGCTCGAAGCGATCGCGAAGGAGAATCCCGCGATCGACGAGGCCTACGCGATCCAAGCCGGCCGCGAGGTGCGGGTGATCGTCGACGCGAAGAAGATCGACGACGTCGAGACCTTCGCGATCGCGCGGAAGATCGCCGAGCGCGTCGAGAAGGAGATGACGTTCCCCGGCGAGATCAAGGTCACGGTGTTGCGTGAGGTCCGCGCCGAAGCGGTGGCGAGATGACATCGTTCGACGCCGACATCCCCGCCCCTTCGACGACGCCCGACGAACGGCGGACGCCGCCGATGCGCCCGACGCCCGTGCCCGAGCTTCCACCTGAGGTGGCGTCGAGGCGGGTGGCGGCAGGCATGTGCGGCATCCTGTTCGGCTGGATCGGCGTCCACAAGTTCGTGATGGGGTACACCGGGACCGGCTTCATCATGCTCGGGGTCTCGATCGTCATCTGCGGTCTCGGATCGCTCGCGATGTGGGTGATCGGGATCTTGGAAGGGATCGCCTACCTCCGCCAATCGAACGCCGAGTTCTACGAGACCTACATGGTCGGCCAACGCCGGTGGTTCTAAGCGCGACGCCGTGCAGACCCTCACCGAGATCAAGGCGCTCCTCGCCGCGCGCGGCATCCGGCCGAAGCATCGCTTCGGGCAGAACTTTCTGCACGACCACAACCAGCTGAAGAAGCTGATCGACGCGGCGCGCGTCGCGCCGGGGGAAGTCGTCGTCGAAGTCGGACCCGGCACGGGCACGCTGACCGAAACGCTTGTCGAAGCCGGCGCGCGAGTGATCGCGTGCGAGATCGACGCCGACATGCAGGCGATCGTGCGCGAGCGTGTCGGCGAGCGCATCACGCTCGTCGAAGGCGATTGCCTCGACGGGAAGCGCGCGCTGTCGCCGGCGCTTCTTGACGCAATCGGCGGGCGTCCGTTTGTCCTCGTCGCCAACTTGCCGTACGGCGCCGCGAGTCCGTTGATGGCGATCCTCGCGACGCGACATCCCACCTGCCGCGGACAGTTCGTGACGGTGCAGAAGGAGGTCGCCGACCGCGTGCGGGCCAAACCCAACACGCGCGACTACGGGCCCCTCACGATCATCCTGCAGCGCTATTGCACGGTGCGCGAGATCGGTGTCGTTCCCCCAGGATGTTTCTGGCCCGCGCCCGACGTGACGAGCGCGATGCTCGCGATCGAACCTCGGCGCGACGCGCGCGATCTCGAACCGGCGGCGGACGTCGAGCGCTTCGAGCGTTTCCTCCATTCGGTCTTCTCGAAGCGACGCAAGCAGCTTGGCTCGATTCTGGGTCGAGATCTCGCCTGGCCCGCGGGTGTGCGACCGGAGGATCGACCGGAGGCGCTCACGATCGAACAACTCGTCGAACTGTCTCGCGCCGTTCCCGACGCGCCGCCTTTCCAAGGCGATGCGACCGGGGAACAATGAGCCCATGCTCACGCCCACACTCGCGGTCACGCTTCTCTCGTCCGTCGGCGGCTTCGTCGGTCTCGCCGACCAACCCACGGTTTCGCTCACCGTCTACTCCTCGGCCGACCCGCGCGGCTTCGATCCGCAGCAGTTCGCGGCGCAGCAGCGGATGGGAATGGATCCGTCCTTCGCGTGGCAAGTGCCGGGCTTCGGCATCGTGCGCGAGACCCGCACGATCACGCTGAAGGAAGGGATGAGCGACGTCCCCTTCCCGGACGTCGCGGCGTTCATCGACCCGACGACCGTGTCGTTCACCGACCTCACCGACCCCGCGACGACCGTCCTCGAGCAGAACTTCCAGTTCGACTTGGTCAGCGCGACGAAGCTCTACGAGCGTTACCTCGGTCAGCCGATTCAGCTTCTGCCGGCCGACGGCACGCCGGTGAAGGGCACGCTCCTCTCGGCGACGCAGGGGCAGTTCGTCATGCAGACGGACGCCGGCGTTCGCGTCGTGCCGCAAGAGAAGACGCAGGTCATGCTCGGCGAACTTCCCGGCGGGCTTCTCACGAAGCCGACGCTCGTGTGGAAGCTGCACGCGAAGCAGGGCGGCGATCACACGATCCGCACCTCGTATCAGACCGCCGGCATGACGTGGCGGGCCGACTACAACCTCGTCCTGAATGCGGGCGACACCGCGGCCAACCTCACGCCGTGGGTCACGCTCATGAACGTGAGCGGCGCGAGCTTCGCGAATGCGCAGCTGAAGCTCGTCGCCGGCGACGTGCAGGTCATCCAGCCGCAGCGACCGATGTTCAAGGGCGCTCGCGGCGCCGTCGCAGAGGCGATGGCGATGGCGGACGGCGGCTTCACGCAGGAGCAGCTCTTCGAGTACCACCTCTACACGCTGCCGCGACCGACCGATGTCCTCGCCAACACCTCGCAGCAGCTCGCGCTTTTCCCGCCCGTGAACGACGTCGCGGTGAAGAAGGAACTCGTCTACGCCGGCGGACCGAACGCCGGGCAGTTCGGCGGGCAACTCCTCACCGATCGCGACTTCGGCGGCGCCGACACGAAGGTCGGCGTGTGGCTGAGTTTCAAGAATGACGAGGCGAGCAAGCTCGGCATGCCGCTCCCGAAGGGTCGCGTGCGCGTCTATAAGGCGGGCGCCGCGGGCCCAGACGGAAGCGCGGGCTCGCTCGAGTTCGTCGGCGAAGACGTGATCGACCACACGCCGCGCAACGGCGACGTGCGTCTCCGTCTCGGCAACTCGTTCGACGTGACCGCGGAGCGCGTGCAGACCGACTTCTCCGTCGACACGGGCCGCAAGGAGATGTCGGAGACGATCCGCATCACGCTCAAGAACGGTCGACGCAACGCCGAGCGCGTCGAAGTGCGCGAGTCGCTCTTCCGTTGGACGAACTGGTCGGTCACGAAGTCGTCGCAGGAGTTCCGCAAGATCGACTCGCGGACGATCGCGTTCGACGTCGAGGTTCCGGCCGAGGGCTCGAAGACGGTCGAGTATTCGGTGCGCTACACGTGGTGATGCGGGCGGCGCCCGTCACGCTCACGGGCGCCGATAGAGCATGCGCAGCCGGTTGCCCGGCTTGAGGTACTCGACCTCGCTCATGTACGCGCGGATCAGCATGATGCCGCGGCCCGACGGGATCTCGATGTTCTCGTCGGAGGTCGGATCAGGCACGGTCTCCGGATCGAAGCCGGGGCCTTCGTCCTCAATCTCGAAGTACGCCTCGTGCGCCGAAATGCGGCAGAGGAAGCGCACCGACTTCGCCGGGTCGTTCTTGTTTCCGTGACGGAACGCGTTCGTCAGGCCCTCTTCGAGCGCGAGACGAATCGCAAACTGCTCGGTGCCTTCGTACTTGAAATGGGCGAGGCTGTCCGCAACGCGCGACTGGACGGCTTCGACGTCCGTCTGCACGTTGCGGAGGACCGTCCGCTCGGAGTAGTCGCCTTTTGAAGGCGTGCCGCTCATAGGTCGACGGGCCCGTGTACTTAGCTGAAGCTCGCGAGAGCCTTCTCGGCGGTGTCGTGGATCTGGAAGATCTTGTTCAGCTTCGTGATCTTGAACACCTCGTAGATCTGCGGGTCGATGTCGGACAACCGCATCTGGCCATCTTTGCCGCGCACACGATTGTTCACGGTGATCAGCGTTCCAAGGGCAGCGGACGACAAGTGCTCCACCCCCTTGAAGCAGATCAGCAGTTTGGGATTCACTTGGCTATCGATGATGCGACCAATCTCCTCGCCGATCTGCGCGATGTTGGTCTCATCAAGGATGTTCCGATCCACGAACTCGATGCGTGTGACGCCATTCTGAACACGCACGTTGAGTCGTGAGGCGACTGAGCCCATGTCTGCACGCTCCCAAGGCGCCCCGAAAGGTCGCCTGTCGTAACCGTCGATCGTCGAGGCGCGGTATCGAGCCGGTCCACACGGGCTCGCTCGTCACTGCGCCTCCTCGTACATGGCTAGCCTAGCAGACCGTCGCAATCTGGTTGAACGGAGGCGGGGCGCGAGGAACGAAAAACGGCGGCACCCGAAGGTGCCGCCGTTGAGGTTTCCGTGTGTGCGATTGCCGTTTCCGACGCGTCCGACGGGATCAGTTCCCGATCGACGAGCCGATGCCGATCGAGTCACGCAGGCCGGGGAAGAGCGTGTCTTCCGACTCCTGCTGGATAATGACTTCCGGACGGATGAGGAGGAGCGTGGTGAGCTCGGTCTTGTTCGTGATGCGGTTCGTGAAGAAGCGATTCACGATCGGGATCTTCGAGAGGACCGGCACGCCGGACTCGACCTCGAACTCGTTGAGCCGGCGCTGGCCGCCGAGCATGATCGTGCCCTTGTCCGGCACCGAGACGGTCGTCGCGATCTGCGTGCCCTGAAGTTCAGGGAGCTGGAACGACGCTTCGAAGGTGCTCGAGCCACGGCCGACGAGGTCGGACGCACCGGCCGCACCGGTGAAGGTCACGTCACGGAACTTCACGTTCTCGTTCAAGCCGAACTGCACGGTCATCGTCACGTAGCGACGATCGGCCGAGATCACGGCTTCGAGGTCGAGCACGAAGCCCTGGTAGATGACGCTGACGTCAGGCTGGAACGCACCGGCCGAGTCGCCGGTGATCGGCGTGAGGCCGGAGATGAAGGAGATCGCCTTCGCGACCGAGATCCACGAGCGCTGACCGTTGAAGAGCGTGAGACGCGGTGCGGTGAGCACGACGTTGCGCTGATCGGCCTGCGTGGCCTTGATGAGAAGGTCGACCTGAACGTCGTCGAGGTACGAGATGCCGACGTTGAGCGCGGGAGCCGCGATGGCCGCCGCACCGGCCGGACCGAGACCGGCGACCGCGATCGCTTCGGTGAGACCGAGCGACTGCTGCGTGACGCCGATCGGCGCCCAGCCTTGCTGACGCGCGACCGGCGTACCGACCGGGCCGGTCACGTACTGGATCTGCGTCGGGTCGTTCGGGTCGGGCTGACCGAACTGCGCGCCCGTCGCGACGGTGTTCGCCGACGGGTTGTTGAAGCCGTCGCCCGTCGGGAACGAGTCGAAGATGACCGGCGACTTGAGGTCACCGTTGTTGAACGGGCTCGTCGCGGGCTGATTCTTGTAGAAGAAGTCGCTGAGCTGGAAGTTCGGGTCGGCCGTCCGAGCCTGATTCCACATGTCGTTGTTGGTGTTGAAGTACAGATCGAGATCGATGCCGATCTGTTCAAACCACTCGAGCGACACGTTGATGAGACGAGCTTCGACTGCGATCTGAAGCGCGCGAATCGTGCGGAGCTGCGTGAGGAGGCCTTCGAGCTCGCGGTGATTGCGCGGCGTCTGATTGATGATCAGGTTGCCGTTGAGCTCTTGGATCGTGCCGTCGCCGCCGCTGTCCTGCCAGCTCTCGGTGTCGACGGTGTTCTGGATGATGTCGACGATCTGCTGGATCAACTCTTCGCGCGTGCGCCGATCGGGCTCGTCGCCCGGGTCGCCGAAGATACCGCCGCCGCCGCCACCGCCCGAACCACCACCACCGCCACCACCACCGAAGCCGCCGCCGCCACCGCCGCCGCCGAAGCCACCACCACCGCCGCCGGTGCCGCCGCCGCCACCGCCGCCGGTGCCGTTGTTGCCCTGCCGAATGGCCTGGTTGAGGTTGAAGTTCGGAGCGTTATCGAAGTAGGGCACTTCGAAGAGGAGGTCGCGGATGTCGTACACGACGACCGCGGTCTTCTTCGCGAGGGCGTCCTTGCTCGAGATGATCACGACGCCGTCTTCGATCGAGTATTGCGGGCCGTCGGTGTCGGACTCGCCGATCTGCTCGAGGATGCGCTTGAGCGCGACCTCGGCGGGGACGTTGTCGAGCTGGAGAGTGACCGAGGTGTCCTTCGTGACATCGACGCCTTCAAGCCCCTTCCAGTCGGGGTAGAAGTCGACGTTCGTCACTTCCTTCATGTAGGCGAGGACTTGCTCGACCTGGTTGTTGTTGAAGTTGACGTTGATGGTCTTCTGGAGGTTGGCCATCGCCATGCGATTGGCTTCGCTCTCCGTCCAACCCGCCGCGCCGGTGCGCATGCGCGAGAGCGAAGGCCAATCTTCCGGATAGGCCATGATGCCAGTGACCGAGCGGTAGCCCGGGCCGGTGAGATTCGGCCGCGGGATCTGCATCGCTTCCTGCACGTCGACGGAGGTCCAACCCACGCCGATCTGCTTGCTGCGCTCGAGTTCCGACATGCGTCGGTAGAGGATCAGCGGCTCGATCGTGTCGCGGAGCGCGAGCGCCGCGGGGTTGTTCCGGTCGAGGAAGAGGATCTCGTCGATGACCTGCTTCGCCTCTTCGTACTTCATCTCCGCCTGGAGCTGACGCACGCGGCGGAGGTTCTCCTCGATCTGACGCTGACGCGCCGTCTCCATCTGGAGGCGCGTCTCGTCAGCTTGCTTCTGCGAGGCGTTGCGATCGCGGTCGACCTTCGCGAGGTCTTCCTTCACCTGCAGGTCGTTGACCTGGGCGAGGAGTTCGTCGAGGCGGCCGCTCATCGTCGCGTACTCGCTCGCCGAGAGGACGCCCTTCTCGCGGTCGAGGCGGGCGCGGGCGGTGATGAGCTTCGTCTTCGCGGTCGGGTAGTTCCCGGCCTTGATGAGATCGTCCGCCTGCTGGACGTCGGCTTCGAAGAGGACCTTCGAGCGGTCGCGGCGGAGTTCGATGTCACCCTTGGTGTCGTTCAGGCTTGAGCCCTGATCGATCGCGGCCTGCGCCTGCTGCAGACCCTTGAGCGCCTCGGCGTCGCCCGGGTTCGCGTTCAGGACCGCCGTCCACTTGTCGATCGCGGTCTGCCAGTCGCTCCGCGCGGCTGCAGCCTTCGCCGCGTCGCGGTCGCTCTCCTGCGCCGCGGCAGCCGTTTGGACGCCAGTGAGTCCCCCGAAGAGGTCGGCGCCGAAACCACTGCCCAGGATTCCGTCGTGCGAGACTTGGAACGGGAGACCGCCTAGAGTCGTCGCCATCACGACGGCGGCGAGGAGGCCGCATCGTTGCCGAGCGTGACTGCGAGAAAGCTCACCCGTGCGAAGCGAGAAATCAGCACAGCGAAGCGGAAGAATGAAACTCGCTCCCTGCAACAGACCGGTTCCCCGAGAAGGGACAGGCTGCTGAACGTTCGCCTCGGCCGTGGACTCGAACGACTGATTCATGCGGCACTCCGTGTCGGCGCGAAGAATTTCGCGCTTGCGCTTGCCTGTGTCGCAGGCACTCGCCCGCAACCTTCGAACTGAAGGACCTTCACGCGGAAGGCGTAGCCGGAGCTACTGAGAGCGTTGCTGAAGCTGCTCTCGCGCCCCGACAGCTTGATGGCATGTCGTTCCGCGAGAAACTGCAAGGCAGTTGCAAATAGCTGTTGAGATTTTGTGGTGATGTCAACGAGCGCTCGCTGACATCGGACTTCCGAACGGGGCGGCAGACTACTTCCGCATGCGGCTTCCCGCAAGACGGTCTTGCCATCGAGTGCGCGATCACAAGCACTTTTGCTGACCGCGCTTGCCGCGAGCCGCGCCGTGTCCTTCTGACCTGCGCGAGACGACGGAGTCTGAGTCGGTTTGTCTCCGCGCCTCGCGCGACATTCGTACGCCTCGCGCGGCGCGTGCGAGAGCCGACGTCATGACCGCGCCGCGCGGCGTCTCGCGACAGCGCGCACGGGAGCGAACTCGGCGAGCGTGTCGCACGCTCACTGGCCAGTCGCGACGGCCTCGGTCGGTCGCGTCAGCGCGCGCTCGCCAACGTCTCGTCGGCGAGCCGGCTTGAGGTTCGCGCCGCCTGGATCGCCTTCATCTCTTGCAATGACAGCGGCTTGCGAGACTCCATCAGGGCGATGAAGTAGTCGAAGAGGTAGGCGGAGTCGTGGGGACCGGGGCTCGCCTCAGGGTGATACTGGACGCTGAAGATCGGCTTCGACGTGTGGCGGAATCCCGCCACCGTTCCGTCATTGAGGTGGACGTGCGTGGGTTCGCCGCCCGCGGCGCGGAGGCTGTCCTCGTCGACGCAGAAGCCGTGATTCTGGCTCGTGATCTCGACCCGCTCCGTGAGGAGGTTGCGGACCGGCTGGTTCGCGCCGCGATGGCCGAACTTCAGCTTCCAAGTCTTCGCACCGAGCGCCAGCGCGAGGAGCTGATGGCCGAGGCAGATGCCGAACGTAGGCACTTCGCCCGCAATCTCGCGAAGCGTGCGGATCGTCGCGTCGACGACCGCGGGATCGCCCGGGCCATTCGAGACGAAGAGGCCGTCGGGTCGTTCGGCGCGGATCGCCGCGGCCGTGGCGTCATGCGGCATGACGACGATGTCGCAGCCGCGGTCGACGAGGTTGCGATAGATGTTTCGCTTCGCGCCGCAGTCGAGCGCGACGACGCGGAATCGCGGGGCGCCTTCGGGCCGGAGGGCCACCGGCGCCCATGTGCCGAGATCCTCGGTCCAGCCGCCGCAGCGGTCCGGGCTGACTTCCGCGGCGAGATTTCGGCCGGCCATCGACGGGCTGGAACGGGCCATCGCGACGAGGTCGGCGTCGGACTTCGAGGCGTCCGTCGACAGGACGCCGCGGAGGGCGCCCTCGATCCGAAGGATGCGCACCAGGGCCCGCGTGTCGATGCCCGAGATCGCGGGCACTCCGGCGGCGGCGAGCCACGTGCCGAGGTCGTTGTTCGCGCGGTAGTTCGAGACGACGCGCGACAACTCCCGCACGACAAAGCCGGCGACGCAGGGCGTCCCGCTTTCGATGTCTTCGGCGCCGACGCCGTAGTTGCCCATTTCGGGGGCGGTCATCACCAAGATCTGGCCGGTGTAGCTCGGATCGGTGATGGCCTCCTGATAGCCGCACATGGCCGTGTTGAACACGACCTCGCCGGTCTTGGCGGTGGCGGCACCAAAGGAGCGTCCGTGGAACACCATCCCGTTCTCGAGCGCGAGACGGGCTTCAAGCGAGTGCGGCGTCTTCATCAAGGCCGAGATCGTAGCAGGCAGAGGCATGCGGAAATGCTGTGTTTCCCGAGTCTGCGCCGTGCGCTTCTACACTCGCCGGCGTGGAGTCCCTCTTCGACGACGAACGCACGCGCACCGCGCGCCGCGCGCACGGGCATGTGCTCGTCGCCGTCGAGCGCGGCGTCGACGCGTACCCCGACGGTCTCCTCTACGGCATTGACGAGTCGCTCGCGACGCTCGCCGACGGCGAGCGGGTGATCGTGCCCCTCGGCGGCGGCGACACGCCGACGCACGGCTACGTGGTGCGCCACGCGACCGACGCGGAGATCGCCGCCCTCGACCCGAAGCGGGTGAAGCGGGTGCTGGCGCGCGACGAGGGCGTGCAGCCGATTCCCGCCGAGCTTTTGAGTTTGGCGCGCTGGATCTCCGGCTACTACTGCTGCCCGATCGGGGTGACGCTGACGGCGATCCTTCCCGCGGCGGTGCGGAAGGGCGTGGGAAGCGTGACGCGCACGTTCGTCGACGTGGGCGAACCTCCCGAGGACGGCGTCCGGCTCCCCGCGAAACAGCGGGAGCTCCTCGCGTTCGTCGCCGCACTTCCGCCGGGCGAGCGGCCCATCGAGTCGCGCGAACTCCTCGTGAAGGCCGCCATCGCGACGCCGGGCCCGCTCAAGGCGCTCGTGTCGAAGGGCTACCTGCGGGCCGAGCGCCGCACCGAGATCGAGGCGAAGTTCGAGCGCGCGGGCCTCGCCGACGGCGCGACGCCCACGCCCACCGCGTTGCAGGCGAAGGTGATCGAGGCGATCGGCGCCGACATCGGCAAGGGCTTCGCGCAGCACCTTCTCTTCGGCGTGACGGGGAGCGGCAAGACCGAGGTCTACATCCGTCTCGTCGACGCCGCGCTCCGCGCCGGCAAGCGAGCGCTCGTGCTGGTGCCGGAGATCGCGCTCACCCCACAGACGGCCGGGCGGCTCGTCTCGCGATTCCCCGGTCGGCGCGTCGCGATCCTCCATTCCGGCCTGACCGGCGCGCAGCGCAACCGCATGTGGGCGATGGTCGCGAAGGGCGACGCGGAGATCGTGCTCGGCGCGCGCTCGGCGGTGTTCGCGCCGATCCCCGACGGCGCGCTCGGGCTCGTCATCGTCGACGAGGAGCACGACTCGTCCTACAAGGCGGACCAGGCGCCGCGCTATCACGGGCGCGACGTGGCGATCCGCCGGGCGCAGCTCGCCGGATGCCCGATCGTGTTGGGGAGCGCGACGCCGTCGCTCGAGAGCTGGGCGAACGCGACGTCGCGCGGCGTCTCCACGTTGCATCGGCTTCCCGACCGCGCGCCCGGGCTCATCGTGCCGACCGTGCGCATCGTCGATTTCGCCGAGGAACGCAGGCAATACAAGGATCGGCGCGTGCACCTCATCGGCCCGACGCTCCGCGCGGCGCTCGAACACACGCTGCGCGCCGGCGGCCAGGCGGTGATCCTCCTCAACCGCCGCGGCTTCGCGAACTACGTCTCCTGCTCGGCGCACGACTGCGATTGGGTGATGCGCTGCGACCAATGCGACGCCGGCATGGTGTGCCACCGCGCGCGGCTCCTCGCAAGCGACGGCACGATCGGCTCGCGCGAGTACACGCGATGCCATCACTGCGACGCGCAGTTGCGCCTCCCCCGCGAATGCCCGACCTGCGGCCGCGCCGTGAACGTTTTCGGCCTGGGCACGCAGCGCGTCGAGGACGAGCTCACGCGGCTCTTCCCGCAGCTCGTGATGGGCGATACGCTCATGCGCGTCGATGCCGACTCGATGCACGACGCCGAGGACTTCCGCGACGCCCTCGAGCGCTTCGCGCAAGGATCGGTGCGCGTGCTGCTCGGGACGCAGATGATCGCGAAGGGCCTCGATTTCCCGAACGTGCGCGTGGTCGGCGTCATCAGCGCCGACACCGCGTTGCAGCTCCCCGACTTCCGTTCCGGCGAGCGCACCTTCCAGCTCGTGAGCCAAGTGACCGGCCGGTGCGGCCGCGGCGAACATGGCGGAATCGCGGTGATTCAGACGTTTCAGCCCAACGCGCCGGCGATTGTGCTCGCGGCGAAGCACGACTTCGAGCGCTTCGCGGAGCGCGAGCTCGCCGACCGCGCGAAGTTCGGCCTGCCGCCCGCGCGGCGACTCACGCGTCTCGTGGTGCGCGACGCGGGCGAGACCGAGTGCGCGCAGCGGGCGCGAGCGCTGGCGGAGTCGTTGCGCGCGTTGGCTTCGCGGGACGGATCGTCGGTGGTCGACATTCACGGACCTGCCGCCTGCCCCATCGCCCGCATCGCCGGCCGCTACCGCCAGCAGGTCGAGATCCGGGCGACGTCGGCCGCGGACATGAGCCGGTTCCTGACCGAAGCCCGGAACGCGGGCTACTTCGCCGGTCTCGGCGGCGGCGGCGTGCAGATGGGCGCGGACCTCGTCATCGACGTCGATCCCGTCGCGATGCTCTGATGCATCGCCGGTCGCACCGCGTGGCCTCCGCCTCCCGAACATTCGCCAAACATCGAGGCTTCCATCTGGTGAGCCAACCGGCGGCCCCGTACATTGGCAAGGCTTCGCACGTCTGCGGGACTCGCCAAGCGGCGGTCGGACGTGCGAAAGGGCTTCACCGTCCCGCGCTTCTCCTCTCCTCCGAACCGGAGTTTGTCCGTTATGTCGTCCGAGTCCGCTTCCGAGCGGCCCCCTGTCGGTCAGGCCGGGCCCGTCTCTCGCCACGCCTCCCAATCGGTTAACGGTTGGTCGAGCGATTTCGTCGAGGGGATGTATCGGCAGTGGAAACAGGATCCCGATTCCGTCGATCCGCAGTGGAAGCAGTTCTTCCTCGGCTTCGACCTTGGTCTTGATCGCAGCGTTGCAGCCGGCGGCCCTGGCGCCGTCGCGGGCGGCGCGTCGGACGCGCAACGCAAGGTCGATCGCCTCATCGAGGCGTACCGCACGCTTGGACACTTCGCGGCGTCGATCGATCCGCTCGGCACCGAGCGGCCGTTCCCCCAGGAGCTCAACCTCGAGGCGTTCGGCCTGACCGACGCGCAGCTGAGCGAGCGTTTCGACCCGGGTTCGCTTCCGCTCGCGTCGCCTGCAACGCTGAGTGAGATCATCGAGTGCCTCGAGAACACGTACTGCCGCACGATCGCGGTCGAGTTCAAGCACATCGGCAGCGCCGAGAAGCGTCGCTGGCTCGAGAAGCGCATGGAGACCGTGCGCAATCGGCCGTCGCTTCCGGCGGACTTGCGGCTGCGCCTCCTGAGCCAGCTCATCGAGGCCGCCGGCTTCGAGGGCTTCGTCGAGAAGCGCTACATCGGCAAGAAGCGCTTCGGCCTCGAAGGCGGCGAATCGCTCATTCCGCTGCTTGACCAGATCGTCGAGCTGTCGCCCGCGAACGGCGTGCGCGAGATCACGATGGGCATGGCCCACCGCGGCCGCCTCAACGTGCTCGCCAACATCCTCAACAAGAAGTGGGATCAGATCTTCACGGAGTTCGAGGAAGCCTGGCAGGACGACTACATCCAGGGCGGCGGCGACGTGAAGTACCACCAGGGCTACTCGTCGGACCACACGACGAGCACCGGCCAGCCGGTGCGCCTGACGCTCGCCGCGAATCCGTCGCACCTCGAGTTCGTGTACTCGATCGTGCTCGGCCGTTGCCGCGCGAAGCAGCAGCTCGCGAACGACGTGAACCGCGATCAGGTCATCCCGATCGTCATTCACGGCGACGCCGCGCTGCCCGGCCAGGGCATCGTGTCCGAGTGCCTCAACATGATGAAGCTCGACGGCTACACCGTCGGCGGCACCGTGCACGTCGTCATCAACAACCAGGTCGGCTTCACCACCGATCCGAAGGACGACTGGGGCGGCAACTACTGCACCGACATCGCGAAGGCCTTCGACTGTCCGATCTTCCACGTCAACGGCGATGACGTCGAGGCGTGCGCGTGGGTCGCACGGCTCGCGCTTGAATTCCGCCAGGCGTTCAAGTGCGACGTCTTCATCGACCTCGTCTGCTACCGGAAGAACGGCCACAACGAGACGGACGAGCCGCGCTTCACGCAGCCGCTCCTCTACGAGCGCGTCGACGCCCAGACGCCGGTCCTGCACAAGTACCGCGACGAGCTGATTCAGGCTGGGTTGCTCACGGCCGATCGCTTCACGGAACTCAACGCCACGCTCGTGCGCGAGCTCGACGAGGCGCAGAGCCGCACGAAGCAGAAGCCGGTGTCGCCGAGCGTGAAGCCCTTCCAGTCGATCTGGTCGGGTCTCGAGTCGACGTACACGCACTCGGTGGTCGACACCGGCGTGCCGGCGGAACGGCTGCGCGAGATCGCAACCGCGCTCAGCCATCTCCCCGACCACATCGCGCCGCACAAGAACATCACGAAGCTCCTCCAATCGCGTTCCGGTACCGGCGGCGCGAGCGCGAAGAACGACTCGACGCCCGTCGAGTGGGCGATCGCCGAGTTGCTCGCGTACGGCTCGCTTCTCCTCGAAGGCCATCCGATTCGCATCACGGGCCAGGACGTCGAGCGCGGCACGTTCAGCCACCGACACGCGGTAGTCACGTGCCAGAAGACGGGCCTGAAGTACGTCGCGCTCAACCAGCTCGGCGCGGCCCCGGGCGCGAATCAGGCGGCGCTTCAGATCTTCAACAGCCCGTTGAGCGAGTCGGCGTGCGTCGGATACGAGTACGGCTACTCGCTCACCGACCCGCGGCACCTCGTCATCTGGGAAGCGCAGTTCGGCGACTTCGCCAATGGCGCGCAGGTGATGATCGATCAATTCCTCGCCAGCGCCGAAGTGAAGTGGAAGCGCTCGAGCGGTCTCGTCCTCTTCCTGCCCCACGGCTACGAAGGACAGGGTCCCGAGCACAGCTCGGCGCGCCTCGAACGCTTCCTTCAGCTGTGCGCGGACGACAACATGCAGGTCGTCTATCCGACGACGACCGCGCAGATCTTCCACTTGATCCGTAAGCAGGTGAAGCAGCGCTTCCGCAAGCCGCTCGTCGTCATGACGCCGAAGAGCATGCTCCGCGCCGCGTTTGCGATGAGCCCGTTCAACGAGCTCGCCGGCGGCCACTTCCGCATGGTGCTTCCGGATCCGCTGTTCGCGGCGGGCCGCGAAGGCGCGTTCGATCCGACGCTCGTCACGAAGGTGCTCTTCTGCTCGGGCAAGATCGGACACGAGCTCATGGACCGCCGCGCGTCGACCGAGACCAAGACGACCGCCGTCGTGCGACTCGAGCAGCTCTATCCATTCCCCGATGCGGCGCTTTCCGAAGTGCTCAAGCTCTATCCGAAGGCCGAACGGTTCGTCTGGGTGCAGGAGGAGCCGCGCAACATGGGTGCGTATCGCTTCTGCCAGGCGCAGCTCAAGGAACTTCTCGGCATCGACGTCAGCTTCGTCGGTCGTCCCGATAGCGCCACCCCGGCGTGCGGTTCGACGAAGATGCATGCGGCGCAGCAGGAGAAGATCCTTCTCGAGGCGATGGGACCGCTCAAGGCTGGCGCGCCGGCGAAGACCGCCAAGCACTAGCCAGCATCGCTTCCTCGTTCCTTCGACCATGGCCTGACTTCGAACTTCGGCTCCACCGCGCGTCCGACCGTTCACCTCGCGACTCCGACCTCCTCTCACGACATGCCCACCGACGTCACGATCCCTAGCCCCGGCGAGTCCATCTCCGAAGTTCGTCTCGGCACGTGGCAGAAGAAAACTGGCGAGTGGGTCGAGAAGGACGACCTCCTCGTCGAAATCGAGAGCGACAAGGCCACGCTCGAGTTGCTCGCTCCGGCAACCGGCCTCCTCACGACGATCGCGTCGGCAGGCAGCGACCAGAAGGTCGGCGCCCTCGTCGCGAAGATCGATGAAGCCGCCGCGAAGCCCGCGGGCGCCGGTGGCGGCGCGAAGGCGGCCGCGAGTGCCGAGGCAAAGCCGAGCAATGCCGCGGGCGACGCCAAGGCGGCCGCCAGCAAGGGCACGAGCGCGCCAGAGTCGCCGGTGCGAGCGACCTCGGTCGCCAAGAAGATCGCCGCCGACACCGGCGTCGACCTCGCGAACGTCAGCGGTTCCGGCCCGGCTGGTCGCGTGATGAAGGCCGATGTCCTCTCGGCCGCCAGCGCGAAGACGAGCAGTCCCGCCGAAGCATCGGCTCCGTCGGCGAAGGCCGCGAGCGCCGGATCGGC
Source organism: Phycisphaerae bacterium (assembly GCA_016795035.1). Taxonomy (GTDB): domain Bacteria; phylum Planctomycetota; class Phycisphaerae; order Phycisphaerales; family SM1A02; genus JAEUIT01. Next base: position 6,946 of record JAEUIT010000021.1, on the reverse strand, counting down.
CGCCGCGGCACCGGCACCGGTCGCTCCGATCGGAAGTCGCGGCTCGCGCCGCGAGAAGATGACGAAGCTTCGGCAGAAGATCGCCGAGCGACTCGTGCACGCGCAGCACAGCGCGGCGATGCTCACCACCTTCAACGAATGCGACATGACCGAGGTCATGCGCCTTCGTGCCGAGCACAAGGAATCGTTCGAGAAGCAGTTCGGCGTCGGCCTGGGCTTCATGGGCTTCTTTGTGAAGGCGGCAGTCTCGGCGCTTCGAAAGTTCCCGCGCGTCAACGCCTACATCTCCGGTGACGAGATCGAGTTCCACGACTACTGCGACATCGCCGTCGCCGTCGGCACGGATCGCGGCCTCGTCGTTCCGGTCCTCCGCAACGCCGAAGCGATGTCGTTCGCCGACGTCGAGTCCACCATCAAGGCGCTCGCCCTCAAGGCTCGTGACGGCAAGCTGACCGTGGACGAGATGACCGGAGGCACGTTCACGATCAGTAACGGCGGCGTGTACGGCTCGCTCATGTCGACGCCGATCCTCAACCCGCCGCAGTCCGCCATCCTCGGCATGCACGCAATCAAGAAGCGCGCCGTCGAGGACCCGAAGAACCCGGGCCAACTCGCCCTTCGCCCGATGATGTATCTCGCGTTGAGCTACGACCATCGGATCATCGACGGCGCCGAAGCGGTCGGCTTCCTCGTGCACATCAAGGACTGCGTCGAGAAGCCCGAGCGCATGCTCTTCGGCGTCTGACGCTGTTCGACGTCTGCTCGGCCCATTCTTGAACGCACCGGAGACTTCGGCGTCCTAGCGCCGTACGTGTCCGTTGCTGCCTCCGCGCTCTCGAAGGCTGCCCTTCGCGAAGGAACGCCGCCGTTAGCAAGCAGCGGAGGAAACGCAGGAGCGTGCACGATCACGCGCCCCATCGCGTTCCGTCGTGAGCTTCATCGCGAGCCCCCTCACGCGCCCGATGACTGGCCCGATCAGGGGGCTCTTCACGAGTTCGATCACGAACCCGATCACGCGCTCGATTGCCACGTGGACGGACGCAGAGACATAGCGACGTGACGCCTGAAGGACGATGCGAGGCTACGACGTAGGCAGAAGCGCCTCGACGTTCGTGGCGTCGTCCTCTCGGCCCGCCGCACGGAGGTACGTCACCAATCTCGCACCTCGAGCGGGCGGAGCTCTCCGGATCGCAGCCTTTCCCTTCACCGAGTCGGGCGCCGCCGCGTGCGCGATGCCTGCCGCGCGCAACGCTGCCGCGTGATCGTCGGCCTCGCGTTGCCAACGCTTCATCGTTGATTCTGGGTCCGGCCAGAAGAGACCGGCCGCGATGTCGTCAGTGCCGTCGAGCGCGTCGTAGGCGGAATCCGCCAACCGCTGCTCGCCACTCGTGCGCGGTGCATTTCTCGTGAGCGCATCCCGATAGGCCTGCGCCGCAGCCCGCATGGCGGAGGTGTCGCGAAGGCCCGCGGCGACCAGCACCCATCGGGCATAGTCCGCTGGTCGAGCGTCGGCGGAGACAGCTCGAAGCGCACACGTCGCGAGATAGCTCTCGAGGGTCCGACGCGCTGCGGACGACATCGCCGCGAGGTCTCGGACAAGCTGCATCTCGCAGGGCGAACTCAGGCGTGAGGGAACCATCTCCACAAGTTCGATCCCGCGCTCGAGCGCCGCAGGGTCCTGCGCCGCCAGAAGCTTTCGGGCGTCGACGAGCCGCTGGACGACGACGACCTGTTGCTCGGCGACGTTCGCCTCGTCTTCGATCGGCAGGCTCCCAGGGATCGGCGCCCGTCGCTCGATCGCGACGGCGAGCGTCGGCGCAAGTGAGGTGCGCTGCAGAAGACCACGGGCGACAAGCTCGTCGAGCGCCACGCCCGCGAGAGCGCTTACACCCAAGGCGGATGCGTGCAATCGATCCGGCGCCAGGAACGCCATCGCAGTCTCGCCTTCCACCGTCGCGCCGGCGAGGCGGAGCTCCTCGCCAGCCGCCGCGCGTCGGACAAACTCCGCAAGCGGCACCAACACCACGTGCGGCCGAGCCGCGGCCCACGCGCGAATCCGCTCGTTCGCCTCGATGCGAGTCGCTGGCGCGCTGAGTTCGAGCCCGGCGAGGATGGTCGTACGTGCCTCGTCTCGATCGGGCACGTCGCCAAGGACAAGCGGCGCGTCGATCGCGGCAAGCGCCGCGAGCACCGAGTCGAGGCGGGCGAGTCGCTCCGCCTCACTCGAGGCCTTCGCGTGGACGGGCCAAAAGCACACATCGAGCGCGAACACGATCGATGGCTGGGCTTGCGTCGCGGCCTCGACCTGACGTCTCGTCTCCGCCACCGGATCAAGGAAGGTTGCGCTACTGGCGAACGAGCGCGTCGGTGGATGTGGACTCGTGATCCACCCGTCGAGCGCGACGGCCAGATCCACCGTTCGCCCTTGGTGATCGCGCGATGCAGCCCCGGCGGAGACGCTCGCGCCGATGACTACCGGGCGGGCCAACACATCGGTGCCGTCCTTCTCCTGCCTCGCTGGCCGGGCCGACGCCGACGCCCGGGCCGCCTGCGAAGGCCCTGCTCGGGTCGCATCACCGGTCACCGATGCGACGCCCCCCAGCGGCGATCCCTCCCCTGCCGAACTCCTCGAGAGGGCGTTCCTCTCGTCACCCGCCCTCCCGACGGAGTCCGGCGTGCCTGAGCGCGCGGACATCGTCGCGCCTCGCGAGGCGCACCCCACGCACATAAGCAATAGAAACGTCGACAACACCACCCACGCCGCGATCGATCGCAACGTACGCACCGCAGCGCGCTGCGACCGAGCGACATCGCGGGCGCGACAACTCGCGCCCACCTCAACCGCTCGCATGTCTGCCTCCGGTTCCTGGCGGAACCCGTCGGGCTTGCGTCGCGCACCCCTACGCGATCAGCGAAGCCTCGACGTGGCAGATTCTCACCACCGTCGAGCGTTCGTCAAGAGAGATTCTTCGCACTTTGCGCGCGGCGACGCTTCGCGCGAAACTCGCGGACGTCGAAGCGAGGCTGCGCGCGAGCGCCGCCGCGTCACCCTCCAATCGTGAGACGTGAGGGCGACGCGGCGGCGGGAATGGTGCGCATCGAGTCCGCACGAGCCGGACTCTCCATAGTGAATCGTGCTCCGCAGCGACGTCGCGCTGCGCGCGTGATTCAGAGCGTCGCCTTGCCTCGACGGAACATGCCCGTGACGAGCGACACCAGGAAGAGGATCAGGAAGATGAAGAAGAGGATCTTCGCGATCGACGCGGCGCCTGCCGCGACACCTCCGAAGCCGAAGATTGCAGCAATGATCGCGATGACGAAGAAGACAGCTGCCCAGTAAAGCATTGTGGCCTCCTTAAGACCCTCGAAGAGATTCAACAGAAGAACGGAGTGCGTCGTTCCAGTGCATTGCGATGCACGCCTGGGCGGGCGGCAATGCGATGAAACGCAACGACGAGTCGGTGGCGCGGCTGCTCTGGCACTCGCGCGGAAGGCGTTTGAGCAACACAAGGCTCTTCAAAGTCCCGCCGCCGATGCCATTCCTCGGCGCGACAATTCAATTCTTGAGCCCGTCCTTCGCGCCGTCTGCGGCGTTCTGAATGCCCTCGCCCGCCGCTTCCACGTCTTCGCCCACGCCCTTGGTCGTGTTGCACGCCGGAAGGACGATGCACGCGAGCACGAGCGAGAACAGCGCGGCGCCCTTGAGCATCGGGGCGCGCGGCGAGTGCGTGCGAGAACCTGCATCGCGCGAGTCGGTACTAAAGTTTGAACGGACGCTCACGTTCATTCCAATGTGCATTGCTTCTCCCTATGCAGGCGTTTCGTGAAGAAGCAGAGGACGAGAGCCACGGCGCCTGCTTGTTGCGCGCTCTCGGAGAGTCTCTGCAACAACTCCCATCGAACGTAACACTCGCGGAGCCCGGTGCCTGTCGAGCACTTGCTCTATTCGAGCCGAGCTCACGAGCAAAACAACACAGCCCGGCGTGAGCCGGACTGCGTTGCCTGCGCTATCGCGGCGCGACTTCTCCCCTCGCGCTGCGGCGTGCGCACGTGTGCGATGACGGGTCGTCAAGGACGATTCGATGGGACCGCGTTCGGGTTGATTGCGGCCTCGGCGATTTCGGTAAGCGACTGGTCGGCATCGAGCTCTTCGTCGAACGAGGCCGACAGCGTCTTGACCACGTGTTCGAGGCCAAGCTCTCGCGCGAAGGCTCGCGCGCACCCATACGCCGCGATCTCATAATGCTCGACTCGCTGCGCGCAGCTGATGAGCCCGGCGTCCTTCACGAACGCCGGCGCCTCGCCGTCAATCATGTCGGTGCCCTCCGCGATGAGCCCCTCCATCGCCGCACAGTGCGTGCCGGACGCCTTCTGATCCATGGATGCCAAGAGTTTCTCGAGGCGCACGACCTGTTCCTCGGTCTCCGCGAGATGGTCTTCGAACGTCTGCTTGAGCCGCGGATAGGTCGCGGCCGCCGCCATCTTCGGAAGCGCCTTCAGGAGCTGTCGCTCCGCGCTGTGCAGGTCCTTCAACTCGTGGACGAGGAGTTCCTTGAGGTCCTTGATCTTCATCGGACTCCTTTCGTGTTCGTGATTGCGGACATCAGTCGCGCCACTTCGCCGCGACCATTCCGTTGTGAAATTCGATGATGGTGATGGACTGCTTGACGTTCGGCTCGTCCTTTCCCCCGGTCTGCCACATCGTGAGAATCGGCCCTTGCTGACTGACCGGCTGGTACTTCCATCGCCAGAGCTCGTTCCCGTCAGAAAGCGTCGAGCGCGCGTCGGGCTCTCCGAGCACCGCTAGGATCCAGTCGTCTCGGGTCACCCCGATCTTGATGTAGTCGAAGAGTTGCTCGGACACGTAGGTGCCCGAGTAGGTGATCGACGGCCCAGACATCTGAATCTGCACTGGACCTTCGAGCCTCACCGCACCGTCGAAGTTCATCTTGCCGTCCATCGACATGTGCGAGTCGCCGCAAGCGACGAGCAGAAGTGCAACGCTTCCAATTGCTACGGTGATCGTTCTCCTCAACATCCCGCGAGAGTACGTGCGCAGGCGCCGCACTCCTGTCAGGCACGTGCCGTAAACCCCCCCGCCCCGATGGTTACACTCCACTCATGACGATCGCTAGGCCGATTCGCTGGTCCGCGCTGACATGCCGTCTGCGCGAGACAGACGTTTACCTAGGTCTTGCGGCGAGTCTCGACGACATCGTGAGCGATTTGATTAGTGCCCGCCACATGGCGGCCTTCCCGCTGAAACAAATCCTCCTCACGCTGCGCGACGCCCGTCCGACGCCGCTTCGCGTGTATTCCGTACGCGATCGGCGCCTCGTCACCGTTCAGCCCGAGGGAACGCCCGCGAGCGAGCCGGGCTTCCAACGAGTGACGCTCGAACTCAATCTCGATCGCGTGCCGCTCGCAGACACGATTCGCTCCGCATCGGCCGCGGAAGCGAAGCAGGCGGCAGATCAATCGGCAGCCGACGAAGCGGCGGCTCGACCCGTGATGGCGTTCCTGATGACCGTCGGACTCCCGCTCCACGAGGAGGACGAGTTCTTCCGAACCGTCGTCAGCGAGTTCATCAATCGATCGTGGATGACGTTTCCGTCGCTCCTTCGAGAACTCGGCTGCACCGCGGCGTCTGAGGTCGCGGAAGGTTCGTGCGACTCCTGCACGACCTAACGGGCGCCCGTGACTGGTCAGGGCGGTCCGAGGAGAAACTCGCCGGCGGCGACCCGACGCAACGCGCTCACGATGGTTTCGACGCCCGCGTGCTTACTGACGAATCCCCAGGCGCCGGCATCGACCGCGCGCTCGATGAGATCCGGGCGCGTGTGGCCACTGAATATGACAACGCGCGTCGCAGGACAACGCGACCCGAGTTCGGCGAGCGCGTCGATCGGGTCGCGGCCGGGCATGTCAAGATCGAGAAGGACGATGTCCGGTCGTTGTCGCACGACCTGCTCTGAGAGTTCCTGCGCATCGCTCACCGGCTCGAGCCATTCAAAGCCCCCAAGTAACTTCAACTTGAGCGACAGCGCATCGACGACCAGCGGGTTGTCGTCCACGCACAGTATCCGGAGCGTCTTGCCGGACATGGCTTCGGATGGCTGCATACGTTCCAACGAACGGACTTCCAGTTTCATGGGTGTTCAGGAAGGCACTTGATCGCCCACGAGGCGCTCAAGATGTAGGCGAAGCTCGCACGGGTCCGGCCTGATGGCTCATCGACAGTACGGACTGACGAATGACGCGTCGAATCACCGAAGGCGTCGCCTGTGCGACATACTCAACCGCTCCCTCCCCTAGCGGCTCCTGAGGCATTTCGCCGAATGCGAGTGCACGACGAGCGCCGTCGATCCCGTCGAAGCGCATTCGATCGAGTCGCTCCTGTGTGACGACCGACGCGTCCGCAAGCCACAGCACGGGGCGCGACTCCGCATCCAATCGCAGCTCGTCGATGCGATCGACGGGCGTTTCGTCGACATCGCAGCCTAGGGAGCGACCGATGGTTCCGGCGAACGCTCGAAGTCGCGCGTCTTCGAACGACGACACGATGCGCACCGGCGCGGGCCCCGATTCGGAGTCGTCCGGGCAGGGTGGCTGCTCGCCGATCGGGAAGGTGAGGCAGAAGGTTGTGCCGCGCGAGACGGCGGATTCAATGTGAATGTTGCCTCCCGCCTGATGCACGATCCCGTGCACAAGCGAGAGGCCGAGACCGGTGGAGATCCCTCGCGTCTTGCTCGTGAAGAACGGCTCGAGGCAGCGCGCCCGGACCTCCGGCGTCATTCCCGCGCCGTTGTCCTCGACGACGAGGCAAAGACCCGCACCGTCCGCGGTGCGCGAGGCTGCAACGCAGACACGACCGTTGCCTTGGTCGCGCACGGCATCCGACGCGTTCTGCACCAGGTTGAACACCGCCTGCGTGAGACGATGTCGT
>JAEUIT010000017.1 GCA_016795035.1 Phycisphaerae bacterium | reverse complement strand
CACCTCCCCCCCATTCGAGGGGGAGGAGTAAGCAGCCCCGCCACGCGGGGCCGCCTACCTCTGTCTCTGTCTTCGCTCACTCGCCTCGCCGCTTCAGACGAGAAGAGCGTCAAGAACGCAGAATCCGAGACGAGACGAGTAAGCCGATTCCAGAAGAAAGCCGAGACGGAGACGGAGACAGAAGCAGAGCGCGCCTGCAACGCGGAGCGCGCGACTTTCATCCTCCCCCGAATCGAAGATTCGGGGGAGGGGGACCATCGCGAAGCGATGGTGGTGGGGGCTGGACGCCGCACGCCGCGGCGCCCCCTCCGTCATCGCTGCGCGATGCCACCTCCCCCACATTCGTGGGGGAGGAGTACGAAGCCCCGCCTCGCGGCGTCGCCTTCTTCTGTCTCGGTCTCCGCTCACTCGCCTCTCGCCGCCTCAGACGAGAAGAGCGTCAAGTACGCAGCATCCGAGACGAGTCGAGAACGCCGAGCCCAGAAGAAAGCCGAGACCGAGACGGAGACAGATCGATCCGCGCGCTGCGTGGATCCAAGGCCCTACCGCTCCTCCACCCGGCGCAGCAGCTCCTCGGTCATCCACGGCAGGCTCTCGAGCTTTGCGCGCAGTCGCGCCGGCATTGGCTCGCCCTCGCGCTCGAACTTCGGGCGGCTCTTCCAGCGGCGATGGACCCAGAGGTACTGCGTCGGATCGGTGCGGACCATCGACTCGATCGCGCGGTTGTAGCGGGCGGTGATGTAGTAGAGCGGGTCGTCGAACGCGTCCCACTCCTCGGGGCGGATCACGTCGAGCGCCGAGAGGCGATAGCGAAACTGCCCGTCGATGCGCGACGCCATCCCCGCCACGATCGGCAGGCGGTAGCGCATGGCCAAGAGACCGATCGACTTGTAGCTCGAGGCGAGTCGGCCGAAGAACGGCACGAAGAGCCCGTCGTCGCCGGCATTCTGGTCGGCGATGAACGCGACCTTGCCGCCACTCTCGACGATCCGCTGCAGCTCGTTCGTCGCGCCCCACTTGGTGATGACCCGCAGCCCGCTCGACTGCCGCGCCGCGAAGAGCCAGTCGCTCACGAGCGGGTTGTCGAGCGGCCGCGCGAGCGCCGTCATGCGGAAGCCGATGAGCGCGAGGACGTAGCCGAGAAACTCCCAGTTGCCGACGTGGCCGGTGAGGAGGATGCACGGCTTGTCGTCGAGGAGGAGCTCCAGCCCTTCGCCGAACTCGCCGAACTCGACGTAGTCCTGCCACGACCACTCGCGCACGATCTTGGGCATCACGAGCGCGTCGACCATGAAGAGTTCGAACATGTGCCGAATGCTCGCGACCGCGACGCGGTCGGCTTCGGCAGCATCGAACTCCGGGAAGGAGCGGGCGATGTTGTCCTTCGCGCGCTGCGTGCGCCGGCTCGACACGCGGGCGTAGAAGGAACCGAATGCGCGTGCGGTGCGCAGCGACGCCTCGGGCGGATACGGCTCCAGCAGCGCCGTCGTCAGGCGAAGTGCCGCGTACTGCGACCAGTGGGCGAGCGACGGCATCGGCAAAAAAGCGAACGAGGACCCTTTCGGATCCTCGTTCGTGGAGATCAAATCAGTTGCCGTTCGAGGTGCCGGTCAGCACCTGGAAGCGGTTCCAGTTCAGGACCGGAATGCGGGCGTTGACCGACTGATTGAAGAGACGCTCGTAGGTCTCGACGGCGTTGCGAGCCTCGAGGAGCGCCTGAAGTTCGGCTTCAGTCGCGTTGTCCGGCGGCGACGGCGGCATGATCGGCTTCACGCCGAGGACGACGAAGTCGAGGTCGCCGGTGAGTTCGTCGCCGACGATCACTTCGCCGCCCCACTTGCGGATCTGGCTGCGGAGGTAGTCGGCTTCGGTGTCGCTCGGACGGCCGTCCCCGTCGACGTCGAACTTGCCGTGGACGAGGAACTTGAACTTGTAGTCCTTGCTGAAGACGGCGTTCGCGACGACGTCGTCCTTCACGATCGGGCGGCCCGGGCTCGAACGCGTGACCTTGCAGGTCGACGTCGTGTCGCCCACGCGCATCACTTGGATCGAGGCCTTGCCGCGATTGAGACCCGAGCGGTCCGCGGCCTGGATCGCGTTTGCGTCTTCGAAGACTTCGAACGTCATGCCCGGGACCACGCGATCGCGCGAGCCGATGTTGATGAAGAGGCTGTCGCCGGCCCCCTCGACCGCGATCACGCGGCCGTCGACGAGTTCGGCGGGATTCGCGGGCTTGACCTCGATCGCGCGAAGCTTGTCTTCCATCGCGAGGAGGCGGCTGTTCTTGACCGCGTCTTCGGCGCGGAGGGTGTCGATCTCGGTCTGGAGCTCGCTCTCGCGGGAACGGAAGCGCGACTCCATCTCGGCCTTCTGCTTGTCGATGTTCGTGACGGCGTCGCCGACTTGCTGGCGAAGCGTCTCGGAGGCCTGCTTGAAGCCGGCGACTTCCTGATTGACGGCATCGACCTTCTGGATGCCTTCCTTGCGGGCGGCTTCGGCTTCGTCCTTCGCGCTCGCGAGGTCCTTCTTGACGCTCGACACGGTCGACGTGAGCGCGTTGGCTTCGTCCGACTTCGCCTTGAGCTGGCGGCGGAGGTCAGCAACGACGTCCTTCACGGTCTTGTCCTTGCCGATGCCGGTTTCGCCCTGGAGACCCGTGATGTCCGCGCCGCGGTTCCCGACCCACGCGGCGAGATCGCCGTGGCGGGTCATGAGGAACTCATAGACGCTCTTGCGTTCCGTGTTGGCGGCAGCCTTCATCTGCTTCGCCTCTTCGGACTGCTGCTGCGCGGGATTGATGAAGTCCTTGAGGTTGGCCTCCGCAGTGTTCGCGCGCTGCTCGGCGTCGTTCTTCCCGACATAGAAGACGATCGTCATGACCGTCGAGAAGACGAAGAGCAGGACAAACACCACGAGGGCCACGAGAACCCCCGTGCCGCCTCCAGAACGAATGGCCATCGTCGAGATCTCCAGAGCGCGAACGCGTCGCGGTCGACCCCGCACAAGGGGCATCGACCATCACGCTCGTCGCAGACGCGAGAGTGTCGCGGGAGTCGGGAGGAAGGTCAAGCGATTGGAGCAAGAAGGAGTCAGGAGACAGGAGTCAGGAGTCAGGGTGAAAGCTACCGAGGGCCACAGCGAAACGCGGCGACCCACTGACTCCTGACTCCTCGCTCCTGAATCCTCTCGTCCTCAGTATCCCGCCCGCTTGTCCACGACGTTGACGAGCGGCTCGCCGGCGTCGAAGCGACGCGCGTTCTCGACGAAGACCTCGGTCGCTCGCCGGTCGGTGATCGCCGCGTCGCCCGCGACGTGCGGCGTGATCACGACGTTGGGAACGGTCCAGAGCGGATGGCCGTCGGGCAGGGGCTCGGGGTCGGTCACGTCGAGCCCGGCCGCGCCCAGGCGGCCGCTCCGAAGTGCCGCCATGAGCGCGTCGGTGTCGATGACCTTGCCGCGGGCGATGTTGATGAGGATTGCACCGGACTTGCAGCGGGCGAGGAGATCGGCGTTGAAGAGGCCGGTCGTCTCGGCGGTCAAGGGCACCGCGACGGCGATCACGTCGGCCTCGGCGACAAGGGCGGGCAGGTCTTGGGGGCGGCCGATCCGTTCGACACACGGCATCGACGGGTCGGTCGCGGGGCCGGCGCTCCGGCGCGTCGCGACGACCCGCATGCCGAAGGCGTGGCCGCGCTTCGCGATCTCGGTGCCGATCCCGCCGAGCCCGACGACGAGGAGCGTCTTCCCGTCGAGCGCGACGCGCGGGGGCGAGACGTCGCCGCGATCCCAGACGCCGCGCTTCTGGGCGTCCCACGAGGCCGGCAACGACCGCGTGAGCGCGAGCGTCAGCGCCATCACATGGTCGGCGATCGCGGGGCCGTGCACGCCGCGCATGTTGGTCAGGACGATCCGGTCGTCATTCATTCCGTCGACGACGACGAAGCGATCGACGCCCGCCGACCACGCTTGCACCCAGCGAAGGTTCGTGGCGGCGGCGAGGAATTCGGGCGTGGCGTAGAAGACGTCGGCGCCGTGGGCTTCGGCGGCGCGGGTCAGTGCCTCCTCGCGCGAGAGGCCGACGACGAACGTGACGTGCGGCGCGGCCGCGCGGGCGCGGGCGAGGTCGTCGGGCCCGAGCTCGCGCACGAAATAGGTCAACGTTGCAGGTCGCTCGTTGCGCGGGATCGCGACGCGGGCGTTGCGCAGGGACCAGGGTTCCGACGTCGCGGTCACCGCCATCGGCGCGGGCGGCGCCGACGTCTTCTCCGCGTTGCTGCAGGCGAGAGGCGCGAGCGCGAGGAGCGCCGTGGTCAGGATGGTGCGGAGCATGGGCGGAGTCTAAAGGGGCGGGAAAAGGGGTGGAGAAAGGGGTCAGGGTTCAGGGTTCAGGGGCAAGCCGTGCGCCGGTCGCACGCCTCGCGCGATCGACGGCGTCTTCTGCCCCTGAACCCTGAACCCCTGACCCCTGACCCCTGTTCTTCTTCAGGCCTTCGTCGCGCGGAGCGCCTCGGCCATGCTCGTCGTGCCGTCGCGCACGGCTCGGTACGCCGCGTCGCGGAGAAGCGTCAACTGATGCTCGGCGAGCGCCGCGGCGGCGATGCGGCTCGCGTTCGCGCGGTTCATGACGAGCTCGCGCGTGGTGTCGGTGAGCGTGAGGAGTTCATAGATGCCGATGCGCCCGCGATAGCCGGTGTTGCGGCACTCCTTGCAGCCGACGGCGTCATAGAGCGCCTGCGTCGCGCCGAAGTCGGCGGGCACGTCGGCGGCGTGCGGCGTGTACTCGCGCCGGCAATGCACGCAGAGACGGCGAAGCAGCCGCTGCGCCATGATGCCTTCGACGCTACTGGCGACGAGGAAGGGCTCGATGCCCATGTCGAGGAGACGCGTGGTCGCACCCGACGAGTCGTTCGTGTGCAACGTGGAGAAGACGAGGTGGCCGGTGAGCGACGCCTGCACCGCGGCCTCGGCGGTCTCGCGGTCGCGGATCTCGCCGATCATGATGATGTCGGGGTCGTGTCGCAGGATCGCCCGCAATCCGGCCGCGAACGTGAGGCCGACCTGCGCATTCACCTGGATCTGGTTCACGCCGGAGACGTGGTACTCGACCGGATCCTCGACGGTGATCGCCTTCACGTCCTCGCTCACGATGCGCTTGAGCGACGCGTAGAGCGTCGTACTCTTGCCGCTGCCGGTCGGGCCGGTCACGAGCAGGATGCCGTGCGGCCGCGCGATCAGGTCGTCCCAGCGGGCGAGGAGCGGCGCCGGCATGCCGAGCTCCTCGAGCCCGATCAGCACGGCCGACTTGCTCAGGACGCGCAGCACGACCCCCTCTCCGTGCAGCATCGGAATGATCGACACGCGCAGGTCGTACTCGTTGCCCTTGCTGCGCAGCGTGATGCGGCCGTCTTGCGGGCGCCGCTTCTCGGCGATGTTCAAGTTCGCCATGATCTTCAGGCGGCTCGTGATCGCGCTGCGGAAACGGTGGATGGTGGGCGGCACGCCGGCTGCAACGAGGACACCGTCGATGCGGTAGCGCACGTGGAGCTCGTTCTCGTAGGGCTCGATGTGCACGTCGGTCGCGCGCTCGCGGATCGCTTCGAGGAGAAGATCGTTGACGAGCTTGATGACGCTCGCCTCTTCCGCGGCCTCGCCCCCGTCGGACGCCTCGAACGAGCCGGTGTCGGCCTCGCCCGGCGCGGAGTCGCGGTCGGCGGAGAGCGCCTCGAGCGTGTCGCCGGCGACGCCGTAGTGGCGGCGCAGGTACTTCGCGATGTCGCGGTCGTCGGCGAGCGCGACGTCGATCGAGAGCCCCGTGACCATGCGGAGTTCGTCGATCGCGGCAAGCTGGAACGGGTCGCTCGTCGCGACGCGCACGGTGCGTCCCTTGCGGGCGATCGGCACGCAGCGCAGTTTGAAGACGAGTTTCGGCGGGATCGACTTCAGCGTGGCGTCGTCGGGCTCGACCGAGTCGAGCTCCACGATGCGGAGATCGAACTCCTCCGCGAGCGCCGAGAGGATCGCGCCGGGCTGCACGAGCCCGAGCCGCAGGACCACGTGGTCGAAGCGTTCGCCGGTGCGCCGCTGCTCGTCGACGGCCCGCGTGAGGTCGTCGTCGGCGAGGAGTCGGCGGGTTCGGAGGAGGCGCTCGAGACTCATGGGACGCGGAGTATGACGGAATCGCCGCTCAGGCCCGCGGCGCGTCGCGCAGAATGGCGGCGGCGAGCGCGTGCCCGTGCAACCACGAGCGGTTGCCGACGGGGCCGATTTCGCCCGCGGCGAAGAAGCCCGCGAGCGGCACGTCGCTCATGCGCCGCGCGATCGTGCGGGCGTCGTAGCTCGAGGCGCCGAACAGTCCCTTGCCGCGGGCGTTGCAGGTCGCGAGGAAGACCGCGGCGGCGGGATCGCGCATCTGCTCGCGGTCGAGGAGGAGCTCGAGGTCTTCGACCGCCGCGAGGCGATCGCGCACGTGGAAGCGCACCGTGCGACCCGGACGCACCAGGTCGCCGATCGAGATCGAGCGCCGCGCAACGTCGGCGCGAAGCACGTTCCGCAGCAGGAAGTCCTCGCGTCCGAAGCGCTCGCGGTATTCGTCGATCGCGATGCCGATCGAAAGCCCTTGTCGCGCCGCCTCGCGATCTTCCTCGGGCGCCGCTTCCATGAGTTCGTTGATGACCTCGAGCGCCGGCTTTCCGCCGAGCTCCTCGAGCACGTTGCCCTTCGACTTCGTCACGAGGAGCGCCGGGCCGAGCGGCCGGCAGCCCGGGCTCACGAACGCGTCGATCTGCACCGGACCGCCGAGCGTGACGCCGACCGCGCCGGTCGCCGAGATCTCGTCGTCGAGGACGAGGACGTTCGCGCCGGGTTGCGACGAGCCGCTCGAGAGCCCTCCGACGATCGGGAGCGGCGGCGCCCGGAAGACGTCGGCGAAGCGGGTGAGGAGCGCCGGCGCGTGGATCGAGAAGGGGTCGGCGAAGAGGACGGTCGCGCGGGTGTCGGGCGCCCAGCCGACCCGCCGGCGAAGGACGTTCGGCTCCCAAAGGACCGGCGGCCCGTGGTCGACGTCGAGTTGCACGGGCGTCACCCGGCAGCCGGGGAGATGCAGCGCGAGCGCCGAGAGCCCGGCCGACTGCTCGAGTTCGGTGCGCGGGCCGACGACCCATTCGGCGGTCACGCCGACGACGTGCCGCGCGCGGATGCCCCGGCGCACGATCGCGGTCTGGTCGGCGAACGCGGCGCGATGGTGGAACGACCCGAAGACAAAGACGACATCGGCACCGCCCGCGCCGGCGGCGGCGAGCCGATCCGCCACTTCCATGGCGGCGCGACGCGAGTCATACCGAGCGGAGACCGCCGCGTAGCCGCGCAACCCGGAGGCGGTGGCGCTCGAAGCGGCGGGCGGCGCCGACGGGGTGGTCGGCGTTTCCGCGTCGGCGGGGTCGTCGGAAGGATCGGGGGGCGTGGGGGGCACGGGAGAAGGGGGCTGGGAGAGGGTTCAGGGGCAGAGGGCGGCGGCCCGATCCGAGTTTAGGGTTTGGCGCGACTGGATCCGAGGCTTGAGTTTCGACTTCGTCACTCACGCAGTGGTTCTGTCACCCTGAACCCGAACCCTGAACCCTGAACCCTGAACCCTGAACCCTCTCCTCCTCTCCTTGCGGCCCGCGTTCGCTTCTGCCATGATGTTCGATCCCCCACGAGACGGTTCCAGACCACGTCGGCACCTCCGACGAGTCTTTGGAGCGCGTCGATTTGTCACCTACCCGACCCGCCGACCGCTCGAGAGCCGAACGGTGCGGGCCTCAATTCCGGGACACATCCCGGGTCTTGATTGAAGGAAAGCGACTGTGCCGAATACCGAATCCGCGAAGAAGCGAGTCCGGCAGACGAAGAAGCGGAACGCCATCAACCTGTGGCGCAAGCGTCTGATCAAGGATCAAACGAAGGCCTTCCTCAAGGCGCTGACGGCCGGTGACATCGCCGCGGCGGAGAGCGAGTTCCGCAAGGTCGCGGGCCTCCTCGACAAGATCGCGTGCACGAGCACGATCCACAAGAATCTCGCGGGTCGCCGTAAGAGCCGCTTCGCGAAGCGCCTCAACGCCCTCAAGTCCGGCAAGACCGTTGCCCTCCCGACTGAGAAGGTCGCGAAGAAGCCCGCGCCTGCGAAGCCTGCGGCCAAGCCCGCAGCGAAGCCGGCGGCGAAGGCCGGCGGCAAGAGCTGATCGCTTCGACTCGTCGGCTCGCCTGTTGCTGAATCGCATCGCCGGAGCGAGCTTCGGTTAAGGGCGGAGACGCCACTCGCATGGCGACCTCGGCGACGAAAAAGAAGAAGCCAACGACCGTCCGCGCGAACGACCTCGTTCGCGCGGATGGTTATTTTCAGCGGTCGAAGCGTCCGCTCGAGATCCTTTTCTTCCTCCTGCCGCTCATCGCGTTCTATGAGATCGGGCTCATCCTGATCCTGCGTTCGGGCGGCAGCGTCCTCACGAATAAGGCGCACGAGGCGCTTCTCCGCGCGTTTGAGACGTTTGGCCTCGACGGCGCCACGCTCAGCCTGCCCGCGCTGTCGCTTCCGGGCATCCTCCTCGTCGTCATCCTCCTCGCGTGGCACGCGCTCTCGCGGGCGACGTGGGAAGTCGACCTGAAGACGGTCGCGGGGATGTGGTTCGAGTCGGTGCTTCTGGCGATCCCGCTCTTCCTCGCGGTGCAGCTCGTGGTGCAGGCGTTCGGCGCCGGCGACGCACCGGCGGCGGCCGCGGCGGACGGCGACACGATTCGTTCGCTCTCGCTTTCGGGGCGCATCGCTGTCGCGATCGGCGCGGGGCTCTACGAGGAGCTCATCTTCCGCATGGCGCTCATCGCCGTCCTGCACACGCTCTTCGTCGACGCGCTCGGCTGGAAGGAGTCGCGCGGCATGGCCGTGGCGATCGTGATCTCGGCCATCGCGTTTGTCCTCTATCACCCCTTGCACACGACGCCCGGCGGCGGCCTTTCCGCGATCGACTGGCGCCGCGCGGTGTCCCTCTTCGTCGTCGGTCTCTGGTGCGGCGGCGTCTTCGCGATGCGCGGCTTCGGCATCGTGGTCGGCACGCACGCGGCGTATGACGTGGCGGCGCTTGTGGTGGAGTAGAGAGAAGGAGTCAGGATTGAGGAGTCAGGAGTCAGTGGGGAGGGCATCGTGCACGCACCGAACGGGCGACGATGACAGGGTGTGAAAGGGGTCAGGGTTCAGGGGCAATCCCTTGCACGCTATGGATTGCCCCTGAACCCCGAACCCTGAACCCCGAACCCTGAACCCTGACCCCTTCCTTCAGGCGCGAACCCACTGACTCCTGACTCCTGACTCCTCGTTCTCTCACTTCATCAAAAACACCGTCGCCGCTCCCAGATAGATCGAGGTCGCGAGGATGTCGGTGACGGTGAGCGCGATCGGACCCGCGGCGATGCGCGGGTCAAGGCGCAGCGTGTGCAGCAACACCGGCACGCACGCGCCGACGCCGGATGCGAGGACCATTGCGGAGAGGATCGCGCCGAAGAGGACGAGCGCGACCGGCAACGTGCCGCCGAAGAGGTATCCGGTCGTGCCGACGGCGGCGCCGCAGGTCAGGCCTAACAACGCGGCGGTCTGGGCTTCGACGCGCAGGCGCCGCTTGATGAGACGCCAGCGTGTGCCGATGCCCTGCAACACCTCGAGGACGAGCGTCATCGACTGCACCGCGACGCTCTCGGCGAGCGTGAGGACGAGCGGGATGAACATCGCGAGGACGAGGAATTCCGCGAGCGTCGCGTCGAAGATCTTGGCGATGATCGCGCACGCCGTGCCGCCGGCGAGATTCCACACGAGCCACGGCATGCGCGAGCGGTAGCCGCGCCACGCCGACTGGTCGCGGGCCTCGCGCACGTGCACGCCGAACATCTGGAAGAGCTGGTTAACGCGCTGGGCCTCGGCCAGCTCGAAGGTCTCGTCCGCGTAGGTCTGGACGTCGACCGCGCCCAGGAGGTGGCCGTCGTGATCGACGACCGGGAGGGCGAGGAGGCGATACGAGGCGAACGCCATGAGGGCGTCGCCGACGGTTTCGTCGGCCCGGAGCGTGACGCAGCGGGCCAGCATGATGTCGGCGATCGGCGTCTCGGGATCGCCCAGGAGCAGCGCCCGCGTCGGCGCCACGCCGACAAGCCGGTCGTTCTCGTCGATCACGTAGATGTACAGGATCGGCTGGGTGATCGAACGCGCCCGCAACGCCGCCAACGCATCGCCGATCGTCATGGCGACATTGACGGCGGTCTGGACGACGCTCATCGATTCGATGACTGGCTGCTCGACGTCGAGCCGCTCTCCGTGCTTCATGCGCAGAAGGTACAGGAGCCATGCGGGATGCGTACAGCACGCGTCCTCCTCGTGGTGGTCGAGAGTTCGCACGCGGCGCGAGCGCGCTTCTCCGCTGGACGGCAGTGCCACGCATACTCGGGGCTAGGATGGAGGGAGTACGATCCGCCGTCACGGCACGCGACCGCGCGGTCGACGGCCGCACGGAACGGAGTCCGCACGTCGCATGGAAACGAGTTCGCGTATCGATCCGGCCCACGGTGGGGCGGCGAGTCGGGTGAGGCTGCTGGTCCTTGATGTGGACGGCGTCCTCACCGACGGAGGCATCGCCCTCTCCGATCGAGGCGAGGAGACGAAGCGCTTCCACGTGCGCGACGGCTGCGGGCTTCGCATGTGGCAAGCGCTTGGCCTGCACGTCGCGATCATCACCGGCCGCTCGGGCATGAGCCTGCGGCACCGCGTCGAGGAGCTCGGCATCCGTCACGTCATCAACGGCTCGAAGCGGAAGGGCTACGACCTCCGCACCCTCTGCGAGCGCCTCGGCCTGGAGCCTTCGCAGTCAGCGATGCTCGGCGACGACCTTCCCGACCTCCCCGCGCTTCGCGCATGCGGCTATCCGATGGCGGTGCGCGACGCCGCCGCCGAAGTCCGCGCCATCGCGCGCTTCGAGACGACGCACCCCGGCGGACACGGTGCCGTGCGCGACGCCATCGAACATCTCCTCCACGCGCAGGGCCGCTGGGCCGACGCGGTCGCGCTCTACGACGCGGGCGACGAGCCGACCGCCGCGACGGGAAGGGCGCGATGAGCGTCGAGCGCGGACGCATCGTTCTCCTCACGGTCGGCGGCGCCGCGGTCGCGGGCGTCGTCCTTTTCGTGGCGAGCCAGCTCGACGACTCGGGCAGCAGCCAGCGCCGGCCGTCGAGCATCACCGACGCCGTCGACCTCGTGAATCCGACGCCCCTGACGGAGGGCGACAAGCGCACCGGCGCGAGCATCAGCGGCCAACCGCTCGCCGAACTCGAGCGCGGCGCGTGGGTGCAGGTCACCGACGGCGACGGACGGCTCGCGCAGCAGTACAGCGCCGAGCGCGTGGAACCGTTGCCCGACCGACGGCTTTCGTTCGAGCGCCCGCAGGCGATCTTCTATCGCGAGGACGGTCGCGTCATCACGCTGAGCGCCGATCGCGGCGAGGCGCGGGTGCCGTCGAAGGCGCTCGAGAGCGGGCGCCTCGAGGGCAACGTGGTGATTCGCGTCTTCCGCCCCGAGCCCGGCACGGTCGTCGATCTCGCAACCGACGCGCCGACGATCCTCGTGAACGCCGAAGACGCGACGTTCGACAACGTCGTGGGCGAGGTCCGCTGCGACGGCGACATCGATCTCGTGTCCGCGATGGGCTCGTTCTCGGGCGAAGGGCTCGACATGCGAATCGGCACGTCGCCGAGCGCGCCGCCCGGGGCGACCGGGGTGGAGGCGCTGCAGAAGGGAACGCTCGAGCGGCTCGTGATCGAGCGGGCGCGGAAGCCGATCGTCTTGGTGCGCGACGCGCAGGGCAAGACCCGCATGCGCGACGCCCGCACCGCGCCGCCGCCGACCCCCACGCCGACGCCGGGCGCCGCGCCCGCACCGACTGTGGCCGCCGCCGCGCCGGCCGCGAAGTCCCAGGTCTATCGCCTCACGCTCAATGACGACGTGCGCGTCGTGCGCGAGAAGGGCAACCAGCTCTCCACGTTGCAGCGCTCCACGTTGCAGGGCGACGCGCTCGTCGCCCGTTTCACGCTCGAGGGCGAGAACTCCCTCAACGCGATCGCCCAAGGCACGCCGCGCGCCCCGGCCGCGCCGACGGGCGGCGATCCCGCGTCGACGGTGCTCGGCGCGGTCTTCGCCGCGCCGCAGGCGTCGCCGGGCGCCGGCGAGGAGACGATCACCATCGAGTATCGCGGCCAGCTCGTCCTCGAGCCCGAGCGCGCGGTGACGCTTCCGTCGCCCGACGCCGTCGAGGTCGAGATGATCAGCGTGCCGCCCGCGAACGCGCCGGCGGGCACGCCGACGAATCGCGTGACGCTCGACGACGAGCGCACCGGCGCGCACGTCGTCTGCCGTCGCGTCGCCTTCGCGAACGCGCGCGGCGCCGACGGCGCCGACGACCTGATCGAGGCGTTCGGCGCGCCGAACGAGCCGCTCGTCCTCGACAGCCCGCGCTTGAAGGCGCGCGGCGAGCGATTCTTCCTGCAACGTGGAAAGGGCATCGGCGGCTTCGTGGGTCCGGGCTCGGTCGAACTGGCCTCGGGCGGCGAGTCGTTCGCGGCGCTCGCGATCGATCCGTCGACGGCCACCGTCTCGCGCGACGCCGCGAACGTCACGCATCTCCGCGTTGCAGCGGCCTCGTCGGCGCCCTCGAGCGTCGCCATCGCCTGGCAACGGAGCCTCGACCTCGTCTTCGCGGCGCCGGCCGGCGGCGCGAAGGACGACAACGGCGCGCTCGAGACCGCGACCTTCGTCGGCACCGTCGACGTCACCGGCGAGGGCTTCGAGCTCGACGCCGAGACGCTTGCCGCCACGTTCGCCGGCGAGGCGAAGAAGGGATCCGACGTCCGTCCGCTCTCGCGCATCGAGGCGACCGGCAACGAGGAGAAGGTGGTGGTCGCGCGGCGCACCGACGGCACGGCAGGGGAGTTGCGCGGCCGATCGCTCGACCTCGCGCTCGTCACCGACGGCGCGCGCGACTCGGTGCCGTCGCGCCTCGTCGCGTCGGGAATCGTCGCCGCCCGCGACGCCAAGCAGGCGATCTATGGCGAGAAGCTCGTCGCCGACTTCGTGCGCGACGCCGCCGCGGAACCGAAGCCCCCGAGCGATGCGGGGACTCCGGGACAGGACCTCGGCCGCGAACTCTCGACCGTCGTCGTCGAGGGCGGCAACACGGAGACGGGGTTGCAGGTCGAACTCTTCGGCACGCCGTCCACGCGCGTCTTCGCCGAGAAGCTCGACGGCGACAACGCGGCGCAGTCGCTCAACCTCACCGGCCCCGACATCTGGCTCGTGCGCGATCTCGTCGTTGCCGACCGCATCACGAACGTCCACTTCGACGGAGGCACGCGCACGGCGTCGTCGAAGGGCCCGGGCCGCGTGCGCGCCTTCCGCACGCCCTTCGCGCTTCCGAGCGGTCCGGTGCCGCGGCCGACGATCCCCGGCCAAGCGACGGACGGCACGACGCCCGAGCGGTTCGTCGCGACGTGGGACGAGCGCTTCGACTTCACCGAGCTCGACGCCGCCACGAACGGCAGCGTGATCGCGTTGAAGGGAGCGGTCCGCGTGCGCAACACGCCGAGCCGCGCCGCGACCGACGCGATCGACGCCGCCGACCTGCGCCTCGAGCTCACCGACGCGGCCAAGGCCCCCGACGCCGGCAACGCGGAGCGCGCGAGCGTGCGCGCGGTCGAGGCCCGCGGCGACGCGGTCGTCGAGAGCCGCCAGTGGTCGAGCCCCGCACGCGACGGCGATCCGCGGCTCTTCAAGCTGGCGGGCGCGCACCTCCGCTACGACACGCAGTCGCGCGAGGGTTGGGTCGACGGCGCCGGCACGCTTCTCACGCACGTGCCGCTCGCGACGAGCGACCGCAAGGGAACGATCGCGAGCGAGCCCGTGGACGGCGCGGTGAAGGGCGATCCGCTCTCGTTCGGCGCCGAAGGCACGAGCCAGTTCAAGTGGGCGACGCGCCTCGACATGACGCGCGACGGCGGCGATGCCCGGAGCGAGCGCTTCCACATCACGATGACCGACGGCGTCGAGATCATGCACAAGGGGCCCGAGGCCCCAAAGGGCGGGGCAAAGGGCGGGGCGACGAACGGCGACGCCGCGAACGACCTGGACTGGCTCTCGATGTCCGCGGCCAAGGTCGAGACGTGGGTCCGCCGGCCGGCCCCGAACGACGGCGCCGCCGGTGATCGCCCCAGCGAGCCTGCGGCAACCCCGATGGACCTGGGCGGCACCGCCGAGATCGAGCGGGTGCTTGTCCTCGGAAACGAAGAGGTCCGCATCTACGTGCGCACCAACTCCTTCGACCTCGAGTGCGACGAGATCGACTACGACGTGGCGAGCGGCGTGGCGAAGGTCACCGCCCGCGACGGCCGCCTCGCCAAGGTCCTCGACCGAAAGGGCAGCCAGCCCATCTCGGCGCAATTCCTCGAGTGGAATCTTGCGACCGGACAGATCGTCGTGAAGGGCGCACAGGGCACGGTGGGGCGTTAGCCGACCATCCGCGCGGAAATCCGCGCGCGAGGTCGGTCACACCGAGGGAATCGGCGGCAAGGGGCCGCCGTGCGTCTCTTCTCTCTGGCCAATCCTGCGGAGCGATTTCGTAGCATCCCCATGCTCTGCGTTGCGGACGATCCCGCGCCGCGGGTGCGAAAGGAGCGAATGGTCCTCGTAATCGACGACGATCCCGCCGTTGGTCCGCTGGTGCGCGGGCTGCTGCGCGCTGGCGGCGAAGCGGCGCTTGACGTGCACGCCGAATACACGTTGAAGGGCGGCATCGCGGCTTTGCCCGCGTCCGATCTCTGCGTCGTCCTGCTCGACTTGCGCCTTCCCGACGTCGACGGCCTCGAGACGATCCGTCTCCTGCGCCGCGCGGTCTCGAACGATGTGCCGGTGATTGCCATCACCGCCGACGGCGACCGCGACCTCGCGCTCGCCGCGCTGCGCGAAGGCGCCGACGACTTCCTGCTCAAGACCGAACTCTCCGCCGCGACGCTCGCA
Organism: Phycisphaerae bacterium; assembly: GCA_016795035.1. GTDB lineage: Bacteria > Planctomycetota > Phycisphaerae > Phycisphaerales > SM1A02 > JAEUIT01. The sequence goes on along the minus strand of JAEUIT010000017.1, from coordinate 27,700 downwards.
CGCACGATCCGCTACGCGATCGAGCGGGCGAGCTTCCGCCGTTCCCGCCGCGAGGCCGAGGCCGCGATCCGCGCGACGCTCGACCGACTCGACGTTGCCGTCAAGGCCGGCCGCCTCGGCGTCTGGGAGTACGACCCGATGGCGTGCATCTTCGGGTGCTCCGCCGAACACGCGGCGCTCATGGGTCTCGACGCGGCCGACGCCGCCGTTCCGTACGACACGCTCGCGGCCCGCGTCCACCCCGACGACCGCGACGTCTTCGCCCGCGTGCGCTTGGGCGAAGGCGATTCCGACGTCGTCGAACGCAACGAGTTCCGCGTGCTCATGCCCGACGGGCGCGTGCGGTTCATCGAAGTCCACTGGCGCCCGCTCACGCAATCGGAACAGGACGCGCACGGCTGCGCGCCGCGCATCGCCGGCGTGTCGGCCGACGTCACGGAGCGATTCCTCTCGAGCGAGCGCGAGATCCAGAGCCAGCGCATGCAGGCGATCGGCGAAGTCGCCGCCGGCATCGCGCATGACCTCGGCAACATGCTTCTCCTCGGCACCGCCGCGATCCGCGAGTTCGACGAGGAGCCGCTCTCGGCGCGGGCCGCCGAGGCCCGCGACAACCTGCGCCTCGCGAACGAGCAGGCGCGCGAGCTCGTCTCGTCGTTGCTCGCGCTCGCGAAGCCAGGCCGCAACGCGGAGAAGGAGTCCGACGCGATCGACCTCGGCACGCTCGCCGAGACGTTCGTGCGCTTCCTCCGCTGCGTCGTGCCCGCGCGCATCCGCATCACCGTCGACCGCGGCACCGCGCCGGCGTTCGTCATGCTCTCGTCGACGCACCTCCGCCAGGTGCTCATGAACCTCATCCTCAATGCCCGCGACGCGATCCTCGCCGACGGCGACGAGGAAGGGCACATCGAGGTGCGCGTGCGTGCGGCGACGGCGCCGAACTCGCTGCACGTCGTCGAGGTGCTCGACGACGGTCCGGGCATTTCCGCCGACGCGCTTCGCACGATCTTCGAGCCGTTCGTCCGCGCGCGGCCGGGTTCGAGCGGCGTCGGCCTCGGCCTCGCGATCGTGCGTTCGATCGTGCTCGGCGCCCGTGGCTCCGTCGAACTCACGAATCGCCCCGAAGGCGGCACCGTTGCCCGCGTCGTGTTGCCCGCCGCCGCGCCGCGCGAGATGCCCGTTCCAAGCGGCACCACCGGCACGCCCGCGCATGACGACCCCTCGGCGCAGGAGCCGCGACCCGTCGTGGCGCTCGTCGAGCCGCGCGACTACGTCCGTCGCGTCATCGCCGACGGCCTCGCCGAAGGCGGCCTCGACGTGCGCGAGTTCCACACGATCGGCGACGTCGTCGCGGCGCTCGAGACGGGTCTCCGTCCCGACGCGATGGTGCTGCATCACGCGCCGCCCATGTGCGACGCCGATGCCGCCATCTCCGCCGCCCGGCGCGTCGGTAGCCCGTCTCCCTCGATCGTCATCAGCGGCGCGTCCGACGGCGCGCCGACCTCGGCGTCCTCCGTCCTTCGGACGCCCTTTTCCGTCATTGAACTGCTGCGAGTAGTGCGCGGCCTGTTAGTCTCAGGAGCAATCTCATGAGTGGTAATGGACTGAGCGCCAGTCATAGCGGGGTCAGCGTTGCAACGGGGGTGAGCGAACGCGTGCGCGTGGTGCTCGCCGACGATCACGCCTGCGTGCGTCGCGCGATGGCCGAGTGGATCGGCCGCACGAGCGAGTTCGAAGTCGTCGCCGAAGCGTCGACCGCCGAGGAGGCGGTGAGCGCTGCCCGCGAGAAGCGCGCCGACATCGTCGTCTTCGACATCGACATGCCCGGCACGAGCGCCTTCCTCGCGGCCGAAGAGCTGCACCGCCAGCGGGCCGGCACGCGCATCGTCTTCCTCTCGGGGTTCTGCAACGACCGATACATCGCCGACGCGCTCGCCGCGCGGGCCTCGGCGTACGTCACGAAGTCGGAACCCGCGGCGCGCCTCCTCGACGCGCTCTCGAAGGTCGCCGAAGGCCAGACGTATTTCTCGCCCGAAGTGCGTGACCGCCTCGTCGTCGACGACCGCGGCGTCCGCCTCGGAGAACCGGCTCGGACCCGCTCGGATTCGCTCACCGATCGCGAGGCGGAAGTGCTCCGCCACGTGGCCCGCGGCCTGAGCAAGCGCGAGATCGCGAAACTCCTCTTCATCTCCGCCCGCACCGTCGAACGGCACGTGGCGAACATGATGGCGAAGCTCGGAATCCACGATCGCGTCGGCTTGGCCCGATTTGCGATCCGCGAAGGCTTCATCGAACCGTGACCGAGACGTAGGATGGGCCGGCGATGACCTCGCCGCTCCCGCGATTCCGCCACTCGCTCCTCGCCTGGAACCTGGGGCTCGCGCTCGTCGCGGCGTCGCCGATCGTCATCGTCTCGGTGTGGTTCATCTTCTGGGTGATGCCCGCCGACTACGAGCGCGACACCGGCGTGCGCCGCACGGCGGAGACCGCGCTTGCCGCACTTGAGGTGCGCGCGGCGGCGCTCGAATCGCAGCGAGCCTCGAGCCGGTGGCTCTTCCACGTCTCGGACAACGAACCGGCCGGCACGGAGAAGCTGCGCAACGCGTGGGCGGCGGCGTCGAACAACCTCTACGCCGCGATCGACCGTCTCGCGTCGTTCGGCGGCGAGTTCGCCGACATGGCGGCGGAGTGGCGCACGATCGCCGACGCCGACGCGCGGGTGATCGCTCGCATCTCCGCGCCCGACTATTCGTACGCGAACGATCCCGGCGACGGGCTCGGCACGTCCTTGCGCGACCTGCCGCAGCGCGCGGAGGCATACGCGAAACGGCTGCAAGACACCGTGAACACGGAGTTCGCGGAGGCGACGGGCGATGAGCAGACGATCCGGCGCACGCTCGTCGCGACGACGGCGATCGCGCTGGCGGTCGCGGTGGCGCTCTCGGGCACGATGGCGATGCTCATCGGCCGCCGCGCGCGACGGCTCGCGTTCGCGACCGCGCGGCTGAGCGACGGCGATCTCAAGACGCCGATCAAGAGCGATGCGCGACGCGACGAGCTCGGCTCGGCGACTGCGGCGCTCGAGAGCCTGCGGCAGATGGTGGTGACGCGCGAGGGCGAACTCCTGCGGCAGGGCGATCAGGCCCGCGAACTGAGCACGGTCCGTGCGACGGAAGCGCGCATCCTCGAGATGATCACCCGCGGCGCGCCGTTGCCTGAAGTCCTGCGCGAGACCGTGCTCGTCGTCGAAGCGCAGCTCGAGGGCCTGCGCTGCTCCGTGCTGCAACGGAGAGGCGACACGCTCGGCGGCGGCATCGCGCCGAGCATGCCCCCTGCGTTCGTGGCGGCGACGGAAGGGTTCCCGATCGGGCCCGACTGCGCCTGCTGCGGCGCCGCGGCGCACTTCGGGCGTCGCGTCGTCGCCCGCGACATCGAGTCCGACCCGAACTGGGGACCGTATCGCGACGGGGCCCGCGCGCTCGGCATCCGCTCGTGCTGGTCGGAGCCGGTGCTCTCGGCCTCGGGACAGGTGCTCGGGTGCTTCGCGATGTACTCCGGCGTCGAGCGCGAACCGACCGCGCGCGAGATCGAGTCGATCCAATGGGCGGCGCGCATCGCGGGCATCGCGATCGAGCGCTCGCGCACCGACGACGCGCTCCGCGCCGCCGTCCGCGACCTGGCCGCGGCGCGCGACGCCGAAGCGCGGCAAGCCCGCGAGCTCGCGTACCGCAACGCGGAGTTGGAGCAGCTCCGCGTGAGCGCCGAAGCGGCGAACGCCGCGAAGAGCGAGTTCCTCGCGAACATGAGCCACGAGATCCGCACGCCGATGACCGCAATACTCGGCTTCGCGGAACTCCTCCAGGACCCCTCGCTCTCCTCGGACGAGCGGGCGAGCCACGCCGCCACCATTCGCCGCAGCGGCGAGCACCTCCTCTCGATCATCGGCGACGTGCTCGACCTCTCGAAGATCGAGGCGGGCCGACTCTCCGTCGACATCTCGCGGTCGAGCCTCGACGCGATCCTCGCGGAGGTCGAGCAGGTCATGCGCCCGCGAGCGCAAGCGAAGGGGATCCCGTTCACGCTCGTCTGCGCGCCGCTCACGCCGAGCGAGATCGAGACCGATCCCACGCGCCTGCGCCAGATCCTCTTGAACCTCGTCGGCAACGCGATCAAGTTCACCGACCGCGGCAGCGTCCGCCTCGACGTCGACCTCGTGCCGCCCGCGCCCGGCGCGAGCTCGGGGTTCGTGCGCTTCGCCGTGCGGGACACCGGCGTGGGCATCCCGCCGGCGATCATCGAGTCGCTCTTCGAACCCTTCACGCAAGGCGACGCGAGCCTCTCGCGGCGTCACGGCGGCACCGGCCTCGGGCTCACGATCTCGCGCCGCCTCGCCCGCATGCTCGGCGGCGACGTCACGGTCACGAGTAGCCCCGGCGCCGGCAGCACGTTCACCGCGACCGTCTCGTGCGGCAGCGTGTGCAGCGGTCCGCCGTCGCGGCTCGCGCCGGTCGTGCCGACGCGCGTGCCGCGCACCGCGTTTCCGGGTCCGGTGCGCGTCCTCCTCGCGGAAGACGCCCCCGACACGCGCCGCCTCTTCTCGTATCACCTCACCCGCGCCGGCGCGACCGTCGACGTCGCCGACTCGGGCCGCGCCGCGCTCGACGCCATCGAGTCGGCGAACGCGCCGTACGACCTCATCCTGATGGACATGCAGATGCCCGGCCTCGACGGCTACACCGCCACGCGACGCCTGCGCGATCGTGGCGTCGCCACGCCGGTCATCGCGATCACGGCGCACGCGATGAGCGGCGACCGCGAGCGTTGCATCGCCGCCGGCTGCACCGAATATGTGGCGAAACCGATCGACGCGGCCACCCTGATCGACGTGTGCCACCGGGCGGTCGAGACCTCGGGAACGTCGCGCGAAGCGTCGCTCGAGGAACGGGCCGCGGCGCGCTGACGCGCCTTCGGCACGTTCGCCGCGCTTCGCACACAATGCGCGCATGGCGCTCTCCTACGGCACGTACCTCAAGGTGCAGGAACTTCTCGACCTTCAGAAGCCGCTGTCGTCCGGCCCTGAACACGACGAGATGCTCTTCATCATCATCCACCAGGTCTACGAGCTCTGGTTCAAGCAGGAGCTGCACGAGGCCGGGTACCTCGCGAAGGCGCTCGTCGGCAACGACCAGCCGACGGCGGCTGCAACGTTGAAGCGCATGCTGACGATCCTGAAGACGATGGTCGCGCAGATCGACGTCCTCGAGACGATGACGCCGACGAGCTTCATGAGCTTTCGCAACTTCCTGGAGAATTCGAGCGGCTTCCAGTCGTGGCAATTCCGCGAGTTCGAGTTCGCGCTCGGCCACAAGCGCGCGAAGGCGATCGAATGGCAGCCGGTCGGGAGTCCGGAGCGCGTGGCGCTCGAGCGGCGCCTGCACGAGCCGTCGCTTTGGGACGCCTTCCTGCGCTTCCTCGTGGCCAACAAGGTCGCGGTGCCGAAGGCGCTCCTCGAGCGCGACCTGACGCAGCCGACCGAGGCGAGCGAACCCCTGCAGGACGCGCTCGTCGACGCCTATCGCAACAATCCCGCGGTGCGCTCGATCTCGGAGCTCTTCGTCGACCTCGACGAGGGCATCCAGGAGTGGCGCTACCGCCACGTGAAGATGGTGGAGCGCACGATCGGCGCGAAGATGGGCACCGGCGGCTCCGCCGGCGTCGACTACCTGCGTTCGACGCTCTTCCGGGCGCTCTTCCCTGACCTTTGGGCGATCAGGTCGAGGCTGTGAGAGAACGCGTGGGAGTCAGGAGTCAGGAGTCGGGAGTCAGTGGGAATACCACATGGCGTTGGGGTCGGGCGTGCCTTTACCCTGACTCCTGACTCTTCAATCCTGGATCCTCCTCTCACCGCTGCCCGGCGTACTCCGGGCTCGTCGTTGCAGCCGGCACGACGCGCTCGGCGCCTGCGGCGAACGGCAACGTGGAGAGGGGCGACGGGATGCCTTCCTCCTTGCAGAGGAGATCCGTCGTGATCTCGGCCGAGAGGAAGATGACGGGAAGCCCTGAGCCCGGGTGCGTCCCGCCACCGACGAACCAGAGGCCGTCGAGACCCTCGAAGCGGTGCTGCGGACGGCGGTGCAGCATCTGCGGCAGCGAGTGCGCGAGGTTGAAGGTCGCGCCGAACATGATGTTCTCGCCGCGCCAATCGGCGGGCGTGACGCAGCGCTCGGCCACCACGCGGCCGCGGATGTCCTCGATGCCGAAGACCGTCTCGAGCTGGCGGTACGCGTCCTCGCGGAGGCGGGGCGTCTCGGTCGTCCAGTCGATGTCGGCCTGCGCGTTCGGCGTCGGCACGAGCACGTAGAGCGACGAGTGGCCTTCGGGTGCGAGCGAGGCGTCGGTGCGCGACGCGTTGCAGACGTACGTCGAGGCGTCGGCGCTGAGGCGGCCGTGCGTCGCGATGTTCGCGAGGTTGCCGCGGTAGTCCTTCGACGTGTAGATCGTGTGGTGCGGCAGGTCGACCTCGCCTGCAACGCCGAGATAGAGCATGAAGGTCGAGCACGAGTAGCGCTTCGACGCGATCGTCCGATCGGTCCAGCGGCCGCGGAGCGATTCCGGCACGAGGTTCGTGAGGGCCCAGCCGGCGTCGGCGTTGACGACGACGTGGTCGAAGCGGTGCGTCTCGCCGTGCACCACGACGCCCGAGGCGCGACGGCCTTCGAACGCGATCCGCTCGACCGGCGACGAGACGCGGATCGTCGCGCCTTCCTCGCAGACGGCGCACGCGAGCGCGTCCATCAGCGCGTTGCAGCCGCCCTGCGGATGCCAGATGCCGTACTCGTACTCGATGAAGGGCAGGATCGAGAAGAGGCTCGGGCACTCGAACGGGCTCATGCCGAGGTACTTGCTCTGGAAGGAGAGCGCGAGGCGCACGTGCTCGTTCCGGAAGTATCCGGCGAGGTGCTGATAGAGCGACTGCCACGGCTTGAGCGCGGGGGCGACCTTGAGGCCGTCGAGCGTGAGAAGATCGCGCCAGCCGCGGATCGGGCGGCGGAGGATCGGCTCCATGAGCCGCAGCTTCGCGCGGTTGTCGCGGATGAAACGTTGAAACGCGGGGCCGTCGGGCGGCTCGATGGCCGAGAGCTGCGCGGCCATGCGCTCGAGGTCCTGCGTCGCGTCGATCGTGAGCGGCGCCTGCGAGCCGGTGCGTCCGATGACGAGGCGATACATCGGATCGAGCCGCGTGAGGTCGCAGTAGTCGCGGAGCCGCCGGCCCGTCGAGGCGAGGATCTCCTCGAGGACGTACGGCATCATGAAGAAGGTCGGGCCACAGTCGAGCGCGAACGTGCCGACGTCCGACGGAAGGTCGATGCGTCGCGTGCGTCCGCCGATCCGGTCGCGGGCTTCGAAGATCGTGACCGCGAAGCCGGCGTGCGCGAGCATGAGCGCGGTCGAGAGTCCGCCGGGGCCCGCACCGATCACGGCGACCGTGGGTCGTCGGCGCCCTCCGTCGCCGTTGCCTCCGCCTCCATTCCGTCGCGGTTCGCGTCGCGACGGGTGCCGCGCTCCGTGCCCTCGGGCGGCGCCGTTCGCGTCGGCCGTCGTCGCGCGGAAGGCGGTCGACTCGAGGGGGGCTTGAGGAGCGTCGACCGTCGCGGGAAGGGCGGAGGGGCTGCGTGCGATCATGCGGCCCCGTCGTTCGGCCCCAGCACAAACTGGATTCGCCGGAGTGAATCCGCGATTGCAAGAAGGTCGAAGCGGGGCCGCGTGCCCGTTTCAGCACCCGTCGGACCGGCCTCGGCCGCGTCGCAAGCCTCGGCGAACCTCGCGGCCGCGCGCACGGTCGACGTCGCGCCCATCGCGCTCGCCACGGTCGCCGGACGCGAATGCCCATCCTTGGCCGCGAGACGGGCGTTTCTCGCGCATCTCCATCGCGCCGTACGGGCGCGCCTCGACGACCTCGTCGCCGCGGTCTCGCGCGAGATCGGCAAGCCCGAGTTCGAAACGGTGACGGGCGACATCATGCCGCTCTTGGCGAGCATTCGGTGGCATCGCCGCCACCTGCCGAAGCTTCTCGGCGAGCGGCGCCTCGGCGGCAAGGCCTGGTGGCAGCTGGGCCAGCGCCACCGCGTGCAGCGCGTGCCGGTCGGCGACGTCGCGATCATCGCGACCTGGAACTATCCGATCCAACTCCTCGGCATTCAGGTCGTACAGGCGATCGCCGCAGGCAACCGCGTGACGGTGAAGCCCTCCGAGCGCACGCCGCTCACGCAAGCGATCCTCCTCGAACTCGTCGCCACCGCCTGCCGCGACGCCGGCCTTCCCGGCGACACGCTGCGGACGACCCCCGCGACGCGCGACGCCGGCGCGCGACTCCTCGCCGAGCGGCGCTTCGACCACATCGTCTTCACCGGCTCGACCGCCGTCGGACGCGCGATCGCCGACATCGCCGCGCGCACGCTCACGCCGACGACCCTCGAGCTGTCGGGCCACGACTCCGCGTTCGTCCTGGACGACGCCGACGCCGCGCTCGCGGCCCGCGCCATCTGGCACGCGGCCACGATGAACGCGGGGCAGACCTGCATGGCACCGCGACGGGCCTTGGTGCTTCCAAAGGCCTACGGCGCGTTCGTGGCGGAGCTCGCGCGGCTCGCCGCGGCGGCGCGGCCGCTGCCGCTCGTCGACGAGGCGGCCGCCCAACGCTGCGCCGCGCTCGCCGACGACGCGATCGCCCGCGGCGCGCGATCGCTCCTCGCGACGGCCGAACCGCCGCGCGGCAGGCACCTCCGGCCGCTCGCGCTCGTCGATTGCCCGACCGACGCGCCCCTCTTCGACGGCGACCACTTCGGTCCGCTCCTCGCCGTGACGCCGGTGGCCGACTTCGAGACGGCGCTCGCGCTCCACGCGTCGGTCGGCCACGCGCTCGCGACGAGCGTCTTCACGCGGTCGGTCGGCGCGATCCGCCGCGACGCCGCGCGCTTCGGATCGTCGTTCGTCACGATCAACGACTGCGTCCTGCCGACTGCGCATCCGGCGGCATCGATCGCCGGCGGCGGCTCGAGCGGCTGGGGCGCGAGTCGGGGCGCGGCGGGACTTCTCGCGCTCACCCGCGAGGTCACCGTCTCGACGACAGGGCGCCTGCGCACGCCGCTCGAGCCTCCGAGCGACTCCGTCAAGACCTGGATGCGTCGCCTCGCGTCGTTCCCGTTCTCGTCGTTGCCGCCATCGCAGCGGCCCTCGGCGTCGAACCACCGCTGACCGACCGCGCTCTCCGTTGCAGCCTGCCTGACTCCATTGCACCTTCCGAGCTTCTCATGATTCGACCCTCACGACCTTCGGTTCTCGTCATCGGCGGCGGCCTCGCCGGCCTCGCGGCCGCGAGCGAACTCGCGACGCGCGGCGCGCACGTCACGCTCGTCGAGCGGAATGCGCATCTCGGCGGCAAGATGAACGTGCTCACCGAGCGCGGCTTCACGTTCGACATGGGCCCGACCATCCTCACGATGCCCGATGTCCTGCGCGGCATCCTGACCCGCAGCGGCCGCCGCGTCTCGGACTACATCGACCTCGTGCGGCTCGATCCGCAGTGGCGCTGCATGTACGAGGACGGCACCGTGCTCGACCTCCGCGAGAACGTCGACACGATGGCGGCGGTTCTCGATCGGCAGTTCCCGGGACAGCGACTCGGCCATGGCTGGCGCGACTTCGTCGCCTACTCGCGGCGCATGTACTCGCTGAGCGAGAAGGTCTTCTTCTACAAGGATCTCGGCGGCATCGGCGACCTCATGCGCAAGCCGCCCGCGGCGGACCCGTCGCTCCTGCGCGACGTCGCCGCGATGCGTCTCCACTCGACCGTCGGCGCGACCGCGCGGAAGTACCTCGGCGAGCCGCACGTCCTTCAGATGGTGGAGCACTTCCTCCAATACGTCGGCTCGAGCCCGTTCCTCGCGCCGGCGATCCTCACGCTCATCGCTGCCGCGCAGGTCGACCACGGCTGCTGGTACGCGATGGGCGGCACGCGCATGGTCGCGCGGTCGCTCGAGCGCGTGCTGCGCGAGGAGCACGCGACGATCATCACCGGCACGGGCGTGCGGCGCATCCTCGTCGAAGGCTCGCGGGCACGCGGCGTCGAACTCGACGACGGGCGCACGATCACGGCCGACGTCGTCATCTCGAACTGCGACGTGCAGCGCACCAACCGCGATCTCCTCGCCACCCCGAAGGGACGCGCGGAGCAGGCGCGCATCGCCCGCGACTACACGCCGGCGTGCAGCGGCGTCGTCCTCTATCTCGGCCTGAATCGGCAGTACGACCACTTCCTCCATCACGACTTCCTCTTCTCGAAGGACGCGCACGAGGAGTTCGACGACATCTACCGCAAGGGCATCCCCGCCCGCGATCCGACGATCTACCTCGCGGTCCCGAGCCGCACCGACGCCTCGCAGGCGCCGGCCGGATGCGAGGCGTTCTACGCGCTCATCCACACGCCGTATCTGCGCCCGACCCACCAGTGGGAGTCGGCCGACGGCACGCCCGGCCCGACGTTCGTCGACTATCGCCGCACGATCCTCGACAAGCTCAAGCGCTTCGGCATGGAGGACATCGAGAAGCACATCGTGGTCGAGCGCCGGCTCACGCCGACGATGATCGACCGCATGTACAACGCGGAAGGCGGCGCGATCTACGGCCTCGCGTCGCACGGGCGGCTGAAGGGCGGCTTCAAGCCTCGCAACCGCTCGCGCGTCCTCGAGAACCTCTATCTCGCGGGGGGCAGCGTGAACCCCGGCCCCGGCGTTCCGATGGTCCTGATGAGCGGCGTCACCGCCGCGAACTCCGCCGCCGAAGACCTCCGCATGCCGCCGCGCGAATCGGTCCCCGCGCGCCGCAACGAAGAGACGCTCGCTCCCGTCTGACGCCGCTTCAGGGCGCAACTCCATGTCCGACGCCACGCCCAAACCCTCCGCCTCCGCGCTCGTGCCTGCAACGCCGAGCGCGCGGGTGCGCGCCGGGTTCGCGTGGTACGCGGAGCGGCTCTTGCGCCGCTCCTTCGCGACGGTGCGGCTCGCGCAGGGCTCCGACGACGCGCTCCGCGCGCTCGCCGGAACGACGGGCGGTCCGCTCCTCCTCGCGTACTCGCATGCGTCGTGGTGGGATCCGATCGTCGGCACGTTCCTCTGGCGACGGCACTTCGCCGACCGACCGGCGTTCGCGCCGATGGACGCGCGCGAGCTCGCTCGCTTCCAGTTCATGCGGAAGCTCGGCCTCTTCGGCATCGACCCCGACGACCCCGCCTCGATCGAGGCGATGAGCGCGTATCTCGTGGCGGAAACGAAGGCTGCGCCGCGCGCGGTGATCGCGATCACGCCGCAGGGACGCTTCACCGATCCGCGCGACGAGCTCGTCGTGCGGCCCGGTGCCGCCGCGCTCGCCTCGCACCTCGGCGTGCAGGCTGCCGCGAGCGTGGCGATCGAGTACGCCTTCTGGAATGAGCGGCTCCCCGAGGTCTTCGTGCGCGTCGAGCGCGTCGCGCGGCCGACGGCGCCGTCGACGGCGTCGTGGCACCGCTCGATCGTCGCAGCGATGCGCGGCAACGCGGAGTCCCTCGCCGCCCTCGTCCGGGCCCGCGACGCCTCCGCGTTTCAGGCGGCGCTCGGGAAGGGCGCCGGCGCGCATCCCGTCTACGACCTGTGGCTCAGGCTTCGCGGCAAGGGCCGCTCGATCGACACGTCGCATCGGCACGCCGCGCCCGCGGATCTCGCCACGGCGGACGGGGGCTCGCGATGAGCGTCGACCCGACGACGATCGTCTTCGGCGTCGCCGCGATCTTCGCGTTGCAGGCGTGCGTCCTCGGCGTGATCAACGCAGTTCGCTATCGCGTGCCGAAGCCGGCGACCGAGCGGCTCGACGGTCTCGTCACCGTCTGCATCCCCGCCCGCAACGAGGAGACGAACATCGAGGCGTGCGTCCGCTCGGCGCTTGCGAGCGAGTCGGTCGACGTCGAAGTGCTCTGTTACGACGACCAATCGACCGACGGCACCGGCGCGATCCTCGCGCGGCTCCGGGCCGAGGACGACCGCGTTCGCGCGGTGCCCACGCAGCCGCTTCCCGACGGGTGGAACGGGAAGCAGCACGCGTGTTGGCGCATGGCGAACGCGGCGCGCGGGGAGTGGATCCTCTTCACCGACGCCGACGTGCGCTTCGATCCGCGGTGCGTTGCGGCCACGCTCGCCGAGGCGCGACGCCGCGACGTCGCGCTTCTCTCGACGGTGCCGCGGCAGATCACGGGAACGCTGGCGGAATCCCTGGTCGTCCCCCTGATCCACTTCCTCCTCCTCTCGTACCTCCCGTTCGGACGGATGCGCCGCACCCTCGATCCGGCGGCGAGCGCCGGCTGCGGGCAATTCCTCTTCGTCCGCGCCGACGCCTATCGGGCGAGCGGGGGCCACGCCGGATTCCGCGACTCGATGCACGACGGGATCCGCATGCCGCGGGCGCTCCGCGTTGCCGGCTTCCGCACCGACCTCTTCGACGGCACGCCGTACGTCTCCTGCCGGATGTATCGCGGATTCGGCCAAGTCTGGCGGGGGTTCACGAAGAACGCGTTCGAGGGGCTCGGGAGCGTGGCGCTTCTCCTCCTCGTCACCGCGTTGCACCTCGTCGGGCACATCGCCCCGGCCGCGTTCCTCCTCTACGGTGCCGCCGTCGGACGTCCCGCCGATCTCGCCACGCTCCTCGCCGGGGCGGCGGTCCTCGTTGCCGCCACCGAACGGCTCGTCTTTGCCGTCCGCTACGAGCAGCGGATCCTCTCCGCGTTGCTGCACCCCCTCGGCGTGGCCCTGATGACGGTGATCCAGTGGTACAGCCTGTACCTCGCGAAGACCGGTCGGCGGTCGTGGAAGGGGAGGACGGCGGGAAGCCCGTCCGCCGACCGCCGCGTGGGATGCGCTCCGACCCAGTCGTGACGGAGGATGCCGGCGTCGGGGTCACGCACTCGTTAGGTGCGACCGCGATGCGCGGGCTACAGTGCGGCCATGCCAACGTCGGGCCAATCGTCGGGGTTGCCGGAGCGGCCGGTTCGCGCGCTCCGTCGCCGAGTCGCCACGCTTGAGGCCGAGGTCGCAGCCCTCCGTTCCGCCCTGGAACGGTCCGGGGTCGCAGTGCCTCCGACCGGCCCGGTCGAGTGGGAGCGCGAAGAGCCCGTCGACGCGGTGCCGATGGCCGCGGTCGTCGAGGCGCCGGTTGCCCCGCCGACGACTCCGCCGGCCGTGCCGCTCGTGTCGCTCCTCGTGCAACGTCGAGACGAGTGCCGCGTCGACGACGAGACGACGCTCGGCGCGGTGCAGCCGGCCGAGCGCACTCCGCCGGCCGGAACCGATCGCGAGGTCTGGGCGGAGTACGCGCCCGCGCCGCCCGTCGTGCGCGGCGTGCCCATGCGCATCGGCAATCCCGCGACGGCGGCGCATACGCCCGTCAACATCGAACGCTTCCTCGGCGCGAAGGTCGCCGCGTGGGCCGGTGCGGTCGTCGTCCTCCTCGCGGTCGGCATCTTCCTGAAGTTCGCCTACGACCAAGGGTGGCTGCGGCTTCTCTCCGGCGAGGCGCGGCTCGCGATGTCCTACGCGTTCGCCGCGGTTCTCATCGTTGCAGGCGAGGTCATCCTTCGTCGCGTCGGGCGACTCGCGAGCGTCGGGTTCTTCGCGGGCGGAATCGGGACGCTCTACCTCGCCACGCTCGCCGGGCGGTGGCCGCTCGACGTGCTCTCGCCGACGACCTCGCTCGTGCTCGCGACGGTCGTCGTCCTCGTGAGCGTCGCGCTCACCTATCGCACCAAGATGGTTGCCGTCGGCGTCGTGAGCATCCTTGGCGGGTACGTCTCCCCATTCGTGCTGAACGTCGTGGCGACGGACGGCCTCCTCGTGCCCGTCCACTTCACGTTGCTGCTCGTGATCGGCCTCGGACTCGCGGGGCTCGCGCCGAAGCCGTTCGGCGCCCTTCGGTTCGTCACGATCGTCCTGCATCTCCTCGCCGGCGCCTTCTGGTTCTTCGGCGTGGGCTGGAACTCGCCGGCGCTTGCGATCATCGTGTTCGCGATCTGGTGGTCGATCACGGTGGCCGAAGCGGTCCATACGACGCTCCGCGGACGCTCGCCCCGCGCCTGCGCCGGCGGCCTCCTCGCGATGAGCCTCGCGGTCGCGTCGGTCGGGGCGATCGGCGCCGCGTCGACGACGACCTGGACCGACGCCTTCTCGTACGTGCCGCTTGCCCTCGCCGTCCTGACCGGCGCGCTCATCGTCCAGTTCGGCGGGGGCATCTCCGCGTTGCAGCCGGTCGCGGCGGCGGCGGGCGGCGGCGTGAGCGAGGCGCCCGACGAAGTGACCGACGACGAGCGGCGGATCGTCGCGGCCACGCGCACGCTCGGGATCGTCCTGTGGGCCCAGTTCGGCGTTCTCCTTGTGGGCGGCGTCGGAGTCTTCCTGCGCCACGGCGCGCTTGCGCTCGCGTGGGCCGCGGTTGCCGTCATGGCGCTCGAACTCGCGCACCGGCTGCGCGCGTTCGGCATGGCGGCGTTCGGCGCCGTCACGCTCGCGTTGGCCGCATGCGCCTGCGTCGTCTCGGCGCTCGTGCGCACGCTCCTCGTTGCACCGCGCCCGGCGGACGGCAACGGCTGGGGGATCTTCCTTCCGCCGGGCTTCGACTGGATGGGCGGACCGCTCACCGTGCTCGCGATCGCGTTCGTCGCGTGGCGCTGGTGCCGCCGCAACGACGACACCTCCGATCCCGCGGCCACGCGCGTGCGGACGTTCCTTGCGCGTTGCAGCCCGGTCGCCGCGACGGTCGCCCTCGCGATGTGGTACCCCGGCGTCCTTCTGCGAACCGGCGAGTCGCTCGCGCTCGTCCTCGCGACGGCGCTGCCGATGGCGGGGACGCTCCTCCTTCCGCAGCGTCCCTCCAAGTGGCCGCGGGCGTTCTCGCTGCTCGGCTTCGGCATCGTTCTCCTGATCTATCTCCTCCTCGGCGGCAGCACGATCTTCGAGCGCTCCTGGCTCGTCGCGCTCGCCGCAGGTCCGCTCGCCTCGGTCGTCGGCTACTGGCTCCTCGCGGGCCGCGTGCGCGAGCGACCGATGTCCGAGCACTATCTCGTGCTGTCGGTCGTCTCCCTCGCGCTCATCGGCATCGTGGAGTGCTTCCGCGACCTCATTCCGTCGCGCGGGTCCGCGGCCCTTCGCTCCGATCTTGCGGCGATCGTCCTCGCGTCGATCGGCATCGTCACGCTCTACGTCGGACGCCTCGGGCCGTGGAAGCTCGTCATGGCGATGGGCGCGGTCTTGGCGAGCCTTGCCGCGCTCGTCTGGGCGGCCTTCGGCGCGCTCGTGCCGCGGGCGCTCCACGGTCCGCCCGAGCACGCGCTCGTCAACGTGACGGTCGGAGTCGGTGTGGGCGTGATCGTCGCGCTCGCGATCGCCTATGCGCGCGGACCGGCCTATGTCGACGAGGAGCGACCCGAGCTCGCCATCGTGCGCTCGTTCACCGGAATTCTCCTCGTTGCAGCCCCGATCATCCTCGTGTCGCTCATCCTCGACGGCTTGCTCGATCCGGGCCGAGGCATCGCATCCGACGCCACCGCGCGGCAGGCCGCGCTGAGCGCGTGGTGGGGGATCGCGTCGCTCGCGCTCGTCGGCATCGGGTTCGCGAGGCGCACGGCTGGCCTGCGCTACGCGGGCCTCACCGGACTTGCGTTCGTCGTGGGGAAGATCCTGCTCGTCGATCTCCAGGGCGCCGCGACGATCTGGCGCGTCATCGGCCTGCTCATCGCGGGTCTCGGCATGGTCGCGACGAGCGTGATCTACGTGCGTCTCGGGAAGTTCTTCGACGAGCGCGACGCCGCGAGCGGCGAGCGACGTCCCCCGTATGCTTGAGCGATGCCTCGCGCGTCGCGCGCAACGACGAAGCCTGCGACTTCCGCCCGCAGCGCGGTCACCGACCCGCTGCGGGCGCACTTCGCCGCGCGCGGATGGGTGCCCTATCCGTTCCAGGCCGACGCGTGGGCGGCCTACGCACGCGGCGAGAGCGGACTCGTCAGCGTGCCGACCGGCGCGGGCAAGACCTACGCCGCGTACGGCGGACCGCTCGCCGATCTCGCGCTCCGCGTTGCAGGCGATGACGGGCGCCGAGGCTTGGGGATCCTCTACGTCTCCCCGTTGCGGGCGGTGAGCCGCGACATCGAGAAGGCGCTGCGCGAGCCGATCGAGTCTCTCGGATTGCCGCTCACGGTCGGGAGCCGCACCGGCGACACGTCGTCGGCCGAGCGGGCGCGGCAGAAGAAGCGGCCGCCCGACGTCCTCGTGACGACGCCCGAGTCGCTCTCGCTTCTCCTGACGCAATCCGACGCCCGTGACGCATTCGCGGGCACGGTCGCGGTCATCGTCGACGAGTGGCACGAGATGATGGCGAACAAGCGAGGCGCGCAGGTCGAGCTCGCGCTCGTGCGGCTTCGCCGCTTCGCGCCGGGCCTGCGCAGCTGGGCGCTCTCCGCGACGCTCGCACGCCCCGAGCTCGCGGCGCGGCAGGTCGTCGGCGTGGGCCGCGCGGCAACGGTCTTGCGCACGCGGCTCGAGCGCCCGGTGATCGTCGAGAGCCTGATTCCGGCCCGCATCGAACGTTTTCCGTGGTCCGGGCACCTCGGACTCGCGATGCTGAAGCCGCTCCTCGAGTGGCTCGACCCGAACGTCTCCACGTTGCTCTTCACCAACACGCGCTCGCAGGCCGAGCGCTGGTTCGCGGAGATCCTGAAGGCGAAGCCCGAGTGGGCGGAGCGCCTCGCGCTCCATCACGGCTCGATCGATCGAGACGTGCGCGAGAAGGTCGAAGCGGGGGTGAAGGAAGGGTCGCTGTCGCTCGTCGTGTGCACGTCGTCGCTCGACCTCGGCGTCGACTTCTCGCCGGTCGAGCGCGTGGTGCAGATCGGTTCGCCGAAGGGCATCGCGCGCCTGCTGCAGCGCGCGGGGCGGTCGGGGCACCGGCCCGGCGCGACGTGCCGCGTCCTTTGCGTGCCGACGCACGCGATGGAGCTCGTCGAGATCGCCGCGGCGCGCCAGGCGATCGAGCGGCACGAGATCGAGGAGCGGCCGTCGCTGAAGTCGCCGCTCGATTGCCTCGTGCAGCATCTCGTGACCTGCGCGATGGGCGGTGGCTTCGAGGCCGACGACCTCTTCGACGAGGTGCGCACCGCCGTCTCCTTCGAGTCGCTCACCCGCGCCGAGTTCGACTGGTGCCTCGATCTCGTGACCCGTGGCGGAGACGCGCTCCGCGCGTATCCGCAGTTCCAGCGCGTGTCGCTCGTCGAGGGTCGCTACGTTACGACGAATCGGCGACTCGAGCAGATTCACCGCATGAACGTCGGGACGATCGCGTCGGACGTGACGGTCACCGTGCGGCTCCTGCGCGGCGGCACGATCGGAACGATCGAGGAGGACTTCGTCGCCCGGCTTCGACCCGGCGAGCCGTTTCTCTTCGCGGGCCGCACGCTCGAACTTGTGAGCCTGCGCGACGCGACCGCGATCGTGCGTCCGGCCCGAAAGGCCACGGTCTTCACGCCGCATTGGGGCGGCTCGCGCTTTCCGCTGTCGACGGCGCTCGCGCAGGCGACGCGCCGCGTGCTGCACGACGCGGCGCAGGGCGTCTTCGACGAGCCCGAAGCGCTTGCCGCCGCGCCGATCCTTGCGGTGCAGAACGAGATCTCCACGTTGCCGACGCTCGACGCGATCCTCGTCGAGACGGCGCCGTCGGAGGAAGGGAACCACCTTTTCCTCTACCCGTTCGAAGGTCGACTCGTGCACGAAGGCCTGGCGGCGCTCCTCGCGCTCCGGCTCGGCCGCATCCGCCGCGCGACGTTCGCGATCTCGATCAATGACTACGGCATCGAGCTCCTGACCGACTCCACGTTTCCCTTCGTCGAGCACATGGGTCCCGCGCTCTTCTCGAGCGAGGCGCTCGTCGACGACCTTCTCGAGAGCATCAACCTCGGCGAGCTCGGCCTGCGGCAATTCCGCGAGATCGCCCGCGTCTCAGGCCTCATCATTCCGCGGCTGCCGGGCGCCGAGAAGACGAGCCGCCAGTTGCAGGTCGGCACGACGCTCCTCTGGGAAGTGCTCAACGAGTTCGATCCGCGAAACCTCTTGGTCAGTCAGGCGCGCCGCGAGGTGCTCGACCGCCACTTCGAGGAAAGCCGCCTCGGCCGCACGCTCGAGCGACTTGCCCGAGGGCCGCTGCGGATCGTCCGTTGCGAGACTCCCGGCCCGCTCGCGCTGCCGCTCGTCGCCGACCGCCTCGGCACGAGCCTGTCGACGGAGACGCTCTTCGAACGGCTGGCGCGGCTTGGCGTGCGGCACGCGGGCGAGAACGCCTGAGGCGCCGTCGCGGACGCATCGACGCAACGCGGAGCCTCGAGAGCCCCAACTTTCCTGCGTCCGAATCCGCGCCGCGACCGTATCGTGGACGGAGGCGAGAGCGGGACTCGCGGCAACGCGGAGGACGGACGGATGACGCATGCAGGGCTATCGGCCGCTGCCGCGATGGGGCTCTCGGCCGCTGCGAGCGGGCTCTCAGCCGCTGCGAGTGGGCTCTTAGGCGCTGCGCTGGGGCGGCTCGGCATCGCCGCGTGCGGCGCGCTGCTCGCGGCGGCCGCACAGGCACAGGTGTTGGAGTTGCCGATCGCGGAGACGGTGACGCCGCAATACATAGGGCCAACGAGGGCTGACCCTTCGGTCATTCCCTTCACGACGTCGCAGAGCGCGTTCCCATTCGGTGACGTGCTAGCGCTTGTCGGAGACGAGCTCTTCGTCGTCGGCCCTTCGACCGCGTTCGGCGCGAAGCCGATCGTCGCCGTGTGGCGAGCGCCGAACCCGGAGGACCCGCCCGGTCTGCGCGGCTGGCGAAAGGTCGAGGACATCGCGCCCATCAGCACGGCGCCAGCATCGTTCGGCCAACCCGTCGACTTCGGACGGACTCTCGCAACCGACGGAACGTGGCTCTTTGTGGGGGCTCCGCTGACGGCAATCTCCGGACTGAGCATGGTTGGCACCGTGCATGTCTACCGTCGAGAGCCGGGCGGCGCGTTCATGCCCGTCACGATTCTCACCGATCCTTGGCTCCAGGCGGAAGCGCAGTTCGGCTCAGCGCTCGCGTTCGACGGGACGACGCTCCTCGTGGGCGTTCCCAAGCGACGGGATCCCGCCGGGGTATCGGTTGGCGGCGCGGATCGCTTCGTGATCGATGGCACTTCGATCGAAGCGCCGCTGTCCTTGATCTCCCCGTTGCAGGCAGTGTCCGGGTCAGGATTCGGCGCCGCGGTTGCCGTGGAAGGAAGCACGTTCGCGCTTTCGTCGACCGGCGTGACTCTTCCCGGCGTTCCGGGGACTGGCGCCGTACTTCTCCTTCATGCGGACGACACTCGCGCGCCGCGCGTGACCGTCGAGGCGCTACTGACGTCGCCGACCGTCGAGTCGTTCACCAGCTTTGGCGCCTCGATCGCCATGGACCTCTCGGGCGACGTGCCGCGCTTGGCAGTGACGTCGCCCCGCGAGGATGTCGCGGGCCTGCAAGACGCCGGAGTGGTTCGTCTCTATGAGAAGGGCGAGGGGGCATGGGACGAAGTTCTCCACGTTGCAGGCGAAGCGAAGGACGACCAGCTTCGATACGTCAGTATGGCGCGCCACGATGGTCGTGCGTACCTCTCAATCTGCGCTGCGCCGGCCGTCGGAGTGTTCACGGGCCGCTATGCGTCCCTGTATGAGATCGTCGGGGGGGCGGGGCAACGCACGACGCTCACCTTTCTCGCCCGCGCGACATCGAGCGACGCGCACACAGGCGTGGGCCGTCAAGCCGCGCTCGGCGGCGGACGCTGGGCGGTCACGGGAAGAGACGTTTCACGCTGGTACTTGGACGAGCCCGAAGTGCGCGTCGTGCCGCTCGCGTCGGCGGCCACCGATTGCGATGGCGATGCCACAAGCGACCTTCAGGAGGTGTTGCAGGGAGCCGCCGACTGCGACGACGACGGTGTCCCGGACTCGTGCCCCTCGATTGTCGACTGCAACGCCGACGGCATTCCCGATGCCTGCAACGTCGAGTGGACACCGACGCTACCGCCACCACATGCCGGGTCGGTGTACTACGCCTTCACGGGCACATCGCCGGTCTCGATCCCTTTTGGCGTACTCTGGGTCGTTCGCGTGACGGTGCCGCCGAACGCCGACGGCGTCCTGCGCGGCATCGCGGCGGACTGGACCACGCTCAGCGCCCCGAATGCTGCGTCGCAGCCGGGATTTTTCGCGGTGTACGACGACCCAGACCAGGACGGTCAGCCGCTCGACGCGACGCTACGCGGCGCGTATGTCGTGACGCCCTCGATGACGAGCGGCGACGATCGGGCCGCGATCGAGCCGATCGCCATTGGACCACCGGGCAGGTCCTACTTCATCGGTGTCGGCATCGTTCGTCTGGCGGCAAGCCCGAACTCGCTCGCGCTGCGTGCCAATGCTGCCATGCCCGGCATGCCGTCGTCGACCTGGATGGTCGCGGGCGACTCGTACCTCCTCTCAGAACTCAACGTTGCAGACCTCGCCGCCAACGACACCTTCGAACTCTTCGACGACGTCTCGACCTTCGTCTGCGACGGCCTCTTCCGTTCGAGCCTCGATGCGAACGGCGACGGCGTCGTCGACGAGTGCGCCTGCAACGCGGACCTGACGGGCGACGGCGCCGTCGGCGCCGACGACCTGGCCGCGCTTCTCGGCGCTTGGGGCGGTGCGGGGGGCGCGGACCTCGACGGCGACGGCGTCGTGGGACCGGAGGATCTTGGCGGTCTGCTCGGCGCCTGGGGCCCGTGCCCGGGCCGGTGAAGGCTCGGGGCGCCAAAAGGGGGCCTGAGGTTCGAGCGGCGGGGCGGGGGGCGGGGCGACGCACGGGCGTCGGTCGATTCCCTAGACGCAGGCTGTCGGCCCGGTTGCTTCCCCAAAGAAACCGAACTTCCGTCTAGGATCCGCGCCCGAACGCCTTTCAACGCCGCTCGGCGTCGGGGCACCGTCCTCACGGAGATCGCTGTGCAGTCCATTCGAACGCTTGCGAGCGTCGTCCTCCTCGCACTGTCCGCGCAAGGCATCGCCTCGGCGCAGACCTTCAAGATGACCACGCCGATTGCGCCCGGCGTCGCCGTGCCCGACACGGTCGACAGCTCGATCGGCACGCTGAACCTCAACCACGGCTATCCCGACGCCGAGACCGTCGCGAAGATCTATGACAACCTGGATCGGTCGCGGGCGTTGCAGGCCTACCTGATGGCGATTCCGATCGTGAATCAGGCCGGCATGCGCGACTCGCTCGCGAAGTTCGGGCCGTACAACCAGACCGACGTGATCTGGGAGAACCTCGTCGACGCGCGCACGGTCGAACTCACCGCGAACGACAACACGATCTACAACTTCATCTGGCTCGACACGAAGAAGGGGCCGCTCGTCATCGAGGCGCCGCCCGAGATCCTCGGCGGCGTGAACGACTTCTGGTACCGCTGGGTCGGCGACATCGGCATCACCGGCGAAGATCGCGGCAAGGGCGGCAAGTACCTCGTCCTTCCGCCCGGCTACAAGGGCGAGATTCCGGCGGGCTACATGGTGCTCCGCCCGAACACCTACGGGAACTGGTTCTTCTTCCGCGCGTTCGTCGTCGACGGTTCGACGAAGCCGGGCGTCGAACTCGTGAAGAAGCACCTCAAGATCTATCAGCTCTCCGAGGCGGCGAATCCGCCCGCGATGAAGTTCGTCAACGCCTCGGGCGTGCCGGCCAACTTCGTCGCGCCGGGCGACTACGCGTTCTGGGAACTCCTGAACTAGGTCATTCAGGAGGAGCCGCCGGAAGGCAGCGATCCGACGACCTTGGGCCTCTTCGCCTCGATCGGCATCGTGAAGGGCCAGCCCTTCGCTCCCGACGAGCGCATGAAGAAGATCCTCACCGACGCGGCCAACATCGGCGCCGTCACCGCGCGCACGATCGCCTTCAAGGTCCGCTCGCCGGAGGCGTATTTCTATCCTGACAGTCCGTGGCGCCTGCCGTTCTTCGGCGGCTATAAGTTTGAAAGTTCGCCCGGCGTCACCAACATGGACGGCTACATCTTCTACTACTACTTCGCCACGGGCGTCACGCCCGCGATGGAGATGAAGATGGTCGGCAAGGGCTCGCAGTATCCGTGGTGCGTGCAGGACGCCGACGGCAATCCCTTCGACGGCGGCAAGAACTATCGCCTGCGCCTGCCGCCGAACGTGCCCGTGAAGGATTTCTGGTCGGTCATCGTCTACGACAACCAGACGCGCTCGATGGTGCAGACCGACCAGAAGGCGCCGAGCGTGAGCAGCCAAGACAAGAACCTGAAGGTGAACGCCGACGGTTCGGTGGACGTCTTCTTCGGGCCGACGGCGCCGAAGGGGTTCGAGAACAACTGGATCCAGACGATCCCCGGCAACGGCTGGTTCATGATCCTCCGTCTCTATGGTCCGCTCGAACCGTGGTTCGACAAGACATGGCGGCCCGGCGCGATCGAGCTCGTCAAGTGAGTGAACGCGTGGCGCGTCGCAGCGACGAAGGCCACGATCGTTGAGAACCTCGAAGCGGGCGGCGGACACTCGTGCCGCCGCCCGCTCGGCGTTCAAAGGATGGGCGCATGCTCGACCAATGGAGCGGCTTCTTTACGTTGACGGGCGCCGCCGGCGCGACGCTCGTCGGCCTTCTCTTCGTCGTCGTGACGCTGAACACCAGCCTCACGACGTCGCGCACGCTCGACATCGCGCACGCGTCGATGACGCCGGCGCTCTATAGCTTCACCGACGTCCTGCTTCAGGGCATGGTCGTCCTCGCGCCGTGGCAGACCGATTGGCCGCGCGGACTGCTTCTCGTCCTCCTCGGCATCGGAGGCCTTGTCTATCGATTGAACAGGATCCTGGTGCGCCGAACGCTGCACCTCGTCGCGATTCAACGACGCGTGGACCGGATCTTTCACAACGCCGCGCCGGTGGTGGCGAGCGTCGCGGCCGTCGCCGGCGGAATCGGCCTCATGGTCGGCGCGCCGTTCGCTCCGTTCGCCGTTGCAGGCTCGAGCGCGATTCTCCTCGTGTCGGGCATCTATCGAACGTGGGGCGAAACGCTCGCGCTCATCAGCACGCGCACGTCGTGACGGGCGGCCACGCGGAGCCGGTGTCAACCGTCGAGAAACGACAAATGCAGCTCCGCGTGACGGAGGTGCATCGTCGACCAGTCCTCGCGGCTCATGCGGCCGAAGAGAAAGTGGCGCGGCGGGGGCACGTTGCGCTCGAGTCGATCGATCGCGGCGAGGAGTTCGCGCTCGCCGTCGTCGAGCGAGACGACGTCGGTGCCGTACGTGCCGGCCTCGACCTTCGGCATACGGAAGCCCGCGGGCAATCCCTTCAGGAATCGCTTCTTCAGTAGCGGACCGAGGAGACGAATGATCCACGGCGGCAGTGGACCGGGCGGGCCGTCGAACACCGTGTCGAGCCAGAACGCGAGGTGATGGAAGGTCTGCCCGACCGTCCAGTTGCCGAGGCGCTTCACGCGTCCCGCACGCTCCGCCGCGGCGAGGCGGCGCACTTCGGCGCGATAGGCATCGAGTGACGGAAGACGGACGGCGCGGCGGTTCGAGACCTTTGTGGTGTCGATGGGCATAGATAGGGGGGACAGGGTTCGGGGGTCGGGGTTCAGGGTTCAGGGGCAGATGCGCGTCACGCGTGGTGTGACGAAGCGAGGAGTTAGAAGAGAGGAGTCAGGATTCAGGAGTCAGGAGTCAGTGGGAACGTACACGGCAAACGCGCCGAGGGCGCTCTGCCCCTGAACCCCGAACCCTTTCCACCCTTCTGCGGAGGATTGTGGGGCAGAGTCGTTGCGCTCCGCGCAGGGGCTCGCGGCCCGTTTCGACTGCAGGCCACCTCTTGAACCGCGGACACCCGAATCGGACCGTCACTCGTCGTTGCACCCGTCATAGAAGCGGCTGCCACGCCGATCTGGAGTAGAGGAATGCCATAGAACTCGCCCGTTTGGGAGAGTCGATTCCCGCATCCCGCGTATACCTTGCAGTCTCATCGCTGGTCGCGTGGCGGAGGGATCGTGGCGCGGCGCTTCCGTTTCGTCGGTTTCCAGTGACCGACCGGCGGCAGCGCGCGGCGTTTCCCATCGTCGTCTCAGCGACGCTTTGGCGACGACCACAGCGACGTCGCGGCGAGCGACGGAGTCAGGCGCGTGGCTTGACTCTCTTGGCAATGGTGGCACCTTTTGAAGGAGCGACTCTGATGGCACTGGCTACACACACACACACACACACACACACACACACACACACACACACACGGACGCGGAGGATCGCGGCGATTCTCGCGTTCGGCACCGGGCTCGGTCCGAGCGCTGCCTCTCTCCTCGCGTCGCCGCCGGCATCATGGCCTGATCCGTCAACTGTTCGGTGGCGAGTGATCGAGCTTGGACAGATGCCCGGGTGCACGACGGACTATCGCGCCTCCTTCTTTCCTCGTGGACTCAATGACGCAGGCACCGTTGTTGGACTTGCGTCAGACTTCGGCGGCTGCAACGACGACGGTTGGGTATGGAGCTTGTGCGGCGAGTTCGAGCTCCCGGTGCGATCGATGCGCAGCCTCTCGGCGATGATCAGCTCGTCGTTCTACACCGAAGGCAACGAGGTCAACAACGCCGGCGTAGTCGCGGGAGCGGCGGAGATCTTCGATGGAAAGAATGCGCCTCAGCGGCCGTTCGTCTGGGATCTCGCCACCTACGACTCCGGCACCGGGCTGGCGACAGGCTTCGCGATCGGAGTCGCCGAGGACGGAACGGGTGCAGCAACGGACGTGAACGACGGTGTACCGGCGCAGGTGGTCGGGACCATGACGAGAGTCGTGGGTTCGACTCCGTTTCCGTACGCATTCTCGCATTCGTTCGGAAGTTCTCCGACCTCCTTCGTCGAACTTGAGCCCTTTCCCGGGCAGCTGTATTCGTCGGCACAGAGCGCGTCAGTCTCGTCGAGCTCCGGTGACGCGCTCGTCGCAGGGACGTCGTCGGAGAACAACACCGGCTTCCCACCCGTAACGTGCGACGATCAGCTTGGATGGAACGGCATTCGTTGGACGCTGCTCGATCCGCCTCCGGCCCCGCCTGCGGATCCATATGTGAAAGACGATGTGCGTGAGGACTTTCTCACGAGCGGTCCGATCGATCTTCTCTTATGGAAGACCGAGAGTCGCGCGGTGAACTCGTCAGGGATGACGGGCGGTCACTACTTTGATCCCGAGCTTTCCTGCAAACGCCGCGCAGCGTTCTGGAGTGCCGGCGGCATCGCGCAGGACTTGGGCGGCCTGACCGGACTCGATCCGCTCGCCGAAACTACGGTGAATGCGATGACCGACGTTGACTCGTCGGGAGGGCTCATCATCGTTGGAACGGACCAGTTCACGATCGACGGCGTGGTGTGGTGGCGATCAAGCGGCGCCGCGGCTTTCACCGCGACCCTCGCCTCGTCGCTTGATCTTCACCCTTGTGAATGGTCCATTGAGTCGCTGACCGACATCAATGAGAAGGGCTGGATAGTTGGCGTAGGCCGACACTCCTCACCGACGACTTTCGGTGGCAAGCAGCGAGCCCTGCTCCTCGTTCCCGACACCTGTGTCGCCGACCTGACGGGCGACGACTTTGTCGACGGTGCCGACCTTGGAGCACTCCTCGGCGGTTGGGGTGTCTGTCCGACCCCGACAAACACGCAGCCCTACTGCCTCGCGGACCTGAATTGCTCCGGCGGCGTTGATGGCGCGGATCTCGGAATCCTGCTTGGCGCCTGGGGCAACACCTGCGTTCTCTGTGACGAGGGGTTTCAGTCCATGGCCATGTCCACGGCCGAGAGTGGCGACGGCAGTGCCTCTATCAACGGCCCCGCCGCGTTCCTCTCCGCGATCGGCATGTTCGGCTTCGTTGATGTGGACGAGTTTGCCGAGTGGTACTCGGAGTTGTCATCGGCAGAACACGCATCGGTCGCAGAAGCGATTGGTGCGGCGATGGCGGGAGGTGGGATGTGAATACCACGCGCCCCCATCACTCCGCGCATCTCTCCTATTCGCGAACGAGGATCCTGACGCCGGTCGTGTCGGCGCTCGTTGCGACGATAGCACCGATCGCGAGCGCTGAGTTCACCTATTTTCTCGAAGACTTCAATGGCTGGAGCGCATCCGCAGAGACTCATGCCACATGTAGTTTCGCCGAGTTTCCGCAGAATACGTTTATCACCAACCAGTACGAAAGTCTTGGCGTTCTCTTCACGGGATTCACCGGAAACGTCGTGAATGTGGGTTGGTCGGGCTTCCCGCTCGACGGTCATGGCATCGACGGAAACCAAGGAATCGAGTTGACGTTCGACAAGCCTACGTTTGCGATCGGTGCGCACGGCCCCGGCACTTGGTCATACCTTCTCTATCAAGGCGACACGCTCCTTTACACGAGTATGTCCGGTCCGAGCATCTTTGGATCGTTCGCCGGAGTGGTTTCTACGGTGCCATTTGACCGTGTGCAGTTACTTGGGTTTCCCAAGCCTGGAGGTCTCCTCACGGACGTCTACGTCGACAACATTTACTTCAGCTCGATCCCCGCGCCGGCGGTGTTGTGGGTGGCTGGAGTAGCTGGGCTGCGCTCGCGCGGTAGACGGCGCGAGAGCTGATGGATGCGCAACCGGAGAGCGGGGCGTGCGAACGTTCCGCTCTTCGGATCGCGCCGCTCGCGGACGCGAGCGCGTCTTGACGATCGCGCTCCCTGTCGCAGCCGAGAAAGGCGACGGCGATCCTGTGGGAGGGGGGGCGACGCGGCTGCAACGGGGAAGAGGGTCGAGGGCCCGGATTCGGGAGTCAGGAGTCAGTGGGGAAAGGCACTGCGGCACTGCGGCACTGCGGCAATGCGCCGCGCGTGCTTTGACCCTGAGCCCTGAACCCTCGCGGCCAACGGCCGCGCCGCCCCTCACCTGACGCCGCCAGGAACCAGCCTGGCGGCGGCTGTCCTCTCCCGCGAACGGATCGAGGTGCGCAGGTTGCAGGGATCCCGCGGGAGAGGGGCGATGCGGCTGCAACGTTGATGGCGGAGAGGATCGAGGATCAAGGGGTAAGGACCAAGGGTGAAGGCACATGCATCGCGCTTCGGGTGCGTCACCCCTCATCCTTCCTTGTTCTTTCCAGTCGCCGCCCATTCTGCCCTTCTCCCGCTCGCCCTGCGAGTGGGAGAAGGTGGCCCGAAGGGCCGGATGAGGGCGCCGCGAACGGAACGAGGTACACAGGTTGCAGCGATCGCGCGGGAGAGGGGCGAACAAGGCTGCAACGGAGAACGGCTTCGGAAGTCAATGCGACGGACACGGCGGGACCGCGCTCTGAGTGCCTTCACCCCGACCCCTTCACCCCGACCCCCGACCCCCGAACCCTTTCACCGCTCATGCCACACGCTCGGCACTCGCGCCACCAGCGTCTCGTACCGCTCGAGCGCCGGCACGGCGCGAAGCTCCTTGGGCGTGACAATTCGTCGGAGCGCGAAGACGAGCCGCGTGTGGAGCTCCTGCCGGTCGAAGAATTCGCGGGCGCGGCGCAGGTTCGCCTGTTCGTACTGATCCTCGCGGCCG
>JAEUIT010000083.1 GCA_016795035.1 Phycisphaerae bacterium | reverse complement strand
CGGCGTTTTCACAGCCGTGTGGGCTCCATCTTTGAGCATAAGCGTCACGCCCCGCCACTCTCGGCGCGGCCCTTCTCTTCAAGCGAACCGAGGTTCCTGTTTACGCGCCGCACTGGCAGGCGGCATTGCACTCGTCGGCCGATTCGTTGGCGCAGATCGAGTCCCATTGCGTCTGGCAGCAGAAGGGATCGAGGGCGCACACGCAGCTCGTGCATGCCGGCTGATCGCAGCCGGTGCCGCTGTGCGACGAACAGCAGTTGCTCGTGGCGCACGGCCCCCACGCGCCGAGGATGACGGCGAGGTCCGCGCCGTCGGTGGCGCCGTCGAAGGTCAGGTCGACGAGTCCGCTCGCCCATGCGCCCAGAAGGACGCCCAGATCCGAGCCGTCGACCTTTCCGTCGTCGTTGAGGTCGCCCTTGCACGGGACTTCGATGACACCGCGGAGATCGAGCAGGTTCGGCGTGTCGTTCCAGTTGCCGGTGGCCGGATTGGTCATGACGGTGAAGTCCTCGTTGCCGCCCGCATTGTTAGGCTCGCCGGGGTTCCACTGGGTGAACGCTGCGAGCGGACCTTCGACCGTCTGGAACTGGTTCTCGACGAGCTGGTCGTGCACGCCGATCCAGAACTGCGTGGGGCCAACCGCCGCATTCGCGAGGTTCTGGCGGATCCACTCGTTCTCGGCGGCGTTGTTCGGGATCGCGAGATAACCGCCGACGTCCATCGCAAGGCGCTGGGCGCGCGTCCACGTTGCATCGGTGGTGACCCAGTACTTGTGCTTATTCTTCGGATTGATGTAGGGGCCGGCGAGCAGCGCCGCGCTGCAGTACTGCGTCGCCTCATTCACGCAGAGTTGGTCCCACGAGTTCAGGCAGCAGAAGGAGTCGAACTCGCAGATGAGGTTGCAGCACGACTCGTCGTCGGAGCCCGGTCCGTGCGTTTCGAAGGGACTTCCGCCGCTTCCGCACGACGCGAAGCCAATCTCGGTGACGGCGCGGCGCCCCTGGCCGATCCCCAGATCGTTCCACCTTCCGCTCACGTGATTGAGCGCGGCGAAGTCCTCGTTGCCGAGATTGTTCGGCTCGCCCGGCGCCCACGTGAAGAACGTCGCCGGTGCGCCCGAATCCCACGCGAACGCGCCCTCGACGACCTGGTCGTTGAGGCCGATCCACGCCTCCGCCGCCGGAATGCCCGGCACGTTGTTGAGCAGGTTGCGGCGAATCCACTCGTTCTCCCGTGCGGTGCGAATCGTCACGAGGTTCTCCCCCGCCTGCGCCGCGAGCGCGTTGCTGAGGGTCCACGCGCCCGAGGAGTAGAGCCGATGCTTGCGACCGGTCTTCGGATCGATCATCGGACCAGCGACCGCCTGCGGATAGCAGCCCGCGGTCGCTTCATTCGCGCAGAGCTGGTCCCACGAATTCGTGCAGCAGAAGGGGTCGAAGGAGCAGACCAGCGTGCAACACGCGGCGTCGTCACAGAAGGGCGTGCCCTTCGCCACGGTGCAACTGCCGCTGCCCGGCTGGCCGCAGCCGGGCGGCGGGACCACGGTGGTCACGTCGACGGAGTAATCAAACGAGCCGCCCGTACTGGTTCCGTTTGCGGTGAGGTTCGCCGCGATCTCGAGGAGGTAGTCCCCATTCTGAAGATCGAGCGTGATGTCGAACACGCCGGACGCCGGCCCGTTGAAGAGCACCGAGCCGCCGGCCGTCTTGAACTTCAGGGAGAACGATCCCAGCGTCCCATTGCGAGCGCCTTGCAGGCGCAGCTTGTACGGCGATCCGGCCGACGCGCCGGCGACCTTGAAGCCGACGAGCACGTCTTCGTCGGAGATCGCGAGCTGCGACGACGACGAGCTCTTCGTCGCCGTGAGCACGCTGTCGATCGAGAAGCCCGTCACCACGTTGCCGCCGGTGAGGCCGATGAATGCCGACGACGTGTTGAGGCACGCCTTCGCCGGCGACGCGTTCGCGCACTCGTTGAACGCCTTCGGGTCGAAGATCTCGCTCGGGTCGATGTTGTAGCCCGATTGGACGGGATCGCCGCTGCCGTTACTCGCGAGGATCGAGCCGGAGCGGTTGTCGGATGTGGCGGTGAGCGTGCCGGCCGCCATGGCGGACGACACGATGGCGCTCATGGGAAGCGCGAGAAGGACGGGTAGAAGGCTTCGATGCATGGTTGGCTCCAAGGTCTGACGAGGCCGGAAGAAGAAGGCTCGTGGTGACGGTGAACCGCGCGTGGACGGTCTGGTCCGCGCGTGCGGCCACCGTTCAGCCGAGGGTTGCGGGCGAAACCCATCACGACGTCGCGCGCTTTTCTTCTGAACCCCCGTTTGCCCATACGTGCGAGCGAGGCGCAACGAAAAACCGGAGCGCTCACGGGAGCGCTCCGGCATTGATGCCTACTTGGATGTGGGCGCTTACTCGGCCTGACGATCGCGGCGTCGCGGGCCATCGCCGCCCGGCGTGCCACCACCGCCACCACCACCTCCGCCGCCACCGCCGCCGCGTCCGAAGACGTCGACGCCGGCGTCGCGCAAGGCACGGAAGAACTCGCCGCGCTCGTCGTCGTCGATCTGGCCGTTCTTATTCGTGTCGACCTTCGCCATGATCTCGGTGCGCTGCGCTTCGGGCAGGGCCTCAAGCATGCGCGTCATGCCCTGGCCGCCCGGACCGCCTTGGCCGCCTTGGCCGCCGCCACGACCGTCGCGACGCGGAAGCTGCTCGATCTGCTCGGGCGTGAGGAGCGCCTTGAGACGATCGATGTAGCTCTGGCCGAGTTCCGACCGCGAATCCATCGCCTTACGGACGGGATCCTCGGGACGATCGTTGAACTGTCCGCGACCGAACGGCATGCCCATGCCACCCATCGCGCTGAAGTCGCCGCTCATCGCGGCCGCCATGAACGTCGCGAAGCGGCCGGCGTCTTCGGCTTGCTGCGTGGGCTCGTTGCGCTTCGTGACCGCGAGGAGATCGCGGTTCTTGCCGCTGAGTTCGTTGAGGTACGCGGCCTGGAGCTCGGCGATGCTCTTGCGAACTTCGGGATCGATGCCTTCCATCTCAAGCGCGGCGTCGAAGCTGCGCTGCGCGGTCGTCGCGCGATAGATGCGTTCATAGCCGTCGAGGAGCGCCGCGCTCTCGAGGGTCTTCGCCGCTTCGCTCTCGCCGAGGGCGGTCACCATCTGCTGGCGATAGTCCTCATTCACGTCGCGAACGACCGTGCGGAGCTGCATCTGGCGTTCGAAGATGCGCTCGGCTTCCTTCGCGTCGCCATTCTCCATCGCCTTGAAGAGTCGCGGCATCGACGAAACGAGGAAGTCGTTGCGAGCGACCAGCGCCGCATCGAGCGCGAGTTCGTAGGGATCGAGAAGCGGCTCGACCTTCGCGAACTCGCCTTCGGGCATCTTGAGCTCGTCGACGACGAAGATCAGGTTCGTGCTTTCGCCGGAGAGGCGACCGCGCGAGAGCGTCTTCTCTCGATTGAGGAATCGCTCGAACGCCGGCCACGACGCCAACTGGTCGTCACTCAGCGTTGCCTTCAGGCCTTCGACGAAGGCCTTGCGCATCTCGGCCTTCTTGGTCTGCCAGGCGTTGAGCTTGTCGAACATGTCGCTCAAGGTCTTCTTGAGTTCCTTGTCCGCGCCGCTCGCCTTGCGCTCCTGCGCCATCTCCTCCTGGAGCTTCGTCATCCGCTCGCGGAACATCGCGCGGCGCGTCTCGTCGTCGAGTTCGCCGCCGCGATCCGCTGCGGCCTTCGCGATCTCCTCTTGCATCTTCTGCATCTCGCCGAAGAAGCGGTCGCGCATCTCCGGGGTGATCATGCTCTGGAAGACGTTGCGGCCGAGGTCCTGCACTTCGGTCTGAATGACTTCGGCGGAGACCTTGTACTCCTCCTCGTAGTCGTGCATCAGCGTCTCGAGGACCGGCACCTGCGTGTCGTCGAGCTTGAGCTGCTGGATGAAGACGGGCACGTCGCGACGGACGAAATCGGGGTCGAGCGCCTCGCGGACATCCCGCATGCCGCCGCCACCGCCGCCGAAGCCGCCTCGACCGCCGCCGCCACCGCCACCGAAGTTGAAGCCACCACCACCGCGACGACCGCCGCCGTTGCCGTCCTGATTCTGGCCTTGGCCACCGCCACGTCGACCGCCAGCATCCTGGCCACGACCCGCGCCGGCATCGTTGCCGTTCCCGCCACTGTTCTGGCCGGGAGGCGGCGGAGCGGCTTGGCGAGCGAGGGTGACCGGCGCAACCGCCGCCGCGGTGACCGCCGCGACGAGGGTGAGGTGGCGGGTGAGTGCGAGGAAGCGTGTGGGCATGAGTGACCTCAGAGGACTGAAGAAGGCGGCGATGCCTCAGGCCGACTCGCCACCCGACCGAAGACGAACGAATCCCGCTGCCGAGACCGGCGCACGCCGATCTCAGCCGACGACCCCCTGCCTCAGCGGTGCTGAGCGAGACCGGACCGCGTACGGTCGGGTCGTTTCAAGAGGGATCTGCGGGTCCAAGGATTCCCGCGACGGGCCTGCCGGTTGCGGGAAGTCGGAATCTTGCGGCGGGGAGTTCGGCTCGCGGCGCGGAGCGGGGACATCCTTTGCGTCGGTCGCACCGGAACTTCCGGCCGGAGGTCGCGCGAACGCGACATCCGGGTCGGGCAGATACTCGGTGATCCCGTCTGGCGCGAGAAGCGCCGCGCGGACCCCTCGGAGAAGCGCGACGGGCGGCAAGGCCTGGCCAGGGTTCTTCGCCTCGACTCGGTCGGGGAAGCCCGCGACCCATCCGATCTCGACGGTGGTGTCGGCCCCGACCGGCCCGGTCATCGCCGCCCGAAGTCGAAAGGCCCGCGCGCCATCGGGAATGGGCATCGGCGATCGGGAGGGATCGATGCGCTCAACCGTGATCTCTCGAACGCCGAGCCGTGCGCTCGCTGGCGAAAGGTCGACTTCCGCCACCGTGAATGTCTTCGACTCGCCGACGTCGAGACGCGCGAGGTCTCTCCCGGCCATGCCCACGGCACTGATCGGATCGATGATGGCGAAGTCCGCGACGATCGGAAGTCGCTCGGTCTTGGCCGGGGGGATCGGGTCGCCGGCGTACGTCGTGGTGGTCACGTCGAGGGCGGTCCCGTCGAACCGCAATTCCACGCCGAGCGCAGGCTTCGTCATGTCGACCGTTGCGAAGACGGTCTGGACGGTGGTCCAGTGATCCGCCTTCCCCACCTCGAACGATCGGGCGAAGGACCACGCAGTCCAGCGATTGATGGGCGGCCCCCACCATTCGAATCCCGCGCGCCCGAACGCGTTGACATCAAGTCGGCCGAGCCGAAGTCCCCCGCTCTCGATCGCGAAGCGGCTGCCGTACGCGTTTGCCTTCGGAAGATCCTTGAGGAAGGACTCTGTGCGTTCATTCATCGACCGCGCGGTCGCAAGCGCGGCGATTCGGAGCGTCTTGCCGCCGAGGACCATCTGCGTCGGGTTTCGTGTCGCGTCGAGGTCGTCAAGCGGGTCGGCCGTGAGGACGAGAAGGTCCGCGCGCTTCCCCACGGCAATCGTGCCGCGGTCGGCCAACCCGAAGCGCTCGGCACGGCCGGCGGTCACGTCGCGAAGCGCCTTCGCCCGCGACTCGCGCGTCGGAGCCGGACGCTCCGCGGCACGTTCACGAAGGCGATCGGCCACCGACGCCTCGACCGGCGCCGGTTGCCGCGACTGGGGATCGGGTATCGGAAACGACGAGGTCTCGCCGATGCGCCCAAGCCACGCCACCTCGCGGGCGTCCCAGGTGCTAACAACCGTGGTCACGCCGCCGGAGGTCCGTGCGGCGAGCTGCCCGTAGCTCGGCGTCGTAGCGCCATCGGCGGGTACGAGGGATTCGAGGAACCCGGGGATGACAAAGCCGCCGCGAGCGTCGACGAGCACGTCACGATCGCGAAGGTCGCCGTCTTTCGTCGGTTCGATCGCGACGATCGTCGACCCTTCGATCACGATCGTCATCGCTGGCTCGGCGCGCGTAAGGTCCGCCGCGTCGAAGCGATAGATCGTTGCGTTCCGAACGACGACGCGTCGTGGGGAAACATCGTCCCCACGACCAGAGGCGGTCACGACGACGGTCGCGAGTGCGGCTACGAGGACGCGCGCCGCGAACGCGATCTTCGAGATCGGTCGTTTGACCCACACTCGGCGTTGCATGCGCGACACAGGTTCCCCTTCGTCGTCGCTCGCGCGGCGGCCGCGTGAAAGAAGGATCGTCGAGCGCGACTCGTCAACGACGCGAAGCCAAAAATGAAAAACGTGGCGCCGACACGATGTCTCCTCCAACACCGTGCGAACGCCACGCGAGTTGAAAAGTACCGGTGCGCGCGCAGGAGCGGTAGGTGAAAAGTGCGAGAGTCGCGCAAATGTGCCGTCCGATAATGGGCGGTTCGCGCACGTCGCGTCGCGAATCTTCTCGGCACCGCCGATCTGAACGGAACTTGGACCACGCGCTTCAGCAGGCCCTCGTTCGCGTCGATGGCGAGAGGCGATGACGACTCCTTCCCTGCCGCCGAACGCCTCGCACACGCCCGACCGAGCGCCGCGCGCCGTCGAGGACGTGGCCGCGTTTGCCCACGAGCTCTCGATTCCCGTGCACCGCGCCACGCGCGCGCTCGCGAGCCTCGGCCCGGAGGACTCGCCGAACGGTCGAGCCGCCCACGCGGCGCTGACCGAGGCGCTTGCCGCGATCCGCGGACAGATCGACGAGGCGATGCGTGCCGCCGTCCGCAGCACCCTCGCCGCCGAGCCGCCCTCGCGACTCACGACCATGCCGGCGACCGAACCCGTGGCGAGTGAACGCGTCGGCGACGTCATGCGACGCGTGATGGCCGCGTTGGAACCGCTCGCCGCGTCCACCAGCGTGGCGCTCCGGGTCGAGTGCGAAGGCGACGCGATGAACGTTCCCGCCGGTCCGCTCGAACTCGTCCTCACGAACACGATCCGGAACGCGATCGAGTCGTGTGCCCGCGTGGCGTGCCGCTCGAGCGACGACGAACCGCGCACCGTCACGGTCGCGCTTCGGCGGCGCGGTTCGCGCCTCGTCGTCGATGTGGTCGACAACGGCGCGGGCCTCGGCGGCTTCCTCGGCACGCGCTTCGACACCACCACCGAGAGCGGCCACGGCCTCGGCCTTTCGATCGTCCGCCGCGTCCTTGCCAGCGTGGGCGGCTCCATGGAACTCACGAACGTCCCCTTCGGCCGCGGCGCCGTCTTCTGCGCCGACGTCCCGATCTCCCGCCTCTCGAATCGACTTGCCGCGTGACGACCACCGACGCCACGACTTCCCCGCCGCTTCGGGTCCTCGTCGTCGACGACGACTCGCTCGTCGCGGACGCCCTCGCCGGCTTCCTGCGCCAGCGCGGCTATCAGGTCGACGTCGCGTTCGACGCCGCGAGCGCGCTTGAGCGCGTCCGCGAGGCCGAGCGCGGCGACGGTGCCGCGTATCGCGTCGTCATCACCGATCTCTCGATGCCGGGGCTTCCGCCGGGAATGGTCGCGGCCACGGCGCGCGGCAGCGGCCTTGGCGGACTCGAACTTCTCGCAGCGCTTCGCGAGGAGCGCGTGTCGGCGATCCCGCTCGCGATCACGGGCTACGGCACCGTCGAGACGGCCGTCGAAGCCGTGCGGCTCGGCGCGTCGGACGTTTTGTGCAAGCCGCTCGTCGACGAAGAGCTGGCGCTCGCCGTCGAGCGCGCGGTGCAACGGCAGGCGCTTCTCAGCGAGAACCGGTCGCTCCGCCGACAGCTCGAAGTGCGCAAGGGTCTCGAGTCGATCGTCGGCGACGACCCGCGCATGGTGAAGATCTTCGATCTCGTCGCCGCGGTGGCGCCGACGAAAACGACCGTCCTGATGACCGGCGAGTCCGGCACCGGCAAGAGCCTCATCGCTCGCGCGATCCATCGGAACTCTCCGCGTGCGGAGAAGCCGTACGTCGAACTCTCCTGCGGCTCGATTCCCGAGACGCTTCTCGAAAGCGAGCTCTTCGGCCACGTGAAGGGGGCCTTCACCGGCGCGCATGCGGACAAGAAGGGCCGCTTCCTCGCGGCGCATGGCGGCACGCTCTTTCTCGACGAGATCAACTCCGCGTCGCCGTCGATGCAGTTGAAGCTGCTGCGCGTGCTGCAGGAGAAACGCTTCGAGCCGGTCGGTTCGACCGAAACGGTCGAGGTCGACGTCCGCGTGGTGCTCGCGAGCAATCAGCCGCTCGAGCAGCTCGTCGCGGCGGGCCAATTCCGCCAGGACCTTTACTACCGCATCAACGTCGTCACGATCGAGTTGCCGCCGTTGCGCGATCGCGTCGGCGACATCGAACGGCTTGCGCACCACTTCCTCGTGGAGTCGTGCCGCGAGCATCAGCGGGCGATCGCGGGCTTCACGCCCGAGGCGCTCGCCGCGCTCAAGGCGTACCGCTATCCCGGCAACGTGCGCGAGCTCGAGAACGCGGTCGAGCGCGCGATCGTCCTCTGTCGGCGCGGCATGATCGGCGTCGAGGATCTGCCCGAGTCGATCACGCAGCGAGGCGATGTCGCGCGACCCGCGAACGCGCCGCCCCCACCCGGTGCGACGCCCGGAATCCCGATGCCGATGTCGATGGCATCGCCGCCGGCGACCGCATCCGCCGTAACGCCAGGGTTGCGACTTGCCGGCAGCGACGACGAACCGTGGACCCCGATGACGCTGGAAGAGGCGATGCGCGAGCCGGAGCGGCGCGTGCTACTTCGGGCGCTGCATCACAACGGTTGGAACCGCCAACGCACGGCGGACCAGCTCGGGATCAACCGGACGACGCTCTACAAGAAGATGAAGGCGCTCGGGCTCGAGGGTGCCGAGCGCGCGGGCTGACCGCCGCGGCGCGTCCCGATAATTAGGCGGGGCCACATTCCGACACGGGTGTGGCCACGTTCGCACAGGTGTGGCCACGTTCGAACACGCGCACTGGTGTGGCCGCGTTCGAACATGGCCACGTTCGAACACGTCCGAATAATTGGGCCGGGCCCGTTTTCGACCGCTACGTCCCGATAATTGGGCGGGGCCACATTCAGGTGAGAGTCGCCGGGCAGCGCTCGACCCGCGCGGACGCACGGTCCGCAATGCCGCGCCGCGACCCCGCCGCGCTGCTGAAACGGGAAAGCTGCGCGGATCACGCCGCTTCCGGAGCGCCGTTCTGGATTTCGGACTTCACGCAAGCCCTCTTCTGAGGCATCCTTCCGAGTCTTGTCGCGCCCATCGGTGCGCGCCGAGCGTATACCTGACCCGACTGGAGCGGCGCGTCTTAGGGAGGAGCGCCGCGGTCGAGCACCGCCGACGGTGCGCGGCAAACGCAGGATCGCGTTCTCGGTCGTAGCTCCGCACACATTTCTCGCGCGGAGCGGTCACGTCGGCCGGCCGGCACGTAAGTGACCGGTCGGATAGTGAAGAGGGACCCTACGGAGATTTGGGGATGTCGTTACTGAAGTCTGCCGGCGCGGTTACGTCCGCGCTCCTCGTGTCGGCCATGTTTACGGCTCCTGCGTCCGCGCAGGCACCCGTCTTCAGCGGTCCGGTCGCATACACCAACATCACGAACAGCCTGTTCTTCGCCACCCAGAAGGTCGGCCAGGACTACTACCTCGAAGACTTCGAGCGTGGCGTCATCACGGCGCCGGGCCTCACGGTCTCGGATCCGTCTGCCGTCATCTTGGCGCCGGGCGCAACCACCGACTCCGTCGACATCGATGACGCGCTGCTGAACGGTCTCGGCACGGGCGGTCGATCGCTCGCGAACACGACGATCGGCACGCTCAACCTCCAGTTCAATGCAGGCATCCTGGGCGGCTTCCCGACGAAGGTCGGCCTCGTCTGGACGGACGGCGCCCAGAACTCGTCGGTGACGCTCACCGTCATCGGCGGCAACGGAAACGTCGGCTTCCAGACGTTCACCAACCTCGGCGACGCCGACAGCAACGGCGGCACGAGCGAAGACCGCTTCATCGGCATCGAGTTCGCGGAAGGCATCGCACAGATCCAGGTCGCCGGCTCGGGCGCGACGGTCGAAATCGACCACGTGCAATACAGCGCGCCGGTCGCTGGCGAGCGCTACATCCGCGACCGCATGAACGGCGACGTGAAGTCCGACCTCGTCTGGCATGACCCGGCGAACGGCAACGTCGACGTGTGGATCATGAACGGCCTCAGCCGCGCGGGCGGTCTTGCGAATCAGACCGCGAGCGCGAACTGGGTCGCACAGGGGATCGGCGACCTCGACGACGACGGCGACGCCGACGTCATCTGGCGCGACACCGGCACCAACCTCTTCCACGTCTGGATCATGAACGGCCAGACCGTGCAGGAGAGCGCGCAGGTGGTCGGTCCGGCCTCGCTGGCTGCAACGTGGACATGCGTCGGCGTCGGCGACACCAACGGTGATCGCAAGGCGGATCTCATCTTCCGCAACTCGTCGACCAACCTCCTCAACATCTGGTACATGGACGGCAAGGTTCGCACGTCGGGCGGAAACGTCGTCGACGCGAACGCGGCGAACCTCAGCTCGGTCGGTCTCAACTTCGTCGGCGCCGGCGACTTCAACGGCGACGGCCGCTACGACCTCCTCTGGCGCAACGCGTCGAACAAGGTCGTCGGTTGGCTCCTCAACGGCCGCACGGTCTTCATGGCCGCGGACGTCGGCAACTCGAACGGCGTCGGCTCGCAGTGGATCCCCGGTGCCGTCGGCGACTTCAACGGCGACGGCCGTGCGGACATCTCGTGGCGCAACACGACGACCGGCAACGCGAACGTGTGGCTCCTCGAAGGCCTCTATCGCCGCACCGGCGGTCTCTCGAGCCCGATCGGTCTCCAGTGGACGCTCCGCGCGAGCGCTGACATCGACGGCGACGGCAAGGACGACCTCATCTGGTCGAACGGCAACACGAACGCCGTCAACGGCTGGATCATGGACGGCATCGTGAAGGCCGCCGGCGGCCCGATCACGACGCTCACGTCTCCGACGTACACGATCATCAACAGGTAACCCGCGACAACCGACGCGCACGCGTCACGGATCGCACCGACTCGACAAAGGCCCCGCTCCGGCGGGGCCTTTTTTCGTGCGCGTGCGCCCCGCACTCGCGTTTCTCGGGAGTTGCGAGGGTCACGGTGACCTCTCCCGAAGAGTTCGACTCGCGGCAGCCTCTGCATGCTGCGGTGCGTATACGCTCCGCACATTCATGGGGGAGAGCTCGCCAACGAGCGCCTTTCCATTACCGGGAGAATTGAATGACCGTTCTTCGTCGCCTCGCGGCGATCGTCAGTGGCCTCTTCCTCGCAGCCCCGGCCTTCGCGCAAGTGTGGGCACCGGCCACGGCGTACACGTCGAGCCTCAATAGCCCGTACTTCGCGTCGCAGACGGTGGGGCGCAACTACTACCTCGAGGACTTCGAGGACGGCCTTCTGAATGTGCCCGGCCTCTCGATCATCGAGACGACCGTCTTCCTCAATGCCCCGGGCTCGGGCACGGACTCCGTCGACATCGACGACTACACGCTCAACGGCAACGGCAACGGCGGCCGATCGCTCGCCCCGCTCTCGCCGACCGGCACGATCACCTTCCAGTTCGACAACACCGTCCTCGGCAACTATCCGACCAAGGTCGGCTTCGTGTGGACGGACGGTCTCCCCAACAACCAGATCCTGATCACGGCATGGAACCCGCAAGGGATCGCCGTGCAGCAGGTCTACGCCGGTCTCGGCGACGGCAACGGCGCCGGCGGCACCGCCGAAGATCGCTTCATTGGCGTGGACTGGGTCGCCGGCATCAAGTTCCTGCGCGTGCAGTCGTTGGTCGGCGGACTTGAGCTCGATCACGTGCAGTACAGCGCGCCCGTGAACGCGAACCTCTACGTCCGCGACCAGATCAACAGTGATGCGACCGGCGACCTCATCTGGCACAAGGCCGGAACCGGACAGGTCGAGATCTGGACGATGAACGGTCTCACGAAGTCTGCGGCGCCGACCAGCATCAACGCGCCGACGACGTGGGAACCCA
The DNA here is from genome assembly GCA_016795035.1 of Phycisphaerae bacterium. Classification (GTDB taxonomy): domain Bacteria; phylum Planctomycetota; class Phycisphaerae; order Phycisphaerales; family SM1A02; genus JAEUIT01. The sequence goes on along the minus strand of JAEUIT010000083.1, from coordinate 41,525 downwards.
AGGGATGCGGCGACCTCGACGGCGACGGCGACACCGACATCATCTGGCGCGACTCGAACACCGGCTTCTTCCACGTCTGGCTGATGAGCGGCTCGACGGTCTCAACGACCTCGCAAGTCCTGAATGCCACGGCAGTCGCGAACACGTTCGCGGTGATCGCGGTCGGTGACTTCGACGGCGACAAGAAGGCCGACATCGTGTTCCGCAGCACCGTCAACGGCGACGTCACGATGTGGAAGATGAACGGCAACGTGCGCGTCGACGGACAGCTCGTCGGCAATCCCAACGGAGCGGAGTACCTCGGCTGCGGCGACTTCAACGGCGACGGCCGCTACGACCTCCTCTGGCGCCAGGCCTCGACCAACGTCGTCTTCGGATGGCTTCTCAACGGCTTCTCGCTCATCGAGGCCGCCGCGGTCGGCGGCGTGAACGCGATCAGCACGCAGTGGAAGGTCGGCTCGGTGGGCGATCTCAACGCCGATGGCCGTGCCGACGTGATCTGGCGGAACTCGACGACCGGCATCGTGAACTCCTGGATCATGAACAACCTGTACAAGACGAGCGGCGGCGTCTCCGCGCCCATCTCGCTCGACTGGACGCTGCGGGCAAGCGCCGACATCTCCGGCGACGGCCGGGCCGACGTGATCTGGACGAACACCGTCGCCGACAAGGTCAACGGCTGGCTGATGAACGGCATCGTGAAGGTCTCGGGCGGAACCATCGCCCCGACACCCGGCCCGGGCTGGTCGCTGATCAATCGGTGATCGATCGCGGGATTTCCGCGCAACCGCACACCACCGCTCCGTAGCACCTCCGGAACTCGTCGTTTCCTCCCGCCTGCTTGCGGCCCGTCGGTCGCGGCCTGCGCGGTCACTCACTTCTCGGGAACGGCGCACGAAGGAGAGTCACATGCCTCGGAGCGTGCTCGCGTTGTCATTGGTCCTCGGTTGGGGGGTCGCCGGAGCCTTCGCGGCGCCGCCTACGTTGGAAGGCGTGTCGTGGGCCATCGAATACAACGGCCAGGTCTATCACGGCATCGACGTGTTCGCGAAGTTCACGTCGCCGAACCAGCGACTGCTCAACGTCTTCAACACCAACGTGCAGCTGAGCGCGGTCGCCGGCGCCAACTTCCGCCACGTTCCCCACTCGAACGGCGAGCTCACCTCCGAGCCCGGGCTCTTCGAGGACGACGAGGAAGCGGTCACCGACACCTACGTGTGCATCGGTGGCTCGCAGCAGGAGGACCAACCCTTCTTCTCGTTCGACCCCTCGTGCCCGCACGACATCTTCGTCACGAGCGCGTCGATCACCACCGCGGGCGGATGGTTCAACGTGCCGCCCACGGACGGCATCCAAACCGCGGGCGACGACCTTCGCGTGCGCATCGCCCGCTACGTGCTCGACCATGCGGACTATGTGGGCGGCGCGCACGTCGACTGCTCGTGGAAACTGGGCTGGGTCGAAGCGTTCGGCTCGCCGGCGCAGTTCGTGACGCCCTCGGGCACGTTCTGGTTCACCGACGCGATCGACACGCCCCCGGTCGACGAGCCGGGCCAAGACTTCTGGTTCGACGCCGCCGGTGGATGTCCGCCGTCGCAAGGACCGTCGCTGCCGCCGGCGCCCGAACCCTTCGGCTCGCTGCTCAACAAGTCGATCATCTGGACGACGCCGGGCGGGTGGGTCGTCGGCTGGGAAGTGAACGGCCTGACGTACGTCAACGCGGAATCGCTCACGGCGACACAGCCGCTCAACACCGTTGCAGCCGGCGCGCCCGATCTCGACGGCGACGGCGACCAAGATCTCCTCTGGCGCAACCCCACGACGCAGAACGTGATCGGCTGCATCGTGCAGGACGGCGTCGTGCTCACGACCGCCTCGATCGGCACACCGCAAACACCCGTCAACGACTGGGAGTTGCTCGGGCAGATCGACATGACTGGCGACGGTCGTCAGGACATGGTCTGGCGCAACATCGACGGCGGCCTCGGCTCGGTGCGCGTGTGGCAAATGAACGGTCTCACCCGCGAGGCCAACGTGCAGATCGGCGTCTCGCCGGGGTTCGAGTTCCTCGGCCTCGTCGACCTCAACACCGACGGCAAGGGCGACGTCCTATGGCGCCTTGCGAACGGCAGCGTCATGGCGTGGCTTGGCAACGGCCTCGGCGCTCCGACGACGAAGATGTTCACCGGCGCCGGCCCGATCGCCCCCACGTGGAAGTTCCTCGGTGCCCCCGACCTCGATGGCGACGGCGACACCGACTTCCTCTGGCACAACCTGGCGAACGGAAACGTGAACGGCTGGATCATCCAAGGCACGGCAAAGGTCAGCGGCGGCCTCGTCGCCCCCGCCGTCGGCCCGCAATGGACGCTGACGGACATCGTCGATCTCGACGCCGACGGCGATGACGACGTCATCTGGCGAAACACCCTGTTCAACAGCGTCAACGGGTGGCGCATGCAGGGCCTCGTGAAGCAGGCCGGCGCCGCGATCAAGCCGGTCTCGGACGGCTGGGCGATCATGCGCTGACCGGGTCAATCCGACGACACGGCGCGTGCACGCGTCAGGCCCGGCCGGGCGACGGCCGGGCTTTTTGCTTTTTGTGCGCAACGACACCGATGACCTGCGTAGCACCTATGCCGATGCGTCGCGACCGATCGATCGGAGGCTTGACGGCGATTCCGCCGACGAGTGGCTTGGACTCGCTCACCTCGCGACGCCAGAAGGAGTTTCGCGTGACCCGAACGACGCTCGGACTTTCGATCGCCACCGCTGTCGCCCTCGCAGGCTCGACGCTCGCGGCCCCACCCACCCTGACCGGAGAGGCGTGGGCGGTTGAGTACAACGGCCAGATCTATCGCGGGATCGACGTGTTCGCGAAGTTCAACACGCCGGCGCAACGACTCCTGAACGTCTTCAATACGAACGTCACGCTCTATCCCGTGAACGGGGCGAAGTTCCATCACGAAACGCTCGCCAACGGGGAGATCTCGTCGAAGCCCTTCTTCTTCACCGACGAGGAGCTTGGCACGATCGACACCTACATCTGCATCGGCGGCGCGCAGTCCGAGTCGGCCGTGTACTTCGGGTTCGACCCGAGCTGTCCGACCGACATCTTCGTCACCAACTCGAACATCACGACCGCGGGCGGCTGGTTCCACGCCCCGCCGCTCGACGGCATCCAGACCGCCGGACCGGATCTCCGCGTGCGCATCGCGCGCTTCGTCGTGGACGAGGCCAACTACACGGCCGGGGCCCATGTGTCGTGCGCGTGGAAGATCGGCTGGGTGCAGGCGTTCGGCGAGCCCGCACAGTTTGCCCAGCCCTCGGGCACGTTCTGGTTCACCGACGTCATCGGCGATCCGCCCATCGACGAGCCGGGCGAGGACTACACCTTCGAAGGCGCCGGCGGCAATCCGCCCTCAGTTCCGCAAGGCTCGGATCCGCCCGCGCCGATCGGCACGCTTCTCGGCAAGTCAGTGCTGTGGACCGCGCCGGGCGGCTGGATCGTCGGATGGAACGTCGACGGATTGTCGTTCGTCGACGCCGAGATCCTCTCGACCACGCAGCCCGTGGGCACCCTTCCGGCCGGCTCGCCGGACCTCGACGGCGACGGCGACCAAGACATTCTTTGGCGCAATCCCACGACGCAGAACGTCATCGGCTGCATCGTCCAGGACGGCGTGATCACGACGACCGCATCGATCGGCACGCCCGCGCTCCCGGTCAACGACTGGGCGTTGCTCGGACAGTTCGACATGACGGGCGACGGAAAGGATGACCTCGTCTGGCGTCGCATCGACGGCGGACTCGCCGCCGTGCGCGTCTGGGAGATGGACGGGCTGACGCGCGTGAACAACGTGCAGATCGGCAACTCGCCCGGCTTCGAGTTCCTCGGGCTCGTCGATCTCAACAAGGACGGCAAGGGCGACATCCTCTGGCGTCTCGCGAACGGCAATCTCGTGGCCTGGCTCGGGAACGGCCTGAACGCGGCGACGTCCAAGATGTTCACCGGCGCCGGCCCGATTGCTGCAACGTGGAGATTCGCCGGCGCGCCCGATCTCGACGGCGACGGCGACACCGACTTTCTCTGGCACAACGTCGCCAACGGCAACGTCAACGGCTGGCTCATCGAGGGCGCCACGAAAGTCGCCGGCGGGCTCGTGGCGCCGGCGGTCGGCACGCAATGGGTGCTGACGGACATCGTCGACCTCGACGACGACGGCGACGACGACGTCCTTTGGCGCAACACGCTCTTCAACAACGTGAACGGCTGGCGCATGCAGGGACTTGTGAAGCAGGCCGGCGGCTCAATCAAGCCCGTGAAGGACGGTTGGGCGATCCTCCGCTGATTCCCCTGCTGCAACGTTGAGTTCGGGAACCCCGGCGTCCGGCGCGATCTGCTGCCGGACGTCGGTTTTTTCACGCGCCAGCGGCGTTTCGCGCACCCGACAGTCCACGTTGCAGCCGCATACCGCGACGAATATGCATGCGATCGGCACTCCGCGTTGCAGCCTCGCCGCGGGCGATTTCGCGTTGTCAAGGAATCCGCGAGAATTCTCTTGCTCTCGCGAGAGGGCGCGTGAGAATCACCGTGCCTCACCTCGACGCGCGTGTGGCAGCACCGCGTCCACACTTCTCGACGGCCTCCGGGCGTGTCGGGCATTTCTTCTACGGCGAGGCGCCCTTTCGGGAGTTTTCTGATTTCGGATCGTTTCGGCTCCTAGCGGTCGCGCTTCCAGTTTTTCCGTCGCGATCGCGCATGCAACGCGGACTTCTCCGCGGAGGTGTCTCATGAATCGACCTCTTCAAGGTCGAGCGATGTCGGTGCGCCCAGATCGGCCCACGACTGACATCATCGTTGCGCGGCCTCGCCACGCAGCTCGCCGCCCGGCGAGCGTGCGGCTCGGCCTCGCGTCACTCGTCGCAACCATCGGTGCGAGCTCGATCGGAAGCGACGCTCGTGCCGAGTTCGACGGCCTTCAGTACGAGTACGCGATCATCACCGTCGGCGACAAGCCGTATCACGTCGTCGACGTGTACGCCTCGTTCTCCGAGGAGACGGACCGCCTGCTCATGGTGTTCGAGACCGGGGTCTCGCTCAACACGCCGACGGATGTGGGCTTCTACAACGTGGGCGCGCTCCTGGGCCAGCCCTTGATGCCCATCTGCGCCGACCCGTGGCCCGATGCCTACGTGATCGACTCGTACGTCACGATCGGTCGCGAGCAGTGCGACGCGCTCGGCTTCGTCGCGCTGACGCCCGACGCGCCCGCGCTCATGCTCGTCAACGGCGACTACGACGGACCCGCGGGGTGGTACGCGTCGCCGCCGATCGGAGGCGAGAACACGGCGGGCGTGGACTATCGCGTGCGTGTCGCGCGGTTCTCCCTCGACGGCCAGTACTGGTCGTCGAGCTCCTCGATCGACGTGGCGTGGCGGGTGGCATGGATCCCGTGGGGCAGCACGCAGACGAAGTTCTCGAACCACTTCATGCACATTCCGCTCAACGGCTTTGCGGGAAACGAACTCCCGCTCGACATCCCGGGCGAGCCCTACTGGCCCGCGATGGGAGGCGGAGGCGTCACGGTCCCACCGGGGCCGCCCGCGCCTGCGGGTCCGGCCGGCAACGGGGATCTCGTCTGGCTTTCGCCCGGCGGCTACATCACCGGGTGGCAACTCACGGGGATGTCGCTCGAATCGGCGACGTGCCTCGACGACGAGCTCGCGCCACTCCCGCCCGTGCTCAAGCCGGTCGGTCGCGGCGACGCCGATGTCGACGGCGACCTGGATCTCTTCTTCATCAGCGATCAGTACCACGAATTGCGGCTTCTCCGCATGCAAGACGGTGCGATCGACTCCGTTGAAGAGTTAGGCATGCCGCCGGTGCCCGGTCCGCAGAAGTGGGACGTGATTGCGATCGCGGACGTGGACGACGACGGCGACTCGGACATCGTCTGGCGGCATGAGGACGGCGGCAACGGACAGGTGCGCGTCTGGCTCATCGAGGACGGACAGGTCGTCGACGACGAACTCGTCGGCATCTCGCCCGGATTCGAGTTCCTCGGCTGCGGCGATCTCAACGGGGACGGCTCCGACGATTTGTTATGGCGCCTCTTCGGCGGCGCGGTCGTGGTCTGGCCAATGCACGGAACGCTTCCCGTCATCCCCAAGATGTTCGGCGGCGTGGGCCTCGTGAACCTCGCATGGCAGGTGGAAGCGATGTGCGATCTCGATGCCGACGGCGACGACGACATCGTCTGGCGAAACGCGCTGACCTCCCAAGTCAACGGCTGGATCGTCGAGGGCCTCGCTCGGGAGTATGGCGGAGTCATCGCGAACTCGGTGTCGAGCGCGTGGCACTGCGAAGAGACGGTCGATCTCGACGGAAGCGGAACCGGCGACCTGATTTGGCGAAATCACATCTCCGGAAAGGTCAACGGTTGGCGCATGGATGAACTCACGAAGCTCGAGGGCGCGACGATCGGAACGCTCGGCCCTGGAAGCGCCTGGACGCCCTGGTAACGGGACGCCCAGCTCAAAGAGCACCCAATTCGGCGGGCGCCCGGTGCCTTGAGGGCTCACACCCCTCTCGGGAACGACACCGGGCGCCCGTTTTCGTCTCCACGTTATGAGGCTTGCGGTCGAGCACATCTTGCGCGGCATCGTGCGCGCTTGATCGTGCCGACTCACGCGCGGCGCGTGCGCGGCCGATGCCTTTCTCACTCGCGCAGTTCGCGAGCGGAGTTACACCATGCCCACGTCGCGCCGTCCTCTTGCTCTTGTCACCGCCGCCCTTCTCTTCTCCGTTGCAGCTCCGGCGAGCGGAGACTTCGTGGCGATCACCGCGCACCAGTACAACGCCTACTCGGGCCCGACGCTCTACCACGTCATCGATCTCTACGCGTCGTTCAACCAGCCCGCCGATCGCCTGCTGAACGTCTACGACGTCGACATCGAGCTGGTCGGCGCCGTGAACACCGTCTTCTACAACGCGAGCGTGCAAGGCGTCGCGCCGGCGTCGGGCCTTCCGATGCCGGTGATCCTCGATGCCACCGCGTACGCGTACGACTCCTTCATCACGATCGGCTCGAGCCAAGGCGAGCTCACGAACGGCACGACCGGCGATCCGTCCTACGTCGACGCCGAGTTCGTCACGCTCGGCTCGATCACCGGAGGCGGTTGGTACAACCTTCCGCCGTCGAACGGCAACGGTGACGCCGGCGAGTCCGGCGAAGTGCTGCTCGGCCGCTTCACCATCACGAACGCCAACTGGCAGACCGGCGCGCGCATCAATGCAACGGTGAGCGTCGGCTACATCTCCGACTCCGTCACGCTCTTCGGCACCGACGACCTGATCGCGTACTACGCGCCGCCGGCGGTGACCCCGCCCGCCACGCCGGAGGACCAGACCGGCGACGGCAAGGCCGACATCGTGTGGCGCAACGGAACCACGAATGACGTGCGCCTCTGGGAGCTGAACAGCATCGTGCTCACCTCCGATACGAGCATCGGCGCCACGATCCCGAACTCGTCGTGGTCGATCATCGGCCAGGGCGACGTCGACGGCGACGGCGACCACGACCTCGTGCTGCGCGACCCGAACGGACAGACGACGATCTGGTTCATCGAGAACGGCGCGTATGCGAGCTCCGGCACGGTGGGCGGCACGCTCGCGTCCGCGTGGTCGTGCCTCAGCGTTGCCGACCTCAACGGCGACGGCCGCGACGACCTGCTCTTCCGAAACTCGAACACGAGCGCGCTGGTCGCGTGGCTTCTCGACGGAAACACGCGCTGGTACACGATCAACTTCGGCTCTCCGGCCGACCTCTCGTTCCTCGCGACCGCCGACCTCGACGGCGACGGCGACAAGGACATCGTCTGGCGCAACACCACGACCAACATGGCCGTCGCGTGGATGCTCGACGGCTTGGGCGACGTGACCGAGTCGAACGTCGGCAACACGTCTCCGCTTCCGGCCGCGTGGAGCATCATCGTGGCCGGCGACATCAACGGCGACGGCAAGGAAGACCTCGTCTGGCGCAACGCAAACAACAACAACGTGAACGGCTGGCTCATGAACGGCGCGTTCAAGGCATCGGGCGGTCTCATCGCCGCCTCGGTCGCGCTCGCGTGGCAGCCGGTCGCGTCGATCGACATCAACGGCGACGGCCGTGACGACATCGTGTGGCGCAACACGAACACGACGATCGCGAACGGGTGGACCATGAACGGGCTCGTCAAGCAAGGCGGCGGCACGATCGCGCCGACCGGCCTGACCTGGACCTCGTTCACCAAGTAAGGCCGGCAAACGCGGAGGCCGCGGCCAATACACTGGCCCGGTGCTCCGCGCAGGACCGCTGCAATCGCTCTGGCAACATCGCGCGCTGGCGTATCGACTCGCCGCTCGCGATGTTGCCGCGCGCTGGAAGGGCTCGTATCTCGGCCCCCTGTGGACGATCCTCACGCCGCTCTTTCTCCTCGGCGTCTACACGTTCGTCTTCGGCACGGTGCTCAAGGGGCGTTGGCCGGCGAGCGACGGCACGCAGCCGCCGTTCGCGCTCGTGCTCCTCTCCGGGCTCATCCTCGTCCAACTCTTCGGCGAGACGGTCAGCATCGCGAGCGGCGTGATCCGCGGGAACGTCTCGTTCGTGAAGCAGGTGCTCTTTCCGCTCGAGATCCTGCCGTTCGTGTCGTTCCTCGTCGCCGTCTTTCACGCGGCGATCACCGGCCTTCTGCTCCTCCTCTTCTACGCCGTGCTCTATCGCCCGCCGCCCTTGGCTGCGGCGTGGCTTCCGCTCCTCCTCGTTCCGGTCCCGCTCGTGACGCTCGGCGTCGCCTGGTTCGTCGCCGCGCTCGGCGCCTACATGCGCGACACCGCGCAGCTCACCGCGGTGTTCGTGAGCGTGATGATGTTCCTCTCGCCGGTCTTCTACGCGATCGAGGCGGTGCCGGAGCGGTTCCGATTTCTCATCTCCTGGAACCCGCTCACGCCGGTCATCGTCGGCGTGCGCTCGGTCCTCTTCGACTCCACGTTGCCGCCGATGACGCCGTGGTTCATCGCGCTCGCGGTCTCGGCCGTGATCTTCCAGCTCGGGTTCCTCTTCTTCCGCCGCACTCGCGAGGGCTTCGCGGACGTCATATGACCGCGCCCGACGAACGATCCGCCGCCACCTCCGCCGCGCCGCTGGCGCTCCGGGTGTCGCACGTCGGAAAGACGTACCGGATCTACGATCGGCCGATCGATCGCCTGCTCGAGATCCTCCTTCCGGGTCGCCGGCGATCGCGCGCGTTCCGGGCGCTCAGCGACGTCTCGTTCGAGGTCGCGCGCGGCGAGGCCGTCGGCGTGATCGGCCGCAACGGGAGCGGCAAGACCACGTTGCTGCGCCTCATCTGCGGCATCTCGCCGCCCACCGAAGGGCACATCGAGACGCACGGTCGCATCGCCCCGCTGCTCGCGCTCGGCGCTGGGTTCAACCCGGAATTCACCGGCGCCGAGAACGTGCGCGTGAACGCGGCCGTCCTCGGCCTCAGCAACGCGGAGATCGAGGCCCGCTTCCAGAAGATCCTCGACTTCGCCGACATCGGCGCCGCCGTCGATCAGCCGGTCCGCACGTACTCCTCGGGCATGTACGCGCGGCTCGCGTTCGCGGTCGCCGTCAGCATCGATCCCGAGATCCTCGTGGTCGACGAGGTGCTCTCCGTCGGCGACGAGCTCTTCGCGCGAAAGTGCTTCGCCCGCATCGAGGAGTTGCGCGCGAAGGGCGTCACGATCCTCTTCGTCTCGCACTCGATCAGCGCCGTCCTCCAGCTGTGTGACCGTGCGATTCTCCTCGACCAAGGCACGCTGATCGCCGAAGGCACCGCGCGCGACGTTATGAAGCGTTACCACGCGCTCCTGTACACCGGTTCGGCCCACGTACAGCGCCCCGACCTGCGCGCGGCGCTCGACGCCGAGGTCCAGCTCGGGGGCGAAGCGACGTCGAGCGCGCCGTCGCCGCCGACCACGCGCGACGACGACCTCCTCCCGGCCACGCACGACGACGTCGGCGGCAACGACGAGATTCCCGACGGCGATGGCGCTTGCGACCCGTCGCTCGTCTGCCCCGATCCGAGCGAACTGCCGCCCGACGGCGCGGTCATCCGCGGCATCCGCCTCGTGAATCGCGCCGGCGAGCCGCGCAACCGCCTCGCGCACGGCGCGCTGTACCGGCTCGAGTACGAAGTCGCCTTCACGCGCGACGCGGTCGGCGTGGTGCTCGGCTTCCACTTCCGCACGATGACCGGCGTGCGGCTGAGCGGCGCCTTCGCGCCCGAGCCGCCGGAAACGCTCGACGTCCGCGCCGGCGACGTCGTGCGCGTCTCCTTCCCGATCCGCATGCAACTCCTCACCGGCACGTACTTCATCCAGGCCGCCGTGCGCAGCCTCGGCGAGCAAGGCTTCATGCATCGGCTGCTCGACGTTCTCGCGATTCGCATCGACAGCGCCCGCACCGCCGGTCGAGGCATCGTGTCGCTGCTCTCCGCTCCGCCCCGCGTCGAACGCGTGCACGGCAACGCGGACCGTCCGACCACGTCGTCCGCGAGCGTGCCGCATGACTGAACGCGCGCCCCCCACGATCGTCGTCCTCGCGGCGCCCCGAAGCGGAAGCTCGTGGCTCGGCTCGATGCTGCGCGACACCGGCGTCCTGGGCGTCTGCCGAGAATGGCTCACCGGGCTCGTCTATCCGACCTTCCAGCATCGCTTCCCGCTCCCGCCCGCCGGAGCCGCGAATGCCCCCGCATTTCGCACCGCGCTCCACGTTGCAGGCGCCACGCCGAACGGCGCGAGCGCCGTCAAGATCGTGACCTCGACGCTCGACGCGCTTCCCGCGCTCGTCGCGCAATGGGGGTTCGGCGACGGCAGCAGCGACCGATGGATCGACGCGCTCTTTCCGCGCTCGGTCGTCGTCGTCCTCCGTCGGCTCGACGAGATCGGCCAAGCGCTCTCGTGGTGGCGGGCCCGACACACCGGCGAGTTCGTGCGCCCCGTCGCGGGCGAGGGATCGTGGCCTCCGTACGACTTTTCGTCGTTGCAGGAAGCCCTGCGCGAGAGCCGTCAGCACTCGGCTCGGCTCGAGTCCGCGGCCGCCGGCCTTCGCGGCCGCGCGGGCATTCGGATGCTCGACGTGAACTACGAGGATCTCGAGGAGTCTCCCGCCGAGACGATCCGTGCGGTCGCGGCGCTCGCCGGAATCGAGCTGCCTCCGTCATGGTCGCCGCGGTCCGAGTTCGCGAAGCAGCGCGACGAGACGACCGACCGGCTTCGCCAGCGTTTCCTCGCCGATCTCGCGGTCACGCAGCCCTCCACGTTGCAGCCTCCGCCCGAGGGCGCCGAATTTCCGTCCAAGCCTCCGCTCGTGCCCGACAGCGGCGAAGGCGTGCTCGCGCTCGGACACCGCCGCTTCATCGGCGGCGAGGGCGCGCATTGGGACGCGATCGGCCGCCTGCAGTTCGACTTTCTCGTGGCCGCGGGCCTGCGACCGAATCACGTCCTGCTCGACATCGCCTGCGGCTCGCTGCGCGGCGGCCTGCACTTCATCCCCTATCTCGACGCCGGCAACTACATCGGTCTCGACCGACTCGTCGATCTCATCATCCTCGGCGTCGCCGAGGAGCTCGGCGTGGAGCGATTCCGCGCGAAGCGCCCGCGCTTTCTCGTGAACGGCCGGTTCGACCTCTCCGAGATCCCGGCCGCCCCGGACTTCGCGCTTGCGCAGTCGCTCTTCACGCACCTGACGAACGACGACATCGCCCGCGTCTTCGCGGCGCTCGCGCCGCACGCGAAGCCGACGACGCGCTTCTTCGCCACGTTCCTCCCGCGCGGCTCGAACGACGCCGCCAATCCGGAGTCGAGCCACTCGCGCCTCGTCTTCCGCCAGACGCCCGAGGAGCTCGCCGCGCTCGCGGCACAGGCCGGCTGGTCGATGCGCCTCATCGGCGACTGGCGTCACCCGCGCGGCCAGCACATCGCGGAGTTCGTGCCGGCCGCACGATGACGGCGCGACGCTAGCAAAGCACCGCGCGATAGCGGCGCACGCACTCGTCCATCGAGAACGCGCGGCTTCTCGACGTTGCCGCCGCGACGCGCGCCGCGCGGAGGTCGCGATCGGTCGCCAGCTCGAGCATCGCGGCGGCGAGGGCGTCGATGTCGGCGGTGCCGTGCGCATCCATGCCGATGAGCGTCGCGGCCGAGCCGCGCTCGGTCGCGACCATCGCGGGTATCTCGGCCCAGCGCGTCGCGACGATCGGCTTCTCGAGCGCGAGGTACTCGATCACGGAGTTCGGATAGCTCTCGCCCGGGTAACTCGTCGGAAGCATCGCGATGTCGAAGCCCGCGATCCACGACTCGGGATCGGCGACCCAATCGGTCACGTGCACGTCGGGATGCCCGAGATCGCGCAGGATCGGCACGAGCGGTCCGCCGCCCACGAGGACGAGCGCGCTCGTGACACCTCGCGCGAGGAGCTCCGCGCGCACGCGCGCGAACGCGTAGAACGCCTGCTCCCATCCCTTGTTCGGCACCGCGCGCGAGGCGATGCCGAAGACGACGTCGGCGCGCGGGCGCTCGACGCGCTGCGGCACCACGGGCTCGTATCCGTAGGGGATGCGCACGACGTGCGACGCATCGAGACCGAAGCGTTCGAACACGCGGCGGTTCTTCTCGGCCGCGATCACGACCGCGTTCGCGCGGCGCAGCACCCGTTCGGCCGCAGGCCGAAACACGCCGACGGCATCCGGAGTTTCGAGAAGGAGCTCGTAGCAACCGTGCATGCTGATCGTCCAACGCACCCCTCCGTGCGCGAGCGCGCGCTCGACGAGCGCGTCGGCCTGCCAGAGGTGCGAGTTCACGGCCGTGTATCCGCCGTCGCGGACGATCGACGCGAGCTGCGCGGGCGAACCGTCGCATGGCACGACGTCGACGTTCGGCGCGACGCGGGCGCGAAGCCGGGCATCGCAGCGTGCCGGGTCCGCGCTCACGAGCGACACCGACATCGACCGCGCGAGCGCGTTCGCGAGCCGCACCGCGAAGATCTGTCCGCCGCCCAGCTCGAGGTCGCCTGCAACGATGAGAAGACGCTCGCTCATGACTCGGACCCGAGGCCGCCGAAGCGAAGCGCCTCGCCGCGCAGGAAGGCGTCGACCGCTCCCGGGGCCGCCGACACGCCTCGGTCCATCGCGAGCGCCGCGACCTGCGCCCAGCCGATCGTGGCGTTCGACTGGAGGATGAGCCACAGGGGCACGCAGCCCGGGTCGACGCGCCCGCAGTCGTCGAACGCCCGCTCGCGCAGCGCGTCGAGTAGCGCGGCGCGGTCGGCGGTGTCGGAGAAGACCGCCTGGTCGACCTCGCGCTCGTCGTCGGTCGACGCCGCCCGCTCCGGCGACCAGTAGACGCGGTCGGGATGCACCCACGCCCGCACCTTGTCGGCCTCGAGCGGCGTCGCATTCTCCTCGTTGCAGCCGACCGCGTCTCGAATCGCAGTGACGACGCCCACCGGATCGGCTAGGAACGTTCGATGTCGCACGAGGGTCCGCGGGATCGCGCGGGTCGCCGCCTCGGCGAAGAGCACGTGTTGCCGCCAGAGGAGCCCGGCGTACTCGCGCGACACCACGTTGCGGGCGACCAGCGAGCCTGCGGCGCTGCCGGCGTCGCGCACAAGGACGACGGCGTGCACGCGCCGGCCCTGCCGTCGGGCCGCGTCGAGGTGCGCCTCGGCGAGGAGGCACATGCGCGGATCCTTCACGACGACCACACGGTCGCGCGGGCACTCGCGTTCGTAGACGCGCTCGAGCTCGCGCACGATCGTCGCGCGCGCCGAGCGCTCACGGGCCCGCATCTCGCGCGTGAACGCCGCGAGCGCGTGGCCGCCGAGGGCGCGGAGGATCTCCTCGTTCATCGCGACCATGCGCGCCGATTCCCAGTAGCCCTCGGTGTTGTCCGCGCGCGACTCGAGCAGCGTGCTCGGCAGCGCCACGCCGCCGAGCGAGAGCGCGCGCGCGAGCGCCGACGTTCCGCTCCGATGCATGCCGAAGATGAGGATGAGCGGCGCGGCCGTCACTCCGGCGATTGTAAGGACCGCGCGTGCGCGGTGAGCTGTGCGACGCACTCGAGGTGGCGGGCGATCGCCGCGTCGTCGAGGCGTTGTGACACGAGTCGCCGCGGAATCGAGTGCAGCAGATCCTCGGCCGCGTCGCTCCCGGCACGCGCGAGCGGAAGGAGCAGACGTCGCGCGATGCCCCGCTCTCCGCGCGCGTCGGCGCAGCGCGCGACCGCGAGGCGGCGCTCGTTGCAGGCGAGCCATCCCGGCGTGAGCAACTCCGCCAGCGCGCGCCGATTGGCCTCAAGCTCGCGCGCAATCGACGGCGGCATCTCGTATCCGAGCGCGGCGAACTCGCGGGCGAACGGACCGTAGGCGGCGAGACCGAGCTCGCATTCGTCGGAGTCGTCGTGGCCGATCTCGGCGCGCCTGCTCGCGTTCACGTGCGGCAGTTCGGGCGAGAAGCCGAGCGCCTCGAGGCCAAGCGCCTCCACCAGCGCTCGCCACTCCTCGTCGAGCCGCTCGAATCGGAGCACGTGCCGCACCGCGAGCTCCCCGTTCTCGTCGAGCAGGTAGTCGAGCGGCCGCCACCCGACCGGCGCCACGTCGCCGGCGCGGTCGGCGAACGTCGCGAACGGCATCATGTGGGCGTGGAGGAAGAGCGGCTGCAACGGCTCGCCGCGCGCGAATCGCCACGTCGAGCGAAGCCAGTCGATCGGATGACGCACGACGGCGATCGAGTGGAGCGCGAACCATTCCTCCCGGCCGATCGCGTCGATGAGATCGCACGCACGGAGATGCGGGGCGAAACGCAGCGCCCCGAGCTGCCGCGAGATGCCTTCGGCAATCGACGTCCCGCCCGTTCGGGGAACGTGCACAAACGCGAGACGCTTCTCTCGGAACACCACAGCCATCGTCGTTTCAGCCGCCCAACACGGAGATCGCGCGATCACTTCGCGCGCAAGAGACAGAACTTGCCCGCCGGCTCCACCGGCAACTCAAAGGTCCAGCGGTCGCGCCGCGTCGCGAGGAACTCGTCGACCGCGGACTGCGCCCCCTGCGAGAAGAATCCGTAGTCGTCCACGATGATCGCGGCGCCCGGCGCCATGTGGCCGTCGAGCCACTCGAGCGCGACCTTGATCGGCTCGTAGAAGTCGAAGTCGACGTATGCGAAGGCGACGGCGGTCGGGAACGGCGAGGCCGCGAGCGTCTTGTCGATCCAACCCTCGCGAATTCGCACGCGGTCCATCGGGAACGCGATGTCCTCGAGCTTTGCAACGACGAGATCGCGCGGGCTCTTCATCGTGCCGGCGTAGGCGTCCATCGAGCCGAGGCCGAAGATGTCGTCGATGAGGACGTCCTTCGCGCTCGGCTTCGGCAGCCCTTCGAAGCTGTCGTAGAGCCAGAGCGTCCGCGACGAGGGGCGAATCTCGTTGGCGATCAGCCGCGAGGTCGCACCCTGGGCGACGCCGAACTCGCAGACGTCGCCCGCGACGTGGCGCACGCTTTGGATCGCGCGGCAAACGTAGAGCCCCTCGCCGACCGACGTGCCGATGAGGCGATGCAGGTCCTCGTCGCGCCCCGCGCGCGGTTCGAGTTCCGGCATCACGAACGCGCGATACATGGCCTCGAGCTCGCGCACGTCCTGCTGGCGGATGCGGAGCATCGTGAGCGCCTCGCCGAGCGCCTGCCGTTCGTCCTGTGCCGCGGAGGCTCCAGTTCCGGTCGAAAGCCCGAGAGATCTCCGCAACGCGCTCAGCACACCCATCCTCCGTTCGGTCCGCAGACGGTCACCGTCGATCGCTGGCGACGCGAATGCCGGTCGGACGCACTTCGACCAGTATGGGGAATCGCGTCCACTCACGCAATTGCGCCTCCTGCGCATCGACGAGCGCGGCGTCGCACTGCGCGACACGCGCCTCGTCGGGCCGTGCCGCGTCGATGCAGGTCGCTCCGCCGAGCTCGAGCGCTCGCCACGCCTGCCGCGCGATCGGCGTCGCGCGCGAGCAGCGAACCCTTCGAATTCGCGGCGCCAGCTCGAGAAGCTCGACGATCGCGGCCTCGCTGAGCCCGCCGTCGAGATCGCGGACGTCGACGAAATCCGCGAGTCGCGCCTGACCGGGCGTTGTCGTCGTTTCGACCGCGTCGCGCAGCCCGATCGCGCGCTTGACCATAGCCTTGCCCGGTACTGAGCGAAGAACGGGCGCAGCGTTCGCCACGCGCATCGCCGCGCGCCGACAGGCGCTTCGGGCACCGCGAGCGACGCGAGCCATGCCGCGCACTGCGCCCGCGCAGCGTCGCGCGTAGCCCGGCACGCCGTTCGGCCAGATCCATCGCCCGCTCCAGTGCCACAGGCACGGAAGCAGCTCATCGCCGTTCGTGCGCGCGCAGATGAAGCCCTCGGCGATCGTTCGCCGTTGCCGCGTCGTGCTCGCGCCGCCGGCGCGCATGTGCGCGAGGATGGTCGGGTCGTGCGCGCCGACGAGCCCCGCGCGGGCGACGCGGATGAACCAGTCGTAGTCGCTCGCGATGCGCAGGTCCGTGCGGAAGAGACCGACGCGCTCATAGACGCGCCGGCGTGCGAGCACCGTCGCCTGATGCAACGACGGCATCGTGCGGCGCACGCGCAGGTCCCAGTGCGGGTCTCCGCCGATGCGCACGTCTTGCCCGCGCCAGCCGTGCAACACGATGTCGCCGTGCACGAAGTCGGCGCCCGTCCGCTGCAACGCGGAGACGGCGCGCTCGACCTGATCGGGCTCCATCCAGTCGTCGGAGTTGATGATCTGAATGCACTCGCCGCGGGCGAGCGCGATGCCCTTGTTGAATGCGTCGTAGATGCCGCCGTCGCGCTCGCTGCGCCAGTAGGCGACGACATCTTCGTTCGCGCGGATCACGTCCACCGTGCCGTCGGTCGAGCCGCCGTCGACGATGACGTATTCGATCGGCGCGTACGTCTGCCGGCGCACGCCCGCGATCGTGTCGGCGATTGTCTTCGCCGAGTTGAAGCAGACCGTGACCACCGAAACGACCGGGCGTTCCGCCGTTGGCCGTAGCCGCGTGGGGTCGGCAATCCGCCATCCGCCCTCGAGCGCCGCGGGCGCGGCGAGCGGCGCGGCACGCTCGGCGAGCGTGGGCGGCGGGACCGGTCGGAAGAGGCAGGCGGCGAGCGACAAGCCGCCATCGTACGGGGTGGCGCGCGGGCCAGGTCAGCGTCCGAGGAGGGTCTCCCAGCGCTGCGCCTGGGCCTCGAGCGAATACTCGCGCTCGGCGAGCGCTCGGCCTTCGCGGCCGAGCGCGAGGCGACGCGCGTCGTCACGCAGGAGCGCGCACGTCGCGTCGGCGATGAAGTGCGGGTCCTCGGCGTCGACGACGACCGCGTTGCAGCCATCGCGCGCGATGTCGGGCACGCCGCCGCGCGCGATCGCGACGCTCGGAACGCCGCACGCCGCCGCTTCCATGAGCGTCTGGCCGAACGATTCCTCGAGCGACAGGTTCAGGAAGACGTCGCACGCGGAGAGCGCGATCGGCATCACGCGTTCATCGGTGATGAAGCCGAGGCCGCGCACGTCGGGCAGGTACTCCGAGTTATGCCCGAACGCGACGACCTCGACGCCCGCGCCGCGCAGCCGCGGCACGATGTCGCGGAGAAGGTGTCCGCCCTTTCGCCGTTCGGCCATGTCGATCGCGCCGACGAGCACGATGGGGCGCTCGGGCAGCCCGAGCAGACGTCGCGCGATCGTCCGATCGACCGGCGCGAAGCGCCGCGTGTCGAGCGCGAGCGGGACGAGCGCGACGTCGGCGCGGCCGTCGAATCCGGCCCGCGCCCGTTCGCACATCCAGGTGCTGTTGCCCGCGAGCGGCACGCCGAGATCGACGAACACGCGGCGCCGGTCGCGCCACGCGTCCGCGATGCGGTCCGGTGCGAGCGGTGGATACTCCGCGGCCGTCGGACACTCCGCGTTGCAGCCTGTCCGATAGCGCGTGCACGTTCCCGCATAGGCGCAGCGGCCGCTGATCCAATGCATGTCATGGAGATAGACGACGACCGGAATCCCGTGCCGCCACAGTCGCTCGACGATCGCGAGCGGCCAGCGGAACCAGTGGAAGTTGCCGGTCACGACAAGGTCGGGCGAGGTGTCGAGGACCGAGCCGACCACGCGCTCGATCACCGCCTCCTCGGTCGGCGAACGACTCGGGTCGGTCTCGGGCAACGCGCGAATGCCGCGCCAGCCGTCGGCGAGATCGCGGCCTTGCGTCGCCACGACGGCGGCGCCGTCTTGGGCAAGCCCGCACACGCCCCCCACGGAGTGACCTGCAACGAGGAACGACTGCGCCTGGCGCCGCAGCGCCTTGCCGGCGCCGCCGACGAATCCCACGTCGTTCAC
This sequence comes from Phycisphaerae bacterium, assembly GCA_016795035.1. Taxonomy (GTDB): domain Bacteria; phylum Planctomycetota; class Phycisphaerae; order Phycisphaerales; family SM1A02; genus JAEUIT01. The sequence continues at coordinate 23,065 of JAEUIT010000083.1, read as the reverse complement.
GAGCGTGATCGCCAGCGATCGCTTGCCGGCGAGCGACGAGCGCACGGCCGCGAATCCCCGCGCCTCATGGGTGGCTGAGCTCGCGTCGCTCATCGCCGTTCGCTCACCCACACTTGGCGTCCCCAGTCGTACGTGATCCAGGGGCGCGGCGAGATCAGACCGGCGCGCACGCAGGCGCGGCGCAGCCATCCGGGCGTCGAAGCGCGCAGCCCGAGCCGGATCTTCGCGCCGCGCGGCGACGGCTTCGCGCCGCCGACCGCCGCGAACACCGACAGCGCCTCGCGCAGGTACTTGCCGAAGTCGACCGACGTCTTCTGCGACGCGTGGCGGCGATAGCACCCGAGCGGCACGTCGACGCACCAAAGCTCCGCGTGCTGGAAGAAACGCGACCACAGCTCGAAGTCGCCCGCGGCCGAGAGCGAATCGTCAAGCCGCGCGCCGGCGCGTTCCCACAGCGAGCGACGCCAGAACGTCGACTCTTGCTGGATGTAGCCCGCGGCGTCCCATCCGGCGCCCGCGAGATTCTCGCCGCGCAGGAAGCCCGCGCGGGAGAAGCCGTCGATGCGATTGACCTTGATGAGCGCCGAGTTCTCGTCGATCGCCGCCGGCAACGCGGTCGAGATCCACTCGACCTCCGGCAGCGTCGCGAAGATCGTGCCGACGACATGGAGCGTGCCCGGGAACCACTCGTCGTCGACGTTGAGCCACGTCATCACGTCGCCGGTCGTGCGCGCGAATCCTCGGTTGATGCCGTCATACATGCCCTTGTCGGGCTCGCTCGTGACCGACGCGAAGTGACCGCGCTCGCGCTCGACGATCGCCATCGTGTCGTCGGTCGAGGCCGCGTCGACGAAGACGTGCTCCAAGCGCGGATAGCGCTGCTCGCGCACCGACGCGATCATGCGGGGCAAGAAGCGCGCGCCGTTGAACGACGGCGAGACGACCGAGATCACTGGCAGCGAGGTCGACATGCGGCTCACGACCAGGTGTTCGACGCAAACTCGCGGCGCGACAGCGGGACGAAGAAGAGATCGAACTGCCAGAGCGAGGCGTCGCGATCCCGCCACAGCGGCTCCGACGCGTCGATCACGCCGAAGCCGCGCTCGCGCATGTAGCGCACCATCTCGTCGAAGAGGAGCGAGTTGTCGAGCAGCCGGAAGACGTAGCACTCGATGACGACGAGCGACGCGCGGCGCAAGGTCTCGACCGCGCCTTCGAGGATCGGCACTTCGAAGCCATGCACGTCGAGCTTGAGGAGGTACGGTCCGCCGAGGCCGCGCCGCGCGATCTCGGAGTCGATCGAGATCGCCGGGAGTTGCCGACGCATGCCCGGCCTCTGCGTGGTGCTCGCGAGCCCGCTGAAGGGATCGCCCTCGTCGAACCAGAGCGTGCCGTCGGTCGGCCCCGCGGCGGCGAGGACGAACGCCGCGTTGTGCCGCGCGGCGCAATACTGCCGGAGCGCCTCCTCGTGACACTGCTGCGCCTCGACGAGCAGGTAGTTGGCCTTGGGCAGGTGACGCTCGCAGACCGCGGACCACATGCCGTTCGACGCGCCGACGTCGATCACGGTGCCGACGTCGAGGCCTCGACGCCCTATCCGCCAGAGCGCGCGATCGGTCGACATGGCCCGGAACGTCGTCGTCTCGGGGACTTCCGCGGCATTCGCCGGGGGCGGTGCGGGCGCGGGCGCGTCACTCGTCGTTGCAGGCGCCTGGGGAAGCGGCGCGGGTTCGGGCAGGCGGCCGACGAGGCGGCGATAGACGCGCTTCCACGCCGGAAGCATCGCCTCGCGGCGATACGCGAGCACCTCGTGCACCAGCGCGTCGCGCGTCGCGCCGGCACCGATGACCTTCTCCCGGAGCTCGGTGACTTCCCGTACGAGCTCGGAGTTCTTCGCCTCGAGCTCGAGTATGAGTCGGAGCCTCTCGGCCCGATCCTCCTCGAGGGCGGCGATCTTCCGCTGGACCAGCTCGTTCCACGGAAAGCCGCTCGCCGCGATGCCCGGCGAAGACCACGTACCGGGCTCGATTGGCTGCGACTCCGGCGCCATGGCGCGAGCATAACAGAACGATGTTTGCGCGATCACTCGCCCAAGAACGCGGCGCGGAGACGAGCGACGAAGCCTCGCGAGAGCCGCGACTCGATCGCTCCGATCCTCGCTCCAACGTTCTCGAACTCGCCGCGCGACGCATCGTGGCCGGCCTTCATCTCCGACGCGAGGCGCGCGACCGATTGCGCGTGCTTCGCGTCCACTGCTGCCATCGCATTGCGAAGCTCCTCGATCGCCTGCAGCGCGCGCGCGCAGTCCGCTCGGCACGCGGCGTTCTCTGAAGCAAGCGTGTCGATCCGCGCGACGGCGCCGGTGAGGTCGGCCAACAGTCGGTCGCGCGCATGAATGAGTTCGAGCCGCGCCGCGCGATCCGCCTCCGACTCCGCGAGGCGACGCTCCGCGTCGGCAAGCTTGTCGAGCGCCGCATCGAGTGCGGCCTCTTCCGCCACGCGATCGAGTTCGCTCTTTCGTGCCGACGTCATGATCGGAGTGTACGAATCAGCGCATCGCCGCGCCGACGAGGTCGTGATAGAGCGCGAGATACTCGCGGGCGTGGCGCTCGAGCGCGTAGTGCCGCTCGGCGATCGCTCGCGACGCCACGCGGAGCGCGTCGCGGCGGTCGCGCATGGCGAGGGCCGACTCGATGCGCGAGGCGAGCGCCGCCGCGTCGCCGACCGGCGCGCATGCGTCGAACGACTGACGCGCGAGCGCCTCGGGAATGCCGCCGGCGGCGCTTCCGACGACGGGCGTGCCGCAGGCGAGCGATTCCACGATCGTGTTCGGCAGGTTGTCCTCGAGCGACGGAATGACGAAGAGATCGGCCGCCGCGTAGGTCGCCGCGGCGCGGGCGTCGTCGGCGATCGAGCCGCACGCGATGAGCGGCATCGGAAGCCGTTCGCGGGCGGCGGCGATCGCCTCCGGGGGGCACCATCCGAGGACGGCAACGTGGAGTTTCGCCCCCGCGACCGCCGGTTGCAGGCCGGTGAGGGCATCGAGGAGGACGTGGAATCCCTTGCGACGTTCGGCCACGTCGCCCGCGGTGAAGAGGATCAGCGAATCGTCGGGCGCGAGCCCGAGCTCGCGCCGACGCTCGTCGCGTCCGACCGGACTCCACGTTGCAAGGTCAAGGCCGTGCTCGATGCACACGCTTCGCCGCCCGCCGAAGATCGCCGATTGGGCGGCACGTTCGGCCAGCCATCGGCTCGGCGCGGCGAGCGTCAACGTGCCTCCCGCGCACTCCGCGAGCTTGTCGTCGAAGATCGCCTCGACGATGCGATGCGGGTCGGACCGAAGCTGCGGGCACGCGTGGCAGCGCGTCCGCCAGCGTTCGCATCCCGCCGTGAAGTGGCATCCGCCGGTGAAGGGCCATTCGTCGTGCAGCGTCCACACCAGCCGCTTGCCCCGCGCGAGCAGGCGGCCGACGTCGCGCGACGCGAGCAATCCCGGAACCCAATGGAGATGCAGCACGTCGGCCTCGACGACCCACGGATGGTCGGCCACGTCGCAGCCCGGGCGGCCCGTCGAGAACCAGGTGTTCGAGACGTCGCTTCGATTCTGCACGATGCATTGACGCTCGATCGCGCTCCACGTTGCAGCCTCACGCGGATCTGGATACACGGCCGCGGTGCTGTCGTCGCCGCTGCCGCCACGCTCGAGCGCGAGCATGCGGCTGTCGACGCCGATCCCGCGCAGGCCCACGTGCAGGCGTCGCGCGGCCCTGGCCGCGCCGCCCGCGTCGGCATAGGTGCTGAACTGCACGACACGCATCGGAGCGTGGGAGCGTACGGCGTTTCACCTTGCGGTTGCTGGGTCTTCGCCGCGCCACAGCGCGCCGATCGGGTCCCCCACGGCAACCGGACGCCCCTCCGCGCCGCGGTCGCGCGGGCCGGCGCGCCAGCGTCCCAGCCGGATGGCCGCGGAGTACGCGCGGCCGATCGGCCGCTCGAACCAGCGCGGCGTGCAGCCGTAGCGAGCGCGCACGACGCGAATCTCGTCGTTGCCGATCGTCTGTTGCTGGGTGAAGCTCTTCGAGCGGTCGTGCCAGCGGAAGGCGCCGAGGAACGTGGGTAGATGACGGCATCGACCGCGGGCGAAGAAGCGCGCGAAGAGGTCGTAGTCCATCGCGAAACGCAGAGAGGTGTCGATCCCGCCGCAGCGGTCGTACAGCGAACGGCGCCAGAAGCACGTCTCCTGGTGCGTCCACGGCCAGCGGTTGAGGAAGTACGCCGAGTGCCCGGGAATGCGCCGCCATCCCAGCACGCGGCTGTCGGCGTCGATCTCGATGCGGTCCCCGTGGAGGCACTCGAGCGAGGGGTCGCCGGCGAACGCGCGGCGCACGGTCGCGAGCGTCCACGGAAGATGGGCATCGTCGGAGTTGAGCCACGCGTGGATCGAGCCGGTCGCAAGCGCGAATCCCTTCGCGATGGCGTGCGCCTGGCCCTCGTCGCGCTCGGAGATGCACACCGCCAGGCGCGGCCGCCAGCGCGCGAGCACGTCCGTCGTTTCGTCGGTCGAGCCGCCGTCGACGACAATCACTTCGAGCGCGGGATCGCGCTGATCGAAGAGGCTCGCAAGCGTTTCGTCGAGCCAGCGGCCTTGATTGAACGACGGCACGACCACCGAGATCCGGTCGGTCGCTCCCGAGGGAGCCGACGTCATACGGCGTCGCCGGCGGCGATCGCCGTGGACACGGGCTTCCGCGCGGACATGGCCGGCGTCGGCGTGGGTCGCGGCGCGCCGGACTCGGCGCGGAGTCGGAGGTTGAAGCCCGCCAATCCGAGCGGGCGCATCAGTCCGCGGCGCACGAAGTAGGCGAGGAGAGGCGGCACCTTCGTGCGCGAATGGCGCAGGCCGATGCACAACGTCTCCCAGTCCGCGCGGTCGCGGTGCGAGTTGGAAATCCCGCCGAGCCGGAAGTTCGTCACGACTTCAGGCACGTAGCGGAACTTCATGCCCCGCCGCCAGCAGCGTTCGATGAAGTCGACGTCAAGAGTGGTCGAGTAGGCGGGATCGAATCCGCCCACGCGGGCGTAGACGTCGCGCCGCACGAAGGTGGCGCAGTGCACGCTGCGGCACTGGATGCCGACGCGATTGATCCACGTGGGGGCGCAGATGCCGAGCGACTCGCCGTTCTCGCGGATGAACCGGGCACGGGCGTGCACGATGTCGGCCGTGGGATCCTCGTCGAACGAACGCATCACCGCGCGGGCGGCGTGGGGCTCGTAGGAGTCGTCGGAGTTGAGAAGGAAGACGACGTCGCTCGAGAGTTCGGCGATCGCCTCGTTCCACGCGCCGGCGATGCCGATGGGCGACGACTGCCTGAGGATGCGGACCGGCGTCCGGACTCCCCGGCGTCGCGCGACCTCGACGCTCTCGGCGACCGCATCGAGCGTGCCGTCGGTCGAGCCGCCGTCGATCACGATCACCTCGCGCGGCGCGGTCGACTGCGCCCAGATCGAGGCCAGCGCCGTTCGTACGTGCGCCGCAGCGTTGAGAGTGGCAGTGATGACCCCGTACGTCGTCATGACCTTGAGCGGCCGGCTCTCCATGGCCGGCGGTTCCTTCTCCGAATTGCCGCGGAGTATACGGGTATCGACTGTCGGCTCCCCATGGCCTTAGCAACGTTCCTTCGAGAGTGAGAAGCGATTAGGGCTATAGCCTCAACCGTATGCTGCCGTCGACTCGCATCGTTCGTCCCTTCGCCACCGCCTCGGAATCGCGCCATCACCAACAGAGGTCCAGCCGCTGACGACGAACGCCGCGTGCCGAGCGCGTCTCGCAACGTGGTCGCCAATCTCACGGCCACCGTGATCTCGGTCGCCGCGGGCGTTGCGGCGGTGCCGATCATCGTTCGCGCGCTCGGCCTCGATGCCTACGGCCTGGTCGGCTTCCACGCGATGTTGGCCACGATCCTCTCGGCGTTCGACCTCGGGTTGAGCCCGTCGATCACCCGCGAACTGGCCCGGCGAAGCGTGGTGCACGGCGAGCTCGGCTCGTATCTCGCGACCGTGATGACGATCGTCTGGCTCGTCGGGCTGGCGCTCGGCGGCTGCATCGCGACGGGATCCGGGCTCATCGCGTCAACGTGGCTGTCCGGGGAAACCGCGGCGCCCGTGATCATGCTTATGGGGGCGGCCATCGCCGCGCAGTGGCCGGCCGCCGCGTACCGGGCCGCGCTCAACGGGCTCGAGCGGCAAGTGGTCGCGAGCGTGATCTCGGCGTCGGCCGTCGTCGCCCGCACGCTCGGCGTGGCTGTGCTTCTCGTCGCCGGCGGCGGCGGGGTGATGACATATTTCGTGGCCCAGATCGCGATCTCCGTGGTCGAGACGCTCGCGACCCGCATGGCCCTCCGCCACCACCTGACGCCCGCCGACCGGCACGCGCGGCCTCGCATCTCCGCGTTGCACGGGACGCTCGGATTCACCAGCCAGATCGCCGTGGCGGGCATCCTCGGCCTCGTCCTCACGCAGGTCGACCGCATCGTCGTGAGCTGGAAGCTCCCGCTCGAGGATCTCGGCCTCTACACCGTCGCCGCCACGCTCGGCTCGGGGATCTTCCGCCTCGCGGCACCGATCCTCTCGGTCGCGATCCCGCGCTTCGCGAAGCTCGCCGCGGTGCACGATCGCGAGCGCCTCGGCGCGTCGATGCGCGACTTCGCGCAGGCCGTCGCGATCGGGGTGCTTCCGGTCGGGGCGACGATCGCCGCGCTCCCCACCGCGTCCCTCCTCGCGTGGGGCCAGGAGAGCGCCGTCGTGACGGGCGCGGCCGGGGCGACCTCGCTCCTCGTTGCAGGCACCTCGCTCCACTGCCTCCTGCACGCCCCGTACGCGCTTCTCCTCGCCTTCGGCGCCGCCCGCTCCGCGGTCGTCTTCAACGCCTGCACGCTCATGATCCTGGTGCCGTCGGTCATCATCGGAACGATGCACTTCGGCATCGAGGGGGCCGCGATCGGATGGCTCGTCGTCGTGGCCGTGGCGTTCGCCGGGCCGGTGATCGCGCTGGTCGCGTTCCTCGTGCCCGGATTCGCGCGGCCATGGGTGTTCGGCGACGTCGTGGCGCCCGTGGTGGCGGCATCGGCGATTCCGATCGGGATCGCGCTGACCGTGCCGACTCCGACCTCGCGGATCGGCGCACTTGCCGCGATCGCCATTGCGTGGACCATGTCCACCTTGGCGACGGCCCTCGCCGTCCCCGTGGGGCGACGCCTCCTCGCCCGCGCCCGCCGTGCGCTCTCGCCCACCCCGAGCTGACCGTTGCCCTCGATCGCCGCCAAGATCCTCGACCGACTCCGCTCGCGCGTCACCGCGACGCTCGCCTTCCCGCGCGACCTCGCGCGGTTTCGGCGTCTCAGCGTTGCAGGCGAGGCGTGGCGTCGTCCGCGCCTCGGCGACCTCCATCCGTGCCTGCGCGACCGGACGACGCTGACGACCTTCGACCGCCACTACGTCTATCACCCGGCGTGGGCGATTCGAGTCCTCCGCGAGACGGCCCCGACGGAGCACGTCGACATCTCGTCGATCCTCGCCTTCGCGGCGATGGTCTCGGCCATCGTGCCCACGCGCTTCTACGACTATCGCCCGGCGCCGCTCGTCCTCGACGGGCTGACGTGCGATCGCGCGGACCTCACCGCGTTGCCGTTCGCCGACCGCTCGATCGCCTCGCTGTCGTGCATGCACGTCATCGAGCACATCGGCCTCGGACGCTACGGCGATCCGATCGACCCTGACGGCGACACGAAGGCGCTCGCGGAGCTCGCCCGCGTGCTCGCGCCGGGTGGAACGCTGCTCGTCGTGGTGCCGGTGGGCCGTCCACGCGTGTGCTTCAATGCGCACCGCGTGTATGACGTCGAGTCGATCGTGGCCCGACTGCCGGGCCTGCGGCTCGTCTCCTTCGCGCTCATTCCTGACCCGCCTGCGCGAGGAACGCCCGAGCGTGGGATCATCGACCCCGCCGACCCCGCCCTCGCCCGCCAGCAGTCGTACGGCTGCGGCTGCTTCCGCTTCGAACGTCCTCGTGCGTGATCGCAGCGATCACCGACTCCGCCCTCTCCGATGCCGATCCTGAACGCGCTTTTCGCCGGCCGCGACAACGAAACGAACCGACACGCGTGGGTGCGTCGGGAACTCGCGGCATTGCCGAAGGGCACGCGCCTTCTCGACGCCGGCTGCGGCAAGCAGCCGTATCGCGATGCTTGCGCGCATCTCGAGTACCGCGCGCAGGACTTCGGCGGCTACGACCCGACGAAGCACGAGACCGGGCTGCATCCCGAGTCGTTCCCGTACGGGGCGCTCGACTACGAGTGCGACATCGCCGCGATTCCCGCCGAGAGCGGCTCGTTCGGCGCCGTGCTGTGCACCGAAGTGATCGAACACGTCGCGGATCCGATCGCGGCGATGCGCGAGCTCGGGCGGCTCCTCCGCCCCGGCGGCACGCTCCTCCTCACCGCGCCGTTCGTGTCGCTCACGCACTTCGCGCCGTTCCATTTCGCGACCGGCTTCAATCGCTTCTTCTACGAGAAACACCTGAAGGACTTTGGCTTCGCCGAGATCGTCTGCACGCCGAACGGGAACTTCTTCGACCTCGTCGCGCAGGAGTTGTGGCGACTGCCGACGGTCGCGCGGCGCTACGCCGGCGGCGTGGCGACGGCGGCGACGCTCCCGGCCATCGCGATCGGCGTGCCGTTCTGCACGATCGCGTCGAAGCTCGATCGTGGGTCGGCCGAACTCGGGTGTTATGGCCTGCACGTGAAGGCCATCAAGGCCCCGTGACCGGTACGACGCATGCGGCCCGCACCCATCGCCATCCCGAGCCCTGACACGCGGGTCGTCGTGCGCCTCTCGGGCGGCCTGGGCAATCAGCTCTTCCAGTACGCGGCCGGGCGGAGCCTCGCGATCGCGACGAACGCGACCCTCGCGCTTGACCGCTCGTCGTTTCAGGCGGATCGATTGCGGCGCTTCGCGCTCGGGCGCTTTCCGCTCGCGGCCACGCTCGACGATCTCGTCGGCTGGCGTCGGCGCGTGGTCGACCTGCCGGGAATCTGGCGGCTCGCGCGCACGGTGCGGGCGTGGCCGCGCGTGGGGCGCACCACGTTTCTCTTCGACGCCATGCGCGGCTTCGATCCGCGCTGGAACTCGCTCGTCGGCGGCGTCGGCCGCGTGCATGTCCTCACCGGCTATTGGCAGGACGAAGGCTTCCTCGCCGCGGCCGAGGCCGACCTCGCGCGCGAGTGCGACCCGTCCTCCGCGTTTCCGCGCGCGACGATCGATCTCGGCACTGCGTTCCAATCGGAAACGACGCTCGGAATTCATCTCCGTCGCGGGGACTTCGCCGAGACGCGCAGCCCACATCGCGTCTGCACGATCGACTACTACCGCTCCGCGATTGCCGAAGCGATTCGGCTCGCATCGCCTTCGCGAGTCGTGGTTTTCTCCGACGATCCCGCATGGGCGGCCTCGGTCGACCTCGGACTTCCCTCGACGTTGCCGCGCGAGACCATGCCGCGCGACGCCTCGCGCGGCGACGACGAGGACCTTTGGCTACTGGGGCGCTGCCGCGCGCTCGTCCTCTCGAACAGCTCGTACTCATGGTGGGGCGCACGTCTTGCCGAGCTCGCGTTCGGAGAAGATCGCGTCTCGGTGATCTGCCCCAATCGTTGGTATCACTCGTCCGCCGGCCCGATCCCGTCGCCCGCGCGATCACGATGGGTGCAGGTTGCCGTCTGAACTTCTCACCGTGACTTCGATCGAGAGCCGAACCTCCGCACCCGACGTTGCTGTCGCCACCGACGCCCGCCCCGGCGAGCGCCGTCTCTTCGTGGCGCTTCTCGCGGCGCTCGCGTGCGGACTCGCGCTCGTGTGGACCCTCCGCGCGGTCGATCCGGCGAGCGTCAGCGGCCTCACGGTGACCGACGTCGCCACGCACCGCGCTTGGGTCGAGACGCCGTGGTCGGACCTCGGCCCGTACCGCCCCTCGTTCATGCGGGCGTCGGGCGTCTTTCTCATCTATCGCTTCGTCGCCGGCGCCGACGCCGTCGGCTATCACATCGTCAACGCCGTGCTCCTCGTTGCAGGGACCTGGTGCGCGATGGCGGTCTTCCGCGACGGCACGCGGCTGCAACGCGGACTTGCCGGCGCGTCCGTCGCATGCAATCCGTTCCTCTGGCTCGTCTCGAGCGGGCCGAACTGGGAGATCCCGCTCGTGGCGGCGGTGTCGCTTGCGGTCGCGACGCCGCTTCGGCGCTCCACGTTGCCGCTGCACCTGGCGCTCATCGTTGCAGCCGGACTGCTGAAGGACGGCGCCGGCCCGATCCTCCTCGCATGGACGGCGCTCCGCGCCGCCACGCCCCGTTTCGGCTGGCTGCCCTTCCTCGTCGCCACGCTGGCGATCGTGACGCTCGCCGCGTCGTGGGGCGTGCTCGAACTCGTGTGGTCGGGCACGTCGCGCATCACCGGCTCGCTGGTCGCGCTCCTTCGCGACTCGCCGGGCAGCGCCATGGCAGAATGGTCTGAGCGCGGTGTAAAGGAACCGTTCATTGGTCTTGTGATGTGGGGCGCGCGATGGGCGGCGAACGCCATCTCGGCGCCGATCCGCTCACCGCTCGTCGCGGCCGACGGCGCCCCCTTCGCGACCGGCATCGGGCTCGCGATGAACGGCGTTTTCACGGCCCTGGCGACGATCGGCGCGTCGCTCGCGCTCGTCGCAGACATCCGACAACGGCGCCTTCCCGGACCGGAAACGGTGCTCGTCCTCTTCTGGGCGACCTGCATCGCGGCCGGCGTCCTCTTCGTCCAGCCGCGCTACCTGATTCCGATCGTGCCCATCGGCTGCGGCTTGGCAGCGGCGACACGGCCTCGCCTCCTATGGTCCGCAGTCCTCGTCGTCGCCGGCTGCGCCGCGCTTTGGGTCGCGTGCCGCGGTCTCGGCATGCCGCACCCCCGTGCGATGGTCGCGACCGCGCCAGTACACTCCGCTCGCGAAGTCGCCGTGATCGAGTGATGCCCTTCGGAAGGTCCGATGCCGACCGCGCCCGTCGACACAACCACGAGCCCGCCGAAGAGCGCCGAACTCGAGACGCCGCGCGTGAGCGTCGTCATGCCCTTCCGGAACGCCGGCAAGTTCCTTGCCGAGGCGCTCGCGAGCCTCACGGCCCAGACGTATCCGCGCCTTGAGATCCTCGCGATCGACGACGGCTCCGACGACGACGGCCCCGCCATCGTGAGCGCAGCGGCGGCGCGCGATCCGCGCATCGTCCTCGTGCGCGAGGGCCGTCGCGGCTTCGTGCCGTCGCTGAACCGCGGCATCGAGCTCGCCCGCGGCGAGTTCATCGCCCGCATGGACGCCGACGACATCTGCATGCCCGACCGCTTCGCGAAGCAGGTCGCGTTCCTCGACGCGAATCCCAGCGTGGGCGTGGTCGGCGGGCAGATCGTTCCGATCATCGAGAGCGCGGAGGCCCGGCGCGTCGCGCGTCCGCAATGGTGGCTTGAGACGCCGCTCGCGCACGACGACATCGTGCGCTCGCTCCCGACGCGCAACTCGATCTACCACCCGACCGCGATGCTGCGCCGCGATGTCGTCGTTGCAGCCAAGGGCTACCGGCCCGCGTTCGTGGTCGTGCAGGATTACGACCTCTGGCTGCGGCTCGCCGAGCGCACGCAGCTCGCGAACCTCCCGGACCGTGTGCTCCAGTACCGATTCCACGTCGAGCAGGCGACGCAGAAGAATGTCGAACAGGCGTACTTCTGCACGTGGGCGGCCCGTCACGCCGCGCGCGAGCGCCGCGCCGGCCGCGCGGATCCGATCATCGAAGGGATCGCGATCGATCGCGCGCAGGTCTCGAGCTGGGGCCTCTCGGGCGACGAGGCCGACGACCAGATCTCGTGGATCCGCGCGACGCAGCGGGCCCGCACGCATCTCCTCGCGGGGCGCCGCGTGCGCGCGCTCGGCGCGATCATCGGGCTCTTCCTGCGTCGGCCGGCGACGGTGCTGCGGCGCGTCGGGCTCGCGGTGCGCACGCGGGCACGACGGCATGGCGGCGCCGGTCCAAGGACGGCGAGCGCATGAAGCGAGTGGCGCTTGTCGGCGGATTCGGCGATCTCGTCATCAAGTTCCGAGGCCCGCTCATTCGCGATCTCGTCGCGCGCGGACACGAGGTCTCGGTCTGCGTGCCCAAGGCCGACTCCACGTTGCATGAGTCGATCGTGCGCGACATCGCGGCCTGCGGCGCGACGTGGGTCGACGTTCCGCTCGACCGAACCGGCACGAACCCGCGCAACGAACTCGCGGCGCGACGCTTCTTCGCGCGGCTCTTTCGCGAACGGCCGTTCGACGTGGTGCTCGCCTACAACCCGAAGCCGATCTTCCACGCGATTCCCGCGGCGAAGAAGGCGGGCGTGCCGACCGTCGCCGCAATGGTGACGGGGCTCGGCTTCGCGTTCATCGGCGGAAGCCTGAAGGCACGCCTCCTCGGCATGGTCGCGCGCCATCTCTATCGCCAGGCCATGCGCGCGGCCGACGTCGTCTTCTTCCAGAATCCCGACGATGTCGAGACCTTTCGCGCGTCGAGCCTCCTTCCGGACGAGCGACGCATCGTGATGATCCCGGGCTCGGGCGTCGACACCGCGCACTACGCCGCCGTGCCCCGCGTCGCGCGCGCGGGAGGCCCGACGTTTCTCATGGTCGCGCGCTTCCTCCGCGACAAGGGCGTCGTCGAGTTCGCCGAGGCCGCGCGCATCGTGCGCCGCTCGCATCCGTCGGCGCGCTTCCGGCTCGTCGGCTGGATCGACTCGAATCCGGCCGCGATCTCGCAGGACGAGTTCGACGGATGGATCCGCGACGGCATCGTCGAGTACGCGGGGCGCCTCGACGACGTCCGCGCCGAACTTGCGGGCTGCGACGTGTTCGTGTTGCCGAGTTACCGCGAAGGCACGCCGAAGAGCGTGCTTGAGGCGATGAGCGTCGGACGTGCGATCGTGACGACCGACGCCCCCGGCTGCCGCGAGACGGTGGTCGACGGCGCGAACGGCCTGCTCGTGCCGGTGCGCGACGCCGCGGCGCTCGCGGCCGCGTGCCAGCGCCTCTGCGACGATCCCGCGCTCGTCGAGCGCCTTGGCCGCGAATCGCGCCGTCTCGCCGAGACGCGCTTCGACAGCCGGCTCGTCAATCGGACGATCATGGACGCCCTCTCGCTCTGACCCTCGACGCCCGGACCATGATCCTCGCCGCCGCCGATTCGAACGCCTGGCTCCTGCCGCTCCTCGTTGCAGGCTCGTTCGTCGCGTCCGTCATCGGCACGTGGCTGATGATCCGCCGCGGGCGACGGCTCTTCCTCGACGTGCCGAACGCACGCTCGGCGCACTCGGTGCCCACGCCGCGCGGCGGCGGCATCGCGTTCGTCGCCGTCTTCTTCGTTGCAGCCACGGTCTTCGGCTTCGTCGCGCACACCGACCTCAGGGCCGACTGCCGTTGGATCCCGCTCGCGATGTTCCCGCTGGCGCTCGTCGGCATCGTCGACGATCTCCGCGGCCTCGCGCCGCTCCTGCGCTTCCTCGCGCAGATGCTCACCGCGTGCCTCATCGTGATCCTGATCGGCCGCCCGCTTCCGACGTTCGTCGGCGAGATCGGCACGGCGGCGACCGCGCTCATCGTCTTCCTCATCACGATTCCGATCGCGGCCGCGATCAACTTCTCGAACTTCATGGATGGCCTCGACGGCCTCGTCGCCGGCATGAGCGCCGTGCAGATCGCCTTTTTAGGGTGGTGGCTCGACGTGCCGATCGCGTGGCCGCTGCTCGCGGCCGTTCTCGGATTTCTCGTGTGGAATTGGCCTCCGGCCAAGATCTTCATGGGCGACACGGGGAGCACGTTTCTCGGCGCGTCGCCGGTCCTCCTCGGCGTTCTCTCGAACGCCGCTCCGGCACAGGTGATCGCCGGATGGGCCGTGACCGCGCCCCTCCATGTGGACGCGTCGCTCACGCTTCTGCGCCGCGCGGCGCGCGGCGCGAACGTGCTTGAGGGCCATCGCGAACACCTCTACCAGCGCCTCCAAAGCGCGGGCTGGAGCCATCGGCGCGTCACGTTGAGTTATGCCGCCGTGACGATCGCCTGTGCCGCACTCATCGCCGGACTGCACGCCACGGGCGCGGTCGCGGCGGTCGTCCTGTCGCTCTCGCTCTACGGCGCCGGTGAGATCTACCTGCGTCGCCGAGTATCATCGCAGGGTGCCTGAGAGGACCGCCAAACGACTGTTGAACGCGCTCGCGGCATGGCCGCGCGGGAAGAAGCAGGCGCTCATCGCCGTCGTCGACGCGATCCTCCTTCCGTTCTCCATCTGGGTCGCGTTCGCGCTCCGCGTGGGCGACGTCTGGCCCGATGGCATCGCCGACCTCTGGTGGCTCTTCCCGAGCGTCGCGCTCGTGGGCGTTCCGATTCTCGCGTGGGTCGGCCTCTATCGCGAGGTCACGCGGCACGCGGGACCGCGGATCGTCGTGCAGGCGGTGCAGGGCGTGGGCATCACGGCGCTCGCCGTTGCAGCCATGATCCTCCTCTCGCGCGACTGGGCGCCGCGATCCCTGCCGGTGATCTTCGCGATCGTCGGCGTCGGCCTCGTCGCCGGCTCGCGCGCCGTCGCGAAGCACCTCCTCCGGACCGCCACCGGCGGCGAACGCAAGCGCGTGATCGTGTGGGGTTCCGGCGAACCGGCCGCTCGGCTCATCCAGTCGCTGGTCGCGGGAAGCGAGTATCGGCCGATCGCGATCCTCGACGACGACGCACGCCACCGCGGCTCGCGCATTCGCGGCGTGCCGGTGCGCCTCACCCGCGAGATCGACGCGGTCGTGAAGGAGCGTGGCGTCACGCACGTCTTCCTCGCGCTTCCCGAAGCGACGCGCGCCGAGCGCCGGGCGATCCTTGAGCGCATCACCGCGTTGCCGGTGGTCGTGCGCAGCGTCGCAAGCATCGACGAGGTCCTCTCCGGCCGCGCCACGTGGGCCGAGACGCGCGAAGTCAACGTCGACGATCTCCTCGGCCGCGAACCGGTTCCGCCCGATCTCGACCTGCTCGCCCGCTGCGTGCGCGGCAAGTCGGTCCTCGTGACCGGCGGCGGCGGCTCGATCGGAAGCCAACTCTGTCGCGAGGCGATCGCGCTCGAGCCCACGCGACTCGTCGTCTTCGAGCGCTCGGAGCACGCGCTCTACCAGGTCGAGCAGGATCTTCGAAAGCTCGCTCCGAACGCCGAAATCGTTCCGCTTCTAGGCAGTGTGCTCGATCGCGACCGGCTCGAGCAGGCGATGCGCGCGTTTCAGGTCGAGACCGTCTACCACGCCGCCGCGTTCAAGCACGTGCCGATGGTCGAGCACAACGTGGCCGAAGGCGTCGAGAACAACGCGCTCGGCACGTACGTCGCGGCCGAGGCGGCGCTCGCGTCGGGCGTGGCGACGTTCGTCCTCATCTCGACCGACAAGGCGGTGCGGCCGACGAGCGTGATGGGCGCGTCGAAGCGGCTCGCCGAACTCGTGCTGCAATCGCTCGCCCGCGAAGGCGGCTCGACGATCTTCTCGATGGTGCGCTTCGGCAACGTGCTCGGGTCGTCGGGCTCGGTCGTGCCGCTCTTCCGCGACCAGATCGCGAAGGGCGGGCCGGTGACGGTGACGCACCGCGACATGATTCGCTACTTCATGACGATCCCCGAAGCCGCGCAGCTCGTGATGCAGGCGGGCGCGATGGCCGACGGCGGCGACGTGTTTCTCCTCGACATGGGTCAGCCCGTCCGCATCGCCGACTTGGCCGTGCGCATGATTCGGCTCGCGGGCAAGACCGTCTGCGACCCGACGACCGGCACGGGCGAGATCGAGATCGTCTACAGCGGCCTGCGCCCGGGCGAGAAGCTCTTCGAGGAACTTCTCATCGACGCGACCGCGATCGAGACGACCCACCCGCGCATTCGCCGCGCGAGCGAGCGGTCGGCGTCGTGGGATGCGCTGCGGCCCGCGCTCGAGCAGCTCGCGCACGACTGCCGCGCGAACAACGTGAGCGCGATCCTCGCGACCCTCGAGCAGTTCGTGCCGGAGTATCGACGGCCGGTCGAGCAGGCCGATCTCATCGCGAATCGCGGGGCCGAGAGCGCCGTTTCGGAGTCGTCCGTACGATCCTGAGCCCGTGGCGCTCATCAACCGATTCGAACCCGCTCCGCGCGCCTGGCCGCCGTCGCGCGATCCGCACGCGATCGCCGACTTGATCGAGTATGCGGAGAGGCGCGATCCGATCGGCCATCAGGTGCACGTCGCCCTCGCGTGCCTCTACGCGTTTTGTCTCGGACTCTCGACGGCCGCGGAGACGGTCGCGTTCGTCGCCCTCGTCGGCTACGCGGCGCTGCGGCTTCCGAACACGTGGCGGACGCTGACGCCGTGGGTCACGCATCCGATCGTCGTGTGCATGACGGCGATCGTCGCGTGGGCCGCGCTGAGCGGGCTCTGGGTCGCCGATCGCTCCGATTGGCGCGACGCGCTCGGGGCGCTGCGCGGCGTGCTCGTCGTCCCCGCGCTCATTCCGGTGATGCGGGCATGGCGCCCGATCCTCGGATCGATGGTCGCGGGCATGTCGTTGCAGGCGGTCCTGCAGATCCTCCAAGTCGCCGGACTCATTCCCACGCGCATCGAACGCACGCACGTGCGCTTCGCCGGACTCCAGTCGAATCCCGTCCTCGTGTCGCTGATGCAGGCGATCTGCCTCGTCTTCGTGGTCACGCAGGCGGTCGTGTGCCGCTCGTGGCGCGTGCGCGGCGCGCTTGCCGCCGTCGCGGCGCTCCTCGTTGCAGGCGTGGCGATCGCGGCGGGCCGCGGCGCGATCCTCGGCGTTGCGGCGTCGCTTCCCGTCGTCGCGTTCCTCCTCCTGCGGCACCACGGCGTTCGCCTTCGCGCGATCGTGCTCACCGGGCTTCTCGCGGCGGCGCTCGCCGGCGGGGTCGCCGTCGGCGTTGCGGCCATCGGAGGCCAAGGGCTCAAGAGGCAAGCCGGCGACGTCATGGCGATCGACGACCCGCGCACCTCGACCGGGCAGCGGCTTCTCTGGTGGAAGGCCGGACTCCGCGCGTTCGCGAGCCACCCGGTGGCCGGCGTCGGGTTCGGCGGGTCGCGAGAGATGCTCGCGGAGGATGAGGTCGTGCGGGCCACGATCGTCCGTTTTCCCGAGGTGCCCGCGGAGACGTTCGTGGTCGCCCATCCGCATTCGACCTATGTGCAGACGGCGGCAGAACTCGGTGCCGTCGGTGTCGTATTGCTCGTCGCGCTCTACGTCGCTTTGGCCATGGCAACCCTGCGTGCCGCGCGCCGCTCGACCGTGGCGGCCGCAGTCGCCGGGGCGCTGGTGATCTGGGCGATCTCGGCGGGGTTCGAGGCCATGCTCCTCTCGTCGCGAACGACCGGAGTTGCTGGCATACTGATCGTGCTCGGCGTGTTCGCCGCGACCAGCGATCGGACGCTCCAAGTGCGGCGCGGGCCAGCGCCGACTCCCTCCCCTTAGAAGACCCTCCCGTCCCTTGTGTGGCTTCGCCGGAATTCTCGACGTTGCAGCGGGCATAGCGGATCCCGCAGCCTGTCTGCGTCAGATGGCCGACGCCATTCGTCATCGCGGACCCGATGACGACGGCTACTGGTTCCACCCGACCGCGCGCGTCGGCTTCGCGTTCCGCCGTCTCGCGATCCAGGACCTGTCGCCGCTCGGCGCGCAGCCGATGTCGTCGGCGAGCGGCCGGTTCACGATGGCCTTCAACGGCGAGGTCTACAACTTCCTCGAACTCCGCAAGGAGCTCGAGGCGCTCGGCCATCGCTTCCGCGGCCACTCCGACACCGAGGTCATGCTCGCGGCGTTCGAGGCCTGGGGCGTGCGACCTGCAACGGAGAGATTCGTCGGCATGTTCGCGTTCGCGGTCTGGGACGAGCGCGAGCGCGAACTGACGCTCGCGCGCGACCGGCTCGGCGTGAAGCCGCTCTACCTCATGCTCTCGCGCGGCCACGCCCCGGACGGCGCCGCCTTCCGCATCCCCCCCGACGCCACGCTCGCGTTCGCCAGCGAATTGAAGTGCTTCCGGCCGGTGCCGGGCATGCGCTTCGAGGTCGATCGCCAAGCCTTGGCGGCGTACGTGCGCTATGCCTACGTGCCGGGCCCGTGGAGCATCTACTCCGCCGCACGAAAGGTGCCGCCCGGACATCTCGTCCGCATCAAGAACGGCGAAGCGCGGCTCGAGCAGTATTGGTCGGCGAAGGCGGTCGCCGAGCGCGGCGCCGCGAAGCCGTTCACCGGCACCGAGCGCGACGCGATCGAACAGCTCGACTCGCTCCTCAACGACGCCGTGCGCCTCCGCATGATCGCCGACGTGCCGCTCGGCGGGTTCCTCTCGGGAGGCGTCGACTCGAGCGCGGTCGTCGCGGCGATGACGGCGGTCGCGCCGGGCAAGGTGCGCACGTTCACGATCGGCGTGCGCGATCCGATCTACGACGAGGCGCCCTTCGCGAAGGCGATCGCGAAGCATCTCGGCACCGACCACATCGAGCACTACATCGAGCCCGACGAGGCGCTCCGCGTCATCCCGAACTTGCCGCAGATCTGGGACGAGCCGTTCGCCGACAGCTCGCAGATCCCGACGTATCTCGTCTCGGCCGCGGCGCGCCAGCACGTCACCGTGATTCTCTCGGGCGACGGCGGCGACGAGCTCTTCGGCGGCTACTACCGCTACGCCTGGTCGCGCTCGCTCTGGTCGCGCATGCGGCGCATGCCGAACTTCTCGCGGCGACTCGTCGCGAAGCTCCTCACGCTCGCGCCGGCCGATCCGGCGAATCGCGTCCTCACGCCGCTCATGCGTGCGTTGCCGTCGCGCCTGCGCGTCAACTCGCCGGGTGACCGGGCGCACAAGCTCGCGCGACTCATGCGCGCGAAGGATCCGTGGGAACTCTTCCACGCGCTCACGAGCATCGTGCAGGATCCGGCGTCGCTCCTGATCGACGGCGCCGAACCGCGCGTGCCGCTCACCGATCCCGACTGGCTCGCGAACATCGACGAACTCGAGCCGCGCATGATGCAGGCCGACGTCGTGAGCTATCTCGTCGACGACATCCTGGTCAAGGTCGACCGCGCCAGCATGGCGACGAGCCTCGAGGCCCGCGATCCGCTCATGGACCACCGCCTCGTCGAGTTCGCGTTCTCGTTGCCGATGCACCTCAAGATCCGCGACGGCGTCACGAAGTGGGCGCTCCGACAGGTGCTCTATCGCCGCGTGCCCAAGGAACTGATTGAGCGTCCGAAGCAGGGCTTCTCGATCCCGATCGAACGCTGGCTCGTCGGCCCGCTCCGCGACTGGGCGGAGTCGCTCATCACCGAGAAGCGGCTGCGCGAAGGCGGCTACTGGAAGCCCGAGGCCGTGCGCGAGATGTGGTCGCAGTTCCTCCATGGCGGCCGCCATCACCACCAGCTCTGGAACGTGCTGATGTTCGAGGCATGGCGCGACTCGGCCCCGTGACCCCGATTCGCCCGATCGGGATCGGCGCGGAATCTCTGGCGTTTCGGCGGCAATAGCTCCGCGTCATTCTCCGTTGCGTGGCCGCACATCTATCGCCGAGCCGTCCGCTCGCGCACACACGGAGAGTCCACATGCCCATCGCTGTCGCTCGCGCGGCGCTCGTCGCCGCGCTCACGCTGTCCCTCGCGCCCGTCCCGCTCCTCGCGGAGCCGCCCGCACCTGCAACGACGAGCGAGGCCGCGCCGAAGCCTATCGCCCTCGAACTCGTGACGCCCGCGCGTGCCGCGCGGCTCGTCGCGAGGAATGCGGTCCACGTCCTCGATCTCCGTCCGGTCGCGCGCTATCTCGCGGGCCACATCCCGTCGGCCGTGCACATCGACGACGAGTGCCTGCGCGGCTCGGCGTCGGGCCGCCCGGCGCAGCTTCTCCTCGATTCCGACCTCGCGCAGGTGCTCGAGTGCTGCGGCGTCACCGAGGGGAAGCCGCTCCTCGTCTACTCTGACGGCGAGGATCCGTTGGCTGCAACGCTGATGGCCTACGCCGCGATCAAGGCCGGGCACCCGCGCGTCATGATCCTCGACGGCGGATTCGCGGCGTGGCAAGGCAACCATCCGACGAGCTTCGAGTACGGCACGTATGAGCGTGCAACGTGGAGCGCGGCGCCGCGCACGACGCTCGCGGCGTCGCTCGACGAGGTCCGCACGATCGTCGACGACGACACCGAGCTCCTCGTCGACGCGCGGCCCGCGAAGTTCTTCCGCGGCGAGACGAAGGCATGGCCGCGCAACGGGCACATCCCGGGCGCGGTGAATCTCGACTGGAAGCAGCTCGTCGACAAGGACAACGAGGCGCTCCTCAAGCCCCGTGCCGAGATCCAGAAGATCCTCGCCGACGCCGGGCTCAAGTCGTCGCAGCGGATCGTCGTCTACTGCGGCACGGGCCGCGAGGCGACGCTCCTCTTCCTCGTCCTGAAGGGCATGCTCGAGTGGCCGAACGTACGGCTTTACGAAGGCTCGTGGACCGAGTGGTCGGCCCACGCGGATCTCCCCGTTGCCGAAGGCAGCGGCCCGCGCGTGACGGTGCACAAGGACGGCAACACCTGGATCGGCTCGCAGCCGACCGAGGCGTCGCTCTTCGAACTTCTGGACGAGGGCCTGACCACGATCATCAACTGCCGCTCCACGGAAGAGACGGCGTCGCTCGAATTCCGCCCCGCGACCTTCGCGAAGAAGTACGGCCTCCGCTACGTCGAGATTCCGCTCGGCGGGACGCAGGGCTACGACGCCGAATCGGTCGCCGCGCTCAAGGCGGCGCTCGACGGCTCGCCCAAGGGCAACGTGCTCCTCCACTGCGCGAGCGGCGGACGGGCCGGGCAGCTCTGGCTCGCGCACCTTGTCCGTAACGAAGGGCTCACGCTCGAGGCCGCCCGCGAGCGGCTCCGGGCGGCCGGCGCGCTTCCCCCGAGCACGTTAGAGCGGCTCTTGGGCGCTCCCACGGAGCAGTCGCTGAAGAAGCCCGCGACGCTCGAGCCGGTGCCGTCCGATGCGCCGACCCAGGGCGGCGGACTTTCGCGACAGTGAAACCTTCCGGCAGCCGATAAGACCGGGCGAGTCGCGGGTTGTCCTCCTTGCAGGCGGCGACCCCCTCTCCCGGTCTTTCGGCATTCGCCGGTGGTTCCACATGATCCCCATAGATGGCCTCACGATCACGCGCTCCGCGACGCTCCTCGATGCCCTCGCCCAGATGAATAAGGGCGCGAAGGGCGTCCTTCTCCTCGTCGACGCGACGGGACGCTTCGAGCGCACGATCACCGACGGCGACCTTCGCCGACTCCTGCTCGCGGGCCATCCGCTCTCCGAAACGATCTCGTCGTTGCAGGCGATCAGCTCGAGCGTCGTGAGTCCCGATGCCGACGTCGCCGCCGTCCTTCGGCTCCTCGACGAGAAGAAGATCGATCAGGTGCCCGCGGTCGACGGCGCCGGCTTTCCGGTCGGCCTCTGGCTTCGCCGCGAAGTGCCGTCGCCCGTGCTTCTCTCGACGCCGCACCTCTCCGAGTTCGAACAGGAGTTCGTGGCGCAGGCGTTCGCGACGAATTGGATCGCGCCGCTTGGCCCGAACGTCGACGCGTTCGAGCGCGAGCTCGCGGCGCTCGTCGGCGTGAAGCACGCGGCCGCGGTGTCGAGCGGCACCGCGGCGATCCATCTCGGCCTGCGACTTCTCGGCGTCGGCCCGGGCGACGTCGTCTTCTGCTCGAGCTTCACGTTCGCCGCAAGCGCGAACCCGATCCTCTACCAAGGCGCCGAGCCCGTCTTCATCGACAGCGAGCCAGAGAGCTGGAACATGTCGCCGGCGGCGCTCCGCCGCGCCTTCCGCGACGCCGAGCGCGAAGGCCGACTGCCGCGCGCGGTGATTGTCGTGTCGCTCTACGGACAGTCCGCCGACCTCGACGAGATCAAGGCGATCTGCGAGCACTACGGCACGCCAATTCTCGAGGACGCCGCCGAATCGCTCGGCGCCACGTACAAGGGTCGCCAGTCCGGCACGCTCGGAACGCTCGGCGTCTACAGCTTCAACGGCAACAAGATCATCACGACGTCGGGCGGCGGCATGCTCGTCTCGGACGACGCCAACCTCATCGAGCAGGCGCGCTTCTTGGCGACGCAGGCGCGCGATCCGGCGCCGCACTATCAGCACTCGGTGATGGGCTACAACTATCGCATGAGCAACATCCTCGCCGGCGTCGGCCGAGGACAGCTGCGCGTGTTGCCCGAGCGCGTCGACGCGCGCCGCGCCGTCTACGAGCGCTACGCCGAAGCGCTCAGCGACATGGACGGCGTGCGCTTCATGCCCGAGCCCTCGTGGAGCCGCTCGACGCGCTGGCTCACGGTCTGCACCGTCGATCCGAGCGCCATCGGCATGACCCGCGCGCAGCTCGTCGAACGACTCTCGGCGGAGCGCATCGAGGCCCGCGCGGCGTGGAAGCCGATGCATCTCCAGCCGCTCTTCGCCGACTGCCGCTACTACGCGCACGAACCCGCGAAGAGCGTGTGCGACGCGCTCTTCGAGAATGGCCTCTGCCTCCCGAGCGGGTCGAACATGACCTACATGCAGCAAGAACGCGTGATCGAGGCGTTCCGCGCGCTCACGGCGACGTCGCGCCCGGCGCGGCTTGCGGGGTGAGGCGGAGGAGGGTTCTCGGCGTGCGTTCACCCTGAATCCTGAATCGTTGCAACGCTGCAACCACTGAGCGAATCCGCATCACTCGAATACGGGTGTCACGCGGAGTCGCGACGCCTTAGCAAGCCGAGCGTGGAAGCGAAGCTCAATGCGCGCTCCGCCTACGCGCCTTCTCCGCGTCTCCGCGCCTTGTTCAATACATCACTCCCGCGCCGACGTTCGGCGCGGGAGTGCTGTGCTGTCCATGCGGGTGGCCACCCACATGGTCACGCTCCGGTGACCGCCTTCCGCGTCCGCTGCTTGACAGCCTCGCGGAGATTGCGGCCCGG
>JAEUIT010000056.1 GCA_016795035.1 Phycisphaerae bacterium | reverse complement strand
AGCGACCCGACGGCACCAACTCCCGGAATTCGGACAGGTTGCGTTTGACGGTATGGGGTCGGTTTGCCAATATGCCAACACCCCGGCCGGGTACCCAAGTGGCCTAAGGGAACGGATTGCAAATCCGTGATTCGCGGGTTCAAATCCCGCCCCGGCCTTTTTGCCTGCATCGCGTCCCCTTCGTCTGTAGACGTTGCTCGACGCTCGCAACTCTCTGTGACTGCCTGTGCTTGCGCTTCCGTCGTTGTGCCGCCTTTCTGCGGCGTTGCGGGGGTTGTTTGCGTGCGGGCTCACTTCGACGCCGGCTGTTCCGCTACGGCGTGACGCCTCACTGCTCGAGGGCGACGCCCAGGAGCCGACGCTGCGGTCGCCGCGCTCGAGTGCCTTCATGCCACGCGGACGGCACATACGGCTGCCTCGGTGACGAGGATGCGGAAGGCCTCGCCTGACTCGATGCGGGCGCGGCGGCTGTCCATGCGCTGCGATGCCTACAGCGAAGTCCAAAGGAAGAGCCCCTCACCCTTCGAATGTGCGGAGCGCGCCAGGCGGACGAGCGCATCAATCACCGGCGACATTTCCTCGGGAGTTGCTGAGACCTCCTCGGTTGCAGCCCACTTCTTCGACGCCGACGTCATTTCGGCGGTTCCAAGCGTCAGCAGCTTTGCGACGTAGCTCGGGGGAAACTGATGAATCCAAGATTCGTCACCTGCGACGACCTCGCGTAACGCATGCGTCTCTACGTCCCATTCCTGACCCAGCAGGATTGCCCACAGAGTCTCAAACTCGAGATTAGTGAGGCCGCCGAGCTGTGCGCGGTCAAAGCGAGCCGCCGAATCGGGTCCGTATCCGCTCGCGCTGCTTTCTTTGGCGACAAACAGATCTGTTAGCAGGCTCATATGGCTCCTTCGGTACGCCTAGCGAACTATGAGCTGGGCTGCCCACGCCGCGTGGGCAGTCGAGGCGTTTCGTCTCGCGTGCAGTGTAACTGCCCACACGACGCGGGTCAGCCCCACCGCAATGTTAGGCGGAGAGGATCTCGCACCCGACCCATGTAAGGTTGTCCATCGCGCAGATGCGGATGCCTGCCTCAGCTAGGTCGACGAGATGCGGGGGCACCCAGCTCAGCAAGAGGAAATGACCATTTCCATCTGCGAAGTAGTCGAGCCACGTATCCCAGCCTGGACAATCGTGCTCGTCAAAGAACCCCTGCGAAGCCTCGGCGGGCAGCGCAGACCAGTCCGAAGCATCCAGCGACGTGAGCAGAAGCCTTCCGCCCTGGAGCGGATCCGGCGCTGCGGATGGGCTGCGCGCCGCAAGGACACGCGAGCGACGTCGCGCAACCTCATTGACGATCCGCGCTCGCCTGACTTGCAAGTCTTGGTCACGGGATGGAAACCCCGCCTCGGGTCCGGCAATGTCGAAGTCCGGCCGAATGACCTCAGTGCGGACCGAGTGTTGCGGGTCCGCTAGGGTCGCGCGTTCGGAGCACCACACGACGGTCTCGGCAAGTCGGCGCACGCGCCGCCGATTCCTCCGAGTTGCCGCCCAAATTTCGAACGCCTTTCTCATCGTCCGCCTAACGATATGGAAGCTCGGCCGACGCCTCGTCGGCATGCCGCCAAGTCAGCGCACTTGAGCATAACACGGCGGGCGGCATGAGCGCCTTGTTAGCCGGGACCTCCACGCCCCGTCGATTCGCGACGTTTCGACGAAGCTCCAAGCCAAACGCTCGGAGTCGGGCGGCTTCGCGCCCTGACGGTTGACTCTGAGCGACGCGGCCGCACGGGTCGTTTGGCGCACCACGCGTGGATGGCGTGCCGTGAAGATGCAGTTCGACCCGCGACGCGGTCAGTCGATGCGACACCCGCGCTATGGCAGTCACGGCTACTCCGAGGCCTGCTCCGACGTCGAAGTTCGACACCCGAAGTGTCGGCACTTCCGCCGCTTCCGCCCGACATGGAACTCGGTGCCGGGCACCTGGACGCCCTCGACCGACGCGGCGACCGTCGCGCCGACGAGGCAGTCGAACCAGTGGTTGTCGAGGCCCGGCTTCTTCAACGTCGAGAAGTCGACTGTTCGATCCGCGGAGGCCTGCTCCTCGCGCCTCTCAACGTTGCAACGCTTGAACACGCTGCGCTCGCGAGCCGCTCTCTGCGACCGAGCGTGGTGCGCCCGACCGTCGCACGGCACCTCATCCGCTTCGGCGGTGGCCATACCGCTGCATCAACGATCGATTCCACGCCCCCTGATGTCCTTGCCCTATTTTTGTCGCGTGCTAGTGGAGGAGTTTTCGCACCACGCCACGTGCGCGCATCGCCATTTCCTGCGTTCCCCCGATGGCTGCTGATGCTGGCCGTGCGGAGACTCTGGCCTAGGACATCAACGTCCAGAAAGGGTCGATACCCCCAATGGCTATGCAATCACTCCACGACGTACTCGTGGATCTCGTGAAGGACACGTACCACGCAGAGAAGCAGCTCCTCCGTGCGCTTCCGAAACTCGCCAAGGCCGCGAGCGACGAGAGTCTCCGGCGCGCCTTCGAGGATCACCTCGGGGAGACCGAGACCCACGTCACTCGTCTCGAGCGGGTCTTCGGCATCCTTGAGATGAAGCCGGTCGCCAAGACGTGCCACGGCATGCTCGGCCTGATCGAAGAAGGCGCCGAAGTGATGAAGGAGAGCGACGACGGCACCGAAGCGGCCGTCGACGCGGCACTGATCGCCGCGGCGCAGAAGGTCGAGCATTACGAGATCTCCGCGTACGGCACGATGATCACGTTCGCCGAGACGCTCGGACTCGATGAAATCGCCGACATCTTCAAGGAGACGCTCGACGAGGAGGAGGCCGCCGACGAGAAGCTCAGCGCCGTCGCGGAGCAGACCGTCAACGCGTCGGCCGCCAGTGCGGGCGAGGACGACGAGGAAGGCGAGGAGGGCGAGGAGAAGGACGCGAGCGACGGCGACAAGCCCGCCGCGAAGTCGAAGCGCGAGACGTCGAAGCGCACGAAGTCCTCGAGCTCCGACGCGTCGAAGTCTGAGTGACCGACCGTCACGCTGGTACGACAGCACAGTGCTCGGCGCGGCCCGGAGATGTTCGCGGGCCGCGCCGTGTTCATGCGCGGGCAACAATGCGCGCTCGCGACGTCACCATTGAACCGGCGTACTCACTAAGGACCTGCCGGTCCGCGCGTGCAGCGGTATGCGCCGCGTCACACCACCTCACTCCGCGTTGCAGCTCGGCGCACCGCATTTCATCGCTCGCCGCGGGCCGTCCGAGGTTCGGGCGGGATCGAGGCTTCACGGCTGTCGCGGCCTCCTCGGACGGACCTGTGCGAGTTAGAACGGCACGCGGGGCGAATTTTCGCGAATTGCGCCCCGAACGACCCGGTCGCCGACGCCGATGACGTACCCATTGGGGAAGGACACGGTGGCGGGAATAGGGCCTCGAGCGCGCCGACTGGGATCCGCCTGACGTCAGCCTGCGCTCTCGAGGTCCTTCCGCCCTGCCCACGGCCGCACTTCGACGGGAGTAGACGCATGAACGACCGCCAACCGACCGACGCCACCCCCGGCCGCCTTGCGTGCTCGGGCCGCGCGTGGTCTCTCACGGCATCGCTCGTCGCCTGCGTGCTCTCGGCCACGGCATTTGCCGACGACGCGCCCAAGAAGCCCGCTCCCGCGCCGCCCCCGGTCAAGGCTCCGTCGACGCCCCCCGCACCGGCGACGAAGCCGTCAGAACCGACGAAGCCCACGACCGAACCGCTCCAACGGCCGCCCACCAAGGAACCGTCGAAGCCGGCAGAAACCACTCGCCCGGCCGCGCCGAGCACGCTCCCCGCCAAGCGCGCGCCGGAAGAGACCACGGATCCCAAGACGCCGGCGCCGGAGCCCTTCAACCCGGACCGACCCTCGGTGGATCCAATCAACGCTCCCGGCTTCGGGCCCGGCGAGCAAGGTCCGCGGAAGCGACCGGTCGCCCCCGACGACCGCAAGCTGTCGCCTCCCACGCTTCCCGGCGCGCCCGGCCCGGAGAAGCGATCGCCGAAGGCGCCCATCAGGCCGCCGAGCGCCACGCCGCCCACGAAGGGGCCTGGCAAGAATCCGACTGGCCCGGTGATCAACCCGCCGCGCGCCCCCGTTCCGCCTGCAGGCCCTGGCCAACGGCCGATTGGCCCGCCGGTGCAGCCGCCGAAACTTCCCGGCGGTCCGGGACCTGGTCAGAAGCCGATCGGTCCGCCGATCGCGCCGCCCAAGCTCCCGGGCGGCCCCGGACCCGGACTCAATCCGCCCGGCCAGCCCATCGAAGCGCCCAAGCCGCCTCCCCTTCTCCCGGGCCCCGGCCAGAAGCCGATCGGACCGCCGATCGACCCGCCGAAATTCCCCGGCTTCGGTTGAGTCGAGGCGACTTCGGTCGACGCGACGACACCATCCTTCGCGACGTCACATCGGACGCCGCGACGGCAAGGTCTCCTCGTCCACGCACCGCCGGCGGCGTGTCGTGGAGATGCGCCGCTCGACGCGCGAGGAAGATCGCAATCGTTTCGTTTTCTTCTGGCAGGAATGAGCGTCGAAGGGGTTGCGTCGTAGAGTCTGAATCGGTCGCCTGCGCGCGGCCGACGCCGCCACCTCGATGAGGTTCCACTGTGGCCCGAAAGACTCGCTCTCCCCGCCGTTCGCACTCACTCGCGAGCGTGCTCGCGGTCGCTCTCTCCCCGTCGCTCGCGACGCCGCTCTTCATTGCCTCGCCATCGTTCGCGGACCGCGGGTCGCCGAGTGGCGGCACGGCGGACGGCGGCTCGCATGAGAACGCGATCGCTCGACTTGACGGTCGCGGCGGTGGGGGTGGTTCGGGCGGCGGAGGCGCCGGCCGTGGCGGTGGTGGAGGAATCGGTGGCGGTGGAGGCGGAGGCGGAGGCATCGGCGGCGGAGGACGCCCGTCGGCGCCGCCTGCGAGTCGTCCGAGCGGCCCGTCCATGGGCTCGCCGTCGGCACCCGCGATGAGGTCCCCTTCTGCTCCGTCCGCTCCGTCGGTTCGCACGCCGTCGGCACCCCCGATCAGCCGCCCCTCGGCACCGTCCGCGCCCTCGCGACCGTCCGTCGCAGCGCCGAACGTGAGCCGCCCGTCAGCACCGCCCGCGGCGAGCCGACCGTCGACGCCCGCGCCAAGCGCCCCGAGCACGGTTCGCCCGTCGACCGATCGCCCCTCCACGGTCACGCCGCCGAGCGTGAGCCGTCCGTCGGCGCCGACGCGCCCCTCGACCAATCCGCCCTCCGTAAGCCGCCCGTCCACGCCGTCGGTGCCGCCGGCTCCGTCGCGGCCTTCGACGCCCGCAACCCCGTCGCGCCCGTCGGTCGAACCGCCGTCGGTGAGTCGCCCCGCCGGACCGTCGCGTCCGACGACCGGCGCTCCCTCGATCAGTCGCCCGTCGACCCCCTCGGTGCCGTCCGGCCCGTCGCGCCCGTCCGTCGGCACGCCGAGCGCTCCCAGCGGATCGGGATCGTCGCGGCCTGGCATTTCGCGCCCCTCGGCGCCGAGCAGCCAGCCTGGCACGAACACGCCGTCGGGTCGCGGCCGCACGCTGCCGCCGGTCCCCGAGGGCGGCCCGAACGTCGGTCCCTCCACGTTGCAGCCTCCGCGCGGCACGCGGCCGGGCGGCACTGCGTCGCGCCCGGCGATCTCCACGCCGTCGAGCCCGACGCCGAACGTCAATGTCGGCGGACGTCCGCTCACGCGCACCCCGTTCGTGAGCGAAGTCGGCGCGAAGCAGCCGAACGGCTTCACGCGTCATGAGCGCGGCCCGGGCGCCGCACCGGTCGCGGGATCGATCACCGGCGAGAAGTTAGGCAACGTCAACTTGGCGCCATCGCGCGGCGGCTATCCCCGCAACGGCACCGGCGCTGGCGGACCGATCGTGGGCAACGGCAACACCACGATCATCAATAACAACAACAACTACTACAACGACAACAGCGTCAACTACATCACGAACGTCAACAACAGCAACAACTGCTGGAACCCGGGCTGGTCGTGCGCGCCGGTCTGGGGCCCGAACGCGTGCTGGCAGAGCTGGAACTGCAACAGCGGGTTCTCGTTCGGCATCGGCTTCGGCTCGGGCTCGTTCTCGTTCGGCCTCTTCTACGGCTCGTGCAACACGCCGCTCTGCTCGAACTGGTGCGATCCGTGGTGGAACGGCTGGAGCACGTTCGTCTCGGTGGGCTGCGCCCCGAGCTGGAACTGGTGCCGTCCCTGCTGGGCGCCGTGCGGCGGCCCGTGGTGGACGAACTACTGCTACACCTCGACGCCCACGTGGTGCGTGCCGGTCTACTCGTACACGCCGGCATGGGTCGTGCCGAGCGTCGCGATCGTCGACTACTCGTACGAACCCGCCCCCACGATCGTCTACGTCGACAACGATCCGCCGCCTTCGGTGGTCACCTACGCGCCGCCCCCGACGGTCGTCGTTGCAGCTCCGGCCGCGATGACGGCCGCCGAGACCGAGGCCTGGGACCTCCTCGCGAACGGCTTCCCGCGTAGCGCCGCGGAGTCCTTCGCCCGCCTGCACGACCAGAACGCGGCGAATGCCCGCGCGCTCGCCGGCTACGGCGTGTCCCTCGCGATGCTCGACGACATCCCCGCCGCCTCGAGCGTGATGCGCGACGCGGTGGCGATGGACGTGGGCGTCCTCGCGACGCTGCCCCTCGGACCGAAGCTCTCGGAGCGCATGCAGCTCCTCGTCGCAAGCGCCGAGGTCGCCTCGCGGCAGGCCGCGATCGCGAACGACTCGCTCTTCCTTCTCGCCGCCTGGCGCACCGCGCTCGGCCGCGTGACCGAAGCGCACTACGCGATCACGGTCGCGCAGCAGCAAGGCGACACCTCGCTCGCGGCCGCCCGGCTCCGCGCCTATCTCGACGCCCGCGTCGGCCGATCGGCCTGACGCCGCGCGTCAGCCGGTCCAGGCGCCGAGCAACAACGCAAGATCCGCACCATCGACGACGCCGACGCCGTCGATGTTTGCGTTTCCGGTCGAGCCCCACTGGCCTAAAAGGATGCCGAGGTCCGCGCCGTCGACGAGGTCGTCGCCGTTGAGGTCTTCGGGCATCGGCGGAGGCGGCGGCGCGTAGGTGATCGTGAGGAGCGGCTTCGTCGAGCCGGTCGTCTCGTGCGCGTCGAAGCGCTTCACGGAGTTGAGCGTCGTCTCGTTGCCTTGGACGAGCCATCCGAAGTTCGCCGCGGGATTGTCGAGCCATCCCTGCACGTCGGCGACGAGCGCGGGCGTCGAGGCCCACACGTACGACGCCGGAACGCCCACGCTCTTCGTCGCGCTCGCCGTCGGGACAAACTCGCCGCCCGGCGTGGACCAGAGAACGCTGGGATAGCTGCGATGAATCCACGTGGCGTCGCCCGCCTGCGACGGCGCGCCGCCGCCGCCGAACGCCGACGACGCGCCCTCGCCGAACGACGCAAGGAGCCGCTTGAGCGCGATCGTCTGCGGCGTCGACGAGCCCGCCTTCGTGCACTGCAGCTTGAGCGTCACCGATTCGATCGTCGAGCCTGCGGGGATCGCGGACACGTCAAACTTGATGACGCCGCGGCGCAGGCCGCCGCCGCCGTTCGTGCCAACGCGACCGACGTAGAAGTTGAGTCCCGCGCCGTTCGACCACGCACCGTTCGGATCCTCGATGAGCGTGTTGTCGTCGACGCTCGTGATCGCGAGCGTGTCGGCCCAGGTCGGCATCGAGGGCGCGAGGGCGCCGGCCATGAGAATCGCCGTGGCAACGGTCCGCGTGGTTGGCATGTCGGTCATTCGTCGTCGCATCATGACCACTCGCCGAGAAGAATGGCGAGGTCGGCACCGTCCACGATGCCGTCGTTGTTGATGTCGCCAGGGCCGGGCGTCGACCAGGCGCCGAGTAACTGTCCGAGATCGGCGCCGTCGACGTTGCCGTCGCCGTTGATGTCCGCGGGGTTCGCGTCGGAGGTCACGGTGACCGAAAGGTCGAGCACGAGCTCGCCGTCGGTCTCGCCGGGAATGTCCTCGTCGCTCGTGAAGAGCGTGAGGGACGCGTGGTAGACGCCGGGCGCCGCGCTCACCGCGTCGAATGCAACGTTGAGATTGGTGAGCGCGCCGACATTCTTGGGCAGCGGGCCTGAGATCGAGAAGTTGCCCGACACGCCCGACACGAGGTCGATGTCGAGAAGCGCCTGGTTCGAGTCGTACTGCACGTTGTAGATCGGCACTTGGATGAGCCCCATCGTGCCGGCTTCGACTTCGGCCGCGATCGACGCGACGTCGACGTTCGCCGAGGAGCTGAACGATGCGTTCGACGGGCGAACCACCGTGCCGCTCGTCGACAGGATCTGAAACGGCGCCTGCGTGCCTTCCGACAGCGCGGTCACGGTGGCGCCGGCCGAGACCGGGCCCACCACGCTCGTCGACAGGGGAAGCAACACCGTCGCCGCGTTGGGGGCGAGCGGCGCCGCCGTCTGCACGTTGCCGCCGAGCGCGCCCGTGCCGACGACTTGCACGTCGAGCGAGTCGATGCCGAGCGGCGCGCCGGCGGCGATATTCATCACCGACACGGGGACGCTGTAGGGCGTGAAGCGAATGATCTTGCCGAAGGACGGCGGGATCGTCGCGTTCATCACCGCGGGAACCTGGTAGTCGCAGATCACGGGGATGTGGTCGGTCGCGGCGAAGAGCGCGTCGGCCAGCGCGTTCGAGCCCGCGATGTCGTCGGGCCAGTACGAGTTGTTGCCGTTGTTGATGTCGGTGTCGAAGTGCTGACCGTCGTTGCCGAACGAGCGATATGCGCCGAAAATGATCGAGAGACCGTTGCCGTCCTGCATCTCGGCGGTCGAGAGCTGGAAGTCGAAGCGATCGTCCATGCCGCCGCCGACGAGACCGTCGGCCACGATGTTGCGCGGCGACTGCGTGTGCTTGATCGCGTTGCCCGCGCCCGACCACGAACCCGTGCCGAGCGGATCGAACGCTTGCCCCGCGCCCGCGGAGAGGTACTCGAGGTACGCGGGCTCGGTGTTCGAGTAGAGGTTGAAGTCGCCGCAGTAGAGGATGTGCGTGCCTTCGGGGAGCGCGTCGGCGTCGTCGCGGATCACCTGCGCGCCGGCGAGTCGCTCGGCTTCGTTCGCGGAGCCCATGCTCGCCTTGAGATGACTCGCGTAGATGTAGAACTTCGCGGCGTTGCTCGAGTAGCCGACGAGCTGCAACTGCCAGCGATCCGACTTTCGGCTCGCGCCGGTCGCGAGATCCTTATGGCCGCCGACGATCTCGGTCACGGTGTCCGCGCGATAGAAGAGCGCCTGCGCGCCGCCGGCGCCGTCTTCGGTGGGCGTCGTCGTGTAGGTCGCGCGCACGTAGGACACGCCAGGGATCGCGCCGTTCACGGTGGCGTCGAGCGCCGCGATGTCGGCCGCGCGAACCTCCTGAAACACGAGGATGTGCGGCGCGACCGCGAATCCGGGCTTGTCGTCCGTGGCCATCGCCGCGATGACGTCGGCAAGCGCGCCGGTGTCGCCCTTCAGCTGCGCGACGTTGTAGTTCGCGATGCGAACCTGCGCCGCGGCGAGCGACGACGTCGCGGCCGCGACAAGCGACGCAAGGGGCGCGAGTCCGCCGCCTCGCGAGGGGCGCATGCGAGTGCGGGCCGCAGTGTTCTCACCGCAGGGCTGTGTCGGAGGAAGTTGGCGATCGGAGGCGAAAATCGGGCGAGAACAGCGGCACAAACGCATGAACGCTCCGACAGGAGGGGCGACGCGGACGACGACGATCCAATCTAGCCCCGAATTCGGACGTGGTCGGACGAGAACTGCTCGATTGCGCCGCGAAGCGTGCGGGCATATCGGCCCATACGACGACGACCGCGGGGCTGCGTCCCGACGCAACCCGTCCGGTATAACTGCGACCCCGTCCTGCCCTTCCCCGACCGCTGGG
This sequence comes from Phycisphaerae bacterium, assembly GCA_016795035.1. Classification (GTDB taxonomy): domain Bacteria; phylum Planctomycetota; class Phycisphaerae; order Phycisphaerales; family SM1A02; genus JAEUIT01. The sequence goes on along the minus strand of JAEUIT010000056.1, from coordinate 24,788 downwards.
GAAGCCGCCTCATCACTCCGGAGAGTTGCATGCGTCTTCTAGCCGCCACAGCCGTGGCGATCGCCGTCGTTGCCCCCGCGCAGGCTCAGAAGGTCGAAGCTGAGACCTTTGTCCTCGACAACGGGATGAAGTTCATCCTCGTCCCGCGCCACGACCAGCCCAACACGATCTCCGCCGGCTGGCTCGCGAAGGTCGGAAGCGTCAACGAACGCCCCGGCATCACCGGCATCAGCCACTTCTTTGAACACATGATGTTCAAGGGAACGAACACGATCGGCACCCGCGACCCGAAGCGCGATGCCGAGTACCGCGAAGAGCAGAAGCTCCTTCGCGACGAGATCAATCAGCTCACCTGGAGCGAGCAGTACGCCCGCTACTTCCGGGGCGAGATCGACGATCCGTGGAACCCCGCGAACGACACGCCGAAGCTCAAGGAGCTCCGCGCGAAGCTGAAGGCGTCGATGGACGCGCAGCAAGGCAAGGCGTACGGCGACGAACTCGCCCGCCTGAAGGCCGAACTCGCGAAGGAAGCCGACGCCGCGAAGACCGAGCAGATCCGCGCGAACATCGAGCGCCTGCAACAGGAAGCGGCGGCGAACACGTCGATCGTGAAGGACGAGTTCGACCAGGTCTACACCAAGGCCGGCGGCTCGGGCATGAACGCCTTCACGAGCTACGACCTCACGTTCTTCTTCATCACGATCCCGTCGAACAAGTTCGAGCTGTGGGCGTGGATGGAGTCCGATCGCCTCAACGACAGCGTGTTCCGCGAGTTCTTCTCGGAGCGCGACGTCGTGCACGAAGAGCGCCGCCTGCGCACCGAGAGCACGCCGACGGGCATCTTCGACGAGCAGTTCGAATCGATGTTCTGGATCTCGAGCGGCTACTCGTGGCCGGTCATCGGCTGGCCGAGCGACTTGAACAGCTACACGATCGAAGAGGCCGAGCGCTACTGGGATCTCTATTACCGCCCGAACAATCTCGTGGGCTTCGTCGTCGGCGACTTCAACCCGAGCGAGATCAAGCCGGTCATCCAGAGCTATTTCAATCGCCTGAAGCCCGGCCGCGAAGCGCCGCCGCCGGTGGTCACGCTTGAGCACAAGCCGGTCGCCGAGATGCGCATGAACGCGGAAGTCGAGGCGCAGCCGTCCGTCGAGATCCGTTGGCACACCGTGCCCTTCCGGCACAAGGACAGCTACGCCCTCGAGATCCTCGCGAGCATCCTGAACGGCCGCACCGGACGTCTCTACAAGACGATGATCGAAGGCACCGAGATCGCGTCGAACGCCGGCGCGCAATCGGAGACGCGCAAGTACGCCGGCGCCTTCTCGATCGGCGCGGAGACGAAGGGCACCGCCACGCCCGCGCAGCTCGAGGCGGCGATCGACGCGGAAGTGAAGCGGCTCCAGGACGAGCTCGTCTCGGCGCAGGAGCTGCAGAAGGTCAAGAATCAGAACGCCGCGAACCAGTATCGACGGCTTCAGAACAACATGTTCCTGATGGTGCAGCTCGCCGTTGCCGAAGCGATGGGCACGTGGCAAGAGATCAACGAGCAGGCCGCGAAGCTCGACGCCGTCACCGCCGAGGACATTCAGCGCGTCGCACGCACGTATCTCACGAAGAACAACCGCGCCGTCGCGACCTACGTCCGCAAGGCGGCGTCGGCCACGACCGCGGACGCCGGACCGGACGATGCCGAGATCGCGAAGCTCCCGCCGCAAATGCAGGCCGGAATCCGCGACATGGTGAAGCGCCTCGCCCAAGAGCAGGACGCGGACAAGATTCGCGCCGCGCTCGCCCAGATGGACTCGCAAGGCGAAAGCGTGCCCGAGCCCATGAAGGCCGCCTTTGAATTCATGCGCAAGAAGATGGCCGCACGTCTCGAGCAGCTCGAGAAGAAGTGATCGCGCCGACCGAACGAACCACAGAAGAGAACACCACTCATGACTCGAACTGCGACCATTCTTTCAACGCTTCTCGTCGGCATCGGCGCGACGTCGGCCATCGCTGACATTCCGCCCCGCCCCGAGAATCTCGTCTTCGCTCCGCTCACGTTCGAACCGCCGAAGGCGAGCGACTATCGCTTCGTCCTGAAGGACGGCACGCCCGTCTACATGGCGCCGAGCGCTGAGTTTCCGCTCGTCACCATCTCGTTCACGTTCAAGGGCGGCTCCTATCTCGATGACGCCGCCACCACCGGCCTCACCGGCATGATGGCGTCCCTGATGCGCAGCGGCGGCACGGCCACGCTGAAGCCGGCGGAACTCGACGAACAGCTCGACTTCCTCGCGACGCGCATCAGCGTCGCGGCGTCCGACACGTCGGTGTCGGCGTCGATGAACTGCCTCAAGTCGAACCTCGACGAGAGCTTCCGCCTCTTCATGGACATCGTCCGGAACCCTGGCTTCGACCAGGCGCGCCTTGACGTCCTCAAGGGCGAGGCGGTCGAAGGCATGAAGCAGCGGAACGACAACGCCGACGGCATCCTCGGCCGCGAGTGGGCCAACCTGCTCTACGGCGAGGACCACTTCGAATCGCGCGACATCACCGCGATGTCGCTTCAGGAGATCACGCCGGAGCGGATGCGGGCGCAGCACGCTCGCATCTTCCATCCCGCGAATCTCATCGTTTCCGTCAGCGGCGACTTCGACAAGGCGCAGATGATCGCGCGGCTCGAGAACGCGTTCGCCGGCTGGACGAAGGGCGAACCGATCCCCGATCCGCCCGCGCCGACGGCCACGATGAAGCCGGGCGTCTACTACGTGCAGAAGGACATCCCGCAGGGCAAGGTCGTGATCGGCATGCGCTCGATCAAGCGCGACGATCCCGACTTCTTCCCGATGCTCGTCCTGAACGACATCCTCGGCGGCGGCGGCTTCACGAGCCGCATCATGCAGAGCGTTCGTTCGAACGAGGGCCTCGCGTACAGCGCGAACTCGCGCTTCGATCCGAACGTGTGGTACCCCGGCGACTTCCGCGCGGGATTCCAGAGCAAGAGCCCCACCGTGGCGCTCGCGATCAAGCTGATCGACGACGAGTTCAACCGCATCCGTCGCGAGCCGGTGTCGAGCGAGGAGCTCGCGACCGCGAAGGCGTCGTTCGTCGAGACGTTCCCGCAGAACTTCTCGAGCAAGGATTCGATGCTCCGCCTCTTCGTCTCGGACGAGTGGACGAAGCGCCCTGACGGCTACTGGACGACCTTCCGCGAGAAGATCAACTCGGTCTCGCCGGAAGACATCCAGCGCGTCGCGCAGAAGTACCTCGACCCCTCGCAGATGGCGATCCTCGTCGTCGGCGACTGGACACCGATCTACGAGGGCAACGAGCGGGCGAGCATGAAGAACTTCTTCGACGGCAACGCGACGCAGATCCCGCTTCGCGATCCGATGACGCTCGTGCCGATCAAGAACCCGGCGAAGTAAGCGACAACTCCACGTTGCAGCAATTCGAGCGGTGGCTCCCGGACGACGGGAGTCACCGCTCGTTTCGTTTCTCGCCGGGCTTTCGCACGATGATGAGGTAGTTGAAGCCGCGGAGGAAGAAGTTGTTCTCCTCCGCGGCCTTGTGCCAGTTGCCGTAGCCGAGCTTCTGGTTGTGGCGCACGACCGCGATGATGTCGACGGGCACGAAGCCGCGCCGAAGAATCGCGAAGAGCTCGAAGCCGATCGCCATGAACGTGCCTTCGCCGGCGGCGCCGCCGCGCCGCTTGCGCCAGGAGTCGCTCACGTAGAGGCCGAGGTAGCCGCCCGGCTTCAGCACGCGATGGAGTTCGTGCAGCACGCGCGTCATCGCGTCGTAGTAGGCCTCACCGCCGTCATCGCCGCCGGCGTCCAGGCGACCGATGCAACGCGGATCGTCGGAGTAGTCGACGTGCGTCGAGTACGGCGGATCGATGAACGCGAAGTCGACGCTCGCGCTCGGCACCGGCAGCGAGCGCGCGTCGGCTTGGCGAATGTCGGGGCGCGAGGGCGCGAGATCGAAGCCAAGACCCTTGCGATGGAGGTCGCGCGCCACGTCGAGCGTGGTGCCCGAGCCGCACATCGGGTCGATGACGACATCGCCTTCCTTCGTGTATCGCTTGAGCAGCTGCCAGATCACCCACGACGGCGTGGCGCCGGTGTAGTTCTTGTCGCCCTGCATGAAACGAGTGCGGCCCTCGGCCACCTCTTCGGGCGTCAGCGGGCGCTCGCTCGTGTAGTGCTGGCTCGGGTACTCCCAAAGCGTGGTCGTGAAGATGCCGAGCTTCGGTCGCTCCGACGGCCGGGGCGCCTTCGCGCTCCCCGGCTTCGGCCGAGGAACCTTCGGGTCGCGGGGCGCGAAGTACGACTTCTTCTTTGGTCGGTCGGTCATCGTCGGCTGAGATATCACAGCGGCGCGGTGCTGTCACCGAATCGATCGAGCGTGACGCCCATTCGCTGCGCGAGCGAGAGGTAGAGGTCGCACATCGGCCGCTCGCGATCGAAGCGGCGATACTCGCCGTGCCCGCCCGTCAGACGGTCGTCGCGCGTCCCGCCCGCGAGGATGACCGGGAGATTGCGGTGGTCGTGCGCGTTGCCGTCGCCGATGGCGCCGCCATAGACGAGCAACGTCGAGTCGAGGAGCGAGACGCCGTCCTGGTCCTTCGCCGCGTCGAGCTTCGCGAGGAGATCGGCGAACTGCTCCGCGTGATGGCGATTGATCGCCGCGAACTTCTCGAGCTTCCGTTCGTCGCGATCGTGGTGGCTGATGTCGTGATGCCCTTCGCGCACGTCGATCGACGGGTACGGACGATTGCTCCCCTCGTTGCCGAGCATAAACGTCGCGACGCGCGTGAGGTCGAGACGGAGCGAGAGGACGAGCAAGTCGTTCATCAGCTTCGCGTGCGAGGGCCAGTCGTTCGGCACGCCCGCGGGGCGCGGCGGCAACGCGTCGGCGCCGGTGTCTGTCGCGCTCGCCTCCGCCATCTCGATGCGCCGCTCCGCGCTGCGCACGCCGTCGAGATACTCGTCGAGCTTCTGCCGATCGCGGCCGCCGAGCGTTCCCCGCAGGCGCGAGGCCTCGTCGCGCACGCCGTCGAGAATGCTGCGCCGCGCCGCGAGCCGCGCGGCCCGCGCCTTCTCCGACTCGCCCTCGGGGCCGACGCTGAACATCCGCTCGAAGAGGATGCGCGGATCGTGCTCCTTCGTCATCGGCGTGCGCGGCGACTTCCACGAGATGTTCGCGGAGTACGCACACGAGTAGCCCGAGTCGCAGTTGCCGGCCGTCATTCCCGGCTCGAGGCCCAACTCGAGCGAGTCGAACTTGGTTCGGCCACTGATCCGCTCGGCGATGACCTGATCGATCGAGACGCCCGCGTTGATGTCCGCGCCGGCGGTCTTGCGCGGATGCGCGCCGGTGAGGAAGCACGCGGCCGAGCGCGCGTGATCGCCCGGCCCGTCGCCTTGCGCCTCGGCGTTCGCGTGCGCGAGGCCGCCGATCAGCGAGAGGCGCGCGCGATACGGCTCGAGCGGCGCGAGGCTCGGCGGCAACGCGGAGAGCGGCCCCGGCTCCTTCGGGAACCATTGGCCGCGATTCACCCCGTTCGGGAAGAAGACGAAGACAGTGCGCCGCGCCGGCGCCGCAGCGCTCGCCTGCAACGCGGAGTAGGCGCGCGGCATCATCGACTCGAGGAACGGGACGGCCAGGGCGCAGCCGGCGCCGCGCAACAGCGTCCGGCGAGAGATGGAATGACTCATGCGGCCTCCTTCGCCGCGGCCCGATGGCGGAAGGGCCGCGAGAGAACGATCGAGCGAATCACGTCGCGAAACGTCGCGTCGAGCGAGAGCGAGCGGGCGATGCGGTCGACGATCGGTTCGTCGTCGGTCGTCATCGCGCGACCGAGCAGATACACGTACATGTGACGGACGATCGAACGCACCACGTCGGGGTCGTTGCTGAGCGCGGCCGCGAGCGCCCGCGGCCCGTCGATCGTGCCGATTCCCGGCAGCGTCGCCTTCGCGTCGATGGCGGCGCCGTCGATCGTCGCGCGCTCGCGCCCGACGGGGTCGATCGTCTCGAGGACGAGACCGAGGCCGTCCATGCGCACGTGGCACGACGCGCATCCCGGGTCCGCGCGATGCGCGGCGAGCATCTCGCGCATCGAGCGGCCGGTGCCGCGCGCCTCGCGTTCGGCGAGCGCGGGCACGCCCGGCGGCGGTGGCGGCGGCGGCGCGTCGAGAAGCGCCTCGAGGACCCACTTCCCTCGCTTCACGGGGCTCGTGCGGGTCGGGTTGCTCGTCGCCACCGCGACGCTGCCGTGGCCGAGGAGGCCGGGCACGCGCGCATCGCCCACGTGCACGGGGCGTAGCCAATCGCCGTCGACGCCGTCGATCCCGTAGTGCTCGGCGAGCCGTCGGTTCAGATAGGTCCAGTCGGCGGTGAGGAGCTCGCGCAGCGGACGATTCTCGCGCAGCATGCGATCGAGGAAGAGCGTCGTCTCCGCCTTCATGTCACCGAGAAGCGCGGGCGTCGCGCCGGGGAATTGCCCCGGATCGAGCTCCTTCCCTTCGATGGCGCGCACGAGAAGCCACTGCTGGCCGAAGTGCTCCGCCAAGGCGATCGAGCGAGGATCGTCGAGGAGGCGTTGCAGCTCGCGCGCGAGCGACGCGTCGTCGCCGAGCTCCCCACGGCCGGCGGCGGCCAGAAGCTCGGCATCGGGCGACGACGACCAGCAGGCGTAGGAGAGACGCGTCGCGAGCTCGTGCGGCGAGAGCGCCCGCTCCGCGTTGCCGGGCTCGGGATCGCGCTCGACGCGGAAAAGAAAGCGCGGATCGACGAGCGCCGCCGTGATCGCCGCCCGCACCCGCGCACCGCTTCCGGCTTCGGGCCCGACGGCGGCCGCCACCGTGGCGGCGAACTCGGCGCGCTCCTCGTCCGTCACGGGACGACGGAAGGCGCGGGGCAGGAGCGCGTCGACGAACGCGTCGATCGCGGGATCGTCGCCGGCGAGCGCGCGCAGCTCACGTGTGGGCGCCGCGGTGTCGATCGGGCCATCGAGCGTCATGGCTGCAACGACGAGATTGCGGTCGCGCTTGCCTTCGGGGAGCTTCTCGTCGAAGAAGTCGTTGAGGAACTCGACCCCCACGCGCTGCGTGCCGCCCTCGAGCGCGACGTCGGCCGTGCGTGCGCCTGGCTCCTGGCGTCGCTCGGGAATGTCGAAGTGCGCCACGCGCTTCTTGCCGACGACGAACGCGACCTTGACGGGCTCGCCGCCCGCCTGATCGCCACCGAGGTCGACGCGCAGCCGATAGCGCCCCGCGCGCGGCACGTCGAACGTCGCCACCGCGGCACCGGCCGACCAGACGAGCGCCAGGCGGTCGGTCACGCGCCCGCCGCCCTGCACCTCGAGCTCGGAGGCCGCACGCGTGATCACGGTGCGCTCGACGCGATCGGGCCACGCCTGCAACGCGGTGCGCTCGGCGATGTCGAAATACTTCTCGAGCAGCACCGGCGACATCGAGAGGACGTCGCCGATGTGGTCGAAGCCTTCGCCCACGTCGTCGGCCGGCAACGCGGAGGCGACCGCGACGTCGACGCCCGTGAGCGCCCGCACCGAGTTGCGGAATTCGACGCGATTGAGCCGCCGCAACGTGGTGCGCCCAGGGGGCGCGGCCTCGGCCCGACGATCGAGCTCACGATCGAGCGCCGCGACGACGGCCGCGTACTCCGCGTTGCTGGGGCCTGGCTCCCCCTCCGGGGGCATGTCGTGCCGCCGGAACCGGTCGCGGAGGATCCGCAGCTTCGCGGGATCGAGATCCCGTACGGGGTCTCGCGCCCCTTCCAGCGAGAATCCTGCCTTCGGCCGGGTCTCCGAGTGGCAGTCGAGGCAGTAGCGATCGATGACCGAAGCCACGTCGACGTCCGGCCGCGGGGCGGCAGGAATTGCCGTCTGCTCCACGTTTCCGAAGGCCCAGAGGGAGACGGCCGCCACGGCGATCGCGGTGATGTGAGCTCGACGCCACGGACCTGCCGTCATGCGGCCATCGTCGGGTTGCGGGTGCCCGAGAGCAACCCCTGAAGGAATTTTCTCGCTCGTGCGCCTCTTGCTTCATCGAGCACGTCCGGTATGCCGACGTACCGAGCATGTGCGGGATCGTCGTCGCAGTCTCAACCTCGAGCGCTCCCACGAGCGTCGACGCGGCCCTTGCCCGTCGCATGCTCGCGGCGATCGCGCATCGCGGTCCCGACGACACCGGCATCTGGAGCGATGGACGGGTCACGGTCGGCCACAACCGCCTCGCGGTGCAGTCGCGCGACGCGAACGCGCAGCCGCTTGTCCTCGATCGGGCCCGTGCCCGCGAACCCATGGTGTTGGCGTTCAACGGCGAGCTCTATGACCTGAAGAAACTCCGGGCGGACCTTCGCCGCGAGGGAGTCGAGCCGCGCACCTCGACCGACACCGAGCTCTTCGGCCTTGCGCTCGCGATGTGGGGCGAGCGGGCGTTGTCGCGCGTGCGCGGCATGTTCGCCTGCGTCGCGTACTTCCCCGAGCGCGGCGAGGTGCTCGTCGCACGCGACGCCCTCGGCGTCGTGCCGATCTACTTCGGCCGGGTCCGCGGCGCGGGCTGCGAGGAAGTCATCGTCGCAAGCGAGCCCTCCGCGATCCTCGCCCACCCGCGGCTCTCGCCGGAGCCCGATTGGGAGTCGGTCAGCAACTACGTCGTGACGCTCCGCCCGACCGTGGGCGTGCGCACGCTCTTCCGCGACGTCTACTGCGTCGAACCGGGATGCCTCGCGCGGATTCGCGTCGGCGATGCCGAGGCGCCCATCGAGTATCGCGCGTGGTGGCGGGCCCCGTCGGAGAGCGCCTGCAACGTGGAAGACGCCATCGCCGCGACGCGTGAGGCCCTCATCGACTCGGTCGAGGCGCATCTCGTCGCCGACATGACGCCGGCGACGCTCCTGTCCGGCGGCATCGACAGCGTCATCGTCACCTCCCTTGCGGCCCGTTCGACTCCGAATCTCCGCTCCTTCTGCACCGGCGCCCGCGACGGCTCGGCGAACTCCGACCTCGACTTCGCGCGCCGCGCCGCGGAATCGATCGGCACGGACCATCTCGAGGTCGTGATCGACGAGGCGCGCTTCGCGTCGCACTGGCCCTGGATGATCAATCGACTCGGCGTTCCCCTCAGCACGCCGAACGAGGTCGCGATCCACGCCGTGGCGGAGGCGATTCGCCCGCACACGAACGTGGTCCTCTCGGGCGAAGGCGCCGACGAACTCTTCGCCGGCTACGAGCAACCGCTCGTCGAGGCGGAACGATGGATCTCGTCGGGGGCCTCCGGCCGCGTCGAGGAGTGGCACGCCGACACCTTCTCGTGGGTGCCGCGATCGCTCTTGAGCGAGGTCTTCGCGCCGGCGATCTCGGTCGCGAACGAAGACGCGCATCTCACGCTCGATCACCTGCGAAGCGTCTTCCTTGCCGAGGGCGATCCGCGGTCGCTTCGCACGCATCTCTCGGTGCAACGGCGACTGAACCTGCCCACGCTCCTCAACCGCCTCAACACCGCCACGATGCTCGCGTCGGTCGAGGGCCGAACGCCGTTCGCCGACATCCGCGTGGCCGAAGTCGCCGCGCGCATTCCGATGGCGTACCTCCTCGCGAACGACACCGCGCGCGGCGACGATCGCGCCGGCGGCTTGGCCATCGCCACGCTTCCGCGCACGAAGCGTGCCCTGCGAAGCGCCTTTGCCGACGTGGTCGCGCCCGAGGTCATCGCGCGCCCGAAGGCGAGCTTCCCGCTCCCATTCGATCGATGGCTGCACTCGGCCGTTCCGATCGTGGAGTCGAGTACGGCTGCACGTCTTGCATTCTCCCCCGCCGTCTTCGCGATGCTGCGCGGCGATGTCGCCGCGAACTGGCGCGTCGCGTGGCCAATCCTGAATGTCGGTCTGTGGTTGCGCCGGTGGTGGGGCTGACGCACACGCGCGCGAGCTCGCGGGCATCCCGTACGATCTGATCATGTCCGCGGCGGCGAGCGTGAGCCATCAGCACGAACAACCCGAAGAGAAACGCTCGCTCCTGAGAGAGTTCGCCGTTCCGCTCTTCAGCGCGCTCGCGCTCGCGGCGGGCTTCATCGCGGAGAAGGCCGGCGCGCCGACCCCGGTGTGGTTCAGCGCCTACCTCGTGTGCCTCGTCATTGCGGGGCTCGAGCCGCTCATCACGGGCCTTCGGCAGCTCGTCGCGCTTCGGCTCGACATCGACTTCCTCATGATCGTCGCCGCGATCGGCGCGGCGATCGTCGGCGAGCTGGAAGAGGGCGGTCTTCTGCTCGTCCTCTTCGCCACCGGCCACGCGCTCGAGAATCACGCCATGGGGCAAGCCCGCGGCGCGATCGCGGCGCTCGGCAAGATCGCGCCGCGCACCGCGCGGCGCCGCCGTGACGGCTCCGACAGCGAGGTTCCGGTCGAGGAGCTTGTCGTCGGCGACCTCGTGGTGGTCCGACCGGGCGAGCGTTTTCCGGCCGACGGCGTGGTGATCGAAGGGGCCTCGGACGTGGACCAGAGCCCGATCACCGGCGAGAGCGCGCCCGTGCCGAAAGCGAAGGGCGACGACGTGTTCGCCGGCACGCTCAACGGCGACGGAGGCATCGTCGTCGACGTGCGGAAGCTGGCGTCCGAGTCGACGATGGCTCGCATGGTGCGGCTCGTCGCCGAAGCGGAGACGAGCAAGGCGCCGACGCATCGGATGGCGGAGCGCTTCACGCGCGTGTACGTGCCGGTGATCGTCCTTGTGACGATCCTCGTCGCGGTGCTCCCGCCGTACTTCGGCTGGCTCTCTGGTCACGACGCGTTTCTCCGCGCGATGACGCTCCTCGTGGGCGCGTCGCCCTGCGCGCTCGGACTCTCGACGCCGGCCGCCATCCTCGCGGGCGTGGCCCGCGCGGCGCGACAAGGCGTGCTCATCAAGGGTGGCGTGTACCTCGAGCGACTCGGGACGGTCGTCGCGGTCGCGATGGACAAGACCGGAACGATCACGAGCGGCAAGCCCACCGTCACCGACATCCTGCCCTTTGGCAGCGACGAGCGCGAACTTCTCCGCGTTGCAGCCGGCGTGGAGTCGATCTCGACGCATCCCCTCGCGAAGGCCGTGGTGCGCGCGGCGACCGAGCGGGGCGTCGCGATTCCGACCTCAAGCGTGCCCGAGCAGCAACAGGGAAAGGGCATGAGCGCGGTCATCGACGGCGAGCGCTATTACGTCGGCAGCGCGCGGCAATTCGACGGCTCAGGTCCGCCGGCGCTCGACGGGACCGCTCTCGCCGCGATCGAGGAGCTCGAGTCGAACGCGCGCACAATCGTCGTGGTCGGGTCGGCGTCGAAGGTCTTGGGCGTGCTCGGCCTTCTCGATCGCCCGCGCCCCGAGGCGCGCGAAGCGTTCGCGCGGCTCCGAACGCTCGGGGTCCGCCACGTGATCATGCTGACGGGCGACCATCGCCGCGTCGCCGAGGCGATCGGCAACGAGGTGGGCGTCGATCGGATCGAGTCGGAGCTTCTGCCCGAGCAGAAGATCGAACACGTGCGCGAGCTCGAGCGGAAGCTCGGCGCGATCGCGATGGTCGGCGACGGCGTGAACGACGCGCCGGCGTTGGCGAGCGCGTCGGTCGGGATCGCGATGGGTGCGGGAGGCACGGACGTCGCGCTCGAGGCGGCCGACGTCGCGCTCATGAACGACGATCTTCGCAAGCTACCGTTCGCGATCGGCCTCAGCCGTGCGACGCGCCGCATCATCCTCGAGAACATCACGATCGCGATGGGCGTCGTCGTCATCCTCATCATCCTCGCGAGCCTCGGCGCCGTGCCCATGACGATCGCGGTCGTGATGCATGAGGGAAGCACGGTCGTGGTCGTCCTCAACGCGCTTCGGCTGCTCCGCTTCCGCTTGGCATAAAGAAACCCTCCGGCGAATCGCCGAAGGGTCTCGTGACAAACGTGGGATGGAGGTCGCTGTCGACGTGCCGGGTGGAGAGCGCGTCAGAAGAGAAGCTGGATCTGCGAACGGATCACGAACTGGCCGTCTTCGGTCGCGCCGTTCGCAGGAGTCGCGTCGCTCGCCCAGTCGGCGCCGCCCGAGGCGAAGTCGCCGATCGCGTCGAACGCATAGCCGAAGTCGGTCGTGAGCTTCAGGTCCTTGTTCGACGAGCCGAACGGATAGAAGTTCGTGCCGATGGTGACGATGCTGTTCGACTCGAGATCCGCCTGAAGCGAGTTGGCGGTGGTTCGGTACTGGTCGGTGTCGAGATCGCCGAGTTCGAGGCGGCCGTAGAGTTCAAGCGAGTCGAGCACGAAGAAGCCGCCCTGCACCACGGCGCCCCATTGGTTCATCGTGCTGTCGGTCCCGCCGCCGCGCACCGCGGGCGAGCCGGCGAGGTCGACGTTTCGGTAGACGCCGTAGGCGAAGATGTTCGCGCCGCCGAAGTCGACGGTGATGTCGGCGGTCACGCCCCACATGTTCTTCGCCGCGAGCGCGGTGGTCGGAGTCGGACGCAGGCTCTGCGCCATGCCGCCGACGCCGAGCATGACGCCGAAGTCCTCGCCTCGATAGCTGGTGAGATCACGGAACTGGCGCCAGTTGCCCGCGAGCTTGAGTTCGGCGCGACCGGCGAACGCATAGTTGGTGCGGTTCGTGACGTAGTCGGTGTTGTACGCGCCGCCGTAGTTGCCCGCGAGGCCGGCGTTCGTCACGGGGTTCACGCGGTTCGCACGGAGACCGTCGCCGTAGAAGCCCTGGAGGCGGAACATCTCCTGCTCCCACTCGAGCTGCACGCCTTGGCTGAACTTCGTCGAGAAGACGTCGTTGACGAGCGAGCGCTCGACCGCGAGCTGCGCGCTACTCGAGACGAGCTCTTCGCGAAGGAACGGCGCCTTGAATTGGCCGGCGCGCACCGCGAGGCCGCCGTCGAACGCCTTCTGAATCCAGATGTCCTCGATCGAAGCGTTCACGTCGCTGTTGCCGAGCGAAACGCTCGAGCCCGCCGGCAACGTCGAGGAGACCGTGATCGACTGCCGATTGAACACCGGCTTGACCTCATAGGTCAGCGACGGATCGATGATGTGGCCGCTGAAGGTGATCTTCGTTCGGCGATTCTCGAAGCCCCAGTTCTGCGAAGGGCCGCCCGCCGATCCGGTCGCGAGCGGGCCCGCGGGAATCGAGCGATCGTTGTACGCCCAACGGAATTGAATCTGGCCCTTGATGTTGAGTCGGTAGGAGTTGTCGGGGCTCGCGAGGAAGAAGCCCTTGTTCCAGCCGGCGGTCACGCCGTCGGCCTGGAGGCTCGCACGCGTGTCCGAATCGGCGAGGACGTCCGTGACGAGGGAACGAATCTGTGCGGCGCGCTCGTCAGTGAGCCACGCGCCGTCCTGCGACGCAACCTGTTCAAGTTTGGCGATCTTCGCGGCGAGCTGGGCGTTCTGTTGACGCAGCTCGTCGATCTGCTTGATGGCGTCGTCGCTCGTGTTCTGCCCAAGTGCGGGCATGGCGAGCGCGACGGCGAGACTGATACCGGTGGCGATTGCTGGCGTGTGCATGCGGCCTCCTTGCTCGTACCGCAACGCAACGTCGCGTGGGCATGAGCGGGCCGGAAGGTACGGGTGCGACGACCTCGCGAGTGAGCTCTCGCGACGCGGACACACGGCGCGAGGCCTCTTAACAAAGCCGCGCGATAGCGCTGAACGCCAAACACATGCAAATGCCCGCGTTGCCGCGTCGTTAGCGCGGCCTGAACGCTTCATGCACGAAGAGAAAACTGGAATCGTTGCATGCGCTCATGCAACGCTGATCTGAATGGTTAGCGCTTCGTGTGGATGCGGCTAATTCCTTGCAGAGCCTTTCGAGTTCGCTTGCCGAACGTGTGAATCTGTCGATGCTGCTGACCTTCTCATGGAGGTCTTCATGCATGTCTCTCGCGTCTCGACACTCGCGTTCGTAGCGCTCGCCAGCGCCCTCACGGCCGCCTGCACCACCACGCCGACATCAGCGCCGGCGCAGACGCTCGCGGTCAATCGCGCGTACGTCACGAGCCCCGCGCCGCTCACGGGCGAGATCCTGTGTCCGATCACGGGCGAGGTCGTCTCGACCTCGAGCCCGAACGCGTGGTACGGCGTGTTCCCCGTGTATTGCGCGACCGTCTCGGACGCGCGGCAATTCACCACGCTCGCAAAGCCTCAGCGAGCCAAGCTGGCGGCCGCCCAAGTGCTTCCGCAGAAGCGCATCACGAATACGACATGCCCGCTCACCGGCGAGCCGCTCACGGCGGAGGCGGCGCCCGTGCTGTACGAAGAGGTGATCATCGGTTTCGCGACCGTTGCCGACGCGAACCAGTTCAACAGCCTCGCCCCCGCCAAGAAGAAGAAGATCATCGACGAATGGCGCGCGAGCGAGGCCGCGCCGGCGACCACGCCCTGATCGATCGTCCTATTGCCACCTGAACGGCAAAAGAGAAAACCCCCGCAGCAGTGTGCTGCGGGGGTTTTCAATTTCGGACTGCCGTCGAAAACAACACTCGACGTCAGATCAGGTCATACACCTGCGACTTAGCCGCCGCAGAGGTCCGGGCAGAGCGAAGCAGCTTCGCCCGCGCAGAGCGTGTCCCACGCGGTCGAGCAGCAGAACGCGTCGAACGAGCAGACCGCGTCCTGGCAGGTCGCGTCATCGCAGCCGAGGCCGCCGTTGGCGAAGCAGCAATTGCTGCCGCCGCCGCAGATCTGGCCGGCTTCGCCGACGCAGATGCCGTCCCAGCTGTTCGTGCAGCAGAACGGATCGACCGCGCACACCGCCTGGCAGCAAGCCTCGTCGGTGCAGAACGGCGTGCCGCTCGTGAAGCAGTCGTGGTCAGCCGTCTCGCCGCAAGCCGCAGCGACGCACTCGCCACCGCAATTGAGGGTCAGGCTGTAGTCGTTCTTGCCCGAACCGCAGGGGAGACCCGCGAAGGCGTTCGGAGCGATGAACGCCCACCACGTGCCGGCGTTGAGGCAACCCGAGGCCGAAGCCGTGGTGCACGAAGCGCCAACAGCGAACGGATTGAGGGTCGACGCGAGCGAGCAATCCGGGATACCACCGGTGGCCACGATGCCGACCACGAAGCCGAACTCGGCTTCACCCGTGAGGGTGATTTCCGTGCCGGTCGCGAGGTCGAACTGGAACCAGTCGGTGTCGCGGGTGCTGCCGTCAGCCCAGAACGTGCCGCAGATGGTCTCGCCGCACGAGATGGCGCCGAACTGCGGAGCAAGCATGTTGCAGCCGCCGTTGGTGTCATCGCCGCAGGGCTCGCCTTCGTCGGTGCCCGTGCAGACGAGGTCGCACGAGACGCAGAAGGACTGAGCTTCGCCGACGCAGATGCCGTCCCAAGCCGTCGAGCAGCAGAACGGATCGACCGCGCAGACCGTTTCGCAGCAGGCCGCGTCCGTGCAGAACGGAGTGCCCGAGGTGAAGCAGTCGTGGTCGGCGCCTTCGCCGCAGGCCGGGGGAACGCACTCGCCGCCGCATTCGACGGTCATCGAGTAATCGTTGTTGGCGCCGCAGGGGAAGCCGCTGAAGCCGTTCGGAGCAGCGAAGAGCCAGTTCTCACCGGCCGCGAGGCAGATCTCGATCGACGACGTACCACAGAACGAGGTCGTGCCGAACGGATTGATCGCGGTGGCCGTCTGGCAGTCGATCGAGTTGATGAGACCGAACACCATCGGGAGCTGGCTCGACACCGTCAGCGTGATGCTGGTCGCGGTCGGGACATTGATGATGTACCAGTCGGTATCGCGAGTGCTGGCGTCAGCCCACGCGGTGCCGCAGATGGTCTCGCCGCACGAGATCGAACCGAACTGCGGGCCGCCCGAGCAGAGGTCGCCGCAGAGGGAGACCGCTTCGCCGGCGCAGATCACGTCCCACGCGGTCGAGCAGCAGAACGCGTCGAACGAGCAGACCGCGTCCTGGCAGGCCGGATCGTCGCAGCCGAGACCGCCGTTAGCGGTGCAGCACGAGCTGGTGCCACCGGGGCTGTTGCAGCCGCCGTTGGTGTCGGAGCCGCAGGGCTCGCCTTCGCTCGTACCGGTGCAGGTGAAGGGGCACTCGGGAGCGCCGCAGAGGCTGAACGCCTCGCCGACGCAGATGGTGTCCCACGCGACCGAGCAGCAGAACGAGTCAGCGCCGCAGACGGTCGAGCAGCATTCCGTATCGGTGCAGCCGGGGCCGCCCGTCGTGAAGCAGTCGTGATCGCTGGGCGGGCAAGCGCCACCGCCGCAGTCGAGACCGCAGAGGCTCTCGGCTTCGCCGATGCAGAGGGTGTCCCACGACGTCGAGCAGCAGAAAGCGTCAGCAGCGCAGACGATTTCGCAGCACGCCGTATCAGTGCAGCCGACCGAACCGGCCGTGCAGCAGTCGTGATCAGCGCTTTCGCAGGGGCTCGGCGGCGGCGGGCACTCGCCCCAGCCACCGAGGAGGGTGCCGAGGTCGGCACCGTCGACGGAACCCGAACCGTCGAAGTCAGCGCAACCGTCGTCGGTGCCCCAGGCGCCGAGGAGGACGCCGAGGTCAGCACCGTCAACGATTCCGAACGGCTCAGCGAGGTCGCCGAGGCAGAGGCCCGGGCAGCCAGCGTCGCACGCGGTCGATTCGCAGGTGCTCAGCGCTTCGCCAACGCAGATGGTGTCCCACGCGAACGAGCAGCAGAATGCGTCGAACGCGCACACCGCGGTGCAGCAATCAGAGTTGCAGCAGCCGGGGAGACCGCTCGAGGTCGCGCAGTCATTAGTAGCAGTTTCACAGGCACCGCCAGCAAACGCCGCGCTGCTAAACGCGGTCGCCGCCAGCATGGAACACAAAGACATGGGTCGATAAGCCACGATGCTCTCCTTCTCTTCCGGAAGAAAGAGACGATGTGCACCACCCCCAACGGCTGAGGGTCGGTCCGCACTCGTCCACCTCCAGTGTGAACTCAAACCTGGGGTTTACACGGTGCGACGTGGCAAAAAAACCCAAAAAAGGTCGGTGGTTATGGGGCTTTAGGGGACTTTCGCCCCACCCAGATCGGACGACCCTTCCATCCACGAGTCTGCGCATCGGCCGCCGCCCCAAGACGCAGTGGGACGGCTCGCTTCGACGGCACCAGCACGCATGTGGTACTGGCCCTTCCACCGGCGGTCGCGCAGGACCGAGATCCCTTCGAGCAATCGGTCGACATCGTGGATGTCGTTGTAGAGCCCGAAACTCGCGCGGACCGCACTTGGCGGCGCGTCTCCCAACGAGGTGTGCCCGCCCTGATTGCGAAGCAAGTTCGCCGCATGGACGTGGGCACAGAACCGGCCGTTCCGGACCGCGATGCCGAGTTCTTCCCCAAGGACAGCCGCGGCGAGCATGTCGTTCACGCCGTCGATGTTGAAGGTGATGATCGCGACCCGCTCCTCGAGGGCGTCCGGACCGTAGAGCGTGACGCCTCCAGACCCCTTGAGGGGCCCCCAGGCGCGTCGCATCAGTTCGAGTTCGTGTTCGCGCACCCGCTTCATGCCGATCGCCGACAGGTATCGGAGCATCTCCGAGAACGCGATCGCCCCTGCAACATTCGGGGTGCCGCCCTGATGCCGGTCAGGGCTCGCGAGGAAGACCGCGCCGGCCTCGGACACCGCCGACGCCGTTCCGCCGCCAGGCACGTGGGGTTCGGCGGCGTCGAAGAGCGCCCGCTTGCCGTAGACGAAGCCGATGCCGAACGGGGCGTACGCCTTGTGGCCGGCGGCGATCAGGAAGTCGTAGGAGTCGTCGGCGTCGGGCGCGCCGACGTCGATCGGGACGTGCGCGACGAGCTGCGCGGCGTCAACCGCCAGGAGCGCGCCGTACCGGTGCGCGAGCTTCGCGAGCGTCTTCAGGGGCGGCATCCAGCCGGTCACGTTCGCGGCGCCGCACACGGCGAGGAGCTTCACGCGTTCGCGCTTCAGCAGCTCTTCGACATGATTGAGGTCGAGGCGCCCCTCGTTCGTGATGCGGGCCCGTACCACGTCGCCGCGCTTGCGATACGGAAGGTCGTTCGAGTGGTGCTCGAGGTCGGTGACGAGCACCTTGCCCGGGAGATGCGACACGCAGTGCGCGACGAGGTCGCAGCCGTGCGTGGTGTTCGCGGTGAAGACGACGCAGCCGTCCTTGAGATTGCCGCCGACGAACGACGCGCACGTCTCGAACGCTCGATCGAAGCGATCGGTCGCCGATCGCGCGAGCGCGTACGTCGCGCGATGGACGTTGGCGTACTCATGCTCGAGGAAGCGGGCGTAGGCGGCGACGACCGTGCCGGGCGGATGCGTGCTCGCGGCGTGATCGAGATAGACGAGCGGGCGATCGACGCCGTCGGTGCAGTGCACGATCTTCGACGTGATGCCGAAGTCCGCGCGGATCGACGCCCAGTCGGCGTGATCGACGCACGCGCGACCCGCGGCCGTGTCGGAGCCGCGGCCGAGTCGCGCGTTCGGTAGCCCTGCGGCGAACCACGCTTCGACGCCGCCAGCCAGGCTTCGCACCTTCGCGAATCCCATCGCCTGCAGCGTGTCGGCGACGAGCGAGCTTCGCTTTCCGGATTGGCAACAGACGACGAACGGCTGGTCTCGACCGACGACCGCTTCGATCCCCTTCTCGACGAGCCCGCGCGGCAACGAGATCGCGCCGGGGATGTGCCCGGCGGCAAACTCGTCCGGCTCGCGCACGTCGACCAGCGGGAGGCGCTCGGCGAGCGCATCGGCTCCGCGCTGCACGAAAAGCTCGCGCGGCGCGATCTCCGAGATACGGGCCTTGGCCTCGGTGCAGAGGTCGTCGTAGGTGCGAGCGACAGGCGGGCGGATGGCGGGCGAGACGGGAGAGTTCGTCACGTCGTTCCTTTCGCGGAGCGCTTCGTTGCTGGACGCGGACGACGTGTGACCGCCGCCCGCTCGCCTCACGAACCGCGGCGCTTGCCGCGACGCGAGCCGACGACGCCGGGGATCGCGATGGGGGCGGGGTTCGCCTTCTGCTCTTCCTGTGCCTTGCCCGCGAGTTCCTGCATCTTCTCGGCGAGCTTGCGCAGGCGTTCGCGGATCAGCTGGACCTTCGCGTGGTCGCCGCCCTGGAGAAGCACCATCGCGGCGGCGTTGTGCTCGTTGAGGCCGCGGAGGATGAGCTTGTTGTTCGCAGTGTCGATGACGATCTCGGCGACACCGAGTCCGGCCGCGATCTCGACCGCCGCGCGGTACTCGGGGCTCTCCATGTTCTTGCCCTGCTGGATGAAGGCACCGATCGCGCGGATCGCGGTGAAGAGGATGTCCTCATTCAGCAGACGGTTCGCCTCGATCTGCTTGATGACCTTCTCGACCTCCTCCTTCGGCTGCGGGAAAGCGCGCACGATCTCGCCGTTGATGCGGATCCGCCGCTGCTGCACGTTCGACAGCGCGCCGATGTACGCGCGGCCCGACTCGATGTTGGCCGTGCCGTAGGCGCGGCAGTCGCCGCGACGCATGTCGGTGAGCTCGGCGTCGCGGACTTCGATCTTCTTCTCTTCCAGGTTCAGCGAGAGATCGCGGACGCCCAGATCGGAGAGCGCCCAAAGGCAGGTCTGGACGACGTTTGAATCGAGCGGCGCATCCTTCGAGCGCGCATCGAAGAGGACTTGGGCGATGATCGCATCGACTCCGCGCTCCTCCTTCATGTTCGCGTAGACGACCTGCGAGAGCTTGAGGAAGTCCTCGCGCGCTTGCGGTTGGAGGTGAACGACTTCGCCGTTGAGCTTGATGGACGCCATGGAAGATGCTCCGTCGCCGACGGCACTCCGTCGCACAGGCGTGTGCGAGCGGCCACCGCGGGCGAAACGGCGGATCGTACCGCCGAGTCGAAGCGTTACCATCCGCCTTCGCCGGTGTTGGTCGAGACGTGCGCGACGCGATCGACGGTTCGCACACGGTCCGAACCCGAGCCACTCACATGACGGACGCGAATCCACTCATTGGCGTGATCATGGGCTCCCAGAGCGACTGGGAAACGATGCGGCATGCGTCCGAGATGTTGCGCGAGCTCGGCGTGCCCCACGAATGCAAGGTGGTGAGCGCCCACCGGACGCCCGATCTCCTCTTCGCCTACGCGTCGTCGGCCGCCAGCCGTGGGCTTCGGGCGATCATCGCGGGCGCGGGCGGTGCGGCGCACCTGCCGGGCATGGCGGCATCGAAGACGAACCTCCCGGTGCTCGGCGTGCCCGTCGAGTCGAAGGCGTTGCACGGCGTGGACAGCCTCCTCTCGATCGTGCAGATGCCCGCGGGCGTCCCGGTCGCGACCTTCGCGATCGGCCGGGCCGGCGCGGTCAACGCGGCGCTCTTCGCCGCGTCGATCCTGGCGAAGGACCATGCACCGATCGCGAACGCGTACGCCGCGTTTCGCACGAAGCAGACGAACGACGTCCTCGCGCGGCCCACGCCCGAGGGCACCGGCACGACCGGGAGCCACTCTTGAGCGCGACGGCACCGGTCATCGCGATCATCGGCGGCGGCCAACTTGGTCGCATGCTCGCACTCGCCGGCATCCCGCTCGGCTACCGATTCCGCTTCCTCGATCCCGCGCCGGATTGCCCGGCGGCCGCGGTCGGTGAAGTCGTGGTCGGCGCCTACGACGACGAGGCCGCGATCGAGCACCTCGTGCGCGACGCCGTTGCCGTGACCTACGAGTTCGAGAACGTTCCGGTGAAGTCCGCCCTCGCCGCGGCGACGCGCGGCCGCATCGCGCCCAGCCCGCGGTCGCTTGCGATCGCGCAGGATCGCATCGCGGAGAAGGACTTCTTCCGCGCCTGCGGCGTGCCGGTGCAGCCGTACGCCGCGGTCTCGAACGACGCCGAACTCGAGAAGGCGCTGGAGCGCGTGGGCGTGCCCGGAGTCCTCAAGACGCGTCAGCTCGGCTACGACGGCAAGGGCCAGTGCGTCATCCGCAACGAGTCCGCGCTTGGCCCGGCGTTCGCGTCGCTCGGCCGCGTGCCGTGCATCTACGAGGCGTTCGTCCCCTTCGAGCGCGAAGTCTCGATCGTCGCGACCCGCGCCGCGTCGGGCGCGTTCGTGGCGCACCCCGTCTGCCGCAACGAGCATGTCGGCGGGATTCTCCGCGTCACCGTTGCAGCCGACCCCGACATCACTGTCGAGCTCGCCCGTGACGGGGAACGCCACGTGCGCACGATCGCGGAACGCCTCGGCCACATCGGCACGCTGGCGGTCGAGTTCTTCGTCGTTGCAGGCTCGCTCGTCGCGAACGAGATGGCGCCGCGCGTCCACAACTCCGGCCACTGGACGATCGAGGGCGCCGTCACGAGCCAGTTCGAGAATCACATCCGCGCGGTCGCGGGCCTGCCGCTCGGCGATCCGTCGGTGCGCGGCGCCGCGGCGATGGTGAACCTGATCGGCGAAGAGCCGCCGCTCGAGGATCTTCTCCGCATCGGTGGCGTGCACGTGCATCGCTACGGCAAGTTGCCGCGTGCGGGCCGGAAGCTCGGCCACGTGACCGTCGTCGGCCGCGAGTACGACGACCTTCTGCCCGCGCTCGACACGCTTCGCACGCTGACCGGCGTTTCAGCCGGCGCGGCGCGGCGCCACTGACGGCGACCCCGTCGCCCACTCGCCCGCCGTGAGGCGATCCTTCGCGATCGCGAGGGCCTGCGGATTGCTGTCGAAGCCGATGCCGCGGCGACCGCTTGCGAGCGCGGCGACGAGCGACGTGCCGCTGCCGCAGCACGGGTCGAGCACGACGCCGCCCGGCGCGCAGCACGCCTCGACCAGCATCGAGAGGAGCGCGATCGGCTTCTGCGTCGGATAGCCGGTGCGTTCGCGGGCGAGGTTGTTGATCGCGGGAACGTCGAGGACGTCGGTCGCCTTCTTCGTCATCCCGGCGAGACGCCGGCTCGTCGCGGCCACGCGCGGCGCCTCGAACCAGTACTCGCGAGTGCGGCCGTAGAAGAGGATGTCGTCGTGCTTGCGTGCGAACGAGCGCGGCCCGGAGCCGCCGAGTCCGTACGACCACACGAGGTGATTGACGAACTGCTCGACGCCGAAGATGTCGTCGAGGAGACAGCGCACGCGATGCGACGTGCGCCAATCGCAGTGGACGAGGATCGAGCCCGTCGCGCGGAGCACGCGATGGCACTCGCGCAGGCGCGGCTCGAGGAATCCGAGATACGCCTTGAGCGAGTCGAAGCGATCGTCGAACTGCCCGGCCGCGGCGGTGTGCACGCGTCCGGTGTTGAACGGCGGATCCACGTAGACGAGATCGACGCTCGCCGACGGCTCGCGGCGCAACAGCTCGAGGCAATCGCCCAACGCAAGACGGGCGACGCCCGTCTCCGTCGCTGCAAATGAAACGGCCGCGTGGGATTCCACGCGGCCGTTATCGGGTGATGTGTTGCGAGGCCTTGAAGCGGCGAGCGTTGCAGCTCGCTTCCGCAGTCTCTTTCAGCTCGCTTCCGTAGTCCTTTTCAACTCGCTTCCGTAGTCCTTTTCAACTCGCTTCCGCTCGGGGATGCGCCTTGTCGTACGAGTCGCGGAGACGCTGGTTCGTGAGGTGCGTGTACACCTGCGTGCTCGAGAGCGACTGGTGACCGAGGAGTTCCTGCACGCTGCGCAGGTCCGCACCGTTGTCGAGAAGGTGCGTGGCGAACGAGTGGCGAATCGTGTGCGGGCTGATGTCGGGATCGAGGCCGACTTGTGCGAGGTACTTCGAGACCTTGCGGCGCACCGAACGGCTCGAGAGCCGCGTGCCGTGCTTATTCACGAAGAGCGGCGAGTCGGGCTCGGCGACAAGGCCGGCGGTCTGCAGCTCGCTGTCGAGCATGCGCACGTAGTGACGCAACGCCTGCAACGCGTGGCTGCCGAGCGGAATGATGCGCTCGCGCTTGCCCTTGCCGCGGATGATCACGGCTTCGCCGGAGTCGTTGATGTCGCAGCGGTTGATGCCGACGACTTCGCTCACGCGGATGCCGGTCGAGTAGAGCGTCTCGAGGATCGCGCGGTCGCGGGCGCCGAGGAGTTCGCGGTCGTCCGGCGCGGAGAGAAGACGCTCGACCTGGTCGACCGTGATCGCCTTCGGCAGCCGCTTCGCCTGCTTCGGCGTGCGGATCATGAGCATCGGGTTCGTCGAGACGAGTCCGCGCTTCTCCATCCACTTGTGGAAGGAACGCAGAGTCGCGATCTTCCGCGCCATCGTGGCCGCGGAGTAGTGCTGTTCGCTCATCTTCGCGAGGAAGGAGCGAATCAGCTCGATGTCGGCACCCAGGATCTTCCCGGTGACGGTCGAGGAGAGAGCCTTCTCGCTCTTCTTCTCGAGCGCGGCCTTCTCGGTGGCCTCGTCATGGGTGATGCCGAAGTGCTCGGCGAGGAAGTCGCTGTACTGCCGAAGGTCAAGGCCGTAGCAGCGCGAGGTGTACGGGCTGAAATGACGCTCGTCGATCAAGTAGGAGAGGAACTGGGCGACGATCGGGAGGTTGTCGTGCATGGCTCTCGCCGAAGACAGGGACGGACAGACGGCTTCTGGTCCCCACCGGACCGTGAAGCTGTCGTCAAGGATGGCGTCGGACGTCACGACGACGTTCGAGGGACCCTTCGCTATCGGTCGTTTCGCGACCGAAGTTGAATCCCCTTATTGGACGCGTACAGAAACGAGCATAGTTCTCGGCCCGGGTGCGATGCCAGAGGAATCTCTGGACGAGATCGGAAGCGGGTCGGATGGAGTCCATGCGACGACCTCACGACGCGCCCGTCGCTTGGAGCACAATCGACTCTTAGATCGTTGAGCCTCAGTCGCCGTGCACCGCGGTCGTCTCAGGTCGAGGCACCGACTTCTGCACTTCGTTCATAAGCAGTTGCCGTGTCACGTCATAGGCGACGAAGCGCTGGTACGACGACATCGTCAACGTGTACACGGCGGCGCCGGCACCAGACTTCGGGTCAACCCGACCTGATGCATACGACGCCAAGAGCGCGAGGACATCGTGATTCGAGGCGTCGTACACCCGCGAGTACTGACTCGACGGACCCGTAGGCGCGACGTCGGCAGCCTTCGTCCCTTCGGTCGTCGCCATCGTCATCGATTCGAGATTGGGCGACGTCGGCTCGGGCGGCTTGGTGCCGGTGTAGACCTGGGCGGCGATGCCCAGCTGGAGCGGGCGATACGGGTCGTAGGCGGTGACGGTGCCAACGACGAGGCCGTCGACTCCGAGCGTCTCCATGAGGAGGTGGACGTCGGCGTCCGATTGGAGCGAACGGAGGTTCGCGGCACGCATGGCGGCGACCGTGCGATTGACCGGCAGGCAACTGATGCCTTCGACGCCGTCGATTTCGGCCTGGAAGGAGTCGGCGATCGCGAAGGTGTCGACGATCGAGACGCCGCTTTCGTTCGCGAAGGGAACCACCGCCCATGTCTGCGACGTCGGCCAGGGCGAGTTGAGGGACGACGGCTGGACGAGCTTTGGTTGCGAGTCACAGCCGAGGACGGCGATCAGGGCCGTCGTGACGAGCCCGGCACGCACGCACGCTCGACGAAGGCCGCCGGCGCGGGATCGATTCGGTTGTCGCATCTCGACCATGGGGGGTGGGCATCCTGCCGTCGCCGGGTCCGCAGCCGTTCCGCGACCGCGGCGCCGTGGATCTCGGCGCGTCGCGCGGCGACATCCATCAATCGGCGAACGCGCACTGGTCTGTCCAGTGCGCGTTCGCGATCGTTGGTCCCCTAGAGAATCCCGTACCCCCGGCGTCGGTTCGGCCCCGCGCAGTGGTCTGGCCAGTGCGCAGTGGTCTGGCCAGTGCGCAGT
>JAEUIT010000037.1 GCA_016795035.1 Phycisphaerae bacterium | reverse complement strand
CGAGCGTGCCGGCGGGGAGGAGCGGGGGTGCGAGCGCGGTCTGCGCGTTGCCGTGGTCAGTCACTTGGATTCCTTTCGTTCGACGACGCGACGTGCGTCCTCGGTGATGCGATAGACGGCGCGCCGCGACGGGCGGCCGTTGGTGGTCGGTCGGTGCTCGACGAGGAGGCCGTCGCGCATGCAGCGCTGCGCGAGCGCCCAGGCGGCCTGCGGGTTGATGCCGAGCCGCTCGCCGAGCTCGGCGAACGTGAGATAGGGCTCGGCGGCGACAAGCCGTAGGAGCGCGAGACGGCGCGGCGTCCAGCGCCGTCGGCGCGGGTCGCGGGTTTCGCGGCGCAGCCATGCCAAGTTCTTTGACGGCTCGCGCGGAGACGGCGCTCGCGTGGCGGTCGCGCTCACGACGTTCCTCCTGGTTGAGATTGGGGCTCGCGCGTCAGATGTTCGAAGGCCTTCCGAACGCCTTCCTCGTAGCCGCGGCCGATGGCGAGATAGAGATCGACGGCGAGCTCGCGCGGCAGGCTGTCGCGGCAGCCGCGGCAGAACGCGAAGCCCGCCTTCTTCGGACGGCGGCACGCCGGGCACTCGCGCGAGCTGCGCGAGGCGACGACGGCGCGGCGGTCGGTGACGTCGATGGTCACTGCGCGCCCTCCGTCGAGATGCCGAGGAGTTCGCGGTACATGCGCCGGTTGTCGATGTCGCGGGCCGAGTCGTGGACGAAGCGGAGGAGGGACTCTTCGCGATCGACGCCGCACCTGGCGACGAGGAGGCGCACGAGCATCTCGATGTCGAGGAGCGAGAACACGAAGTCGCCGATGCCGTCGGGGTTCTCCCTGCCGAGGGACGGGTTCGCGGTGAGCCTCGCGTGGGCCTCGTCGACCATCTCGTGCAGGACGGTCATCGCGGCGAAGAGCCCCGCCCGAACGCCCGGCTGGGTGGGATCGTGGTAGTGACTCGATTCGAACAGCTCGAAGAGGAGCTGCCCGTGCAGCTCGCGTCTCGCCTCCTCTTCGACGCCGCCCAGCCACCCTCGATCAAGTGGCATCGACATGGTGTGGTCGGAGTAGGGCACGAATACGACCTCGTCTCCGTCCCAATGCAGGAAGCCACGCATGAACCGGGGGACCGAGTCGTAGAGGCGCTCGTCGTTCACCACGGCGAATACCGGGTCGACGTCGACGATGACGGTGCGTCCGTCGTCGAGTACCTCATAGCGGTAGCTGTCGCTCCAAGCGCGCTCGATTGGCGTGTGGTCGGTCACCGCGCACCTCCGGCCCGGAGGCGCTCGGCGATCCAGCTACGGAGCTCGGTCTCGTCCTGGATGACGGGGATGCCGCGCTTCCCAGCATGCTTCACTTCGCCGGTCGCGCCGACGCTCTCGCGCCAGCCGTGCATGGCGAAGACCGCGTCGCAGCGCTCGAGAAGGACGAGGTCACCGGCGAGGAAGGCCTCGTCGGGGACGACGCCGCCCATGAAGGCGGTGTTGAGGTGCGGGCAGAGCGCGATCCCGCCGCACTGCCAGACCAGCTCGGCGGCTTCACGCGCCCGCTGGATGTTGCGGAAGACGACGCACTCGTGCGCGCCGCGATAGCGGCCGGCGATGTAGACGACGGGGGCCACGGCGAGGGCAGGGGCGCTGGTCACCGGCCACCCCCGCGATGCCCGGGAGCGGGCACGGCGGGATGGACGGCGAAGACGCCCCCGTAGCGGTCAAAGATGTCCGCGTCGGTGGCGTCGAATTGGTGCCTCTGACGCTCGCGCAGCGCCGGCGCAGCGCCATCGGACGGCGCTGCGCTAACCGGACCCCCGTTACCTGATTTAGAATCAGGCTCGCCGCATTTGTAATCAGGGGGTTGTCGGTTCGAATCCGATCGGCGGCTTTGAGTTGCAGTAAGTGTCATGGAGTGTCCAAGCCCTTCCGGTGCAACGGATTCTCGCAGCGCCGACTCGGCCTCTGCGCGCTCGTCTGAGTGTCTTGGAGTGTCAGCAAGTGGCAACGAATCATCAGCGCCGGCGCAGCGCTCCAACCTGAACCGCGCGAGGTCCATCACCAGATCGCGGTTCGTGAAGTGCAGGTATCGCTCTTTCTCCTTCGTTGACGAGTGATGCACGGGCTGTTCTCGTTCACCCGTCAGCGGCATGGTGATAGGTGGTACGAAACTCTGCGTTGCATCCATGCTGGCCTCGTGAGGGGATCGAGGCTTCGATCGCCGCGAACTCCTTGCGGCGGACTGGCCCCGTCGCAACTGCCGCGACGGGGGCACTGAGATGACTAGGTCGAGAAAGGCAGCCGCGCCGTTGTCACGGCGACGGCTGCCCTCGTGGGGGGTTTAGGGTCCTGCCGAGGCACCGCGCCGCAACGTGGAGAGCCCAACTCCACGTTTCTTACGGGCTCCCTTGGGCGAAGCTGGGCTCCGATCTGCACGGCGCGTCTCCTTGCTGCCTCGATGTCTGCCACGAAGCGTCACGCTGCGTCTTGCGCCTTTTGCGCTGGCTTTTGCCTCTGCAGGGAACGAGAATCAGTTCGATCGCCATTGGACGGCGTGCTGCCTGCACGGACGGTCTGCCATGCGCGTTCCTGTTCCTTAGGAGAAAGAAACGACCAGCCAACAGCCATCGCCTTTGCGGCGTCCTTCAACTTCGTAGGACGACAGTTCGCAGTGGCTCGGATCAGGTCGTACGTGTCGCTGGTGATCGAGATCACCTTGTGCGAGGCCATGACCTCATTCTGACTAGGTGTTTCAACTCGTAAACTAGTTCCACCTAGTCGTTTTGGCAATTTGCGTAAGTGTTTGCCACTTGAGACTTTGTACTCATGCCCCGAAAGCGATCGGAGTTTGCTGTGGATGAGCAGCCCCTGAATGTTCAGGTGCCCGTCCAGCTCCTTGCCGAGCTAGAGGCGTTCATTCACAGCGGGTTCGGCTCCTCGCGCCCCAAGAAACTGCTAGTCGCGGCGGCGGTCGCCGCGCTCCTTCGTCTCTCCGATGAGAAGAAGGTGAACGAGCTCATTCAGCAGTACCGTCACCAGTACCTCCGTCAACCGAACGGCGGCCCACTGGGACAAAATCGCCCGGCCAGTACAGCGGCGTCGGAGAGGACATCGCGGCCCAAATTGGGCCGGGCGGGGTGACGTGGGAGCGGGCTTGCGAAAGGAATGGCGGACAATCGTCAAAGGCGCCCGACGAGTCCGCACGTGAAAGGCGCGGGCGCCGGTCGAAGAGCAGCAGCGGTTCGGCTGTTCAGCGACATGGTGAGCGAACCGATCGATGACTGATCTTGGCGTGTGGAGCGAATTCGTCCCCGCTCACCAGTGCCCGCGCCTGGGTCGAGCTGATGCATAGTCACGTCGTTGACGAAGCATGGTCGAGCGACATCCGTCTGCAGGGTGGCAGACAGGCAACCGGAACAATAGTCTCGGCTGCGATCGTACGCGCCGTCACTTTTCCTGAACGCTTGCGCCTGAAGGAGAGCGTGATGTCAATTGAGCGGCACCGTCTCGCGGTCAGCATCACGGCGGGCAGTGACCGATGTGCATGGAGGCTGACGATATGGTTCAAACGTGGAAGGAAGCTGTCGGAGACGATGTCAAGTGTCCCAAGTGCGGTGCGGTATACGCCGTTCGAATCAGACGGCTCCCCGCTCGCGATCGGGACGAGTTTGACTGCAGCGTCTGCGGCCATAGACTGCGATCTGCAAACAGCACGGAGTCGTGGTCATTCCAACTGAAAGAGAATGGGCTTGGCGACGAAGGGAAGTCGTAATGACGAGACCAGGTTGAGGGGGCCGCCTGGGAACGGCTCCCGCGCCGCTCCCTGTTTCTGGCGACATTGGTCTGACGGCACGCCGAGCTACGTTTCGTAGGCACGACGCAACGAGTCATGGGCGTCGGCCGCTACTCTGCAGTCGAGTCGCTCGGCTGGCTCTAGGTGAGTGGGGCTAGGTACATACATCGATGCTGTAGAGGAGTAGGTCAGCGCCGCGAACATGAGCGGAATCGAATGGTCCTCGGTTACGACTCGGTTCGTCCCAGTAGGTTGGCGTGGCGTCCAGTGGGGCCCGGTTCCACCGATCGGGTGCACGTTTGAAGAGCGGGTCGTCAATCATGGAATCCGATAAATATCTAGAGTTCGTCTATCGCGAGTACCAAGCAAGAAGCGAAGAGACCGAAGGCTATTTTCAGCGCTATCAACTCGCCATAGGTGGCATCGCCCTGCTTGGCGGCCTCTCTGCATTCCTCACTAGACTCGATTTTCTCAGACTCATTTGGCTGAGGATCGACGTGTTTTTATATTATTTGGCGACCGCGGCCGTAGCTCTGATGTTGCTCCTGGCGACCGTCGCTGTGTCCGCTAGCGTTTGGCCTCGAGTGTTTCAACGCCTAAATCGATTGTCCGATTGGAACGCTTGGCGTTCGAATTATCGGAAGCTGGTATCCGATTCGCAGTTTGGAATCGAGCATCCCGACAAGATAGACGCGATTGTGGATCGAGAGACGAGCGGCGCGCTCATCGATCGCCTGATCGAGGCTTGCGACCAAAACGCCCGCGTGAACCGCGCGAAGCTGAGGGCCTGTCATTACTCAACGTATTGCCTTGTAGCCGCGATCGTCTTCATCGCAGCTCAGTCACTTATGCGGTGTGTCCTCTTCCTTGGCGACCTTGAAAGGACTCCAATGGTTAGCATCGAACAGCCAAACAACTCTTCGAATCCTGTACAACCGCCTCCGCCGCCGGCACCGCCCTTCAACGCTGCGGAGGAACGTTCGCTCGAGAGGGCTATCGCACCATCGCCCCCGCCAGCGCCGGAGAACGTAAAGATGGAGTTTGGTCGCGATCAAGACGGAGGCAATCGCGATGACCGGCGAATCTGACGGTCAGTCCACTAATGCGGGCAATACGGGGAGGCCTCCAGTCAGCCAGCCGGCTGCCCCACTCCAGCCGCTTCCACCGCTTCCCCCGCCGTCGCCTCTGAACGACGTCGTTCTCAAAACCCAGGTGCAGCCCCCGGCGCCGCCCGAGCCTCCTAGAAACGTGCTCATCAACGAGGCCACCCAAAGACCTCGGCCGGTGCCTCCAAAGTAGCCCACGCGTTCAACCGGCCGCCGATGCCAATAAATTGTCGGCTCTGGCCACTCCATTGGCTGGCACTTCCTATTTCGTGTATGCATAGAACCATGTCGAGTGAACAGCCCCATCGGACTGAGTTTGAAATGCCGCCGAGCATTCCGGCCGAAGCCAAATTGCCATTCTTTACACTGGCGATTCTCGCATTCGCCGCTGTTGTGGCGCTCTTTGCAATATCGACATGGATTCTGTTTGCGTTCTTCTGCACGTGGGACGAGCGAGCGCAGTTTGGAGACGCTTATGGAGCTCTCAACGCTTTATATTCAGGGCTAGCCTTTGCGGGCATCATCATCACCCTTTTCTTGCAGCGGGAAGAGTTGACCTTGCAGCGAGCGGAGCTCCGAGCCACGCGTGACGAGCTCGCTAGAACTTCAAGGGCACAGGAGGCGTCTTCGGTTGCTTTGGTTCAGCAGGCGAAAGCGGCCGAGATCGCCGCGAGCGTTTCTGCGGTCACGACTTTGCTTCGTGTTATATTAGATCGACTCTCGGCGCAGGAACAAGCGACGAAGCTGGCGATCAGCAAAGGTTTAAGCTACGACGCGGTGGACAAAGATCTGGCTAAGCAGCGCGACTTCTACCTCGCGCAGTTAGAAGAGCTGCTGGATTCACTGATGAAAGGAGGGGCCGCGCGCAAGGGCGAGTGACGGACCCGATCCAGTTGATCATGAACTCAAAAGTCTCGCGTCAAATAAACGGCGAGCGACGTTTTGTTTCGCACACAGAATGCGGCGGTTTCGATAGCCAACCTATGGCGAGCTAGGAGCGGGGTGCTCCAACTGCCGCGGAGGCAACGCTTGGAGGGCTTTCATCAAGGCCGTGAACTTTTGGAGGTGACCGAAGTAGTTCGGATAGGAATCCACCAGCGACGAAGCGGCCTGGACACGGACCAGCGCGACCGCCTTCCCGTGAACGCCAGCCGCCCCTGCTTCCGCATCTGCATAGACTCTCGCTGCGGCCGCCTCACTTTCAAAGAACTTGTAGTCGATCGTCCTCTTGACGCTGTCGATCTGGAGCAGCGCGAACGGAGACGCGGGAACGCTGTTCAGGCTTTCCTTCAATCGATTGATTGCGACCCAGAGACCTTCAAATTTCACGAGTGTCTCCTGCGTCGATGTCAGTTGAGCGAGTTCGGCCGCTGCCTCGTCGGGAGTCGGCCAGTCTGGCCGCCCCGGCGATCCCTCGTAGGCCGCTATCAAGACGCTTGACAGCAAGAAGAACCGACTCCACTCCTTGGACGCTCGACCGGTCTTCAGTTGTTCAGCGAAGAAGAGGTCGACAGTCTCGAGAGCTGTCGCCCAGGCGTGCTGCGACCCAGATCGAATTTGAACCTCGATCACAGGTCGGGCCACGAATCCAACTAGCTGGCTAGATGACGTCCAAATGAGATGGACGCTGCGGTATCCATCCGTCTTCGGATTCGCAACGTAGTCGTGAGCGAGTGTCATTTCGCCGGCGCCGACGATGGCCAGAAGCTGGTCTCTCAGGAGTTGAACGCACCAAGGCGGGTCAACGACGATCCGGCACCCACCGACATCTTGCATGCGGCTCAGTTCCATCCGTGGGTTCCGCCGAAGTTTCGCGACTATTGCCTCCATGCGCTTGGGTCTCTGCATCAAGAGCGGGTTAAGGCGCAATGCTTTCGCGGCGATCACGCATTGTGCGGCGCACTCCTCTCGCGCGGGTGAGTGCGCGAGCCTCCACTTGTCGACAAGCGCACGGGCGGCTTCTTGGTCGACGTCGGCGACGCCGCTGGGATCGCGAAGAGTCTCTCCAGCACGGTCTACCCGCCCTTTTGAACAAGCCTCAGGAAGCGCACACATGCTTTCTCTCTCCAAAGACGCTCACACCATCGAGAGCTCGCCGATTCTCCCAGTCTCTGCCTCGCATTGGAGGATTGGTCTGGCCCCGGTACGATAGTGGTGCCATGCGATCCGATTGGGTCATCCTCGCCCTTCATAGCGCCGATCGAGCGGAGCTTTCGCCCGTTCAGGTCCAGAAGGCGATTTTCCTACTGGGACATGAGTTAGGAGAGACGCGTGGCATGTCCTCTGCGCTTGGACCGCCGTACAACTTCAAGCCCTATCACTACGGGCCTTACTCGCCCGACCTGTCGACGGATTTGCGATCGCTGGCGACAGAAGGCGTGGTGGATATCCGACAGGGGTATTACCCGAACTACTCGCTCACGGTGAAGGGGCAAGAGCTCGGCTCGAAGCTGGCGTCTGCCGTTGGCGCTAACACGTTCGACGCCATTCGAGGCATCGTTCAATGGGTTCGACAGCGAGATTTCTCGCAGCTAGTTCGAGACATCTATGAGCGATTCCCGGAGCAGAGCGTCAACAGCCTGTTCGAATCTCGCGAACGTTAGTCGGCGGCCAACGCCGCCGCTTGACCGTCCTCGCGAGTGTGACACGCGAACGAGTCTCGAGCGAACCTTCGCTTCGACTCACGCTGGCCAAGCTGCGTTCGGTCGAACCATGCGCCACCGAGCATGACGTCGGCGGCGCGGGGCAGTGGCGCAGGCGCGGCAACCGTACCCGAACGCCAAGCGGTGGATTCCTCGGCTGCAACGGGGAGCGGACAACCGGCTCCGGTCGCCGGTTTTCTCGCGCCGCAGTTGCTGCAGTGCTCGAGCGTCGGGCGCTCCCCGCGTCGACCGAGCACACAAAGGCTGCCGTGCAGGTACCGACAATCGATCGAGGTCACGTAGACACCGAGATCGATCCGACAGAGAACGCTGTCACGAACGCGTTGAGCGCGCCCGTCGGCGAGTCGCACTCGGGCGTCATCACGAGCGGCTCGTTCGAGACGTCGGGGTCGTAGGTCCAGCCCGACGCCGGCGGGCACGACGTGCCCGGCGGCGCGCGGAAGACGAGCGCCCAGCCGCCGATCGCACCTCCTTCGTTCGGTGCGGCCTGTGCGATCTCGCCGGCCGCAGTGACCGTCACCTGCCAGCCGACTCGATAGCTGCCCTGCAGGTGGAAACGCAGCCGAACGCCGATCGTCTCGGCGGGATCGAAGTTCCAGTTCTCGACGCCGCAGCTGTCCGTTGGCGTCGGCACCACCCACTCGCTGAACCGCACCTGGCTCGTGATGCAGAGGTCCTCGAAGACGTCGCTCCCCGCCGATGCGATGGTCAACGAGTACGCGGACTTGTTGTAGCTGTACGTGCTCGTACCGAAGGGGACCGAGCAGCAGATGCCGGTCCACGTGCACGATCCCGTCCACGTGATCGTGATCGGGTCACACTCGTCGCAACCGGTCGGCGGCGGCGCGTCGCAGCAACAGAGAAGCGCGACGACGGCGTGGTTCCCCATTCACTCTCCCGCTCCGGCGCACGCCGGCACGAAGGGATTCTCCTGGTCGAACTCCCACACGCCATCGTCTCGGAGGTCGCACCACACCGAGCCTTCGACGGGACCGACAGTGAGATCGCCCGGGTCGAAGCTCACGCCTTGCCCGTGGCCCCACGGCGTCTGCTCGTAGCGGTTGATGGCGTCGGTGTCGGCGCCGTCGACGGAGACGACGTAGTCCCACTTGTTCGTCCCTGAGCTCGTCGCGTCGACGATTGGCAAGAGGCGCCGGTAGTAGAGCGGGTTCGATGCCTGCGCGCCCAGGAGGATCACCGCCCACTTCTCGCCGCTCGAGCCCGCCTCGCGCCAGAGGATCGGAATCGGCCCGACGCGCACGGTCGCGAGCTTCGCGACGTCGCCGGCGATCTCGCGCGCGAAGACCGCGCTCGCGTCGGTGACGTTCACCTTGCACACCGCGAGGCCTCCGACGACCGCGCGTCCGATGGCGCCTTCCTCGAGCGCGTCGGCGACGACGGCGATGCGTCCACGCGTCGTCGACGTCGGCACGCTCGCCTTCATGGTCGTGCGCGCCGCGCACGGGTGTGGGCAGTGTCGGCTTTCCGAAGCACGGGCCCAGGGCAAACTCCGCTACTCCGAGACCTGCTGCGACATCGAGATTCGGGAGCCTCTGTGCCGGCATTCGGGACGACGGCGGGTCTCGCTTCCTCTTCGTTCCCTGACGCCCTCCGTCGCAAGTCCTCGGCGTTCCCCCTCCGACACTTCCGCCCGAGAACGGAACTCGGTGCCCGGCACCGGCACGGCTTCGACCGACGCTGCGACCGTCGCGTCCACGAGGCGGTTGATTCAGTCTCATCGTCGCCCCCGCACCCGCACCACCCCCCGCGCACGCTCTCGGACCTCACCTCGCGTTGCCTCGCCTCGGCCCTGGCGCGGCCTTCGAGAATCCACGAAAAGCCCATGCGCCGCGGCTGCGTCGCTGAGTACTTTTGCGCCGCGGTCGCGGCCCTCGTTGGCGTTCTCGAGGGACGACGCCCGCAACGCAGAGTTAGGAACGATTAATGGCTCGCGGATCCCGTTCGGTGGTGTCGTTGTCGGCGCGCAGTCTCGGCGCGTCCGTCGCCCTTCTCGCCGTTGCAGCCTCGGCGGAGGCGTCGACCACGATTCATGCGGCGCCGTTCGAGCAGGTCTACCTTGCGGCGCCGTATCCCGTGAACGGCACCGAGGAGAAGGTGGTCGCCATCCCGACCTCCGCGCTGACCGTGCCGCAATTCTCGGCGCCGCATGCCACGCTCCTGTCGGTGACGATCAGCGCGACGTTCGCCGACGACATCACGTTCACGGGCACGGTCCTAGGCCCGGGCGTCGGCACGATCGGCGCGAGTGCGACGACGAAGCACTGCGTCACCGCGCCTGGCGTCGCCGCCGACACCTGCGCCTCGTCGTCCGCAAGCGAGTCGGGCACGACGACCCGCAACGATCCCACGCTCGTCTTCCACTTTCCGCCCGCCGCGTCCGCGATCGAGCCGTTGACGATCCCCTCGGACGCGCAACAGCTGTACGTCGGCGGCGGCACGGTGGACGTGTCGGCCGCGATCGCCATGACGACGGTCGCGTCGGTCTCGAAGTCGCAGATGCTCGCGAACTTCGAGGGCACCTTCTCCGGCACCGTCCTCGTGACCTACGAGTACCTCGCCGGCGACTTCGACGGCTCGGCCACGATCGACGGCAGCGACCTCGCCACGCTCATCGGCGCGTGGGGCACGCCGAACGCCGATCTCGACGGCGACGGCACCACGAACGCGGTGGACCTCGCGATCCTCCTCGGCGACTGGTCGTGAACGCGGCGGGGATCGCG
Organism: Phycisphaerae bacterium; assembly: GCA_016795035.1. Taxonomy (GTDB): domain Bacteria; phylum Planctomycetota; class Phycisphaerae; order Phycisphaerales; family SM1A02; genus JAEUIT01. The sequence continues at coordinate 27,437 of JAEUIT010000037.1, read as the reverse complement.
GTCGCGGGCGGCAAGTCCCCGCGTGCGGCCCGTGTCGGCCACGCCTAACACCGCGCCTTTCAAGCATCCGCCCTAGTGCCCGCGTGCGGGTTCGGTTGTAGGTTTTCCTCCGTTCGATCGTGTGGGTCGGTGGCGTCGCGATTGATGTGCTGATCGTCAGGAGCCCCCATGCGCCTCCCCATGTCCCGTGCGCTCGTCTCGGCATTCGCGTTGTTGATGATGGTGGTGATCGTCGCACCGGCCTCGGCACAGCCGACGCCGCTCTGCTGGAACACGCGCTCGTTCGGATGCTGTTCGTTCGACGCGACCTGTTCGCCGAACACGTGCCCGACCTATTGGGGTCTCTCCACGCGTTGCGAGCCGATCATCACGCTCGACCAGACGGTGAACCTCGCCTACCAGGCCGAGGTCGGCGGCTGGTCGGAGACCGACCTGTGGACGCAGAGCCTCAAGGAGTGCAAGTACTTCCAGGTGTACTGCCAAGACAACATGGACGAGATCGCGAGCTCGCCGTGCGAGTGGGATTCGTTCCTCACGGTCTTCACGTGCGTGAACGACATCCCGGGGGGCGAGCAGGACTGCTCTTAGACCGCGTTGCAGGCGCCCGAAGCGCACGCCTGCGCGCGTCAACCAGGAAGGCACCCATGCATCTCTCTCTCGTGGCGAGCTTGGCGCTCTCGTTGATGTCCGGCATGTCGGTCATGGCGTCACCGCCCGCGGCCGAAGTCGACCGCACGCCGCAGTCGGCGGTGCGCGAGCCGATGTCCGACCGCGACATGCGGCTAACGGACGGCCGCCCGACCGTCGCGGGAAGCGTGATGGACCTGTACGTGCCGCCGACGATCTCGGAGGCCGATCTCGAAGCGGTCCGATTCCTCCGACCGGACCTCTCCGTCGGCACGGACGCGCTGCAACAGGGACTTTCCGAGGTGCGGGCGAAGGACCTCGCGTTTCGCCGGGCGAATCTCCACGCATTCTGGGTCGACGCCACGCAGGTGACGCCCGACGTCTCGAGCGCGAACGGCGCGCTCGTGAAGCGCACGTGCGAACGCCTGCGGGCGCGGCTTGCGCAGTTGACGCGCGAGCTCCGCACGCTCGAGCTCGACGCGGTCCGCGACGAGCTGCGCGACGTGCTCGCGCCGGAGGAGCTGGAGCAGTTCGTCGAGGTCCTCGGCGTCGTGCGCCGCGCCGACGCGAGCAGACTCGCGCGGGCGATGACGCCCGGGGCGAACGCCGCGCCGCTCGACCTCCTGCAGCGGTGGGCCGCCGCGCGCCCGTTCACGGAGACGGAAGCGGACGATGTCCGCGACATCATGGTGACGCACCTGCCGCTCCTCGCCGACCTCTATGACCGGTGGGATGCGTGCAAGTGGCGCGCGGTCGAGGCGGACGGCATGGCGCGGGAGTCGCGGGCGCAGGGGCGCGGCGACTCCGGTCGCATCCGCGGGCCGGCGCTGCGCGCCTTGGCTGCAACGGAGTCTTCGATCGTGGCGGAGACGCGGGCCATGATCGACGCCGTCGCGTCGGCGCTCGACGTTGCCGAAGATCGCGAGTTTCGCCGCGCCTTCGAGCTCGAGACGCTCGGCGTCATCGCGCTCGATCCGTACGAGTCGATCTCGTTCGTCGACTGGGTGCGCGCCCGGTCGGGCAACGACCTCGCGATGTCCGACGAGGAGCGCGCGGCCATGGACTCGGCGTCGCGCATCACGGTCGGCGCGGCGACCGGCTCGTATCTCCGATTCTGGTCGCGCTTCGTCGTGCGCTATGCGACTGGGCCGGGCGAAGTGAACGGCACGGTCGACGGCATCCGCAGCGCGTATCGCGAGGCCCGCACGCGATCGCGGGGGATCGCCCTGGCGCTGGCGCGACGGGCAGGGCTCTCCGACGAGGACGCGACGATCGCGGTGGAGGAGTGGCTCCGGCTCGGCGACACGCGCGCGCTCAAGACGATCGACGCGGTCGTCGCGAAGCTGCCGCACGTCGCGATCCAGCCCGAACCGAAGTGAGCGCTCGCGGTCGGTCGTCGCCCGAGGCACCCGAGGCGCCGCGTGCGCCGTAAACTCGCCGGTCCCGAAGCGTCGAGGGCTGGTCGAGGCCGCGTGTGCCCCGAGGCCGGTGCGGACGAGGTCGTGACCTCGGCTGGCGGCACGCCGCTCGACGAGTACGGCGACTCCCGCCTCCGCTCCCGATGCAATTCTCCCTCGACTCGAAGACCGGACAGCCCGTCACGTCGGAATCCGCCGCGCCCGCGGAGACGCCGGCGCCGCCGGCGGCCGTCACCGATGACAAGAGCCAGTTCGAGCGCGAACTCGAGGCGGTCATCCAAGACAACCCGGCCGTCCTGTGGCTGCGCGAGCATCCGGTCGTCTACCACGCGTCGGCCGCGGGCGCGACGCTCCTCGTTGCAGCCTTGCTCTATGTCGCGCTGCGCACGGCCGTCTTCCTGCCGATCCTGCGCTTCCTTCGCGGCCACGGCGACGGCGACGCGCGCGGCGCCAACCTGCTTCGCGCGATTCGCGAGAGCGGCATGCTCAATCCGCTCGCGTGGATCCTCCCGTTCCTCGTCGCGTGGCGCGGCATCCATCTGTGGCCCGGACTGATCCCGTCGCTCGCCGAGGCGTTCGGCCGCGTCATGCTCGTCATCGCGATCGCCTTCGGCCTGATGGCGTTCGCGCGCGTGCTCTCCGCGGTCGACATCCTCGTGTCACTTCGGTTCAAGCGCCCGGGCGCCTTGCGCGGGTACGTGCAGGCGATCTCCGCGATCATCTACGTCGTCGGCGGCATCACGCTCATCGCGATCCTCCTCGGCCGCAGCCCGCTTCTCTTCCTCACCGGCGTCGGCGCGTTCGCGGCGGTGCTCGCGGTCGTCCTCAAGGACACGCTCGTCTCGATGCTCGCGAACATCCTGATGACGACCGGAGACACGCTGCGCGTCGGCGACTGGATCGAGCTGAAGCCGCACGGCGTCGACGGCCGCGTCGAGGCGATCGCGCTCACGTCGACGCGCGTGCGCAACTGGGACGAGACGATCGTGACCATCCCGAACTCGCGCTTCATCTCGGAGATCTTCGTCAACTACCGCACGGGCGATCCGCGCGGCGGACGGCGCATTCGCCGCACGCTGCGCATCGACCAGCGGTCGGTGCGCTCGCTCGACGCGAGCGAACTCGCGACGCTCGCGCAGCGGCTCGAGTCGCCGACCGTGGCCGCACGGGCGCGGGCGATCGCGGAGCGCGCGGGGGGCGACGCGAGCGACGTGTCGAATCTCTGCCTCCTACGCGCGTACGTCGAGGAGTTCCTCGAGGGGCACGCGAAGATCGATCGCGCGCGGCCGGTGCTCGTCCGTCAGCACGAACCGACGCCGACCGGCACGCCCGTCGAAGTGCTCGCCTTCCTGCACGACTGCGACATCGCCGGCTACGAGGCGACGCAGGCGGCGATCCTCGACCATCTCGTCTCCACGTTGCCGAAGGCGGGGCTGCGGCTCTTTCAGGGCGGCCCCGAGCCAGTGCCCGCCGTGAGCGCATGACGAGCGAGGCCGCACGGCGCTCACGGACCGTGCGGCCTCGCGTCGAGCGATCGTCGAAGCGATCGTCGCCGCAACGTCTCGTCGTTGCAGGCCGGAAGAGCGTCGATCGCGATCAGCCCGGGCAGTTCCCCCAACCGCCCAGGATGTACGCGATGTCGTAGCTGTCGACGGTGCCGTCGAGATTGATGTCGGCGGGGAGCGCGCCCGACTGGCCGAAGGCGCCGAGGACGACGGCGAGATCGGGGCCGTCGACCTTGCCGTCGCCGGTGAGGTCGTACGGGCACTCGCTGCTGATCGGCTCGCCGTAGACGAAGTCGTCCATGGCGACGACGTCGACGTTCTCGCGCGGCGAGTCGTTGTTCGTCGCGGAGAGCGCCACCGAGCCGTTCTTGATGCGGATCGAGCCGATGCGCTTGCCGCTCGTCACGAGGATGCCGGCGAAGGAGAACTGCCCCGACGCCGCGGGCGGCACGGGGATCTCGGCGATGAAGTCGCCGTTCGTGTCGAGGGCGAGGATCGACGTGCTGTCGTCCATCTCGACGTCGGTGAAGATCGCGCCGAAGCCCGTCACCTGCGCCGGCACGGTCACGGTGCCCGGCACGAAGAACCCGACGTCCATGGAGTTGTCGTCGATCGGGGCGAAGAGGCGCTCGGGCGTGAAGGCCGCGAACTGCTCGACGTAGGTCGCGTTCACGTTGCCGAACTCGATCGGGGTCGACGTCGGATTCGTCGCCTTCGCGCTCACCTCGAAGTGCGTGCCGTCGGTCGTGAAGTTCGCGCCGCGCGCCCGCGGCGACGCCGTGAAGTTGAAGAAGTTGCCGGGGAACGCGTTCGGCGACGAGAGGGCGTCGGGAACGCCGTCCCAGTTGATCTCGCGGCGGCCGCCGCCGAAGGATCCCGGCACGTTGGCGTTGAGGGGCCCGAGGCTGGTGCGGAAGGCGTTGAGCGCGGCGGTCACGGTGGCGGCATCGCCGGCGGCGCCGAACTGCTGGATGTCGGCGCTCGCGACGGCGCCGACGCTGGCGACAAGCGCCGCTCCGGTGATGAGTCGATGGATCATTGGGTTCCTCATGTCTCTGTGTGCGACGGGGGCCGTCGCCGAACGCTCGGCGACGATTGGTGCGGGCGGCAGCTCGTCGGCGTCGCTCCACCCGTTCCGTGGGTCCACGCCGTTCCGCGGCGCGCCGGATCACGAATTCCCGTTTTGAGGATTCGGACGCTGGTGCGATGGCGGCTGGCTTGACCGTCGGCGCGCCTCGTGGATCATGCCCCTATGGGCCGTGTCGGAGTGATCGCGCAACTGGTGGCGGTGTCGACCCTTGTCGCGTGCGCGTCGGCGCCCAAGGACGAGCCTCCTCCGCGGCCTGCGCCTGCAACGGAGAAAAAAGTCGCGGTTCCTCCTCCTCCGCCGCCGGCCCCGCCTGCGCCGCCGCCAGCGCCGCCGAAGGGAGCGCTCACCGTCGCGCCGGGCGACATCGACCTTGGCCCGATCGGCCACTGCCACGAGCCGCCGCGAAAGCGCATCACGCTCGTCAACACGCTGTCGGTTCCGCTCCGCATCGTCGAGTGGAAGTCGACCTGCGGCTGCACGTCGCCGCTCGGGATCGTGCCCGGCTCGATCCTCGCGCCGAAGGAACGGAAGGAGATCGAACTGCGCGTCGATCCTTACGGCCGCGGCATGAAGCGCCAGCGCATCGACTTTCTCGGCGAGGCGCGGACGCTCCTCGGGAGCGTCGTCATCGACTACGAGATCGTGTCGCCGGTTCGGGCCGAGCCGTCGTCGTTCGTGCGCTCGCGCGGCGAGACCGCGACCGTCGCGCTCATCGCCGAGGACGACCAGCCGTTCCGGATTCTCGCAAGCGACCCTCCGGTCGTCTCCGTCGTCGGCGACAGCGAGGAAGACTCGAGCTTCGTCACGATCGCGATCGACTGGAAGGCGCTCGACGCGCACATGGCGAAGACGGCGAAGCTCGCCCCAAAGCCGGCGGCAACGCCTGCGGCTGTGCCCCCGACAGCGCCCCCAATTGCGCCCCCGATGGGGCCCCCGACTGCACCCAAGGACGCGCCCGCGGCGGCCGCGAAGGCGCCTGCAACGCCGACGTGGAAGACCACGCTGATCACGATCGAGACGAACCGCGACGACTGCCCGACGATCTATCTCCTCGTGAAGAACCTCGGCGGCGAGGGGTCGATCACGAACTGACAAGGGCGCTTCGGACCTCCACGACAACCCCCGCGCGGGCTCGCGCGGCTTGCCTCCCGTCCACCATGCAAACCGTCAACCTTGCGGCGATCGTCCTCGCGATTCTGATTCTCGTTGCGTTCATCGCGATCGAGGCGGCGGGCCAGTATCTCGGGCAGCACGCGCGCAAGCGTCGCACGACACCGGCAGCCGACGGCCAATTCAGCACGATCCAGGCGGCGCTTCTCGGCCTCCTCGGGCTCCTCCTCGGCTTCGGGTTTTCGGGCGGCATGACGCGCTTCGCGGAGCGGCGCCAGAGCTTGGTGCAGGAAGCGAACGCGATCGGCACCGCGTTTCTCCGCGCGGACCTCCTCGACGAGCCGCATCGCGGCAATCTCCGCACGGCGCTCGCGGACTACGCCGACACGCGGACCGCGATGGCGGAGCTTCCGGACAGCGGGCTCGAGGACTATCGGGCGCGTTCCGAGGCGCTCCACGGCACGATGTGGGATGTCGCCGTCCAAGGCGTGAAGGCGCGGCCCGAAACGATGTTGGCGGTGCTTCCGGCGGTGAACGAGGTCATCGACTCGCACACCGTGCGCTGGTCGATCATGCATCGCCACGCGCCGTGGGTCGCCATGGTCGCGCTCGTGGCGACGGCGATCGCGTCGCTCTTCTCCGTCGGCTATGGATTCGGTCTCTCGCAGAACCCGAACCGATGGATCGCACGCACGTGCGCCGTGACCGTCGCGATCGTCCTCTGGATCTGCGTCGACCTCGACTATCCGCGCATCGGCCTGATTCGCCTCGACGAGTCCGCGTTGCATGAGCTTCGCGACGACCTTCGCGAGAACCTCGGCGAACAGCCCTGATCCGTTCGGCCTATCGCGGCGTCTTCGCAATGGCCTGCTCGTACAGGTCGATGTAGCGCGTGGTGACGCGACGCGGATCGAGCTCGCGCAGCACCCACTCGCGGCCGCGGTGGCCCATCGGCTTGAGCGAATCTCTCCGTTGCACGAGCGCGTCGAGCGCGGCGACTAACGCACGCACGTCGCCGCCGCCGACCGAGCCTTCCTGCACGTCGCTCGCGATGAGGTCGACGATGCGCCCGCCGCCCGACGCCTCGATCTCGGGCCACGTGTCGGTGCCCTTCGTCGTGACGACGGCCGTCGCGCACGCGAGCGACTCGAAGTAGACGAAGCCGAAATTCTCCATGCTCGTCGGCAGGCAGAAGAGGTCGCACGCGTTGAAGAGGGACGGCTTCGCCTCGGCCGGCACCATGCCGGTGAACGTGGTGATGTCATCGACCTTCAGGCGCTTCGCGTAGTCCTTGAGCTGCGCGTCGTAGGTCGGGTCGCTGGGCCCGGCGATGACGAGCCGCACGTCGCGGCCGAGATCGCGCAGTCCACGGCCGGCGGTGAGGAGAAGATCGGGCCGCTTCTTGTAGTGGAGCCGCGAGAGGTACAGGATGCTCGGCACGTCGGGATCGGGAAGCGTGAGCGTGCGCCGTGCGAGTTCCGGCGTCGGACACTCGCGATAGGGATCGGTGTCGAAGACGAGCGGAAGCACCGCGCCGGGCGTCTTCGGATGGCGCTTCGCGGACTGGTCGAGCTCGCCCTGCGCGGTGAGGACGATGAACGCCGCGTTGTCGATGAGGCGCTGCCCGAAGAGCGCGAGGTAGAGGTCCTTCTTCGTCTTCTTCTGCGCCCGCGACCAATCGGCGAGCATGCCGTGCGGCGACTGCACGTAAGGCACGCGATTCCGGCGACACGCCCGCGCGAACGGCACCTGCGCGAGATCCCAGAGGACATGCAGGTGCACGACGTCGTGCGCCTTCACGAGTCGGTCGGCCTCCGCGCCGAACCAACGGTCGATCGGCACGCTGAGGCCCGGCTCGCGCAGCGTCTCCACGCGCGGCACGCGATCGCCGGTCCGCCACTCCCGCGGGATGTCGACGTCGTCGCAGGTGACGAGCGTGACGTCGTGCCCGATGCGCGCTTGCCACGCGGCCATGTCGAGCACCGCACGCACGATGCCGCCGTGCTCGAGTCGAACGTATCGGAGGTAGTGGAGGATCCGCATCGGGGGCGCGAAGCGTACCGCGAGCGTCGGTCCAGGCGGGCTCCGGCGGCGGCCGCCGCCAGCGGAGAATTGGCTCGCGAACGCAACGCCGACCTCGGTACTCTCGGGGGCCCGAACGGCGTTCGCCGCGCCGCGCGTTCGGTCCTCCATGCGTGCGAGCTCCCTCCTGAATGCGATCGTCCTCGCGCTTGCGGTCCACGCCGCGGAGGCCGCGCACGCGCAGGTCCTGTTCGTCGACGGTTCGGCGCGCCCGGGCGGCGACGGAGCCTCATGGGCCAGCGCGATCTCCGACCTCGACGACGCGCTTGGCCGCGCGCGGGGCGGCGCCGCGTCTGAGGTGTGGGTGCGCGAAGGGCTCTATGTGCCGCGCCGCGACGACGGCCGCGACCCGCGCACGGCGCGCTTCGACGTTGCAGGCGGGCTCACGGTCTACGGCGGCTTCCGAGGCGACGAGCGCTCGCCGGCCGAGCGCGACGCCGCCCGCCATCCGACCGTCCTCTCGGGCGACCTGCGCGGCAACGACGAGATCGACGGCGACCGCTCCGACAACGCCTACCGCGTGGTCGAGGCCTCGTCGGGCGAGGTCGTGCTCGACGGGCTCACGATCCGCGCCGGACAGGCCGATGGCCTCGCGCTCGCGGAGCGCGAGGGCGCCGCGGTCGGCGGCGCCGCAGGGTCCATTCGCCTCGTCGCATGCCGACTCGAGGCGAACGAGGCGACCGACGGCGGCGCGGCGCTCGCCGCGCGGGGCGCGCGCGTCGCGCTTCGTGCGTGCCTCGTTCGCGCCAATCGCGCGCCCCTCGGAGCGGTGGCGCTCGCGCCAGACGCCGACGACGAAATCGACATCGAGGACTGCACGTTCGCGGCCAACCACGGAACGGCGCTTGCGGTGCGCGGGGCCGACCGCGAAGGGCAACTCCTCGTTCGAGGCTGCACGTTCACGGCGAACGACGCCGCCGGCGGCTCCACGGTCGCGATCGAGGAGTCGCACGCGACGGTGTCGTCGTGCCTCTTCGTCGCGAACGTCGGCGGCGACGGCGCCGCGCTCCGCGTTACTTCGTCCGTCGCGCTCGTCCGCGACTCGACGTTTCTCGAGCACGCGTCGTCGGGCGACGGCGGCGCGATTCTCGTGGCCTCGTCGTCCGAGCGTGCGACACGGATCGAGCGCTGCGCCTTCGTGGCGAACTCCGCAACGAACGGAGCCGGCGCCGCGGTCGACGGCGCGGCGAGCGTGACGATCGTCGACTGCACGTTCGCCGCGAACGAGGCGGCGGAGGCCGGAGGGGCCGTCGCGTCCGGGGCCCCGGACCTCGCCGGCGCGCCGGGGCCCGCGCTGCGCCTCGAGCGGTGCGTGCTGCGCGGAAACCGAGCGACGGCCGCGGGCGGCGCGCTCTTCGTGAAGCGCCACGCCCTCGAGATCGCCGATTGCCTCGTCGTCGGCAATGAGGCGCCGTCGGGCGCGGCGGTGCGGAGCGCGTTCACGTCGGCGCTCATCGTGCGGTCGACGATCGCGGGCAATCGCGCGGCAGCCTCTCGCGCGCGGGGCGGCGCCGCGATCGGTGCGGGAGTCGTCAAGTCGGAGGGGCCGCTCACGCTCGTCGATTGCGTGCTGTGGGCGAATGAGGCGGCGGGGGTCGACGCCTTCGCGGCGCAGGTGCTTCTTACGCCGCCCGACGGCGCGCCGGCGTCGCTTGTCGTCCTACGGAGCTGCGTGGAGGGGCTGCCGCCCGAGTTCGAGGCGGCGGGAGGCATCTCGGCGGATCCCGTCTTCCTCGACCTCGATGGCGAAGACGACGTTGCAGGCACCGCCGACGACGACCTCGCGCTCGCCGCGAGCTCGCCGTGCATCAACCGCGGCGACCCGACCCTCCGAGGCACGGACGGCGCCGACGCGCTCGGCGCGCCGCGCGTGCGCGCATGCCGCGTCGACCTCGGCGGCCTCGAGTCCGCGTTGCAGCCGGCCGACGAGCCGGACTGCGACGGCGACGGAACGCCCGACGCGTGCGCGATCGCCGACGGCGCCGGCGACTGCGACGGCAACGGCGCGCCCGACGCCTGCGAGATCTCCGCCGGCGCGCCCGACTGCGACGCGAACGGCGTCCCCGACGCGTGCGAGCTCGCGTTCGGCAGCTTCGCCGCGACGAGCGCCGTCTCGACACCCTTCGGCGCGGGCGCTCCGCTCGCCTTCACCGTGCGCGATCCGGGGCCCGCGCAATCCGACGTCACGTTCACGCTGAAGGCGCGGGGCGACTTCGGAGGGCCCGGGCAGGCCGTCGACATCACGGTCAACGGCGTCCCGGTGGGCGCGATCTTCGGCAAAGGCTCGCACTGCGCCCACGAGCCCGAGGTCCGCACCTACGCGATTCCGAAGGGCGACTGGAACGCGGCGACGGACGGCGGCGACATCACGGTCGCGTTCATGCCGAGCGCCACGGTCGATCCGTCCGCATGCGTGCAGTCGCTGGCGCAGGCGACGGTCGCGTTCAGCCTCCTGCCGGTCGCCGACGCGAACTCGAACGGCCTCGTCGACGCGTGCGAGCCGCGCGCGGATCTCGACGGCGACGGCGCGGTCGGTGCCACGGATGTCGCGACGCTCCTGGCCGCATGGGGCCCGTGCGACGGCTGCAACGCCGACCTCGATCGAAGCGGGGCGGTTGGGGCCGAGGATCTCGCGCTCCTGCTCGCCGCGTGGACCGAGGCCTGACCGGAAGGGCGCGGGCTCAGCGTTGCGGGGCGCAGAGGCACGTTGCGTGCGGCGTGATGTCGGCGTCGGGCCAGGCGCGGGCCGCGCGGTCGCGGGCGTCGGCCGCGCCCGCGGTGTCGCAGAGAGCGTCGCACGCGGCTGCAACACCGACAAGGCTCCAGCCGTTCTCGGGCCAACGTCGAAGGTCCTCCTCGTAGACGCGCCGCGCGTCGGCAGGCTTGCCGGCGTCGAGCAAGACGACGCCGAGCGTGTGGCGCACCGGCTGCATCCAATCGGGCGGCTCCATGTAGAGGAGCGTGTCCTCGATCGCGACGGCGTCGCGGAGCGCCCGCTCGGCGACGGCGTAGTCCTTGCGGGCGTACGCGATCTCGCCCTCGAGCATGAGGGCGGCGAGCTCGAGCACCCGCGACGCGGGATTGATCTGCGCGATCGACGTTGCAGGCACCTGCGCGACGGCCGCGACGAACGCGGCCCGCTCGGCCTCCGCGCCCGTAAGGTCGCCCTTCGCCGCGAGCGCCACCGCGCGATTGAAGCGCCACATCGCCCGCGTGTACGGGAGGTACGGCGGGGGCATCTCGAGCGCGAGGAGATCGTCCCAGCGGCCGAAGCGCTTGAGCGCGTCCATGTGGACGGTCATGTAGCCGTCGATCAGGCTCGCATTCTTCTCGATCCACTCGGGCGGCAACGTGGAGACGGCCGCCTGCCCGGCGTCGATCGCCTCCTCGGAACGCCCGAGCATCATGCAGGTGAACGCGAGGAACTGATTGTTGTGCAGCATGTACCCCTGATAGAAGTCCTGCCGAGGCGAGAGCCGGCGATAGGCGGCGTCGGCGGCGATGGCGTTGCGGTTCGCGACCGCCGCGGCGCTCCACGCACCGACGCGCACGTCGATGTGCGACGGCATGTGCGTGAGGTGGCCCGAGGCCGGCACCGCGGTGCGGAGGAACGCCGCCTCCCGCTTCGCGCGGCCGGGATCGTTCGACGCCTCGACCGCATGGATGTAGAGGTGGGCGGCGCCGGGATGCGAAGGATCGCGGGCGAGCACGCCTTCGAGAAGCGCGACGATCTCGAGCGTTCGTCCCTTCGGCGTTCCCTCGAGCGTCCAGAGATCCCACGGCTGGAGATCCATGAGCGACTCGGCGTAGAGCGTGGCGATGTCGTTGTCGGTGGGATAGGTCCGATGGACGCGCTCCATCGCGGCCGCGTAGGCCTCGTCGAGCGGGCGCCGATCCGCCGGCGCGGGCCATGCGTAGCGCGCGGCGACGGCGACCACGAGATCGCGCTCCATGGGCGGCGCGTGCGCCGCGAGCGCGGTGGCCTTCGCCGCGGCGTCGTAGGCGAGACGCGAGCGCTCCTCGGTCATCACCGGATTGTTGATGTGCGGCCCGTGGCAGAGCGCCACGCCCCACCAGGCGAGCGCGAACGTGGGATCGAGTTCCGCTGCCTTCTCGAACGAGCGCACCGCCTCGTCGTGGTTGAATGCGTAGGCCCAGAGATGGCCCTGGTCGAAGTAGCGCTGCGCCTCCGCGTTGCTGGTGCTCGTCGGACGGCGGTACGACCCCATGCCGTCGAAGAGCTGGGCCTTCGATTCCGCGGGAGCCGGAGGCGTCGTGGCACAGCCAAGGGGCCACGACGAGAGGAAGGACGCGAGCGCGGCTGCGACGATTCGGCGCGTGTGCATGGGAGTCACTCCGGAGCGCCCACGACCTCTGGTACACGTCATCTCGTGCGGGTCGGGATCGCGCGGTGGGCGAAGACCTTGGGGCCGTGGGCGGGCAGGCCCAGCATAGCGGGCGCTGTGTCCGACACGACCGGTCCTCAAGGACCGGCCTCGACGTGCACCCCTCAGCGGTCTCCGCCGCGCACGAGCGCCACGATTGGCGGCCCCCAGTAGTGCACCGTGAAGTACCACGTGCCCGCGACGATCGCGCCGGTTGCAACGACGAGCGCCAACGACGCGATCCACTTCACGAAGGACGGCACGCGCGGCGAGCGCGCGCGAATGAACGCCTCGGCAACGACGAGATTCGGCAGGTAGAAGAAGAAGGCCATGAACTGATCGAACGGGCCGCGGAAGCCGCTCGCATGTCCAAGTCCGCCGGTGAGGACGATCCAGAATCCGTAGTCCATCCGATAGAGCCATGAGCCGATCGCGAGCGCGAAGAGCCGGATGCCCCAGGCCCGGTGGCGGTCATAGCGCCCCGCGCGGGCGTGGCGAAACGTCTCGACCGCGGCGACGAGCATCAGGATGCCGTACAGCCCGAAGCCGATGTCCATGACGGTGCCGCCGATCGTGCCCTTCGACGCGATGAAGGCGAGCCCGCCGATCGCGGTGACCGCGCAGGCTGCAACGTAGAGACGCCCGATCCACCGATGTGCCGCAGGGAAGCGGCGTCGCACCGCCGAGAGAAGCTGCACGCCGCCGAGGACGAGAATGAGGCCGCCGAACGCGAAGTGCAGGCCGACGCCCCACGTCGCGATGGGCCGCTCGGCGTCGTAGAGCCCCGGCAGGACGTCGTTCCACGTGGCCATTTCGCCGCGCGCGAGCGCCGCGGCGTAGAACGCGAGGATGTAGAGCCCGAAGAGGAGGGAGCTCGTCCACACGATCGCCGCGAGCCCGATCGCGGACCAGCGCAGCGCCCGATCCGCCCACGGTCGCGGTCCCGCAGCCGGCAACGACGAGATGGCGGAGGAGGGGGGCATGGGGAGGGCGGCGTCACAGGCGCGGGTCAATCGGCTCGCTCTCGAGCGCCAGCACGCCGAACACGCATTCATGGACGCGGCGAAGCGGTTCGCGCCGCACGAACCGCTCGAGCGCCTCGATGCCGAGCGAGAACTCGCGAAGAGCGAGGCTTCGCTTCGCCGCCAGCGATCGCTTGCGAAGCCGATCGAGATGCGCCGGAAGCGTGTACTCGGGACCGTAGATGATCCGCAGATACTCTGGGCCGCGAACCTTCACCGCGGGCTGGACCGGGCCGCGTGCCCCGCGCACGACGAACTCCATCGGCTTCACGACCATGCCTTCGCCTCCGCGCCCGACATGATCGCTCCACCAGTCGGTCGCGTCCTTCTCGCTCGCCGGATCAGCGAGGTCCACGGCACGCCAGGGGGTGGCGATGAGCACGGGATCCTCGTCGCCCTCGAGGCGAGCGAGCGTGTTCATGTGCCACTCGTGCGTACGGTCCGCATGTACCGCGCCCTCGCTCGCGAGGAGATGGAACGGCGCGAGGCGCAAGTCTGCGATGGAGCCGACGTCCCAGCAGTAGCGGCGATAGGACGCGACGTATCGCTCCGCGAGATCGAGCCGCTCCGTGCAGTCGCGGAGGAGCGACTCGACGTCGGCGCCGCGGAATCTCGCGGCCTCAAGCGATCGGACGGTCGCCGCCAGACTCGACGTTGCAGCCGCACCGACGGTTGCGTATTGATCGCGAATGAGCGACTGCGCTTTCGCGGACCACGGCATGAGCTCACAGTCGAGGGAGAGCCAATCCGTGGACAATTCCTCCCAGAGGCCCGCGCGCGTCGCTGCCGCGACGATGCGGCGCAAGAGCTCGTTCGTCGTTTCGTCGTCGCCGAAGAACGGACGACCCGTTCGGGTGTAGATCGTGCCGAGCGTTGCGGCGGGATGGCCGAACCGCCGTGTCACGACGCTTTCGTCCCGGCACGCCACGACGACCGCGCGCGAGCCCATATGCTTCTCCTCGCAGATCACGCGGGTCACGCCATTCGCGCGGAAGTACTCGAACGCGCCCCGAGGATGTTCAAGGAAGCCAGGCTCTTCGCTCGTCTCGCACGGCGACATGGTCGGCGGCAGATACACGAGCCAACGCGGATCCGTCGCGAATCGACTCATGACCTCAAGCGCCGCCGCCGCGTTCTCGGCCCGGATCGTGATCGAGTGGTGCAGGCGCGTGTTGATCTGTCGCTTCCCCGAGACGTCCTCGTGGTCGAGAACGTCGTCGTGCTCCTGTTGGAGAGTTCGCGCCGTCGAGGTCTCCGGTGGCGCGATCGGCCGGCGAGGCTCCGCATAAGGCGCTCGCGCAGCGATGGCGATGGTCGTGCGCTCCGGCCAGCGCAGGGCCGTGAGACGTCCACCGAATACGCAGCCCGTGTCGATGCAGAGCGTGTTGTTGAGCCACTCAGGCGTCGGCACTGGCGTATGCCCGTAGATGACCGCGGCACGACCGCGGTAGTCGGCCGCCCAGTTGTAGCGCACAGGAAGTCCGAACTCGTCGTTCTCTCCGGTGGTCTCGCCATACAGCGCGAACGTCCGAACGGCGCCGCTTCCGCGTCCCTGCATCGACTCTTTCATACCCGCGTGCGCGACGACCAGGCGTCCGCCGTCGAGCACGTAGTGGCTCACCAGCGAATCGAGGAATGCGACGACCCGGGCACGGAACGCGGACGACTCCGCAGCGAGTTGCGAGAGTGACGCCGCGAGACCGTGAGCGACCTCGACGTTCTTCCCATGCAGCGCGCGCAGCAGCTTCGCCTCATGGTTGCCCGGCACGCACAGGGCCACTCCGCTTGCGACGGCGTTCATGGCGAGACGAAGCACGGACGTGACCTTCGGCCCGCGGTCGACAAGGTCGCCCAGGAAGACAAGTTTCCGCGTTGCAGCCGTCGGAGGTGGCTCGAGCTCGACGTCTCCCTCCGGCGCGTCGGGCCGCTGTCGGAGCGTCCAGCCGAGCTCGCGCAGGAGTTCGGCAAGCTCGTCGTAGCACCCGTGCACGTCGCCGATGATGTCGAACGGCCCGGTCTCTTCGGCGCGATTGGTCCACAGCCGCTCACGGACGAGGACCGCTTGCTCGCACGCCTCCGGCGTGTCGAGCGTGATGACGCGACGGAACCCCTCGAGACCGAGTTTCCCGATGCCAGTCCGCATCGCCCGTCGTTGCGCCCGAACGACATGAGGCCCGAACGCGCGATCGGCACGCGCCGCGTTTCGTTCGTGGCAAAGGTGCTCCGGCGTGTCGACGACGATCGCGACCGGGAGGCAATAGCACTCGCGTGCGATCTGGACGAGCGGCTTGCGATCCTCCGCACGCACGTTCGTCGCGTCGATCACCGTCAGAAGGCCGCGTGTGAGCCGCTTCCGCGCGAGGAAGTGCACGAGCTCGAACGCGTCTCCGGTCGCGGATTGATCGTTCTCGTCGTCCGAGACAAGGCCGCGGCACACGTCCGACGAAATGATCTCCGTCTGCCTGAAGAGCCGCTTGGCGAGCGTGCTCTTCCCGGAGCCGGAGGCGCCGATGAGGACCACGAGCGCGAGTTCGGGCACTCGAATCTCATTGGTCACGACGGAACACTCCGAGTTGGGTCGGGGCGCCGACATCGTGGCCTTCCGGACTGACCGCCGGCAGTCCAATATGCGTGAACTCGCATGTGTATGCGTGTGTCCGGCAGATGCGATCCGCCCACGCGCGGAACTCCTCGCGCGTCCATTCGAAGCGGTGATCCGCGTGCCGGAACTCGCCCGCCGAAAGCGACTCCCACATGACGTTGTACTCCCGGTTCGGCGTCGAAACGAGAACGAGCCGTGGCCGTGAGAACTCGAAGACCACGCGCTCCATCGTCGCGAGCCGCTCGGCGTCGAGATGCTCGATCACTTCGCACAGAACCGCGGCGTCGAGATCTTCGATGCGTCGGTCTCGATAGAGAAGGGATCCGTGCAGGAGCTCGATGCGGGCACGCGCGGTCGGTGGGAGTCGATCAAGTCCGAGACGATCCTCGGCGATGGCGAGCGCGCGATGCGACACGTCGAGCCCAACGATACGGCTGAACTGGCGGCGCTTCAGCAGCTCGCGAAGCAGGCGACCCTCGCCGCACCCGAGATCGACGACGGACGTCGCCTCGTTCGCTTCCAGCAGCGACACGATGGTGGCGTGGCGCTCTTCGTGGAGATTGCGCACACGTTCGACGCGCGCTTCGGATGCGTCCTCGGCCGTCTCGGCGTCGAGGGCTTCGGAGCTCTCCCCGTCCTGCTCGCGCAGCCTGCGTATCGCCTCGTTCGCGAGGCTTCGGCGATACTTCAAGTAGCGCGTCGCGATCAGGTCGCGCTCTGGATGCGAGGCGAGCCAGCCCTCGCCGTGATCGAGAAGCTTGCGCACTTCGTCGTCGCCCACCCAGTAGTGCTTCTCGTTGTCGAGTACCGGAACAAGGACGTATAGATGCGTCAGCAACGTCGACAGGCGGGTCGTCGATTCGAGCGAGACCGCAAAGAGTCCCGACTCGCCCCACTGCGGAAACGTGGAGTCGAGAGGGATCGGCGTCGCGGCGACGCGATATCCGAGTGGCTCGAAGAGCCTCCGAATGAGCGATTCGCCACCGCCGCACGGCACGACCGAAAGCCGCGCGATCAGCGGGATGTCGCGAGCCGCGATCTCAGGTCGGGTCTTGCAAGTGCCTCCGAGCGCGGTTCCGAACACCTGCGCGATTGCGACGGAGAGCATCGACGATGCGACGTACGGACGATCATTGACGTACTGGTCGAGAGTTCTCGCGTTCCGATCGCCGCGCATCAGACTGATCGGATCGACGTCGACGAGAAGGGCGGCCGTGCAGCGGGACGCCGTGCACTCCGGGTAGTAGACATGCGCTCGGCCGAAGGCGAGCGGAAACGTCTGCACCCGTCCCGGATGCTTGTGGAGCAGGTAGCCGAGATCTTCGGCGGGTTCGTGCGTCGTCGTGATCTCCAGGAGCATCGGGCGAGCAGAATACCGGCCATCCGCGTGGACCGATCGTCAGCGTCGAGGTGACGCCGCTATAGCCCACTCGGCGTTGCAGGAGGTCCGATCAGCCCCAGAGGCCGAGCATGATGGCGAGGTCGAGGCCGTTGACGATGCCATCCTCGTTCAGGTCGGCTTCGCAGAGCGCCGTGCCCCACGATCCGATCAGGAGTCCGAGATCGACGCCATCGACGGTGCCGCTGCAGTCGATGTCGGCGACCGAGCAGACGGGAACGCCCTCGACCTGCACGTACGCGGTGCGCGTCTTGCTCAAGGCAAGGCCCGTCATGTCTCCGAGGTACGCGAGATTCTTGGCGGCCGCGCCCGTGCCGACGCTGTCCGTGAGCACTTGCACGCCGTCCATGTATACCGTCGCCGTCGAGCCGAGGTACACAATGCGATAGGTGTGGAAGGCACCCGTCGTATTCACCAGGTAGGTGAGATCGCTCCAATTCTGGTCGGCGGTGTGAAGGAGGAGTCGATCGTTTGCGATCATGAGACGCGCCCATCGGCCCGTCGCGTCCGTCATGCCGAGCGAGATGCCCGCACGCTTGAACGGCGACACGGCGTACCACGTCGAGTTGTCGACCTTGATCGACGCCTCGATGGCGGCGCCGTCGTCGAACGAGATCGGCGGGAACGCGTGCTTCAGGTAGCAGTTGCCGCCGTTCGTCGTCTGCCCGAGGACCATCGAGCCGTCGACGAGCGCGAGCGGGGGCGCGTTGCGCGGATTCACGTGGTCCCAACACCGCTCGGTCGGCAGGACGCCGGACGCGCCGCTCCAGGAGATCACGAGATCGCCGGCCGAGGCGAGCGAGGCGGCAGCGGCAACGACGAGGAACGACGAGACGACGCGAATGGACACGATGAGGACCTCGAGCGGGGTGGAGTCGCGAAGGTAGCGGTCGCGCGCGTCTTGCTGCAAGGCAATTCCGTATCCCGCAACTTCGCGGACCTTCTCCCGTCGGCGTGATTCCGGTCTTCCGGACGGGAGCTAGATCTGGACAACGTCCAGAACATGAGTAGCATCCGCACCATGACGTCCGATCCCGCAACCCTTCTGCGCAGCCACGGCGTCCATGTGACCGCGCAACGGATCGCGGTGATGAAGGCAGTGGCGTCCATTCCGCACGCGACCGCCGACGAGATCGCCGACGGGGTGCGCGAGGAGATCGGTGCGATCTCGCGGCAAGCGGTGTACGACGCGCTCGGCATGCTCGTCGAGAAGGGGCTGGTGCGGCGCATCCAGCCCGCGGGCTCGCCCGCGCGCTACGAGGACCGCGTCGACGACAACCATCACCACCTCATTTGCCGCACGTGCGGCAAGACCGTGGACGTGGACTGCGCCGCAGGCAAGGCGCCCTGTCTCCACGTTGCAGACGCCTTCGGCTACGAGATAGACGAGGCGGAAGTCATCTACTGGGGCACGTGTTCCGCGTGCCGCAAACCCCGTCGGGCGAAGCGTCGCGCGTGATCGCGCCTTCGTCCGTATTCTCCTTTCAACCTCACACCTCACACGCCTTCCTTCATGACGACCCAAGCCACGTGCCCGTTTCGACAGAACGCCGGATTCGGCGCCACCAACCGCGACTGGTGGCCGAATGACCTCAAGCTCGAGCTGCTGCATCAGCACTCGTCGAAGTCGAATCCGATGGAACCGACGTTCCGCTACGCCGAGGCGTTCAAGCGCCTCGATCTCGCTGCGGTGAAGACGGACCTCGCGGCGCTCATGACCGATTCGCAGGAGTGGTGGCCCGCGGACTTCGGCCACTATGGCCCGCTCTTCATCCGCATGGCGTGGCATAGCGCAGGCACCTATCGCATCGGCGACGGACGCGGCGGCGCGGGCCGCGGGCAGCAGCGCTTCGCGCCGCTCAACAGCTGGCCCGACAACGTCAACCTCGACAAGGCGCGACGGCTGCTCTGGCCGATCAAGCGGAAGTACGGCCGCAGCATCTCCTGGGCGGATCTCATGATCCTCGCCGGCAACGTCGCCCTCGAGACGATGGGCTTCAAGACCTTCGGATTCGCCGGCGGGCGCGAGGACGTGTGGGAGCCGGATCTCGACGTCTATTGGGGCGCCGAGATGGTGTGGCTCGGCGGCGACAAGCGGTACGCAAGCGGCTCGGTCGCGAGCGGCCAGCGCACGCTCGAGAATCCGTTAGCTGCAACGCAGATGGGCCTCATCTACGTGAATCCCGAAGGGCCCGAAGGCAATCCCGATCCCATCGCGGCGGCGCGCGACATCCGCGAGACGTTCGGCCGCATGGCGATGAACGACGAGGAGACCGTCGCGCTGATCGCGGGCGGCCACACGTTCGGCAAGACGCACGGCGCCGGACCGACGTCGCACGTCGGCAAGGAGCCTGCAGCGTCTGGCCTCGAGGAGCAGGGGTGCGGCTGGCGAAGCTCGTTCGGCACGGGGAGCGGCGCCAGCACCATCGGCAGCGGACTCGAAGTGACCTGGACGAAGACGCCGACCAAGTGGAGCAACGACTTCTTCACGTTGCTCTTCACGCACGAGTGGGAATTGACGAAGAGCCCGGCCGGCGCGCATCAATGGGTCGCGAAGGGAAGCGATGCGGTCGTGCCCGACGCATTCGATCCGTCGAAGAAGCACCGGCCGACGATGCTCACGACTGACCTCTCGCTGCGTTTCGATCCCGTCTACGAGAAGATCTCTCGTCGTTTCATGGCGAATCCGGATCAGTTCGCCGACGCGTTCGCACGCGCGTGGTTCAAGCTCACGCATCGCGACATGGGGCCGCGCGCCCGGTATCTCGGCCCCGACGTGCCGAAGGAAACGCTGATCTGGCAGGATCCGATCCCCGCGGTCGACCATCCGCTCGTCGACGCGGGCGACATCGCGTCGCTGAAGCGATCGATTCTCGCGTCCGGCCTCACGATCTCGGAACTCGTCTCGACCGCGTGGGCCTCCGCCTCGACCTTCCGCGGCTCCGACAAGCGAGGCGGCGCGAACGGCGCGCGCGTTCGCCTCGCGCCTCAGAAGGACTGGGACGTCAACCAGCCCACGCAACTCGCGAAGGTGCTGTCGAAGCTCACCGCGATTCAGGCGGCGTTCAACTCGGGCGGCAAGCGCGTGTCGCTCGCGGACCTCATCGTCCTCGGCGGATGCGCCGCCATCGAGCAGGCCGCGCGCGATGCGGGGCAGGCCGTCACCGTCCCCTTCGCCCCCGGTCGCATGGATGCTTCGCAGCAGGAGACCGACGTCGAGTCGTTCGCGGTGCTCGAGCCGCTTGCGGACGGTTTCCGCAACTACGTGAAGGGACACTACTCCGTTCCCGCCGAAGCGCTTCTCATCGACAAGGCGCAGCTCCTCACGCTCACCGCGCCCGAGATGGCAGTCCTCGTTGCAGGCATGCGGGTCCTTCGCGCGAACGCCGGCGGCACGAGCCACGGTGTCCTCACCGATCGGCCTGAAACGCTGACGAACGACTTCTTCGTGAACCTGCTCGACATGCGCACCGCATGGAAGCCGGCCGCCTCGGAGGCGTCGAACCCGTATCCGAGCCTCTACGAGGGCTTCGATCGGACGTCGGGCCAGCGCCGCTGGACCGGCACGCGCGTCGATCTCGTCTTCGGATCGAATGCGCAGCTCCGCGCGATCGCCGAGGTCTACGCGTCCGCCGACGCTCACGCGCACTTCGTCAAGGACTTCGTCGCGGCTTGGACGAAGGTCATGAACCTCGATCGCTTCGACCTGCACGGCTGAGCCGTTCCTAAACACCCCCGCGCGCTCGCCGCCGAGCCGCGCGACCCCATGGCGCACACCAGTGCGGAGACCGGGACCGATCCCTTCAATCGTGTCCCGGTCTCTCTTTTTGCCCGGCGTCGGGAGCTGGCCTGCGCCGCGCGGCGGCGGTTTGCGTGGTCCTTCCGTCCTGCCGTGCGCGCCCGCCGAGCACGGCTGGACTCACGTATGGCACGCGTCCTCACCATCCTCGCGCTCGTCGGCTCGCCGCTCGTCCTCTCGGCCGGTCTCGTCCTCTTCGGAATGTTCATCCACGGAGTCGGGCGCGCGTTCGGATCGCAGAAGCCCCCGACGCCGGTCGTCTTCGCCATGCTCGGCCTCGCGGTCCTGCACGCGGGGTACTACCTCGGGCCGCTGTTGTGGGCGCAGGGCCGCACGTCGCTCGCCCTCTGGCTCATGACGCCGGTCGCCCTCGTCGCCGCGCTGGCCGGCCTCGTCGTCTTCGTGCGCATCCTGCCGGCGGCGTCGGAGTCGTCGTCGAACGTGCAGTGGTTCTACGGCATGCTCGCCGGACTCGTCGTTGCAGCCGCCGCGTATGCGACGCCGATCGTCATCATGGTCCGAAGCGCCGCACGCTGAACGCTTTCGCGTCCGATCGCGCCACTCCCACACGCACTCCAGACATGCTCGCCTCCGCCATAACCTTTCTCGTCGCGCTCGGAACCCTGGTCGTCTTCGCCTGCAACGGCCTCGTGACGGGGTTCTTCTTCCGGCGCCCTCCGCGCGGTGAAGGGGCGATGGGGCTGGTCGTCCCGCTCATCGCGTTCCTCGTCGGCGGATCGCTCGTCGTGCTCGCCGGGGTGCTTGCGTCGCTCCGCTCCGGCCGCGCCGTCGCCGACCTCCTTGGCGCGTCGCCGTTCGCGGCGGGAGCTGCAACGACGATCGTGACGCTCGGCGTGGTCGTCGCGGCGTTCATCGCGTTCGTCGCATGGATGGAACCGATCGCGGTGCCGTCGTGGGCCCGGACGATCAGGGTGACGATCGGCTGGTCGCTCGGCCTCGTCGCGCCGGCGGTTCTGGCTGCAACGTTGATCGCCGACGCGTGGCTCGGGCCGCAGTGGTTCGCGTCGACGCCGAAGGCCGCCGTCGCGTTGCGCGGCGCCTGCTGGGCGCTGCCCCTGGTCGCGCTTCTCGGCTTCGCCGCCGGCGCCTATGCGTTCTGGCAGCCGATCCGAACCATCGTCGCGCGGAGGCACGCGTCGCTCGCGATGGCGTTGTCGGAGCGGCATGCGTTGCGGGAAGCGCTTCGCGACAAGTCGCTCGTGCAGCTCTTCGCCGAGGAACTCGACCGCCTTTCGCCGGATGCCGAGCTCGAGGAGTACGTGGGCTACTACGTGTTCGCCGACGGGAAGCTCGACCGCGAATGCCGGGCGCTCCTTGCGTCGCGCATCTTGGCGCGTCCGGATCTCGAACGACAGCTCGTGCGGACGATGCGCTCGAAGCCCTACACCAACCGGCGCGGCGCCGCGCGCTTCATGCTGGCCGCGCCACCCGAGGTCTTCGCGGCGCATCGAGCGTCGTGGGCGCTCGCCGTTGCAGCCGGCATCGGCGAGACGGGCGACGACATGTCCTGTCGGCCGAGCTGGCTGCGCGAGCGGTTCGACGGGAACCACGAGCCGCTCGAACTCGTGAAGGAGCTTCTCACGCTCGCCCGGCGCTTCGAAGGAACGCCGGACCACGCAGCGATCCGCGACGCGATCCGAAAGATGGCGAGTGACGCCGATGCACTGACCCGCAACAAGGAGTGGACGCGACTGGCGAAGGAATTGGAGCGAGCGGGATTTCCGATCCCGACCGCGGAAGGCGCGGGGCAGGCATGACGCGCGCCGCGGACGAGGCCGCCGCCATCTCCGCGTTGCCGCCCGCGCTTCGCAAGCTCGTCGAGGACGAGATTCGCGCGGGCAACGGCATCGCGGAGATTCGCCGAACGCATCCCGCGCCGCCGCTCGGAGTCTGCATCATGCTCGCGGGGCCGGTGCGCACGCGGCCGCGCGAGAGCGACGGCGACATCCGCTTCTTCGAGCGATGCGGATCGAGCCATTCCGGCGAGTTCTACGACCGCGATCGCATGTTCTTCGTCCTCGAACCCCCGAAGCCGATGCCTCCCGTCGACATGAACGCGATTCGCGAGGAACTCGCCCGTCGCGAGCGCGAGGCGAGCGCGGACCGCTTCGGCCTCGGTAGCCTGTGGTGATGGAACTCCGCGTGGCAGCTAACAGACTTCTGCGATGACGATCCGGTACCCGAAGTCCATCGCGTCGTGCTCGAGCACGTGTCCGTGCCGTGCGCGCCAAGCGCCGCTCGCGAGGTCGTCGCGCAGGCGCGTGAGGCCCGCGGCGGGATCGAATCGAGAGAAGCTCGAGATGGCGCGACGCACGTCGTCGCGGAGGTACGCTTCGGGGCGACGCCAGTACGCGCAGAGGAAACCGTCGGTGCAGTCGTGGGGGATTCCGATCGGTGCGGCGTGGGCGGGGCCGATCGCGCGTTCGACGACGGCGAGCAGCTCGCGCTCGGCGGGGAAGACGGTGCGGTCGTGGGCGACGATCTCGGGGAAGTAGTCGTCGGTGAGCCAGAAGGGGGCTGCGTCGGGGACCCACGTCACGAGGACGGCGTGTGATCTCGCCACGCGGCGCAGTTCGGCGAGGCCGCGCGCGAGGTCGGTCCAGTGATGCATGGTGAGGACGGCCATCGCGGCGTCGACGGACTTCGTCTCGAGGGGAAGCGACTCGGCGACGCCTTGCAGGCAGGGTGCGGCGTCGGAGGCCCGTTGCGAGATCATCACGGTCGAGGGTTCGACGGCGACGACGCGACGGGTGGTGGGTTCGTAGGAGCCCGTGCCGGCGCCGACATTCACGACGCTCGAGGCATCGCGAAGGGCGGCATCGATGACGGCGGCGATGCGCGGGTCAGGGCGGCGACGCGCGGCGTATCCGAGACCGATGGTGTCGTAGAGGGGCATGTGGGGGGCAGTCCGTCGGCCGGGCGGCGGATCTCAGCCGCCCGCCACGTCCCGATAATTGGGCGTGGCCTGATTGGCGTACGTGGTGCTGGGCCGAGGCGAACACCATTCGGGCCGGCGATGACGGCGCGGCGACTACGCATCCCGGCTCCGACACCTCACGTCCCGATAATTGGGCGGGGCCCAAATCGCTTGGGCTCGAAGGTCGGGAACGAAAAGACGGAAGGCCGAGGGGCCTTCCGTTTTCAAGCAAAGTCGGGGTGACAGGATTTGAACCTGCGACCTCTTGCTCCCGAAGCAAGCGCTCTAGCCAAGCTGAGCTACACCCCGTCGTGTTCACGGTCCTCGTGATGCGTCATCGGGAAACGACGCGAGGGCCAAATGGGCGGTGAGGGATTCGAACCCCCGGAGGCATAAGCCAGCAGATTTACAGTCTGCCCTCGTTGGCCACTTGAGTAACCGCCCGGAACCCAACTCGCCGTTTGGCGATGGACCGGGAGGTTGTCCCAGCAACCACCGTCAGGCGGCGACCCCTCGTCGAAGCTGGCTCTCGACGCGGGGCGAGGAGCGTAGCAGGGACTGTGGCCGCCCGCAATAGCAGAAGTGGGACCGTCTTGCGGCGTCGATCACTCGTGGCCTTCCGGTACGCCGACAACTCTCGCGGCTCCATCGTCCGGCTGCGATGCCGAGGGTAGTCCCAGGGCTAACTGTTCAGCGGCATGACGCGTAGATTCGTCGATTCGTGCCGCGAGCGACGTTCGCCGATCGATCGCGATGGCGGCCCCGGCTCTCGACGCAGCCAGGTACCACGCATATGCCTGTGCTAAGTCCTTCTGGACGCCCCGTCCAGACTCGTACGCCATGCCGAGTTGGGCCTGTGCGCGAGCATTCCCTTGATGGGCTGCGGTTCGGAGGAGCTCGATTGCCAGGACCTCGTCACGAGCGACACCATCCCCGCGGAGATAGAGAAGTCCAAGGTTCATCTGCGCGATCGCGGACCCAGGCTCACCGTCGCGCGGCTCGGCGGCAAGAGTAAGCCAACACGCGGCCTCCTCCGAGTTCCGCGCGACGCCGTCACCGTGCAGGTACATCAGCCCGAGCGTGGTCTGCGCGGGCCCGTACCCCTGTTCCGCGGAACGACGGAACCACGTTGCAGCTTCCGCCGCATCCCTCGTAGTTCCTACGCCGTCGTAGCACATCGATCCGATCAGGAACTGGGAATGCATGTCGCCGTTGGAGGCCGCTTCACGGAGGAGCCCCGCCGTACCGACCGGCGAATGCCCGGCTGCAACGTTGAGACCTCCGTCCCGTCCTTGCCCGAACATGCGGAGAACGGCGAGATTGTTCTGCGACCGGGCGTACCCTTGCGATGACGCGAGCGTGTACCAGTACTCGGCCGCGTCCATGTCGCGTGGAGTGCCTTCGCCCTTGTGGTACATGAGCCCTAGGTTGTTCTGTGCCGGCGCGTAGCCGAGCTCCGCCGACTTGCGGTACCACGCGAGTGCAGTGCTGGAGTTCTGAGGCACCCCCGTGCCATCGTGATAGAGGAGCCCGATGAGAAACATCGCCTTGGGATCTCCAGCGTCTGCGAGCGGTTGCCACTCGTCGAGCGCGGTGGCGTAGTTCCCGGCGTCATAAGCCTTCGAGCCGCGATCGACGGATGTTGGGCTTGTCACGCAGCCGGAGAGAGAGGCAGTGGCTGCAACGACGAGCGAAATGACGAAAGCACGCCGAAATCGGAGGCCGAGGCTGCTGACGGCGAGGGAGCGCGGGAGCATGCCGTCTTTCGTCGTCGTCCGGATCGTGCCGGTTGAACCGAACCCTCCGAGAAGTCGAAGACGCCGCGGACTTAGCGCGTGGGTCTGGAAGGATGGCCGCGGCCTAGGGTCGACGCTCGGGGGGGCACGCTGGGTCGGGCCGCGGCGCGGACCGCAGTGGCTCGTACGATGCTGTGTTCAATGCCGACTCCAAGCACGACGAGCGACCGGGTGTGGCGGGTAACCCAGGACGGTGCCGCAATTCGTGATGAGGTCGTGGCGATCGAGGAGCCGCTTGCGATTCGTATCGATGGAGTCGTGGCAAGTGTGACCATGCGTACGCCTGGGGCCGATCGCGAGCTAGCGATTGGGTTTCTTCGCGCCGAGCGGGTGATTTCCTCTGCGGATGATGTGGTGCATGCCGCGGCGGACACGGGCGCTGACGGCGTCGACGCAATCGATGTGCGGCTCGGCGACAGCGCGCGCTCGCGGTTTGTGACGTCGCGTCGGGCGACGATTGCAAGTACGTCATGCGGGCTCTGCGGCGTTGTTGACATCAATAGGTTGATCGCGGATGTGCCGTTGGTCGAGCGTAGTGGTGGTGATTCCCGTCTCGTCGTTGCCGCTTCCACATTGCTGAACTTGCCCGACGCGATGCGTCGCGAGCAGGCGGCATTCGAGCGAACCGGCGGGCTGCACGCGGCGGCGCTCGTCGATCTCGGCGTTGCAGGTGGAGCTGATGCAGAGAGGGCGATCGAAGTGTGCAGGGAGGATGTCGGGCGGCACAATGCCGTCGACAAGGTGATCGGATGGGCGACGCTACGGCGCGTCGGCTGGCTCGGCCGGTCAGCCCTCGTGGTGAGTGGGCGAACATCGTTTGAGATCGTGCAGAAATCGGCCGTGGCAGGGGTGCCGATCGTGGTGGCGGTATCGGCGCCGTCGAGCTTGGCGATCGACTGCGCGCGTCGGGCAGGGATTACGTTGGTCGGTTTCGTGCGAGCAGGTGCGATGAACGTCTATTCAGGATTCGAGCGCCTTGAAGGGAAGGGTGGGTAGCAGGGAGGCGACGGTCCTGCGGCGGCCCGGACTTGTCCTGTGGAGACCCTTCCTTTCGACCTTCCGGTCGAGGCCCGGCCTCTTTATTGGGACGGGGCACGGAGGGTGGGCCGAGCTTCCGCTTCAGGCGATCCATGCTCTATCGCCGCCGCTCTTCGCGTGCGCGCGATCGCTCTTGCACGTTCGCGCGTGCACTTGTTCACCCCCCGAGCTTCTTCTTCTCCGCGTTGCAGCCGTGATTGTCGTTGCGCCGCCGCCCCGTCGCCTTCGGTGCCTCCCTCGCTCGCGTGCGTGCTCGCGCCCGTCCCTGGCGACGGGCCGCTACCGCGCCTCCGGCCCGTCCCGCGCCGACCACGCCGCCTCGACCTGCGCGCGGAGCTTCTCCAGCGCCCTCGGCGCGTCGGGCCGGATCGACGACTTCCCGGGTCGCGGCGGCGCGCGGCCGACCGCGTCGACGTGCTCGACGAACGCCGCGAGCGTCAGGCCCTCGAGCACCGGCAGCGTCGCGGCCTGCCGCCAGGGGTTCGTCCGCCTCGGCGGCGATGCATGCGCGTGCCGCTCGGGCATCCGCGGCCTCGGCGTCGCGCGGGTCCGGAAGAGCCGGCGCACGCGCGGCGAGTCCTGCGCCGCCGCTGCCGCCACGGCCTCGCCGTCGTCCGCCGGCCTCG
>JAEUIT010000088.1 GCA_016795035.1 Phycisphaerae bacterium | reverse complement strand
TCGGGCGGAAGCGGCGGAAGTGGACCGCCGAGGACCTGCGACGGAGGGCGTCATGAGGGCGAAGAAGGCGAAGAAGAAGCCGGCCCCGGCAGAGCCGACGAAGGGGCTCGTCTGTCCGAAGTGCGAGTGCAGGCACTTCCACGTGATCGAGGTTAGCCCGTTGCCGGGCCGGAGGATCCGCCGTCGCCGGGAGTGCCGGCACTGCGGCTTCCGCATCTCCACGACCGAAGAGGCGACAGATGAATCGAGCCCAGGCGGATGAGCGCAAGACGATGCCGATCCTACCCAAGGCTATAGCGAACCTTCTGCGATCGACAGTCAGCTCGTGCCGGGCTGTCGCCGCGAGCCTGAACCCGTGCCCCGAACCTATGCGCCTGCCCGAGGTCGTGGATGCGACGCTGCGTGGCAACGGGTTCGCCGTCGACGCCCGCAACCTGTCGACGGACTTCCGAACCGCGGAAGTTGGCCTGATGCAACCTAAGTGAAGCACTGCGCCGGGCGCGCGGCACCGAACAAAATCTGACAGCCCACCCCCCCCCGGTGGGGGTGCGCTCCGCTTTTCGCGACTTTCTTGGCCCCTCCGAGGGGTCGAGGGCTTGCCGCACCGCGCGCCCAAAGTATGAATCCGCGCGAACGGACGCACGACGCGCCCCGCTCACGTGCCAGGGACGGCACCCATGAACGAGACGACGACCACCCCAGCCACCGACGCCGACGTCACGCAGGCCCTGCGTGACGCCGCCGTCGCGCCGAAGAAGGTCAGCGCCGACGGCACCACCGTCGAGGGCCACGACCTCGACAAGCTCATGGCGGCGGATCGTCACTTGAAGAGCACCGCCGCCGCGTCGAGCCCCAGCCGAGGCCTCCGCTTCGCCAAGATCATTCCGCCGGGGGCGACGTGATGGGCATCGTCTCCCGCATCCGTTCGTTCTTCGGCCGCACAGAGGAGCCGAAGCAGTCCTCGCGGACCGTCGGCCTCCTCGCCCGCTTCGACGCGGCGAGCGACTCGCCCGAGATGCGCCGCCACTGGCAGAACGCCGACGGCCTCTCGGCCAACGCATCGCTCCTGCCGCACATCCAGCGGCTCCTCCGGAACCGCGCCCGCTACGAGTGCGCGAACAGCCCCTACCTCAAGGGCATCGTCGACACCGTCTCGAAGGACGTCGTCGGAACCGGCCCGCGCCTGCAGGTTCGCACCGGCAACGAGACGATCGACAACCAGCTCGAGAACCTCTTCCACACCTGGGCCGACGAGATCCGGCTCGCCGACAAGCTCCGCATCGCGCGCAAGGCGAAGGCGGAGTCGGGCGAGATCTTCCTCGTCCTCGTCTTCAACGGCCGCCTCAACCATCCCGTGAAGCTGGACATCCAGCTCCTCGAGAGCGACCAGTGCGGAGACCCCATCGGCGTCGGCCTCGATCCCGCGCGCGTCGACGGCATCGACTACGACGAGTTCGGGAACCCGGCCAAGTACTGGTTCTTCAGGCGTCACCCCGGCGAAGGCTCGGCGGAGTCGATGCTCTCGTACTCGATCGACGCGAAGTACGTCCTGCACTACTTCACGGCCGACCGACCGGGCCAGGGCCGCGGCATCCCCGACGTCGCGCCGTCGCTCAACCTCTGCGCCGTCCTCCGCCGCTTCACGTTGGCGACGCTCCTCTCGGCGGAGACCGCCGCGAACATCTCGCTTGCGATCCAGTCGGACGCGCCGCCCGAGGGCGCCGACGAGGTCGATCCCAACACCGAGATCCCGTTCGAGCGCGGCATGGCGATGACCTTGCCCGCAGGCTGGAAAGCGGAGCAGATCGAGTCGAAGCATCCGAACACGACGTTCGTCGAGTTCGTCCGCACGGTGGCCCGCGAGATCGGCCGCCCGCTCTCGTCGCCGCCGAACATCACGCTCTGCGACAGCGCGGGACTCAATTACTCGAGCGGCCGGCTCGACCACCAGACGTACGGCCGCGCCATCGCCTGGGACCAGTACGACATCGGCGTCCGGATCCTCGGGCCGATCTTCCGCGCGTTCATGGAATGGGCCGTGCTCGTGGAAGGCGAAGGCGGAAAGAGCCTCCTTCCCCAGGAGCTCCGCATGGTCGGCGCGATCCCCGCGCCGACCTGGATGTGGCGCGGTCGTGAGCACGTCGATCCCGAAAAGGAAGCGAAGGCGCAGGACATCCGCCTCAAGAACGGCATGACCAACAAGCGCGACGAGTGCGCCAAGGAAGGCCGCGACTGGGCGGAGAACGACCGCCAACGCAAAGTCGAGAAGGACCAGGAGAAGGATCTCGGCCTGACTCCCGAGCTCCCCGCAGGCCAGTCGTCCGGCGCCGCCGCGACGACCGCCAAGGACGACGACGAGGAGGACGACAGTGGAGACTAAGAACCCGACGACCATCGAGAAGGCCGTCCGCTTCATGTGCGACGCCGAGCTTCTCATCGAGGCCGCGGCCGCGGGTGAGGCCGGTGCCGGCGAGAAGAAGGCGCTGCCGACCTTCACGATGCTCGGCTACACCGGCGCCGCCGTGAACGTGGGCTACCGCTTCCCGGTCGTCTTCGACCTCTCGTCGATGAAGGTGCGCGAGACCGTGCCGATCATGCTCGAGCACGGACGCTCGTACGCGAAGTCGGTGAGCCAGCAGGTGTTCGGCCACACGGTCGCCGTCGAGAACGACGGCAAGAGGCTCCGCGCGAAGGGCGTCGTGAGCGGCATCGGCGCCGACGTCGACCACGTCCTCGCGCTTCAGAAGAACGGATTCCCGCTGCAGGCGAGCGTCGGGCTCGGCGGCGGCAACATCGTCTACGTCGACGAGGGCGAGACGATCGAGCTCAACGGACGCAAGTTCAAGGGCCCGGTCCTCGTCGCGAAGAACACGCAACTGCGCGAGATCAGCGTCCTTCCGCTGGGCGCGGACGGCGACACCGAAACTCGCATCGCGGCCACCGCCGCAACGGAGAATCACATGGACGAGAAGAAGGACGAAGCCGGCGACGGCACCCTCAAGGCGGGTGGCACGACCGAGGCGCCGAAGCCGAAGGCGAACCCCGATCCCGCGCCGCCGCGTTCCGCGGACGAGATCTTCGCCGAGCGCGCCGCCGCGCACGAGCTCATCGCATCGATCGAGGGCATCGAGGGCATCACGCCCGCGATCTGCGCCCAGGCGATCCGCGAGAAGTGGAGCGTGGACAAGACCAAGCTCAAGGTCCTCGAGGCGGGCCACGCGAAGGGCGGCATCGGCGCGCCGAACGTGATCGTCCGCGACACGACCGCGACGGAGACCGCGCTCCTCGCCGGCGTGTGCCTCACGCTCGGGATGGACGAGAAGCTGATCAAGCGGCCCCACAAGAAGGGCCAGAAGGTCACGCAGCTCACCGACAAGGACCTCGAGGCGGGCCTGCGCTACGAAGGCATCGGTCTCAAGGAACTCCTGCGCGTCTGCGCGCAGATGGAAGGCAAGAGCGTGCCGAGCGTCTTCGGCGACGGCGAGGAGACGATGCAGGCGTCCTTCTCGACGGTGTCGCTCCCGTCGATCATGGAGAACGTGCTCAACAAGGTGGCGCTCGCGTCGTACGAGGCCGCCGAACTCGTCGCGCCGCAGCTTTGCAAGGAGGAAAGCACGACGGACTTCAAGGAGATCTCGCGCGTGCGCCTCCTGGGCACCGGCAACTGGGACAAGGTCCAGGAGACCGGCGAGCTCACGCACGGCAAGCTGGACAACCAAAAGTTCACGAACCAGCTCGAGACCTACGGTCAGATCATCATGCTCGACCGGAAGATCATCCTGAGCGACGACCTCGGCCAGCTGGTGTATCTCTCGCAGCAGATGGGCATCGCGGCGGCGGCAACGATCGAAGACACGTTCTTCAAGCTTCTCCTGTCGAACCCGAACAACCTCTTCCACGCAGGCAACGGCAACGCCCTCACCGGCCCGGAAACAAACCTCGGCGGCAGCGATCCGATCGGTGCGCTGAGCAAGGCCCGCGCGGCCTTCCGCAAGATCAAGGTCGGTCCCGGCACCGCGGCGAAGGACCAGAAGTCGGTGAACATCCGACCGACGATCCTCCTCGTTCCGGTCGAGCTCGAGACGCAGGCCGACGCGATCATGACGAGCGCCCAGGTCGTCGTCGACGGCAACACGGCGGGCACGAAGGTCGCGTCGGACAACCCGCTGCGGAATGCCTTCAAGGTGCTCAGCGCGCCGCAGCTCTCCGACGTCGCGATCCACGCGAACGCGACGGCGCTCGCGTGGTGGCTCTTCGCGAATCCGGAGCTCGTGGCGGCCTTCCAGATGCTCTTCCTCAACAACAAGCGCACGCCGACGATCGAGCGCGTCCAGTCCGCGCCGAACTTCCTCGGCATGGGCTTCCGCGGCTACATCGACTTCGCCGTGAAGGAACAGGATCCGCGCGGCGCGCTCCTCTCGAAGGGCGCGGCGTAAGAGCAACGGCCGGGCCCGGTCGCGGCGAGGGGCCGCGCCGGGCCCGCTTTGGATTTCCCCTCGCACCCCTCGCACCCATCGCACGCAACGCCGCGTTCGCGCGGCCTCACGAACGAATCGAGGCACCATGCCCGCTGCAAACTATGTCAAGTCGAGCGAGACCATCGAAGACACGCCCGTCGGCGCCACGCCCGCCGGCACGGTCGTCACGATGACCGGCGCGGCCGGCACGCTCATCGGCATCACCAAGGCCGACATCACGGCCAACAAGGTCGGCATCGTCCA
>JAEUIT010000072.1 GCA_016795035.1 Phycisphaerae bacterium | reverse complement strand
GCGGGCGGGCCGCCAAGCTGCGACGACCCGGCGTGCATGAACGCCGTGTGCGCCGCGGATCCCTTCTGCTGCATGGTCGCGTGGGACCAGATCTGCGCCGACGAGGCCGTCACGCTCTGCCCAGAGCTCTGCGCGCCGGGGCTCGCGGGCGTCACGCGGCTCACGCTCGGCACGACGATGTGCGGAGGAACGTGGGCGGCCCTCGGCGAGCGCGACGCCGATTGGTACGAGTTCACGGTCGATGCGGTCACGCTCGTCTCCATCGAACTCCTCGCGAAGACGCCGCTCCGCGTTTCCGTCGCCGACAACGGCGGCTCGGCATCGTGCGGCGCGATCACCGATCTCGAGACGCTGGGGACCACGATTCCGTGCACGCCGCTGACGTCCGCGATCTGCGTCGCGCCGGGAACGCATTGGCTCGTGATCACGCCAGTGCTCGACGACGGTCTCGTCTGCAACACCGCCGGCACCCGCTACCAGCTCAAGGCGACCGTGGTGGGGGTGGGGTGCGCGCTGCCTGGCCCGCCGAACGACCTCTGCGAGCTCGCGACGACGATCGATCTCGGCGCAACCTCGGTGAGCACGATCGAAGCGGCGACCGACGGACCGGACCTCGACGCCGCGTGCGCCGGAGAGTCCACGACCGCCGTCGAACGCGACGTGTGGTATCGGTTCGTCGCACCGCGCGATGGCACGCTTCGTGCGACGACCTGCGGCTCCGCGACGTTCGAGGCGCGCCTGGTTGCGTACGAGGGCGCCTGCAACGCGCTCACGCTGCTTGCCTGCGACGACGGCGAGAACGGCTGCCCGTTCTTCGATCCAGCCGTCGCGTTCTGGACGGCTGCCGGAGAAACGTATTTCCTTCGGATCGGTGCCCGCGTCCCCTCGGAAGGCACCGCAGTCCTGACGTTGGCGTACCTCCCGTGCGAGCAGCCCTATGCGATCGAGTACATGCCGTCGCCGATGGAATTTCCACTCTCGACGGCCACCGCCATCAACGCGTCGGGCGATGTCGTCGGCATTGGCGGCCCGTCATTCGAGAACGAGGCGTTTCGCTGGGATGCGGACGGGACGGTGACCGTCATCACGCCGCTTGCGGGCGCCGGCGAGTTCGCCGAGCTTCACGACATAAATGACGCCGGCGTCGCGGTTGGCCTGCGCCACGGCGATCCCGGCGCGGCCGTGGTTCCCGCCGACACGTACGTTGCACTTCCGCTCGTCGCCGGTTGCCCGAACGTGTCCGACGTCGCGACGGCCATCAACGAGAGCGGCGTCATCGTCGGCTACTACGAGTTCGGCTCGTGCTCGCAACGAGGAGTTCGTTGGACGAACGGCGTCGCCGAATCGCTTCCAGTGCCGCCCGGTGCACGACGGGCGCTCGTCATCAACGAGCGAGGGATGATCGCAGGCGAAGGTCCCGAAGGCGTCTGGACGCTCGACGGCCTCACCTTTGCATGGCTCCCGACGCCACCGGACGCCAGCGAGATGCGCGTCGTCGCGCTCACCGACGACGGAGTGGTCTTCGGACACTACTTCACGAAATCTCCGCCCAACATTCCGCTCCTCTTCCGATGGCAACGCGGCACGTTCACCACCATCGAACTTCCGGCGCCGTACACGCGGGCCTTCGCCATCGACATGGCGAACGACGGAACGATCCTCTGTTCGCTGCACCGGGAGGGAACGGGCTACGGCACGCTGTCGATCTGGAAGCCCGGCGGACTGCCGCGTCCGCTCTACGAAATCGTTGACCCGATCGCCGACGGATTTCTCGATCCGGAGCAGGGCTCATCCGCCATCTCCGACTCGCTCCGCGTTGCAGCCACCGTGCGCGAGAAGCTGTCATGGCCCTACACGAAGGGCGTCGTCCGCCTCACGCCGAGACCTCCGGTCGTCGACCTCGACTGCGACGGCGTGGTCGCGGGTTCCGATCTCGGACTCGTGCTCGGCGCGTGGGGCCCCTGCCCCGAGAACGATCCGTGCGTCGCCGACGTCGACGTCAACGGCATCGTGGACGCCGCCGACCTGGCGCTCATCCTCGGCGGCTGGACGCCGCGGTAGCTGCAACGTGGATGACGCCTGCGCGATCTTTGCCCGACGCGCAGGAACGACAGGACGAGCCCGGGCTGCGCACGGCGCAGCCCGGGCTCGCGGACTCAACCCCACGCGCCCAGAAGCGCGCCCAAGTCGACGGCATCAACGACCCCGCTATGGTCGAGGTCGGCGATTCCGGTTCCGCCCCATGCTCCAAGCAGGATGCCGAGGTCGCTCGCTCCGACCACGCCATCGCCATCAAAGTCGCCGAACCGCGCGGACTTCGAGTTGTTCGAGCAGATCTCGCAATTCAGGAGAGCTGACTCGCAGCACACGCTGTCCCAGACTACCTGACAGCAGAAGGGATCGATCCCGCACACGATCGACATGCAGCTGGCATCGTCGCAGCCAACGCCACCGGGGAGGCCGCCGTCGGCGCAGCAGCAGTTGCTTGCCGACGCAGGCGCTATTTCGACCTCACAGCACACGACTTGCGAGCAGCACTCGATCAGCCCCGCGTTGTGCACGCTGATGCGGAAACAGACTTCCGTTCCCTCTTCAGGCGAGAGGCCGAGATCGATGATCGTGCTGATGGTGCCGGTGTACGAGCTGTAGGGTCCGACCGAGATCGCAAAGTACTCGGGCGAGAACGTCACGCCCGAACCTGGAGGCTCGGGGAAGAGGAAGAGATGCTTCAACGTATCTCCTGTGAGATTGTCGAACGTGAACGTGAGCGCGCCCCCAGGCTGAGAGCCGCCGTACACAAGGTTGCACTCAGTCAACTGCAGACATTCGCAGGAGGGCACGTCGATGCAGACTTCGATCGTGCAGCACTCCTCGACAAAGACGTCCGCGAGGGTGATCAGGAAGCAGAATCCCACGTCCGGTGGAAGCGTCAGCTGTGCCGAGAGACATGTCGTCTGACCGTCGAGAAGCGGCACCGGCAACGGGATGATGTGATCGACCGCCTCGGGGAATGGCAGCAGCACGTAGTGCGCCGTCACGCCCGAGCGATTCGTGACGCAGAAGTTCCACGTATAGGTTCCTGCGAGCCCCGGTTCCGCGGGCGGCTTCGCGAGGTCGCAGAAAATGGACTCGGTGACCACGTCCATGCATTGGCATCCAAGGCAGTAGACGTCAACGTCACCAATCTGTGTCTTATCTATGATTCCTCCGACGCCGTCGAGATCGATCAAGATGCTGGTGGAGATCGGCGTCAAGACGGTGTTACCCGTTGCGGGCATGATCTGGATGCCGTAGCTCACCGCGGCGTCGCCCCCTGGTCCGCAAGCCGGACATAAGAACTGCTGCGACTTGCAGCAGAGATTGAGCGCGTCGCCTGTCGCCACGACCGTTTCGAACGGATTCGCCTGCGGATCGCAATCGACGGTCGGATCGCATCCATAGTCGGCGCCGCCTGAGCAATTGGTTTGACTCTGGTAGTCACCGACGAAGAAGCTTCGCGGCGACAGCGCCCAGGTAGAACCTGCAAGCTCGTACTCCAGGACGCGCGACTGGTGCGAGTCGCTCCCCAGCGGAAGCGGCGTGCCGAAGTCAGCCTGCTTCGTACGCTCCGCGAGCAGCATCTTGCCGGTGCACGAGAAGGCGATGCTCGAAACCGGATTGCTGTGATTCGTGCTTCCCCAAGCCGGAACGTTGAATTCCTTTCGGATGTCGCTCACGTCGAAGGGGGTGTTTCCCGCGTCGAGCCCGATCGACCAGATCTCGTTCGAGTCGACGGTGCTTGGACGTCCCTTGTCCTCGAAGTACACCGCGTAGTAGAGCCGGCCTGCATACGCCTGCACGCCCCACACTCGCCGACCGAGCTTCGTGAACGCGGTCGTCGGCATGTCACCCGAAATGGGCGGGAGAAGTGCCGACGCTCGGCCGACCACACCGTGGTCGTACGTCGTGACGGGCGGACCGGGGATCTTCGGAATTGCATAGATCAGCCCCTCGTCCATTTCCGTCACGTAGAGACGCTGCGAGGCTGCGTCGAAGCAGATGTTGCCGATGGAGGGCTCACCGATCGGGAGGGAATAGAAAAGACTGATGGCCCCGGTGGTGCCGTCAATGCGATAGATGCCGCCTGCCCCGCCGGATCCGAATTGATAGGGTGATCCGGTGAACTTGCCGTAGACGGTCGTCGCCGAGATATAGATGTTCGGAGGCACGTCGTCGTCGAGCGCCAGACCGAACACCTGCCCCAGCTTGGGACCGCCCGCCGCGGTCCCCGCCGTCCACGAGTCCGCGGTCATGGGAAATTCATTATGAAAGGCCGGCGCGCACCAGTTCAGTCCGGGTGCCGTCGGCGCGCCGTTGCAGGCGGGATCGCGGACGTCCATGACCGCCAGGACGAACCCATCCTTCTGCAGCCCCAGACCGGGATTGAACGGATCGAGATATCCGCCGAAGCACGTCGCGGCCGCCATCCCCGGCTGCAGCGGGAACGCCGCCTGCGGAGTGCCTGACGGGCAGAGCGGTATCTGCGCGAACCCCGTTGCCGCGACCGTCAGCGCCATGGCAATCGACGCGAACACCTCCGCCTGAACGCGGCGACGACCGCGATCCGTCCCGGCGCGCGCCGGCACGAGATCCCGAACGATGCTCTTCCACCGAGAAGACGCTCTCATTGACTGATCCTCCTGCTTTGGGCCGCATGAGCGCGGCGTGATGTCGGGAGGCAGTGCGGGCGTCGAGGTGCCAGCTTGCAGCGAATCAGGGAGGATTCGCCGTCGATCTCTGCGTGCTACCCGAGGTAAGCACGTCGTCCGCCCACGCCCGGACGCGCATCGCGTTCGTCGTCGGAACACCGTCCCGATGCAGGAGATCGATCCACGCCTGGACGGACCGGGCGAGGGCCCTGTCGTAGAAGCCGAAGTCCCACTCGGTGATCGCGCCGAGGTCGTCACCGATCAGAAGACGATCCCCGGTCGGACTGAAGATGATCGTCTGCACCGGCGTCGGACCGACGCTCATGTCCGCCAAGCGCCGATAGGTCACCGCGCACCACAGAATCACCGTGCCGCTCGCGTCGGCCGATGCGAACGTGCGTCCGTCCGGCGACCACGCGACGTCACCGACGGAGTTCGCGTGTGCCGTCAGATCGATCAGCGTCGTGCCCGTCGCGCGTTCGAGCACCGAAAGATGCCCGTCGTCGTAACTGACGAGGAGTCGTTCTCCGTCCGTACTGAAGGCGATCGAGCGCGCCGCACCGTTCAACGCGATCGCCGCGGGCAAGCGAGGCGTATCGACATCGAGAATGAACAATCGCCCGTCGACCAAGGCCCACGCCAGAAATCGACCGTCAGGCGAGAAGCGGATCGCACGACTTGCCGCCCGTTGCCCGAGCGCCGCGTCGTAGGTCCGCCACGTTCCACGACGGACATCGAAGACCCCGAGAACGGCCTTGCCGATGGCGCAGTCCCCAAGACCGGCCGCCATCCGCGAGGAGTCGGGGCTGAAATCGAGCGGCCCCACGGCAATTCCCGCGTCGTGCTCTCCGATGATGGCGAAGTCGCTCAGCCGGCGGACGAGGACGCGCCGGTCGGTCGACGATTGGCGATCGTCGACCGCCAGGAGCTGCGCATCCGCGCTGAACGCGGCGCGCGCCGACCGTGCGTCGAGGGGCAGCGTGCGCGTGGTCGTACGCTCGGGAGGAGATGCGTGCGCAGACGACGACACCGTGCCGTCACGCCCGAACGAGAGAAGGGTCTGCCCGTCCGGCATGAACGACAGTCGCCCCACCGACTGCGCGTGGCACGTTCGGGTCGTGATCCACCGGTGGGGGCGCGCATCCCAGAGACGGATGAGCCCGTACTCGCCGGCCGTGACCAGCGACTCGGGACCGGTCCAGAGCAACGAGCAGCCGGTGAAGCGGCGGCGCGAATGCCCGCTCAGCCGTACGGCGCTCTCGGTCGTCGACAAGTCGACGAGGCGCATCGTGCCATCGTCGAGGAGCGCGGCCACGATCGATCCGGCCACGTCGTCCGGAGGCACGGCCACGCTTCGGACGACGCCGCGGAACCTGTCCCTGATCTCGACGTTTCCGGAGTCGAGGTCGCACAGCGCGAGCCCATTCGCCATGTGCGCGACGACGCGTCCGTCGGTCCATCGCGCGGCGGGCAAAGGCACGTCCGGCGCTCCATCGGTCGCGATCCGTCCGAACTCGTCGCCGCTCCACACGTCGAGCGCGACGATGTCGGACGTGCCCTCGACTCCGTCGATGAGCACTCCTCGTTTCAGCTCACCGAGGAACGCGCCGAGATATCCCCGCGCCAGCAGGCAGTCGTGAATGACCGTTCCCGATGCCGGATGGACGGCACGTAGATGTCCACGCTCGGTAAGGATCCAGAGCAAGGACTGGTCGAACACGAGCTCCCGGAAGGAGTCGCCCGCGGCGCAGACCTCAAGCGGCACGGGCGGGTCGATTCGTGAACCGGCGCGGTCGAACATCGCGATGCGCCGACGATCCGTCGTGACCGCGACCACGCCCGCGGCGGGATCCGTCGCCACCAGGGGGCCCGCGAGCGAGAGGTCGTCGGGCGTTTCCGCCTTCCATTCGACGGCGAGATCGTCGAGGCGGACGCAGGTTGTCGTTCCGTCCGTGTCGACGAGGACCACGTGCCCGTCGCCTAGCGCCGCCAATCCGCGGAAGTCCGTCTCCCCGACGCGACCCGCTGCGGTGCAGGGATTGCCTGCGACCACGTGCCGAAGGGTCCAGAGCATCGCGAGGAAGTCGGGATCGCTCGGCTCGGCATCGATCGCGCGCGGTGACGACGGTGCCAGTGCCTCGCGCCACGCCAGCGTCTCGGCGATGGCGGGCTCGCCGGAGTCGGCACGTTCGAGCGCTGCCTGCAGGTTTCGTTCGAACAGGATGTTCCCCAGGCGCAGGGCCTGCTGCTGCGCCTCGCCGCGCGCCGACTCCGCGTTGCGATACAGCACGGCGAGCGCGGAGACGCCCGAGGCCAACAGCAGGACCGCCGCGAGTGACGCGGCGACTGCAACGCGGTTTCGCCGCATGAACACGCCGATCAGATAGCGCGTGCTGTCGCCACGGGCGTGGATCGCGCGACCCGAAATCCACCGTTCGAGATCGCGTGCGAGGGCATACGCGGAGTCGTAGCGACGTCGCGGATCGCGTGCGACCGCCTTCATCAGGATGGCGACCAGATCCGCCTCGATGCGCTCGCCGCCGACGTCACACCGAGGCCTCGGCGGCTCGGTGTCCACGATCGCCCGCACCGTCGCTTCGACGGCATCCCCCGACCGGTGTGGCCGGCGTCCCACGATCGCCTCGTAGAGCATGACGCCAAGCGCGTACACGTCGGCACGCGTGCCCGGTCGCACTACGGCGCCGGACAGCGTCTCCGGGGCCGCATAGGCGATCGTCCCTGCGAACTCGCCGGTTCGGGTGATGGCCGCGTCACACTCCTCGCGCAGGGAATGTGCAACGCCGAAGTCGAGCACATGCGGATGATCCGCCGCGTCGACGAGCACGTTCGTAGGTTTCAGGTCGCAGTGGATCACCGCGTTCTGATGCGCGTAGGAGACCGCGTCGGCGAAATCGACGAAGACTTTCGCGATGCGCTGCCGTCTCTCGCGCGTCGATGCGACGCACGGCTTGCGCACCGCGTTGCACCAGGCATCGAACGGAACGCCGTCGACGAGTTCCATCACGATCGCGAATCCGCCGTCGGGAAGATCGGCGCAGTCGTGGATGGTGACGATGCCGGGATGTCTCAACGTTGCCACGAGCTGCGCTTCACGCTCGAGGCGCGCTCGCTGGCGGCCCGATCCCGACCGAAGCACCTTGACGGCGACCGTCCGCCCGCTCGCATCGTGATGCGCACGATGGACCATCGCCTGCCCGCCCGAACCGACGACTCCGAGCGACCGGTATCCCGGCAGGAGCCCCGCATGCCTGATCGGATCGCGCGACTCCGCGCGCCGGACCGCGCCACGCAGGTGCGGCGCCACACGGGCCAGAAACTCGCAGTTCGATCGCAGTTCATCGAGCGCTTCCCTGCACTCGGCGCACTCCGCCACGTGCGCGATGCACGCCGCGCGAGAGCGGCCGGTTCCCCGATCTTCACCCTCCGACCCATGCGGGTCGCCACGTTCTTCGCTGACGAGTCGCTCAAGCTCGGAGGTCGTCAGGCATGGTGTCACTGTTCGGCATCCAGACACGCCTTGCGCAGGTCGGCCATCGTGTCGCGAAGCTTCCGCGCGACTCGACTGCGCGCCACATACACCTCGTCCGTGGACATCCCGCACTCGATCGCGACCGCCTGCGGAGGAACCTCACGTATCACCGTCAGTTCGAACGCGAGCAGCGTGTTCGGGTTGAAGCGAGTCGACGTGCGCAGGCTCTCGAGAGCCGTCACCGCCAGATGTCGCTCGAACTCCGCCTCCCACGACTCCTCGAGATCGACGTCGATGATCCGCCGCTCGCGCACGTCGATCGCCGCAGGGCGCGCCCGCACGATGTCGACGACGCGATGGCGCAGGATGCCTAGCGCCCAGCGGCGAAGCCCGCCTCGTTGGCGATCGAATCCCCCTCCGCGCACCTCGCGCACCATGTCGACGAGGGTCTGCTGCGCCGCGTCGGCGGCGTCGGCTTCTCCGAGTCCCATGCGCCGCGCCACGCCGACGAGCACCGGCTCATATCGCGCGACGAGAAGGCTCCACGCGGGCTCGTTCTCGCCGGAGCGGAGCGACGCAAGGAGTTGGGTCGTCGTCGTGAGCAGAATGGACATACGGCGCCACGACCTCCAGCATCCGCACTATGCGACCGGCGCCCGGCATCGCCGGGCACGCGCCGCGTTCCTCTACCGCGATTCGCCCACGTCGTGGACCGCGGCTCCCTCTCTCTGCTGATCCTCTCCGAAGAACCGTCCGTCCGAGACTATGCAACGGGGACGACGTCGTCACGACCTTGGTGGCCGCGTTCGAAGCGTACCAGAGTCGCGCGGGCCGACGCGGGGCGCACCGAGCCGACGGCAGCGTAAGGGGCGCTCTCTACGCGCGTACGACCGCCGCCACCACGCGGCGCAGGCCGTCGTCGAGCGCGAGATAGCGAAGCCGTAGCCGCTCGGTGACGGCGCCGAGCCACGGCGCGCGGCCCGCCATGCGGTCGACGCGCCCGAGCGCGACGCGCACGTCGTCGATCGACGGCGCCGTGCGTCCGGCGCCGGCCGCGCGCACCTGCGCGAGCCATCCGACGCATGCAACGTTGAGTACGTGGGCGGCGAGGCCGTCGCGCACGGACCAGCCGTAGTAGCCGGCGCCCCACAGGCGACGACCGTGAAGCGACGCGCGGTGATAGCGCACGAGCAGCTCGTCGATCGCGGCGAGATCGGGCGACTCCATGAGCGGGCGCACCTTCGCCACGTCGGCGAACGCAATGCCCTCGGCGAACCCGTCGCCGATGCGCGGAACCTTGCCCGAGCCGCGGCGGAACGCGCGGCTGCGCGAGAGCTGCGAAAGCGTCGTGCGGAGTCGCCCGCGCTTCGCGAGCGACGGGATCTTGGGATCCTCGGTGCGGCCGAAGACCGCCTGCCGAAGGAGCGCGATCTGCCGTCCGGTCGCCGGCTCGATGGGCAAATGCGCGAGTTCGTCGGGCATCGCGGCCACGAGCGTGTCGACGAGCTCCGCGAAGCGCTTGCCGCGCACGCCGGTCAACGTTGCAGCCGAGAGCGACTGCGACAGCCACGCGAGTCCGTCGAGACGGATCGCCAGCGGCACGTCTCGTCGTTGCATCCAGCGCTCGCAACCGCGGACGAGCGCGTCGATCTCGTCGGCCGTGGCCACGAGGCCTTCGGCGAGCATGATCGGCACCGGCGCCGCGACCGTCTCCGGCACGCGAGCGGTCATGCGCACCAGTTCGTCGCGATGCGTCGACAGCGACTTTCCCTTCGACTCGAGCACGCTGCCGCACGCGAAGTTCACGCCGACGGCGGCGTCGCGCTCGCCCGGCACGATCGAAAATGGGAAGAGCTGGCACGCGATCGGCTTCTCCTCGAAGCCGTGCTCGGCGTGGATGCGGCACTTGCCGTCAGCCATCCAGAAGATGCACGCGCCGTCGTCGCGCTGGCGCAGGAACGTCTGGCCGCGGAACTCGACCGTCACCTCTTCGCCGAGCTTCTCCTTCCACCCCTGCCGCTCGAGCCGCGCGAGGTCGTCGGGTCGAAGCTGCACGGTGAAGTCGCGGCAGCAGTTGCCGCAGCCGTGGCATGAATACCGCTGCTCGCTCACGCCGATCACGATGATCGGCAGGCGCACGTCGCCGGCGCGGCTCATGACGTCGCCGCCCCCCGCCTTGCACCACGCGCCTGCAACGCCGAGGCGATCAGCCGCGTCGCCTGCCCGCGATGGCTCCGGGCGTTCTTCTCGTCGGGCGAGAGTTCCGCGCTCGTGCGTCCCTCCTCGGGAAGGAGGAGATGCGGGTCGTATCCGAAGCCGTTCGACCCGCGGGGTTCGTCGACGATCACGCCCGGAAAGGCGCCGCGCGCCTCGGCCACGATCGCGCCGTTCGGCTCCGCGAGGCACATCGCGCAGACGAATCGCGCCGCGCGCCGTTCCGGCGGGACGCCGCGCAGCCGTGCGACGAGGAGTGCGTTGTTCGCGCGGTCGCGTTCGGCGCGCGTCGATCCGATGCCCGCGAATCGCGCGCTGTGCACGCCCGGCGCGCCGTCGAGCGCGTCGACTTCGAGTCCCGAGTCGTCGGCGAGGCACGCGCGGCCGGTCATGCCCGCGTATGCGATCGCCTTGATGCGCGCGTTCTCCTCGAAGGTCGCGCCGTCCTCCTCGGGCTCCGGGAACGTGCCGCCGACGTCATCGAGGCCGAGAACTCGCATGCCGAGCGGCTCGAGCACCGCGCGGATCTCCTCGATCTTGTGCGGGTTGCTCGTGGCAACGAGGACTTCGTCGATCGGCCGCTGGCTCATGAGATCCCACAGAGTACACTCGAACCGTCGCATCCCGAGGCGTTCGAGCGGTGCGCACGACGCGTTCGCGTCGACCGGAGAGGATGAGGAGTCGAGACGATGTCGCCGCGTTCGTGCCTTCTTGCGTTCACGCTCGCCGCCGCCCTCGGCGCGGCGGCGCATGCCGACCTCGTGACGCTCTCCGCGCTCCACGACGCCACGCTCTACGAGTCGGCCGACGGCTCGCTCGCCAACGGCGCCGGGCAGCACATGTTCGCGGGCAAGAACGGCGGCGGCGCGATCCGTCGAAGCGTCCTCTCCTTCGATCTCTCCGCGTTGCCGACCGGCGCGACGGTGACGGGCGTCACGCTCACGCTGCACTACTCGCAAGGACAGGCGGCAACGACGACCTGCTCGCTGCACCGCGCGCTCTCCGCGTGGTCCGAGGGCTCGAGCGACCCGGACGGCAACGAGGGCGGCGGCGCGTCGGCCACGCTCGGCGACACCACCTGGAAGCACACCGA
Source organism: Phycisphaerae bacterium (assembly GCA_016795035.1). GTDB lineage: Bacteria > Planctomycetota > Phycisphaerae > Phycisphaerales > SM1A02 > JAEUIT01. The sequence continues at coordinate 72,630 of JAEUIT010000072.1, read as the reverse complement.
CTTCGACGCGTCGCTCTGGACGACGCCGGGCGGCGACTTCAGCGCGTTCGCGAGCGCGAGCGCGTCGATCGGCGCCGACTTCGGCTTCTACGCGTGGTCTGGCGCAGGTCTCGTCGCCGATGTGCAGGCGTGGCTCGACGGCGGTGCCTCGAACTTCGGCTGGTTCCTCCTCGGCGACGAGTCGGCGGCTGCAACGTCGAAGCGCTTCGACAGCGCGCAGAACCCGAACTCCGCGTTTCGTCCGACGCTCGCCGTCGAGTACGTGATCCCGGCGCCCGGGTCGGTCGCCGCGCTCCTGTCATTGGGCGGCGTGTGCGGCCGGCGGCGTCGACGTGGGCAGTGAGTCCGCCGACCGCTCCGTCCGCGGCAACGCCCGCAGCATCCGTAGCGATCGGTCGCCTTGAAGCACGAGCAGCGTCTCGTCTCCCGGTCGAAAGAGGAGCCGGCGCACGACGTACGTCTAGAAGCCATGCTCAGCACCGACGCTCCCGTCTCGAGATCCCAGAGCACGATGCCGCCGAGCGTGTTGCCGGTCGCCAAGCGCGATCCGTCGGGCGTGAATGCGAGCGCGGTGATGTTGGCCTGTTCGCCTGACAACGTGAGCGTCGCGCGTCGGCTCGGGACATCCCAGAGCACCACGGTTCCCTCGCGCCCGCTCGCGGCCAGCGTGGACCCGTCGGGCGAGAACGCGAGCGCGTCCGCACGCTCCTCCATTCCCGGCGTCGACGCCGGCGTGCGGAGCGGCACGACCTCACCGCTCATCCGATCGAAGAGGCGCACCGCGCCCCGCGCGCTGCCGATCGCAAGATAGCGGCGGTCGGGCGAGAAGACGCACGTCTCCACGCCCGGACCGTCCGGCCCTTCGGCCGGCGCCGCGCGCCCGGCCCGTTCTCCCCGTTGCAGGTCCTCGATCACGACGCTGCCGTCGGCAAAGCCGATGCCGGCGATTCGGCCGTCGTCGCTGATGGCGAGGTGCGTCGTCACCGCACCGTCGGGCCAGGCATCGCGCCAGCGGCGCTCCGTCGCGTCCGATGCGTCGAACAGCCGCATCGCGCCGTCGTCGGCGACCTCGAGGAACCGCTCCCCGTTGCAGGCCCACCGCGCCGCGTCGCCTCGGTCCCGCGCGACCGGGCGGACGGCGCGGGTCTCGCCCGTGGCACCGTCGATCTCGTCCAGCATGCCGTCGCGGTCGATGAATCGCACGCGACCGTCGGCCGGATCGAAGCCGAGCGCCGCGCTCGACAACAGGTTCACGCCCACGGCCTGCGCCCGATCGGACGCGCGGACGTTCCAGGTCCGCATCACGCCAAGCCGGTCGGAGCTCGCGCTCACGAGATCGACGCCGTTCGGGTGCCACGCGACCGACGAGACGGTGCCCGTCGATCCGAGCAGCACGCCGAGCGCCGCGCCGTCGGTCGCCGCGTGAAGGCGGAGCTGACCGTCGAGCGTGCCCAGCGCGAGGGACGCTCCGTCCGGGCTGAAGGCCAGGCTCCGCACGCCGCCCACGCCGACCTCGATGCGCCCGCGCCGACTCCACGTTGCGGTGTCCCAGAGGATGCAGGTCCGATCGAGGCCGCCCGTCGCGAGGGTCGCGCCCGTCGGATCGAACGCGCCGGCAAGGACGCCCTTCGTGTGGCCGTCGAGCGTCGCGAGCGGCGCAGCCTCGCCGAGCCGAAACACCGTGACGCGCGCGTCATCGGCTGCAACGGCGAGCGTCGATCCGTCCGGGCTCCAGCACACGCTGCGGGCGCGCGGCACCCTCGCCCGCAGGTCCGTCCGCTCCTCCAGGGTCTCCGAGTCCCAGCACCGGACCGTGCCGTCTTCCGACGACGTCGCGATGAGCCGGCCGTCGGGGCTCCAGACGACGCCGGTGATCGCTCCCTCGTGCCCCACTCCACGTTTCAGCTCCGTGCCGTCCGCGACGCGCCAGAGCCGCACGGTGCGGTCGGCACTGCCCGACGCGACGTGCGTCCCGTCCGGACTGACGGCGATGCCCCATACGGGTCGCTCATGACCTTCGAGCGTCGCGCGGAGTGCGCCGTCGGCCGAGTCCCAGAGGCGCACCGTCCGGTCGAAGGAGCCCGAGACGATGAACCGTCCGTCGGGGGAGAACTCCACGTCGTACACGGCGCTCATCGGCGCGCGGAGCTTCTTGGTCGCGGTGTCGGCCGCAAGCGCCAGATGTCGCCACTCCCATGACCCGCGGCGCTCGAGGTCCACCGACTCGAGCGCCCGCGCCGCGGCGCCGGCGTCGAACGCCGACAGCGCCGCGGACGCGGCGGCCATCGAGGCGAGGTAGGCCTGCGCGCGGGCCTGCGCCGCGCTCTCGGTCGCGTCGCGCGTGCGGCGTTCGGCGCGATCGAGCGCCATCTCCGCGTGGCCGCGCGCGATCGTGGCGTCGATGCCGAACCAGATCGACACCGCCGTGCCCACGAGCGCCACCACCACGAGCGCCGCCGCCAACGCCGCAACACGCCGATTCCGCCGGACGAACTTGCGGAGGTAATAGAAGGTGGTCGCCGGGTGCGCCTCGATCGGCTCGTGCGCGAGGCTGCGACGAATGTCCGCCGCGAGGTCGCCCGCGGACTGATAGCGCCGCTCCCGATCCTTCTCGAGCGCCCGATTCACGATCGCTTCGATGTCGCCGGCGGCCAGTGGCTGCAACGTCGAGATGCGGCGCGGCGGCTCGTCGCGGATGATCCGCGCGATCTCGGCGATCGAGGCGCCCTCGAAGCGGTGCGGAAGCTCCCCCGCGATCACGCGGAAGCACAGGACGCCGAGCGCGTAGACGTCGCTTCGCACGTCCACGTCGTCGCTGTCGCCGAGCACCTGCTCGGGACTCATGTAGGGCAACGTGCCGACGAGTTGCCCGACGCTCGTGCCCATCGACGTCAGGCCGACCGCGCCGCGCTCGACGCGCGCGACGCCGAAGTCGAGGATCTTCGGCTGTCCGATCGCGTCGCCGTCACGACCGGCCACCACGAGGATGTTCGCGGGCTTGAGATCTCGGTGGATGACGCCTCGCTGGTGCGCGTGATGCGTGGCATCCGCGACGCGCGCGACAAGCTCGAGCCTCCCGGCAACGTCGAGGCCGCGCGCGTCGACGTGATCGCACAGGGTCGGGCCGTCGAGGTACTCCATCGCGATGAAGCGCTGCCGGCCGAATCCGAAGTCGGCCTCGCCGGCCTCGAAGACCTGCGCGATGCCGGGATGCGAGAGCTTCGCGAGGAGAAGCGCCTCGTGCTCGAAGCGCCTCGCGATCGCCTCGCTTGCGGTGCCCGGTCGAATCACCTTGAGCGCGACGGTGCGCCGCGTGCTGAGCTGTGTCGCGAGGTAGACGACGCCCATGCCGCCCGTGCCGAGGACGGCGCGCAGGCGATACCCGGCTGCAACGGTGATCGGCGGCAGCGTCGCCTCGGAGACGCCGTCCGAGGCGAAGGGCGCGCCGACGACAAGCGGAGGTCGGTCGAGAACGCCCTCCGCGCGTTCGTGGTGCGCGAGGAGCGAACGCACCTCCGCGCGGAGCGCGTCATCGCCACCGCAGAGTTCGTCGAGACGACGGTCGCGATCCGCGCCGTCCGCAGCGGCAACGGCGAGGAAGATGTCCTCGATCCGCGCCGACGTCGACTCCGGCGGGCGCTCCGTCATGCGCCGTCCCCGTCGTCGGCGCTCAGCTCGCGGTGCAGCCACGCCCGCGCGAATGCCCAGTCGTTCTTCACGGTCGCGAGCGAGACGCCCAAGACTGTCGCCGTCTCCTCGTTGCTCAGGCCGGCGAAGTACCGAAGCATCACGACCTGTCCCTTGCGCGGATCCTTCGCCTCGAGCCGGGCCAGGGCCTGCTCGAGCGCGAGGAGATCTTCCGATTCGGGCTCCGTCGCGAGCGCGGCGTCGGCGAGCTCGACGCGCCGCCGGTTCCCTCCACGTTTCAGCCGATGCCGTTGCCGCGCCCGGTCGATGAGGATCCGGCGCATCGCGGTGGCGGCTGCAACGAAGAAGTGGCCGCGGTTGTCCCACGTCGACCCGTCTCCCACGAGACGCAAGTACGCCTCATGCACGAGCGCGGTCGGCTGCAGCGTGTGGGCCGCACCTTCCTTCGCCATGAAGGAGCGGGCGAGCGCCTGCAGCTCCTCGTACACGAGCGGCAGGAGCTCCGCCGACGCCCGCGCGTCACCGGCGCCGGCGGCGTCGAGGAGTCGCGTGACGTCGCTTCGTCCGCCGCCGCGAGAGTTGGCATCTGCGTCGACCATGGGCTCGTGCGTGTCGCGCCGTGCCGGCGACGGGTCGCGATCGCAGCCGATTGTGACAGGGGCGTGCCCGCGGGGGCAACGAGCGGTGCCACAAAGAAACCTCGAAAAGCCTTAGCCGCGCGGCCACGGAACGACGCATTGGGGCGACCACGGGGCCGCCGCATCGTCGCGGGGCCCGTCACGCCTCACGTAGACCCACTTCCATGTCACAACGCATCTCTCGATCCGCGTGGCGGCTGCGCGCCGCCGCAAGTCTCCTCTCGCTCGCGCCGTTCGGCGTCGCGGCGGCCACGCCGCCCGCGAACGACGCCTGCGTTTCCGCAACCCTCTTCGACGGCCTCGAACTGCACGACGGCGTGAACACCGCGCAGGCCACCGTGCAGCCGTGCGAGGCCATGGCCACGTGCGGGGACGGCAGCAACGAGGAGTTCTCCGTGTGGTATCGCGTCACCGCGCCCGCGGACGGTTTCCTCAACATCGGTGCCGCCTCCACCTATCCGATGATCATCACGATCTTCGACGGCTGCGCGCTTCCGACGCAGTTCGGCTGCATCCAGCCCGACTGCCTCACGAGCTTCCCGTCGGAGTTCGGGTGGTCGGGCGCGGCATACGCCTCTCTCGACGAGTTCCTCGTGAGCGCCGGCAGCACGTACCTGATCAAGATCTCGTCCTCGACCACGTACGGCGGCGACCTCTGGATCGACGCGTGCCTGCACCCCTTCCCGACCAATGACGTCGCCGCGCATGCGAAGGTGATCAACGCGATCGAGTACCACGACGAGCTCGACATGGTCGGAGCGAGCGTCGACGACTGCGAGATCGAGAGCGGAAGCGACTGCATCGCGGATTGGTCGAGCGACGCGGTCTGGTACCGATACACGGCGCCGGTCGACGGCCTCGCCGTCGCGACGACGTTCGGTTCGGAGCACGACACGGTGCTCTCGCTGTACGACGCGATTCCGGCGCCGTCGGGAGGCGGGCTCTGCAACGGGGAGACGGCAATCGCCTGCACCGGACTGCCGAACGAGAACGGAACGATTCTCCTCGCGCCGATGCAGGCAGGACAGACGCTGTGGTTCCGCGTCGACGCGACGTGGGCATGGCACGAGGGGCCGGAGGACCTCCTCCCCGAGACGATGCGATTCGACTTCGGCTTCGTGCCGACGGGCGCTCCGTCGAACGACCTCTGCTCCACCGCCACCGTGATCGACGGCACGTCGTTCCATCCGCCGCTCCTTCCGATCACTGGGGCATCGACCAGCGCGAACGAGCCGAGCGAGACGTGCGAGACGCTGAACGGCGGCGTCAACGATTCCGTCTTCTATCGCTTCACGGCGCCGAGCAACGGCACCATCAACGTCGACACGATCGGCAGCGACTACGACACGGTCCTCTCGATCTACGACGGATGCGGCGTGATGACGCTCGGGGGCTTCCTGCAGCCCACGCTGCTCGCGTGCAACAACAACGTCGGCGGCCTGCTCGGCGACGTCTCGGCACTGAGCGGCATCGCGATCGGCGACGGTGACTCCGTCATCATCAAGGTGGCGTCGAACGGACCGAACGGCGCGAGCGGTTCGCTCGACTTCAACTTCGAGTTCCTCGCGTCCGTGCCGTGTCCCGCGGACATCGACCACGACGGCCAGGTGTCTGCCTCGGACATCAGTCTCCTCCTCGGCGCCTGGGGCACGCCGGGCGTGGGCGACCTGAACGGCAGCGGCAACGTGGACTCGGCGGACCTCGCGCTTCTCCTGGGTGACTGGGGCGCGTGCAACTAACCTAACGGACGGCGACGCGCCCCGGACCGTGCGGTCCGGGGCGTTGTCGCGTCTGTCGTCGTTGCGATACGCTCCCGATAGGGACGCGACGATCGTTGGGGACGCGTCGCACGACAACTCGGGGGGAACCAATGCCAGGCAAGCACGTCGAGAACGCCCATGTCGCTCGGGGCACGAACGCGGAAGCGCCGTTTCGGCTGTCGATCCATCGCGGCGAGGGCATGGCGCTTCTCGCGATGGACTGGCGGACCGGCAAGCCGCCGGTCGATTTCGTCGGCTTCGGCATCGAGTACCGCGAGCCGGGCGGCCAGCGGTTCTTTGCCTTGAAGAATCGCCTTCGCTTCAAGGATGCGCCCGGCGGGGCGACCGGGGCCACGCTCTCCACGTTGCAGGCGCCGATCCAGAAGTTCCGATGGGTCCACTTCCCCCGCAACGCGGACATGAAGGGCGCCTTCACCTATCGCGTGACGCCGATCTTCATGAACGCCGCCAACGAACTGAGCCATGGGCCGGCGCAGGAGGCGTCGCTCGAACTCTCGTCCGAAACGCACTCGGGGCGCATGAACGTGACCTTCACGCGCGGGTTCGTGTCGTCGCAGGCGTTCGTCGACCGCTACGAGTCGAAGGGTCCGATCAAGACGTTGCTGCCCGCGAAGGCCGACGACGGGCTCGACTTCAAGCCCACGCATCCGAAGGCGAAGGAAGCGCTCGCGTGGATGGGGTTCGAGGCGCGGCGCGAGATCCTCGCGGCGCTCGACGCGGCGATCGCCGACCGTCGCGCGAAGGTGTCGGTCGTCGCCTACGACCTCAGCGAGCCCGAAGTCGTCGGACGCCTCGAGAAGCTCGGCGCGCGGCTTCGCATCGTCATCGACGACGACGGCCCCCACGGCAAGCCGCACTCGGCGGAAACGCGCGCCGCGGAGCGGCTCGCGCGCAGCGCCGGCGCCGGCAACGTGAAGCGACAGCACCTCGGCAAGCTGCAGCACAACAAGACGATCGTCGTCGACGGGCCGAAGGCGAAGCTCGCGATCGGCGGCTCGACGAACTTCTCGTGGCGCGGCCTGTACGTGCAGTCGAACAACGCGGTGATCGTGCGCGGCGCCCGCGCCATCGCGCCGTTCCAGGCCGCGTTCGAGGCATACTGGACGAGCGACAAGGCGAAGGACTTCGGCGCCTCGCCGGCTGCAACGTGGACACCGCTCGGCCTGCGCGGCATCGACGCCCGCGTCACGTTCTCGCCCCACTCCGCGTCGAACGCGGCGCTCGCGGACATCGCCGACGACGTCGCGTCGACGAAGTCGTCGCTCTTCTTCTCGCTCGCGTTCCTCTACCAGACGCCCGGCGCGATCCGCAACGCCATCGCCGCCGTGTCGAAGAAGAAGTCGATCTTCGTGTATGGCGTCTCCGACCGGAAAGTCGGCGGACTCGATGTCCGTAAGCCCGACGGCACCGTAAGCGTCGTGGCGCCGGCGGCGCTCGCAGGCGCCGGCGTGCCGCTGCCCTTCCGCGCCGAACCGACCGGCGGAGGCGGCACGAGGCTGCATCACAAGTTCCTCGTGATCGACTTCGACAAGCCGACCGCGCGCGTCTACTTCGGCTCGTACAACTTCTCGAAGGCGGCGGACGACTCGAACGGCGAGAACCTGTTCCTCGTGCGCGATCGGCGCGTCGCGACGTCGTACGCGCTTGAGGCGCTTCGCATCGTCGACCACTACCACTTCCGCGCGGCGCAGGTCGACGCCAAGCGCCGACGGAAGGAACTCTTCCTCGCGAAGCCGCCGCGCGCCGCAGGCGAAACGCCGTGGTGGGAGGAAGATTGGCGCGTGCCGATCAAGATCCGTGACCGCGAACTGTTCGCGTAAGTGCGGCGACAGCACCGCGGTTCCGCCTTCGTTCACGTCTGCAGGACGCCCGTCCGGTAGTCCGCGTTGCAGGGCACCATCGCGGCGATGCGGAGGCTGGCGATGAGCTCGTCGCGCGTCTTCGCAGGATCGATCATGCGGTCGAGCCAGCCGCGGGCGGCGCCGTACAGGATGTCCTGCTGCTCGCTGTAGCTCGCGGTGATCGCGGCGAGGAGCTGCTTCCGCGTTTCCTCGTCGATCTTCTCGCCCTTCCGTTCCCGCGCGGCGAGGTCGATCTGCAGCAGCACGCTCGCCGCCTGCGCGGCGCCCATCACCGAGCACTTCGAGCCGGGCCACGCGAGCGTGAGGAAGGGATCGAACGCGCGGCCGCACATCGCGTAGTTGCCGGCGCCGTAGCTCGAGTTGAGGATGAGCGCGATCTTCGGGACGACGCAGTTGCTCATCGCGTTCACCATCTTCGCGCCGGAGCGGATGATGCCCCCCTGCTCGCTGTCGCGTCCGACCATAAAGCCGGTCGTGTCGTGCATGAAGATGATCGGGATGCGCTTCTGGTTGCAGTCCATGATGAAGCGCGCGGCCTTGTCGGCGGAGTCGTCGTAGATGACGCTCGGCATGTTCACCGCGGTCGACGGCCCGGCCTTGCCGCCCGGCATCTTCTTCTGCGTGAGCTTCTTCTGGTTCGCGACGATGCCGCACGGGAACCCGCCGATGCGCGCGAACGCGCAGACGAGCGAGCGGCCGTACTCGGCGCGGTACTCGTCGAACGTGCCTTCGTCGACGAGGCACTCGAGGAGATCCTCGACGTCGTACTGCTGTCCCGGCTCGCTGCGGAAGACGGTGAAGATGTCGTCGGCGGAGCGCTTCGGCGCCTTCGCGTCGAACGGCGGACGCGGCGCCGGCTTCGTCGCGCGGTTCGCGCTGAAGATCGAGCGCAGCCGCGTGAGGCAGGCGGGATCGTCCTTCTCGCGGAAGTCGATCGTGCCGGAGATCTCGGCGTGCATCTTCGCGCCGCCTAACTCCTCACTTTCGACCTCCTGGCCGATCGCGGCCTTCACGAGCGCGGGGCCTGCGAGATAGAGGCCGCTGCCTTCGGTCATGAGGAGCGTGTCGCAGAGGACAGGCAGGTAGCCGCCGCCCGCGACGCAGTTGCCCATGATCGCGGCGATCTGCGGAATGCCCTGCGCCGAGATCACCGCGTTGTTGCGGAAGATGCGGCCGAAGTCGTCGGTGTCGGGGAAGACGTCCTCCTGCAACGGTAAGAAGACGCCCGCCGAGTCGACGAGATAGATGAGCGGCATGCGGGCGCGCTCGGCGATCGCCTGTGCACGGATGATCTTCTTGCACGTCATCGGGAAGAAGGCGCCGGCCTTCACCGTCGCGTCGTTCGCGACGATCATCGCGAGCCGTCCGTCGACTTCGCCGATCGAGGTCACGACGCCCGCGGACACCGCGCCGCCGTACTCGCGGTACATGTTCCACGCGGCGAACTGGCCGACTTCGAACGTCGTCGAGCCGGGATCGATGAGCCGCGCGATGCGCTCGCGCGCCGTGAGCCGGCCCAGCCGGTGCTGCCGCTCAACGCCGCCGGCGCCGCCGCCTTCCTCGATCTTCGCGATCTGCGTCGCGAGCGTGGCGGCCGCGAGAGCCAACGGTGACTTCGTTGCGGACGGAGCGGCGGGCGCGGAGGCGTGTGACATAGGCGGATGAAGATACAGAAGGGCGGCGAACGAAGGGCGGCGATACGCTTCGGGTTCCGTGCAGATCGTCGTCCTCGATGACTACGCCGAATGCGTCCGCACGCTCACGGCGTTCGAGAAGGCCCGCGGCCACGACGTCACCGTGCTCACGACGGCGCCGCGCGACCGCGACGACCTTGCGGTCCGGCTGCGCGACGCCGAGGCCGTGATCCTGATCCGCGAGCGCACCGCGATCGACGCGGCGCTGCTCGACCGGCTGCCGCGCCTCCGCCTCATCGCCCAGACCGGCAAGGTCGGGCCGCACCTTGACCGCGCGGCGTGCGAGCGCCGCGGCATCGTGGTCACGGAGAGCGCGGGCGGCGGCGCGGGCACCGCGGAACTCACGGTGCTTCTCGCGCTCGCGAGCCTGCGGCATCTCGTCGACGAGGCGACGAATCTCAAGGCGGGCGGCTGGCAACGCTCGCTCGGGCGCACGCTCCGGGGCCGACGCTTCGGAATCTATGGCTACGGACGAATCGGCGTGCAGGTCGCGCGGCTTGTCTCGGCGTTCGGCGCCGAGGTCGTGGCGTGGGGACGCGAGACGACGCTCGATCGGGCCCGTGCCGACGGCCTGACGTGCGCCGCGTCGCGCGAGGAGTTCTTCGCCGCGTGCGATCTCGTGTCGCTTCATCTACGGCTCACGCCCGAAACGCGCGGAATCGTGACCGCCGAGGACTTCGCGCGCATGGATCGCGATGCGATCTTCCTCAATACGAGCCGCGCGGAACTCGTCGTGCCGGGCGCGCTCGAGACGGCGCTACGAAAGGGTCGACCGGGGCGCGCGGCGATCGACGTCTTCGAGCGCGAGCCGGTGCTTGGGGCGTCGGATCCGATCCTTCAGCTGCCGCAATGTTTGGCGACGCCGCACCTCGGCTTCGTGGAGCGAGACACCTATGAAGCGTACTTCTCCGCCGCCTTTGATCAGATCAACGCATTCGCCGCTCGCGCGTGAGCGTCGGGCAACTCTGCGTTGCAGCCTCGGCGCGTTTGCGATCCTCGCCTTCGCACTCCCCGTTGCAGCCGGCGACGACGTCGGCGGTTGCCCGCTCTTCCCGGCGAACAACATCTGGAACGTGCCGATCGACACGCTGCCCGTCGATCCTTCGTCCGACGCGTACATCGCGACGATCGGCACGAGTGTCGGCGTCCATCCCGACTTCGGCACCTTCTATCGCGGCGCGCCGATCGGCATTCCGTTCGTCGTCGTCCCCTTCGACCAGCCGCTTGTCGACGTCTCGTTCGAGTACGACTCGGAGAGCGATCCCGGTCCGTACCCGATCCCGCCGAACCCGCCGATCGAGGGCGGACCCGACAGCGACGGCGATCGACACATCCTGATCGTGCAGCTCGGCGCCGACGGCGAACCGTGCACGCTGCATGAGCTGTACGCGGCCTACCCCGCGAAGGACGGCGCGTGGACCGCCGGCTCGGGCGCGCGGTGGGACCTCTCGAGTAACGCGCTCCGACCGGACGGCTGGACAAGCGCTGACGCCGCCGGCCTCCCGATCTTGCCCGGTCTCGTTCGCTACGACGAGGTCGCGAGCGGCGAGATCCGCCATGCGCTCCGCTTCACGTGCGTGCAGACTCGGAAAGCCCACGTCTGGCCGGCGCGGCACGACGCGAGCTCATCGACCAATCCCGCGCGGCCGCCGATGGGGCAGCGCTTCCGGTTGAAGTCGTCCGTGAATGTCGGCGACTTCCCGGTCGAGGTGCGGCCGATCGTCGAGGCGATGAAGACCTACGGGATCATCTTGGCGGACAACGGCTCGAACTGGTACGTGACCGGGACGCACGATGTCCGGTGGGACGACGACGCGCTGTCGTCGCTCGGCGACCTGAAGGGCTTCATGTTCGAGGCGGTCGACGTGTCGGGGCTGATCGTCGACCCCGACTCCGGGGCGGTGGCGCTCAAGACCCCGGCCGACCTCAACGGCGACGGGGCGGTCAGTGGCGACGACCTCGGGCTCCTTCTCGCGGCCTGGGGAACGACGCGGCCGACCCTCGCCGACCTGAACGGCGATGGCACGGTGAGCGGGCCGGACCTGACGCTCCTTTTGGCGGCGTGGACGGGGTGAGGTGAGCAGAAAGCCGAGACAGAAAGCCGAGACAGAGGGAGGGCGAGCCCCCACCACCGTCGCTCGCGCGACGGTCGAATGGCTGAGTCGCGGCTCCGCCGCGAAGGGCCCCAGGCTGGTTTTGGCCAGCCCCCACCACCGTCGCTTCGCGACGGTCCCCCTCCCCCAGCGGAGCTCGGGGAGGATCTAAAAGCCACTCCTCCCCCACGTTTCGTGGGGGAGGTGGCATCGCGAAGCGATGACGGAGGGGGCGAGCAGAAAGCCGAGACAGAAAGCAGAGACAGATAGAGGCCCAGCCCCCACCACCGTCGCTAGCGCGACGGTCCCCCTCCCCCAGCGGAGCTGGGGGAGGATCTAAAGGCCACTCCTCCCCCACGTTTCGTGGGGGAGGTGGCATCGCGAAGCGATGACGGAGGGGGCAATCCCCCGGCTGTCGCTCGTTCGGCATACCTCCCGCCCCCACAAACTCCTTGCGGGCTCCGGGCCCTTCCGTTAGCATTCGCGATTCTTCAAACGAGTCAGAACTCGGCCTCGCCATGCGTTGCGGGGCCAATGACAGAGAATCGCCAAATGACCATTTCTCAAGCCAAGCGAACCAGCGTCATCCGCTCCCACCGTCGTCACGACAAGGACGTGGGCAGCCCGGAAGTGCAGGTCGCCATCCTCACCGAGCGCATCGTCGCGCTGAACGACCACCTCAAGGGCAACAAGATGGACCACGCCTCGCGGCGCGGCCTCCTCTTGATGGTCGGCCGACGAAATCGGCTCCTCAAGTACCTCGCGACGACTGATCGCGACCGCTACCAGGAACTGATCAAGAAGCTCGGACTCCGCAAGTAAACCGACGGCGGCGCGACGAATCGCGCCGCCGTTTTCGTTACCCCGCTCGACCCTGTTTCGTCGAAAGGCGAAGGGCGAGCGGATGTCGACCATTCCGCAATCGGTCGGCGCGCGTGCGTTCCATGGTGGAAGGCCGGCGCCGAAGCGTTCGCGACAAGACGTTCCGACTGGTTCGACTGTGGGCGCGTTGCAGACCGAGCTTCCGTCATGACGACGGCAGTTCGTTGCCCCGCGCCCTCTAGCCGAATCAAAAGAGTCGAGTCAGCGGACAACACAGAAGGACTAGAACTATGCCAATCACTGTTGTCGAAAAGATCATCGGCGGGCGCACGCTCCGCCTCGAAACCGGCCGCGTCGCGAAGCTCGCGTCGGGCGCCGTCGTCGCGAGCTACGGCGAGACCGTCGTCCTCGCCACCGCCGTCCGCGCGAATCCCCGCGCCGGCATCGACTTCTTCCCCCTCACCTGCGACTACCGCGAGAAGACTCCGGCCGCGGGCAAGTTCCCGGGCGGCTTCAAGAAGCGCGAAGGCCAGCCGAGCGAGAAGGAAGTCCTCACGATGCGCATGATGGATCGCCCGATCCGTCCGCTCTTCCCCGAGGGCTTCATCGACGAGATCCAGCTCCAGGCGCTCGTCATGAGCCACGACACGCAGAATGACTCCGACGTCATTGCGTGCACCGCGGCGTCGGCCGCCCTGTCGCTCACCGACGCGCCGTTTCTCGGCCCGGTCGCGACCGTGCGCGTCGGCCGCATCGTCACCGAGAAGGGCGCGCAGTTCGTCCTGAACCCGACGCAGTCGCAGCTCGAGTACTCCGACATCGATCTCGTCCTCTCCGGCCACAAGGACGGCATCAACATGATCGAAGTCGGCGCCGCCGAAGTCGACGAGGCGTCGATGGTCGAGGCGATCCGCTTCGGCCTCGAGCAAGGCATCAAGCCGACGCTCGAACTCATCGAAGAGCTCCGCCGCGGCGCGAACGCGCCGGCGCCGAAGATGGGCGACCCGGTTCTCCCGAGCGACGAGGTCATGAAGCTCGTCAAGGAGAAGGCCTACGACCGCATGGTCGAAGCCCGCAAGATCAAGGGCAAGCACGCCCGCAACGACGCCGTCGACGCGATCAAGGACGAGGTCCTCAAGACCTACTTCGCGATCCCCGAAGGCATCGCGTACTCCGAGCACGTCAAGCTCGAGAAGCGAGCCCGCGAGGCGAAGGAAGCGCTCCGCATCCTCGAGAAGAAGATCACGCACTACCTCGTGTCGCAGCACGGCATCCGCGCCGACGGCCGCGGTCTCCGCGAGATCCGTCCGCTCGACATGTCGGTCGCGATCTTCCCGCGCACGCACGGCTCGGCGTTCTTCCAGCGTGGCGAGACGCAGTCGCTCGTCACCTGCACGCTCGGCACGATCAAGGACGAGCAGATCGTCGACGGACTTCTCCCCGAGTACGCGAAGAAGTTCTACCTCCACTACAACTTCCCGCCCTTCTGCACCGGCGAAGCGGGCCGCATCGCCGGCCCGGGCCGGCGCGAGCTCGGCCACGGCGCCCTTGCGGAACGTTCGCTCCTCGCGATCCTTCCGTCGAGCGAAGAGTTCCCCTACACGATCCGCATCGTGAGCGACATCACCGAGTCGAACGGCTCGTCGAGCATGGCGTCGGTCTGCGGCGGCTGCCTCGCGCTCATGGACGCGGGCGTCCCGATCAAGAACACCTGCGCCGGCATTTCGGTCGGTCGCTTCACCGACTCGACCGGCAAGGTCACGCACGTCACCGACATCATCGGCGAGGAAGACTTCTTCGGCGAGATGGACTTCAAGGTCTCGGGCACGCGCGAGGGCATCACCGGCATTCAGCTTGACCTGAAGGCCCGCGGTCTCAGCGTTGCCGAGATCGAGCAGATCTTCACGCAGGCGAAGGAAGGCCGTCTCCAGATCATCGCGCAGATGGAGAGCGTGATCGCGAAGCCGCGTGCGGACATCTCGAAGTTCGCGCCGCGGATCATCACGGTCAAGATCGACCCCGACAAGATCGGCAAGCTCATCGGCCCGGGCGGCAAGACGATCCGCTCGATCCAGGAGCGCACCGGCGCCCAGATCGACGTCGAGGAAGATGGCACCGTCTTCATCGCCTGTGCCGACGCCGAGAAGGCTGGCCAGGCGAAGGCCGAAGTCGAGGCGCTCGGCGCCGAAATCAAGGTCGGCTCGGTCTTCGAAGGCCGCGTCGTGTCGGTCAAGGACTTCGGCGCCTTCGTCGAACTCGTCCCTGGAACCGACGGCATGTGCCACGTCAGCGAGCTCGCACAGGGCTACGTGAAGACCGTGAGCGACGTCGTCAAGGTCGGCGACAGCATCCGCGTGAAGGTCATCAACATCGACGAGAACGGCCGCATCAAGTTGTCGCGTAAGGCTTTGCTCGTGGAAGCCGCGGGCGGTTCGGCCCCGGCGGGTGGCTAACCACCCTCGACGGTCGCTGGCAGACGTCATCGGTAGAACTCTGTAGACGTCACTCCACTCGACAAGGCCGGATGAGACGCGCGAGAAGCGCCTCTCATCCGGCCTTTCTTTCTGTTGCCGCTTGCCGTGCGCACACGAGGCATTCACAATGGGCCGCGTGCGGCGGGTAGCCGCATATCTGAAGTAGACGTGCGGCCACTCGGCCGTGCGGCAAGAGGTGCGGCACATGGACGATCCCCGAATCGTGGCGGAGCAGACGTCCGTCCTCGTTGACGTAGAGGGCACCGTGAAGTGGTTCGATCCCCGCAAGGGTTTCGGCTTCGTCGTCGGTCCCGGCGGTCAGGACATCTTCGTGCACTTCAGCGTCATCGAGCAGCCCGACGGCTTCCGAACGTTGAAGGACGGCGAGCGCGTGAAGTACTGCGCGGCCGTGGGTACGAAGGGCTGGTCGGCGTCGAAGGTGCAGTCGCTCGGACGGCCGGCGAAGGCCGCGACTCCGTCGAGCGCCTGAGTTTGGTTCGCAAGGCGCGTCGCGCCGCTCGCGCAGCCGACATCGATGTCGTCGGCGCGATATCAAGGCGCATCTGTGGACGCGACCGGTCTTCTGACAGGCTTCTTTCTCGGGCTTGGCGCCGGCGGAATGGGCGCCGCCCTTGTCCTGCGCGCCCGCATGGCGAAGCGCGATGAGGAGCGGCGTGAAGCCGAAAGCCGCGCGCAGCAGGCGGAGCGGCTCGCCGAACTCGGCTCGATGACGAGCGGCCTGGCCCACGAGATCAAGAACCCGCTCTCGACGGTGGTCCTGAACGCGCAGCTCGTCGGCGAGGAGATCGGCGACAGCGAACTCCCCGACGACGCGAAGCACCGGCTCACGCGGCGCGTCGACGCGCTCTCGCGCGAAGCGAATCGCCTGCGCGACATCCTCACCGACTTCCTGCGCTTTGCGGGCCGACTGAAGCTCGATCCCCAGCCGCACGACGTCCGGCAGATCGTGGAGGAGCTCGCGGACTTCTTCCTCCCGCAGGCGGAGCGCCATGGCGTCGTGCAGCGCGTCGAGATCCCCGCGATGCCGCTCGTCGCGAAGGTCGACGAAGGCCTCCTGAAGCAGGCGATCCTCAACCTCCTCATCAATGCGGTCCAGGCCATGGCCGACCAGCCGCCGACGCGGCACCGCGAGCTCATCCTCCGCGTCGAGCGGGTCGAGCCGCCGGCGAGCGCCCGCGGGCAGAAGGACGACCGGGTCGATCCCGAACTCCGCATCCACGTCATCGACACCGGCCCCGGCATCGACGCCACGCGACGCGACGCGATCTTCCGCCCGTACATGACGAGTAAGCCCGGCGGCACCGGCCTCGGGCTCGCGACGACGCGGCGGATCGTGGAGGAGCACGGCGGACGCGTGCAGTTATGGAGCGAAGTCGGCAAGGGAAGCGACTTCACGATCGTCTTGCCGATGCCGGAGACGAGCGCACCGGCACCAACGAACTGACGCGACCGAATCGGCCTCGCGGGTCGGCCGATCTACACTCGCGTCATGCCGCGCCCCTTCGTTCTCGTCTCGATCCTCGCGCTCGCCGCCGCCGGTCCGCTCGTCGCCGACGACAAGACGCCGACCGCCCCGCCTGCCGCCACCGCTGGCATTCCGAGCGACCTCGACGCACGACTCGTGGACGTCCTCGGTCGCCCGCTCGCCGCGCGACCGCCCTTGGTCGAGACCGACACGGCGACGATCATGGCGGCCGTCGGCAAGGATCTCGTCGCGCAAGCGCTGGCGTCGGGCCTCGATCTCGCCGCGGCGAACGCCGCCGCCGAGGCCGCGCGGCCCATGATCGCGGCGTCGGTGAGTAAGCAGCTCGCGTACTACTCGCACGCCGAGCGGACGATCTTCGTCAACACCGCGCTTCTCGAGTCGTTGGTCGCTTCCGGCGCGATTCCGGCGTCGCTCCGGGCGCGCGTGATCGCGCTTGCGGTCACCCGCGAGCTCGCCCGCGCGACGCAGGACCAGGAGTTCCCGCTGCGCGAATTCCTGCGTCTTCCCTCGGGCGCGGATCCGTCGTTCACGGCCGAGGCGGCCACGGCTCGCCGCGCGGTGTCGGAAGGCCACGCGTCGGCGACGGCGGAGTTCGTGGGCGTGGCGCTCGGGGCATCCGATCCGGCGTGGCTCTCCGCGTTGCAGGCATTCGAGCGGTCGATGCCGGGATCGCTCACCGCGCCGAAGACGCCGTCCGACGTGGTCGACATGATCGTGTACCGAGGCGGCAAGCGCCGGCTTGAAGGCGCGTACCGCGCGGGCGGCGCCGCCGCGGCGTGGGCGCTCTTCTCCTCGCCGCCGACGACGAACGCCGGCTTCGACCTCGCGCTCATCGCCTACGACGGCGACCTCTCGACGAGCATGGCCGCGGCGCTGCAGCCGGCCGTCGGGAAGCTCGGCAAGGAGTGGGCCGGACAGACGATGAAGAACACCCCCGCCGCAGCCTTCGGCGCCCAACTCAACCGGATGGAGGCTGCAACGCGGAATGCGTACCTCAGCTCGGTCGAGGGCATCGCGTCGGCTGCGGCGACGAGTTCGGCGGGGACGCGCATCATGCTCAGCGTGACGAAGGCGATCGACGCGCCGGGCGCGGATCTCGTGTGGGAAGAGCTCGGGAAGATGAACGCGTACGCGATCTCGACGATGCCGGCCGATCCGCCGTCGAGCGAGGAGAAGACGGAGAACGGGATCCGCTCCGCCGCGGCTCGGCTCATGATGAAGAACGGGCCCTCGCAGATTCCGGCCACGGTGTGCCGCATGCGCGACGGCGAATGGATCCTGCAGCTCTCCTACCTGAACGGAGAGCCGACCTTCGATCGCGTGCGCGAGATCGGAACGCTGATGCTTGAGGCCGCGAAGCAGTGGGAGAAGGCGGCCACGGCAGCGCCGACGGCGCCGCCGCCGGCACCGCCCGCGCCGCCTGCGCCGAAGACGCCGACTCGCTGATCAATCGAGCCAGTCGCGCTTGCGAAGGCGCTCCGGCACGTACTCCTCCGTCACGTAGGAGATGTCCTTCGTGATGAGCGATTCGACTTCCATCTTGAAGCCGTTCTTGAGCATCGCGTCGATCTCGCGCTGCCAGCCCTTGTGCTTCTCGAACCAGGGGTAGGCCGCGATCTCCTTCGCGCGCTTGATGTCGGTGTCGTTGAGCGCGATCTGGACGTCGTCCGTGAGTTCGCACTCGTAGTAGTCCTTGGCCCTGATCCCGATGAATTTCGCGCTGGGGATGGCGAGGCGTTCGCTCTCGAACGCGAGGGAAATCGAGCCCTGCTTCATCACGCTGTAGATGTAGTGCCCCCACGGATCGCAGTCGAGCAGGCAGTAGATCGGGAGGCCTAACTCCTCGTTGAGACGGCGCAGGAGACGGCGCACGCCGCGCGGCGGCTGGCCGCCGCCCTCGGTGAGGATGCAGTTGTGCTTCTCCCAGAAGCGGTCTTCGTTGAAGCGGCTCCAAACGGTGTTCTTCTCGACGTGCAGGACGAACTTCGCGTCGCACTTCTTGAACTGCATGATGTCCGATTCCACGATGCTGGGAATCGCGTAGCCGCCGGAGCCCATGCGACGACAGTCGATTTCATCGCCGGAATCGACAAGCGTGATGTTGCCGACGATGGTGCCAGCCTTCTTCGCGAAGATGTGAAGTTCCTCGCGCAGAGCGCCGAGCGAGACTTCGAGATCCTCGAGGATGCCGTCGCTCTCGTCCTGATCCTGGAAGGTCTTCTCCTTCGTACCCGCGACGGTGTGCAGCCCCTTGTAGAACATACCGCGGAGGCTCAGCGTCTTCTCGGCTGCAATGAGATCCTTGATGCTTGAGCTGTGCAGCATCGTCTGCATGAACGACTTCGCTTGGCTCAGGTTGAAGAGCTGGCGCTCCTGCGCGCCCTTGCCCATCTGCAGGATGCCCTTCTTCGCGTTCCACTCGGTGTTCGACTTCGTGCGCGTGGGCACGGTGATCACGGGTTCGGCGCCCGAGAGCGCCCGCTTCGCCACGTTGTCGGCGAGCGTCACGATCTTCGACTGCGTCTCCGCGTCGCGCGCCTTGATCCGTGCGTTCGTGCGTCCGCCGGTGTCGCGTGCCGTCTTCGTTCCGCCGCTCGTTGCCTTCTTCGCCATGTCAGGTCCGTCTTCTCGCAGGAGTTCGTGTCGCTAATCAGAAGAGTGAGGGAGTTTCGGTCTTGCCGCCGCGGCGCTTTGCATCGCCGTCGATCGCCGCGGCGCCGGGCACGGGCGTCGACGGCTGCGTGACGATGATGACGCCATCGGGATCCGGCTCCTCGTCGCGGACGATCTTGCCGTCCTCGTCGAGCTGCTGGTCGGCGACCGCGGTGCGTTGCCGCGCCTGCTCGAGCAGCTTGTCGTAGAGCTTCTTCGCGTCGGTGCCGTTGATCGCGTTGATCGCCTTCGCGATCTCCCCGATGTAGCGTTCGAAGACGTCGCGGCGCTCACTCTCGCGACGCATCTTCTGGCGCTTGCGGAGATACGTGCCGAGCTTGCGGCCGCACTCCATGAGCGCGAGCTTCATCTCCTTGCGGATCTCGTCGTAGTCGGCGATCGCTTCCTTCGATTCGCTCGTGAACGGCACCCACACGCTCGCCATGTGGATCATGATCACGAGCGGCCCGACCGGAAGGCTGCCCTTCGGTTGTGAGAGGTTGTAGTTCTTCCACGCCGTTTCCGTCACGGCCTTGAAGCTCGAGCATGCACTCTGCTGGAAGAGCAGAGGGACGCGGTTCGCGAAGCGGATCACCCGGGCGGTCTCGTCGCCGGGCAGTTCGCCGCCGAAGGCGATCGCCGCCTCGATCTGGAACGGACGGCCGCGGTAGACCTCCGCTTCGCGCGAGCTCGCGGCATAGAACTCGGCGCGCACGCCCTTGAGCATGCCGGCTAACAACTGTCGGACGCCGATCGGCGCGAGGCAGTCGGTCGGCGGCGGGGGGAGCTTCGCGTCCTCGAACTGCTTGAAGAGCGCTTCGGCCTGCCGCGGCTCGATGTCCGCGACCTTCGTGCGGCTCGTGACCTTGATCGCCGAACACATGCTCGACGCGGTGGCCGCGGAAATCCGGCAGAAGCGATCCTGGAGGAATTGGAAGAGCGTGCCGCCCTTCTCCGTGGCCTCGTAGTCCTTCAGCATCTGAAGAAGGATGCCGAGCTCGATCCCCTTCGGATGCGGCTGGATCTCCTTCGTCTCGGGCGGCAACTCGTGCACGGCCCGCGGGAAGATGGTGACGCCGTTCGACTCGGTCGTGACCGCGGGCGCCGCGGGCGGGACCGGGGTCGCCGCGGACTCCGCTCCACGTTGCAGCCCCTTCGGGAGCGGGAGGACGTCCTCCTCGTCGGCGCTCGAGCGCGAGGGCGGCACGAAGACGATCCGCGCATGCGGGTTCGCGATCGCGGTCAGCTCGAGGAATTCGTCGACGCTGCCGCGGCCCTTCTGGTAGCGGCCTTCAAGCTCGATCGAGACGCTCGTGCCGGTCTTGAAGTCCGTCGGCGCGAGGAAGGCGCCTTCCGACGCGAGCTGTCGGGCCCCCGGCGACACCGCGCGGAGCCGCTGCGGCGGAAAGTCCTGCGTCTCCTCGTCGATCGTCACCTCGGCGCGGTTCGTCTTCGTGTTCATCGCCAGCTCGATGTGGTGAGCGGGCTGCGAAGCCTTGGGCTTCGTGTAAATGAGCATCGGCCGACCGGTCGTGATGAGGCCGTACATGCCGGCCGCCGAGATGCCGATTCCCTGCTGGCCGCGCGACATCTTCAGGCGGTGGAACTTCGAGCCGTAGAGGAGACGGCCGAAGATGTTCTCGACTTGCTTGCGGACGATGCCCGGACCGTTGTCGACGATGGTCACGCGGTAGCGAGAGCTCTTCGCCGTCGCCGGGCGATCGGGCTGGAGGTCCTCGATGATGACCGCGAGGTCAGGCAGGATGCCGGCCTCCTCGCAGGCGTCGAGCGAGTTGTCGACCGCCTCTTTGACGGTCGTCAGGAGGGCCTTGCGCGGATTGTCGAAACCGAGGAGGTGCCGGTTCTTCGCGAAGAACTCGCTGACCGAGATGTCGCGCTGCCGGGTGGCCATCTCCTCGGCGGTCGCACCGCGGGTCGAGGTCTTGGAACGGGTCTTGGCGGGATCTGGGGACGCAGTCACGGGAGTCATGAGGACAGCGGGGTCGGCAAAGCGGGCGGCGGGAGGTGTCGGGCGACAACGGAACGCGAACACCGTCGGCAGCCGGGCAGGCGGCGGCGGTGTCGGTCAGTCTCCCCGTCTGCGGGCTTCGGCTGGGCGGCGGGCTTCACCGGGGCTTGGTTCGCAGCGCGGGAGCGAACACTACTCGATCGGCAGCGCTGCCTGAGGAACACCGAAGAAATGCGCGTTCATCCGGAGGGGGTCCGTCCTTCTGCTACATTTTCCGCCCCTATGGAAACCACGCTCATCATTCTCAAGCCCGATGCCGTCCAGCGCGGTCTCATGGGCAAGATCATCACCCGCTTCGAGGAGAAGGGTCTCCAGATCGTCGGCGCCAAGCTGATGCGGATCTCCCAGGACCTCGCGGCGACCCACTACAAGGACCACCAGGGCAAGCCGTTCTACAACGGCCTCGTCCGCTTCATGACGAGCTCGCCCGTCCTCGTGATGGCGGTTCGCGGCCTCGGCTCGATCGCCATCTGCCGGAAGATGATGGGGGCGACCTTCGGCTCGAAGGCGGAGCCCGGCTCGATCCGTGGCGACTTCGGCGTCTCGAATTCGTTCAACCTGATCCACGGCTCGGACAGCCCCGAGGCGGCGGCCCGAGAACTCTCGCTCTTCTTCGCCCCCGGCGAGGTGATCGACTGGTCGCGGCCGGTGGAAACCTGGGTGTACGACTCCTCGAGCGGCAAGCCCGAGTAATCGGGAATCCCCCTCCTCTAGGCACCACACTCCTCGCCCGAGAGTCTCCTCTCGGGCGAGTTGTCTTTTTGACTCTTCCCGACAGCCGACTTCCGTCGCGGAGGGTGCAGGCTCCTCCGTGTCGCCGCACCTCGGATCGCGGCCTTGTGCGTCGGGCGCCAGGCACAGGGCATGTATATGGGAGGAGCGATTTTTTGCACCGTCTCCCCCCCGACCTGAACCCTTCACGCCAGACCGGTCTCCAACGCCCGCCGCTTGAATCGGTCCGCACGAACCCGCGAAGAGGTCGCGCGAACCGACGGTCGAACTCGCTCGCCCGTGGCATGAGATTCGCGCCTGCGGTTCGTCCCAAGTTCGTCGCGTCGGCAGCAACGTGGAGCGAGTTGGCTCGTTGAAGTGCGCGAGTGATGCGACGACGACTGAGGTGCCTGCCCGAGATCCGTCTATGCAGGCGCGACACGAGAAAGAAGCGTCTGCACGAGGAAAAAGGCGAACCGAAGCACCTGCGATCCGAATCATCACCATCAGCGCTCGACGTCGACACCACCATCCGCACCGCATCGACGATCCGAAATTTGCAGTGAAAACCCAGCGGCGCGATCGAATCGAAGCGGTACACACACGTAGACATTGCAACGGATGCAACAGAGAGCGGTGGATGCCCCACACCGCCCACCACACGCAGGAACGCGCGGCCGTCGAGACGACGGATCGACAAGTCTCCGAGAAGTGATCTAAGAGGACGCGACGGACGAAGCGCATGCGGCGCATCAGGTCGTCGCGCACGCGCGCATCCGCGTCAGATAGACAAACGTCGACACTCGCACGCACACCACTCCGCGACCTTCGCCTTGCAGGCTTTGACGAAGGAAACGCGGCGCGCAGCCTCAAGCGGCCATTTTCGAAAGATCCCGGGAACGAACGGACGCCCCAGAACGTCCTTCCGACGCCGACCACCCTCACCCCCGCCCATGCAATCACCGCATCGTTAGTCACACGGCACCTGTCAACGAGAACCACGCCAAACAGAACCACGTCACCACCCCACTCGCCCGTTTACTTGAAAAGAGCAGCCATGATCTCGCGTAACAGTCCACTCGATCAGCGTCGAAAGCGTCACCGCGCCGCGGTGAGCACGCGTGGCAGCGCGTCGAAGGCACGAGTTGGTCTTTCGCCGGCCGATGAGCAATTGCTCCGGCTGATCCTCGCCGAACCCATGGACTTCATGGACAACCCGGAGTTCGCGAAGCCCGGTGCAGAGAAGCGGATCTACCGCGATCTCCCCGAGATCCAGCGACCGGACGTCTCGTGGTATCGGCCGTTGCTTGACGACCTCACGCCGGCCTCGGAACGCGGCCGCGAACGTGCGCGTCCGCGCAGTCAGTCGTCGATCCTGCTCACCGGTGCGCAGGAGCGGATCCTCTTCCTGAAGTACAACTTCGCCCGTCGCGCGGTGAAGGAGATTCAGGACAAGATCGGCACGCGGCGACCCACGCTCACGCAGTCCCGCCAGCTCCTGAAGTGGTACCGCGTGGCGAAGGGCTATCGCGAGCAGATCGCGGAGACGAACCTCGCCCTCGTGTTGGCGATGGCGAAGCGCACGCGTCTGAGCGACGCCGACCTCGCCGACATGATCAGCGAAGGCAACATGGCCTTGCTCCGATCGGTCGACAAGTTCGACTGCGCCCGTGGCTTCAAGTTCTCGACGTATGCCTGCCGTGCGATTCTCAAGGCCTTCAGCCGCCAGGGCATGAAGTCCTCGAAGTACCGGCAGCACTTCCCCACGGATTTCGATCCGGCCATGGAGAAGTCGAACTACCTCGAGGTCCTTCGCGACACGCACGAGAAGGAGTCGGCGGCGGAAGTGAAGCACATCGTGCTCAACAACCGCGCGGAGCTCAGCGACATCGAACGGGCGGTCATCGACCACCGATTCGCGCTCACCGCTCCGGCGAATTCGCCGCCCCTCACGCTCGAGCAGGTCGGGCGCATCATCGGTGTGACGAAGGAACGCGTTCGCCAGATCCAGAACAAGGCGCTCGAGAAGATCCGCCTTGCCCTCGAGACGCGCACGCCGCTTCCGACCCAGTCACTCCCGACGACCCTCGCGGCCACGAGTGCGACCGCTTCACCGACGCCGAACTGACGTCGGTCGTTCGACCCTCTCACGCAACCACACGCACGCCCCCGCTTCGCGCGGGGGCGTGTTCGTTTCACCATTCCGGCGCGGCAATTCCGACGCCTGACCGTACACTCCGCCCCTCTTCGCCTCGCCCCACCTTTCACCTCGCGATCGCCATGGCCAGCAAGATTTTCGGATCGACCGCGGATGCCCTTCGAGACGTCGTTCGTGACGGGATGACCGTCGCCGTCGGCGGCTTCGGCCTGTGTGGAATCCCTGAGCAACTGATCATCGCCCTCCGTGACTCGGGCGTTCGCAACCTCACGGTCGTGAGCAACAACGCCGGCGTGGACGAATGGGGACTCGGGCTCCTCCTCAAGACGCGGCAGATCAAGAAGATGATCTCGTCGTACGTGGGCGAGAACGCCGAATTCGAGCGGCAGTTCATGTCAGGGGAACTCGAACTCGAGTTCAATCCGCAAGGCACGTTGGCGGAGCGCATGCGTGCCGGCGGGGCCGGGATCCCCGCGTTCTTCACGCCAGCGGGCGTCGGAACCGTCGTTGCCGACAACAAGGAGACCCGCGAGTTCGATGGGCGGACCTACGTGATGGAGCGCGGGATCGTGGCCGATCTGGCGCTTGTAAAGGCTTGGAAGGGAGACACTTGCGGGAACCTCGTCTACCGCAAGACGGCCCGCAACTTCAACCCCATGGTCGCGACCTGCGGCCGGGTGACCATTGCGGAAGTTGAAGAACTGGTTCCGCTGGGCACCCTTGAGCCAGATGGCATCCACACCCCGGGCATTTTCGTGCAGCGGTTGGTGAAGACGGTCTCCGAGAAGCGAATCGAGCAGCGCACCGTTCGATCGCGTTGAGGCCGATCGCCCTGACGCCGATCGCACGACGAATGCCTCGCCCGCCTTCGGCGCGCAGATGTGGCCCCGCCTATTTATCGGGACGTGGTTTGGGGGTCGAAGTCCCGGTCGCGCGGGCTTCCGCACGGCAACCCTCGATCCGCACTCGACCCGACCGGCCCGACAAGCCGATTCGTAATCGTCGACAACGGGCGGAAGCCACGACGGCATCCGAGGTTGTCGGCGGTATGCCTCAATAGCCGCGCGACTCTCGCGTTGAGCGGCAGTCGCGCGGATTGGATCGCGCTCGCATCGCTTCGCTTCGCCCTCCTTCACCGGGTGCGCGCGGCAGCGCTCAGATGCGGGAATTCGTTGTCCCGATGGTTCACGGGGGTCGAACCGTCCGGCACAATGACTGGCCTTTCCGGATCGGCGGAACCTCTTCCGCGGTTCCTGCGGTCGAGGCAATGGACCATCAGCGGGTACGCCTTGGAGGTCGCGGCCATGCCGCACCTGCCCGCCGTGCGGGGCGTGACGCGAATGGCCCGACCCCATCGCTTCGACCCATCGATGGAGGACGACCGACCTCGTCCTCGCCCGTGACTCAGGTAGCCAACTCCCCCCTCGCGAAACGCCTGAGCACATCTCACCCATCTCTATCCCGCCGGAGACTCCGGCACGACCTGCCGGATTAGGAGCCTTTCATGATGTTTGCAATGACTCGACTTGCCTCGGTTCGCCGCTTCGCCGCCGCCGCCACTGTTGCGCTCGCCTGCCTCGTGCCGGCGACCACCGCGAGCGCGCAGTTCGGGAGCCGCGTGGGCTTCGAGAGCGACTTCCAGCCCGACTTCCTCGCGCGTGACGTCACGACCTTCATTCAAACGCTCGGCCTCGACGAACTCCAGCGCCCGATCCTCGAGATGCTCCTCGACGACTACCGCATGTCCTTCGAGGCCGGCATGGCCGACATGCGCGAGCAGATGAAGAACCT
Source organism: Phycisphaerae bacterium (assembly GCA_016795035.1). Lineage (GTDB taxonomy): Bacteria > Planctomycetota > Phycisphaerae > Phycisphaerales > SM1A02 > JAEUIT01. The sequence continues at coordinate 46,770 of JAEUIT010000072.1, read as the reverse complement.
CCAAGGCGTGAGCAAGGACGCGTCGCCCGAGGAAGTGCTCAAGCGCGTGATGGCGCCGATCGACGACTGGGCGAAGAAGAAGGCGCAGCTCCGCGACGAGTTCACCGAGAACGTCAAGGCGCAGCTCTCCGATCAGCAGAAGGAACTCTGGCCCAAGCTTGAGCGAGCGCTCCGTCGCGAGAAGAAGCTCGCCCCGGGCGAGATCCAGGGCGAGTCGGTCGACCTCCTTCTCGTCATCCGCGAGTTGCAGCTCACGCCGCAAGTCCTCGACTCGATGAGCGAGACGCTCAACGACTACGAATCCAAGCTCGACGCCGCGCTTGAGGCGCGCGAGGCCAAGATGGCCTCCTCGAAGCCGAAGATCCAGGACGCCATGCAGAGCCAGGACATGGCCGCCGGTCTCGCGGTCACCGAAGCGATCATGGCGCTCCGCGTTGCACTCCGCGATGTTCAGGACGCGAGCCGCGACCAGATCCGCGAGGCGCTCGCGAAGAACGCCGGCGACAGCCAGGCGGCGGAGTTCGAGAAGATCGCCCTCGAGCGGGCCTATCCGAAGGTCTATCGCGCCGATCCGATCCTCCCGCTCTTTGAGAAGGCGCTGGCGACGACCGGCATCACCTCCGAGCAGAAGGGCCGTCTCGATTCGCTGCGTGCGACGTACGAGAACGAAGTGCCCGGCGTGAACAAGGAACTCGCCGACGCCTACCGCCGCGAGGAACCCAAGGAACCGCGTCGCCGCAACGAGGCCGTCGCGGCCCGCATCGCGGGTGAGCAGAAGAATCGCAAGCTTCCCGAGCCCGAAGCGCTCGCCAACGCCCGCAAGGCCCGCGAGGACTTCTACGATCGCTATCGCAAGGCGATCATGGAGATCCTCAACCCGGATCAGCAGGCAGAGATGCCGGTCTACGCGAAGGACAACGTTGCCGAGAACTACGAGATCGAGAAGCGGGCCCAACGCGAGGCGATTCGCAACGCGCAGAACGTCGACCGCAGCGATCGGCCGCAGCCGCCGGCGCTGTCTCCGAACGGCTCGCCGAGCAAGCGCGACGACGAGAAGGGTCGCAACCCCGCGCTCAAGCTCAAGCCCAATGGCGGCGGCGGCGGACGCGGCGGCCCGAGCCGGACAGCCGAGTAAGCCGGAATTCGACGACGGAGTCGAGGCGATCGCACCCTGCGGTCGCCTCGGCCGTACGAGCGGACCACACACTTCCTGAGATCTGAGACGTGATCAGCCGACCTGACGACACTTCGCCGAAGAACGGCACCAACCTGGCCGCGCCTCGTCCGCTCGACGCCGCCAAGCCGAGCGACACCCGCGAGCGTTGTCGGTTGCTCGGCATCGAGTGGTTGGAGAAGGCCCCGGCCGTCGATCCGACGGCGGTCACGCTCGTCGAGCCGGAGGTCGCGGTTCGGCTTCGCGTCGTGCCGGTCCGGGTCGAAGGCGGCCGACTCGTCGTTGCAATGCTCGACCCGCTCGACATCGCGAGCGTCGACGAGCTCGGCACGCTCGTCCGCAAGCCGGTCACGCGCATCGGCCTCGAACAGGCGGTCTTCGCCGAGTTGATGCGCGAGCATTACGGCACCACTGCGGCCCGCATGGCCGAGAGCCTCGGCGGCACCACGGAGGTCTCCGGCGACCTCGAGCACAATCTCGATGCCATCGAGGCGGACGACGTCCACCGGATGGCCGAGCAGCCGACGCTGATCAATCTCGTCAACCTGCTCCTCCTCGAAGCGATCCAAGGCCGCGCGTCCGACGTTCACATCGAGCCCTTCGAGCGCGAGCTCAAGGTCAAGTACCGCATCGACGGCGTGCTCGTCGAGCAGCCGCCGCCACCGAAGCATCTTCAGCCCGCACTCATCGGCCGCGTGAAGATCATGGCGGGCATGAACATCGCCGAGCGTTACGTGCCGCAGGACGGCCACATCACGCTCCGCTTCGAAGGTCGCAAGGTCGACATCCGAACCTCCACCGTTCCCACGCTCTACGGCGAGTCGGTGGTCATGCGTATTCTCGACAAGAGCAACCTCCCGCTCGACCTCGCCACCCTCGGCATGTCGGAGCGGCACCGCACGGTGATCGACAAGATGATCGCGAAGCCGCACGGCCTCGTGCTCGTCACCGGTCCGACCGGCTCAGGCAAGACGACCACGCTCTACGCGTCGCTGTCGAAGCTCTACGACCCGCGCAAGAAGATCATCACGATCGAGGATCCCGTCGAGTACGAACTCTCGGGCATCAACCAGATCCCGGTGAACCCGAAGCGCGGCCTCACGTTCGCGACCGGCCTCCGCGCCATCCTCCGTCAGGACCCGGACATCGTCCTCGTCGGCGAAATCCGCGACGCCGAGACGGTCGAGATCGCGATTCGCTCCGCGCTCACCGGCCACTTGATCCTCTCCACGTTGCACACCAACGACGCGATCTCGTCGGTCGGCCGCATGATCGACATGGGCGCCGAGCCCTACCTCGTCGCGAGCGTCCTCGAAGGCCTGCTCGCCCAGCGTCTCGGCCGCCGTATCTGCAAGCACTGTGGGGTGAAGGAACCCCTCGCCGAAGAGACCGAACACCGTCTCACGCCGAACGAGAAGGCCATGCTCAACGGCATGCGCACGGTCGGCGCGGGCTGCGACAAGTGCAAGGGCGCGGGCTTCCGCGGCCGATTGGGGTTCTTCGAACTCGTCCGCATCTCGTCGCAGCTTCGCGCGGCGATCGGCGGCAACAAGAGCACCATGGAGTTGAAGAAGCTCCTCGAAGCCGATTTCGTCACGATGCGCGACGACGGCATGATCAAGGCCGCCGAAGGCGTGACCACCCCCGAAGAGGTGCTCCGCGCCACGCAGGACGTCGAAGACGCCATCATCTAACGCCACCGACCGCACGAGAGACTCTCCGCAACGCCGATGCCTTCCTTCCGCTACCAAGCCTTCGATCCCTCCGGAGCCGTCACCGCCGGAACGCTTCTGGCGCCCGACCGGGCAACGGCCGTTCGCCAGTTGCAGGAGCGCGGCGAGACTCCGGTCTCGATCGAGCTCGGCGCCGGCGAGGTCGCGGAGGAACAGGAGCGGGCAGTCGCGACGGCCGCGAAGTCGAAGCCCATGTTCGGGCGCCGCGCGCGACCCTCGATCAGTCGCCCAGACCTCGCCACGCTCGTGCGCGAGCTCGCGACCGCGATCGAAGCCGGCGTGCCGCTCCTACAGGCCCTTCGCACGGTGCGCCGTCAGGCCGCCGGCGACAAGCTCCCGGTGATCCTCGACTTCCTCATCGAGCGCGTCGAAGCCGGTCAGCCGTTGCATCAGGCCGTCAAGGAGTACGGACCGCCCTTCGACGACATGGTGGTCGGCATGACTCGCGCCGCCGACGCCACCGGTCGCATGTCGGAAGTCATGCACCAGCTCGCCGACCTTCTCGAGCGCCAGGTCGAACTGCGCCGCGAACTCGTCGGCGCGACCGTCTATCCGCTCGTCGTTGCCGTCCTGATCGGCGCGTCGATCGTCGTCCTCATCACGTTCGTCTTGCCGCGCATCATGGCGCCGATCCTCGCCGCCGGCCGCGAGCTGCCCTGGCCGACACAGGTGCTCCTCGGCTTCGCGAACACGATGGAGGCGTGGTGGCCCCTCGTCCTCGGCGGCATCGTCGGCGCGATCTTCCTGTGGCGCGCCTGGATCGCGGTGCCGGCCAATCGCTTCCGCTTCGACGGCCTCCTCCTTCGCACGCCGATCTTCGGCCGCCTTCTCCGCGACGTCGCCGTCGCCCGCTTCACGCGAACGCTGGGCACGCTCGTTTCGGCAGGCATCCCGATCCTTCAGGCGCTCCGCATCGTTCGCGACACGCTCGGCAATACGGTCTTGATGAATGCGATTGACGGTGTGCAAGAGAAGGTCACGACTGGCCAATCTCTTGCCGATCCGCTCGAGCGCTGCGGCCACTTCCCGCCGCTCCTCATCCAGATCGTGAACATCGGCGAGCGTTCCGGTCGTCTCGAGACGATGCTCCTGCACGCCGCCGGCGCGTTCGACCGACAGGTCAACACGTCGCTCAAGATCTTCTCGAAGGCGCTTCCGCCGGTCCTGATCGTCGTCATGGCGGTCATTGCCGCATTCGTCCTTCTGGCGATCCTCCTCCCGCTTCTCGAAATGCAGTCCGCCGTCGGCGGCTAACCCACACCCGAGATCCGCATGCAACACTCGCGAACCACCGTCAACCGCAAGAACCGCCGCCGTCGCGGCTTCAGCCTTCTCGAAGTCGTCGTTGCCGTCACGATCGTCGCCATCCTGGCGGCGATCGTCGCGCCGAAGTTCCTCGGGTTCATCGGCCAGGCCAAGACGAAGCGCGCGAAGACCGAAGCGACGCAGCTCGCGCAGCTCGTCAAGCTCTACCTCACCTCGAACGGCGTCTCGACGATGCCTGACGGCTTCGAGCTCCTTTGGCTCACCGAAGGCCCGTCGCCGCAGCTCGAGAGCAAGAAGGACCTTCTCGATCCGTGGGGCCACGAGTACCAGCTCATCATGCCCGGCACGGAAGGCCGCGACTTCGACATCGTGTCGCTCGGCGCCGACGGCAAGACCGGCGGCGACGGCGAGAACGCGGACATCACGCACGGCAACAAGTGATCGCCCGACCCAACCATCGTTCGACCTCGAACCGCGCCGCAGCCACCCTGCGGCGCGGTTTCACGTTGGTCGAGATGGTGGTCGTGATCGCGATCATGGCGATCATCGTCGCCTTCATCGCGCCGCGGATGACGGCGCTCAAGCAGACCGAAGGTCGCTACGCCGCCGACCAGATGGCGGACCTCATGCGGATGTGGGCGTATCGCAACTCGATGATGACCCAGCAGGTCGGACTCTGGTGCGATCCCGAGCGCAAGGAGATCCGCCTGATGATCCGCGACGTCGATCCGCGGCGACCGGACGACGGCCCGGTCTGGCAGGAGGACCGGCTCACGATCCCGGTCCGACTCCCGGACGGGACCGCGATCACCGAGGTCTACATCGACGGCTCGGGCAGGAACACCGAGGACTGGTTCGTCCAATCGAACGCCGACGGTTCCCGGCCCCGCTTTGAACTCGCCGTCTCGACGGGAAACTCCGTCACGAGGCTCCTTGTGGAGCCATACTCAACGACGGTGGTGCGTAGCGACGATCGAGCCGGTGGCGCCTCGCGCCAGCGCGTCGACCTCGACCGAGAAGGAGCCCGCGACATCCCGTGGTGATCTCGCCGTCAGCCTCGCGAACGGTTGGCCGAGCCCGCAACAGCGGCGCGCGAACGGCTATCGGCGCGGCTCGCAGGTTCCCGGACGCTCGCCGATCCCGCGCCGGCTTCGCCCTGATCGAAGTGCTGGTGGGCGGGATTCTTCTCGCGATCGGCCTCACGGCCATTCTCGTGATCGCCGGCCGCTCGCTCGACATGCAGCAGCGCGGCGAGCGGGACATCGTCGCCGCGACGATTCTCGACGACTACCTCTCGAACATCCTCGCGGAAGGCCCCGAGGCCTACCTCGACATGTACTCGTTGAGCGGACGATGCGACGCACCGTACGACGACTATCAATACGACATCGAGATTGAAGAGGGCGCGCTCGGCATCCCCTATCGCGTGCTCGTCACGATCACGCACGAGCGCGGCCAGACGTGGTCGTGCGAAACGTACATCGCCCCCAAGGTGGGCGAAGAGCCGGATCCGATCCGGACACCAGAGGAGCCTCTCGACCGCGAGGGCCGCTACCTCGAAGAGGAGCAACGCAATGAAGGTCGCTAACGCCAATCCCTGCGCCACCACACTCCGCCCGCGCCGGCACGCCGAGCGGCGCGCCTTCACGCTGCTCGAACTCATCGTTGCAGGCGCAATCGGCGTCATCGTCGTCGGAGCGCTCACGCTCTCGATGACGCAGCTCTCGAAGTCGCGGGCCGCGACGCAGAAGCGTCTCGACGCCCATCTCCGCGCGTCGACGGCGCTCGACAACCTGCGCCGCGACCTCGCGAGCACGGTTCGAACCGACGACCTCTTCTTCACCCGACTCCTCATCGTCGACCAGACGCAGTCGAGTAGCCAAGCGGTGCTCGATCGCGACGAGCTCCTCCTCTTCTCGTCGAGCCTCGACACGGCGCGGGTCGAGAACGCCCGCTACGAAGGCGAAGGCAGCGAATACGAGACGCACTATCGCGTCGAGAACGACGAGCTCGGCTCTGCGCTCCTGCAGCGCCGCGACCCGATGCCCGACGCGATGCCCGAAGGCGGCGGCGTCGTGACGCCGGTCGTCGACGGCGTTGTCGCGATCAACCTCGAGGCGTACGACGGCGAGAACTGGTATCCCGATTGGGACTCGGACATCTACGGCATGCCGTGGGCCGTCCGGGCCACGGTGACCGCGGCCGGCCACGCGAACGGCGATGTCGATCTTCGCGACAAGTCGTCCTTCGTCACGCTTCGGACGACGGTCGCCCTTGACCGCATCGTGCCGCCGAAGATCGAGACGCCCGAGGAAGACGACACGAAGGCGAGCGAGGATCCCGCCACAGCCGGCGCCGACGGCGCCGCTGGCGAGGGCGGAGTCGCGATTCCTGGCGGCGCTGGCGGCGGCCGCGGCGGCGCCGGCGGCGAAGTCATCGTCGTCCCGGGCGGCGGCGGTGGCGGCCCTGGAGGCGGCGGCGCGATCGGCGGCGGTGGTGGCGGTGGCGGCGGCGGCGGCATGGTCGGCAAGAAGCCCAAGGGCAACCGCGGCTCGCGCGGCGGTCCGGGCGTCACGCGCGGCGGCGGCGGCGGCTTCAAGAACTAAGCACCCATGCAACGACGAGTCGCGATCACCCCTTCGACCGCTCCATCGATTCGCCCCGGCCCGCGCCGGCGCCGCGGGTCGGTCATCGTGATCGTCATCTGGGCCATCGCGATCGCGGCGGTCCTCGTTGCAGGCACGCAACTCATCGCGTTCCGACAGGCGACGACCGGCCGTGAGGCGGTCGCTCGCGTGCAGGCTCGCTGGGCCGCTCGCGCCGGCATCGAGGAGACGATCGCGGTCCTCGAGTACCACAGCATGAAGCCGAACCCGGACGACGCGATGGAGATCTTCCGCGATCTCGAAGCGGTCGCCGACGGCACGCTGGCGACCGGCGATTGGACGATTCGCCACACCGACGACGGCCGCGAGGTGCCGGGGCCGCAGGACGAGAACGCGAAGGCGAACGTCACGTCGCTCGACCGGACCGGCCTTCTCGGCCTCGACCGCATGTCGTTCGACGTCGCCGACTCGATCATCGACTACCGTGACGAGGACAACGAGGTCTCCGGCCTCGGTGCCGAGCGCGACTACTACATCGGCCGCGGCCTCAAGCCGCCGCGCAACGCCCCCTTCCGCACGATCGCGGAGTTGGAGCGCGTGGCCGGCGCCTTCCCCGAGTACGTGCGCGGCGAAGACGCCAACCTGAACGGTCGTCTCGACCCGAACGAGGACGACGGCTCGCTATCGCCCCCGAACGACGACGCTGACGGCCTGCTCGACGCCGGTTGGTCGGCCTATCTCACGACCTATTCGACGAGCAACAACCTCTCTCCGTCCGGGGAGCCCAAGCTCTACGTCCAGCGCGCGACCCCCGAGGAGTTGACGGCGCGACTCGGCATCGACGAGGCGCAGGCGAAGGCGTTGCAGCAGTACGCCGGCCAGCCGAACGCCCGGATGGAGCTCCTGCTCGTCACCGATCTGGGTCGGCTCTCGAGCGGCAACGCGAACACGGGCCGTGGCGGCAGCGCGTCGGGCGGTCGTTCCGGCCGCTCCTCGAGCGGCATGGGCAGCGGCAGCGGCGGACGCAACAGCGGAGGCTCGCGCAACGGCGGCTCGAACAACGCGGGCGGCAACGGGGGTGGTGGAGCCTCGAACATCACCCCGCTCAGTAACGACCAGCTTCGCGCCATCTTCCGGGAGTCGACCTTCACCGACCCGAAGCAGATCACCCCGGGCAAGATCAACGTCAACACCGCGCCGCCGGACGTCCTTCGACGCCTTCTCGGCATCGACTCCTACATGGCGGACGGCATCGTCGCCCTGCGGCAGAGCCGTCAGGGAGGCATCTCGTCGATCGTCGACCTCCTCGAATCCAATAGAATCACGCCGCAGGATCTCGCGGGGCTTGCGTCCAAGGTCGATGTGACGAGTCAGGTGTTCACGATCACAAGCCGCGGCCGTAGCGAGGCGACTGGGCTGGAGGTCGAAATCACGGCAGTGGTCGATCGTTCCACGGTGCCGGCGCGGATCCTCGAGTACCGAGAGCAGTAAACACTCGCGACTCGAAGGGCCCACGTCCCTTGCCGGGCCTCCCCTCATAATGGCCGTGACGGCGACGGTCAGCGCGATTCGGCGGAGCCGAGACGTCGCTGACCGATACCTTGAAGGCCCTCGTGGCGGTCGCAACCCCGCTCCCGCCACCCAGCGACCCCTTCTTTCACCTCTTCCCGCACCCGCCGAGACGACGCGTGACCCAACGAGGACGGACCATCGAAACCGCCGACGACCGCGTGATGCTGATTGCCGTGCCGACGGGCGACACCGGCTCGGCGTGGCACGTCTTCATCGTGCGAGGCGAGGGCTCGACGCTCTCGCTCATCGCCGAACGCAGCGCCACAGCGGGCGACGGCTCCGTGGCCGGCTGGGCTCGCTCGCATCGACCGGCACGGGCGCTCGTCGTCCTTCCCGCCTCGGCGACCGTCTGCCGGACCTGCCCCCTGCCGCCCACGCAGGGCGAGCAACTCGCGTCGGCCCTTCGGCTCCAAGCCGAGACGGCGCTCTTGGGCGGCGTGCCGTGGCATCGCGTCGCGACCGCAGCACTTCCGTCGCAGTCCGCGACTCCGACCGGCCGCCAAGGCGTGATCCTCGCGTGGCCCGAGACCGCCGACATTCCCGAGCCGCCGACGCTCCCCGATTCGTGCGAGATTCGGTACGTCCCGATCGTCGCGTCGCTCCTCGCGCTTTTCCGCGGCGAGGCGCCCGCGTCGCCGTTGGTCGCCGCCACCCGCGAAGACGGGTCCATCGTCCTCATCTTCCAAGGCACGGCCGATCTCGTCATCCGCTCCGCGCGCGAGGACGGCTCCGACGCCTCGGCCTGGCGAGAGGGCGTGCAGCGCGTCACCGCGGAAACCCTCCTCAACGCCGACCGCTCCGCAGACGACGTCCGCGCGCTCCACGCGCAGCTTGCGACTCAGCAGGCGAGCTCGCCTGACGGATCGTTCGTCCTCCTTCCGTCGAACATCGCCGACGCGATCTCCCGCCAGCTTCCCGGTGGCCGCACCGGCAACGCGGAGAAGGATCGCGCGCGGATGATCGCCCTCGGCACGTCGCTCGTCGTCAGCGGTCCGCTCAGCGGGCTCGCGGCGATTCGCGAGGCGATTCCGTCGGCGCCGCCGTCGAAGTTCGAAGCGGTCACCGCCTGGCTCGCGTCGCCGCGCAACACGATGCTCGCGGTCTTCATCGCGACGCTCGTCTTCCTGCTCGGGCCGCTCGGATTCTCCGCGTTGCGATACGGCATCCTTCGCATGAAGGTGTCGGAGCCGGAGAAGCTCGAAGCGCTCAATCGCCAGACCGAACAGAGCGTCCTCGTCTACAAGCAGCTGTCGACCGAAGCGTGGCCGATGACGAAGCTCCTCGGCGACCTCTCGAACTCGCTCCCGGAAGGCATCGAGATCGAGACGTTGCAGCTCGGCTATGGCGAAGGCCTGATGCTTCGCGGCTATGCGAAGCCGTTCGAGCAGAAGGGCGCCACCGGCACGCCGGTGAAGCGCACCGCGACCGAAGAGCTGATCCGCCTCGAGAGCCTGCTTCGCTCGACGCAAATCTTCACGAACACGCAGAGCAAGTGGGAGGACGAGCGGGCCAACGGCTACCGCGGCTTCCAGCTCAACTGCAGCGTGGTCACGCCGACGAAGATCGTCCAATGGGCGAAGGACGAGGATTACGCACTCAACTCCCTCCGCGATCGCCGCTACCCGAACTGGCGCGACGTCGAGAAGGGCTCGGCCCCGGCGCCGCACGTCGATGAGCCGGCTGCAACGGCGAGCGCCGAGAAGGAACCGGAGCGCGTCGCCACGAAGCCTGCAACGGAGAGTTCGGAGACCGAGACGGAGACGAAGCCCGACGACCGCACGATGGCGTCCGGCGACGACGCCTCGACTCCGGGTCACCCGGAAGGCGCCGGCGAGATTCCGCCGGCCGCGGCGCCCGCCCGCGGCATCGGTCGCGCGCCGCGCCCCAATCCCGACCAGCCCGCCGGCAACGGCGAGAATCCGCGTCCGTCGCAGCCCGCGTCGACGCCCGCGGTCGAGATTCCGCCGCCCGTGGCCGATGAAGAACTCAACGCCATGTCGAAGTCCGACGCCCAGGCGCTCCTCGGAAAGCTCTCGAAGGCCCGGCAGCTCCCGAACCTCGACGAGCCAACGAAGACTCGCCTCCGCGAGGACTTCAACCGCGTCCTTTCCTATGTGAAGTCGAAGTAACCGCCGATGTCGAACGCTACGACCACCGCCGCCTCCAAGCCTGCAACGACGTCCGGCACGCCGATGCTCGATCGCCTTCTGGCGATGAAGCCGCTCTATCGGTTCGCGATCTTCGCGGTGCTCGCGATCGCGATCTGGATCGTGGCGCAGGACTACACGTGGAAGGCCGCCGCCGACCTCGACGCCGAGAGCAATCGTCTCTCCCGCATCATCGACGACGCGGCAACGCGGAATTCGATGATCGAAGGAAACGACGCCGTGCGCTCGGCCGTGCTTGCGTTCGGCGAAGCCCGCATTCCCCGCGACGACCGCGACGGCACCGAAGCGCTGCAGAAGAGCGTCGACCGCGCGGTGAAGGACACGAAGATCGTCTACTCGCTCGATGTCCGCAGCTCCGGCAAGTTTCCGGCGGGCGCCTTCCCGGGCATCGCGAGCCCAGGCGAGCGCATCGAGAAGGTCGTCGGCGACATGAAGTTCGAGGCGTCGCAGGCGGTCGCGATCCAGGTGCTCGAACGTCTCGAGGCCAGCCCCGACATCGAGTCGGTGAGCCGCGTGAAGCTCACGAAGAAGTCCGACTCGAAGCTCCAAGTGCAGCTCACGGTCGAAGCGTGGGTTCGCGTGCCCGACTTCCGCGCCCGGTGAGTGACGGCGCTTCCCGACGCCCCGACGAATCTGATACGACGTACGAGAGTTCACATGCCCGACTGGTCGCGAATCCCTTCCGGAGTGCAGTTCACGACGCCACTACTCGTGGCGATCGGCGCCGGCGTCATCGCCATCGGCGCGACGCTGCCTTCGGTGATGCCCGCGCTTCGCGCCGTCACGCTCTCGACCGGCAGCGACGAAGAGGCCGACCCGTTCGAGACGCTCGTCAAGGAATACCAGGCCCGCGCGGATCAGAGCGTGAAGCGCTTCGAGGGCCGCACGCCGTTCGTTCCGCCCGCCGCGCCGAAGCCGCCGCCACCGCCGCCGCCTCCGCCGAAGAAGGCCGAACCGCCGCCGCCACCGCCGCCGCCGAGCCCGGCGCCAGCCGAGTACGACGGTCCGCAGCCCACGGGGCTCTTCGCGGACATCGTCTTCTTCGACGGCGCGAAGGTGAAGGTCGGCGACAAGTACCAGACCGTCGAAGTGCTCGAGGCGAATAGCCCGTGGCGCCTCAAGCTGCGCTACACGAAGGCCGGCCACGAGCCGGGCGAATATTTCGTGACGACGTGGAAGGGAACGACGGGTTTCGCGCTCGACGCCCCCAACCCCTATCACAAGACGGGGCTCATCAAGAACGCCGACGAGATGCCGAAGGCCGGCGCGGGCGCTGCGCCCGGTACGCCCGGCGCGGCGGAAGCTGCGGCGCGCGCCAAGCATCCGTCGGGCCGCGGAAGCCCGAAGTCCGGGGAGCCGGCAAAGGCCGGCGACGAAGCCAAGGCCGCCGAAGCGAAGGCGGCCGAGGCGAATGGCGAAGCCGGCGCCGCAGGCGCCGAGACGGCGCCGCCGGAAACGCAGCCCGCAAACGCGCCGCCCAAGGAGGGCGCGAAGGCGAACGCCGCGACGGACGAGGGCAAGGCCGTCGTCCCGCCGGCGCGCAGCGAAGGCGCGATCGAGGGCATGTCGAAGCAACAGGCCCAGTCCGCGCTCGGCGAAGTGCGCGACGCGCTCGCGATCAACGACCTCCCCCACGAAACGCGGGCGCGACTTGAAGGCGAGGCGAAGCTCCTCGTCGAGCGGCTTCGGCAGGACAAGTGATCGGCAACTATCGGCGCGCGGCAATCGTGCCTGACGCCTCGCGTTGCCTCCGGCATCAGGAGGCAACATGCGGATCGACTCGGCGCGACTCAGTGCATGCATCGAACGTGGCCGTGCGATAGGTCCGCTCGCTCTCGTCGTTGCAGCCGTCGTTTGCCTGCAACCGGGACTGCGCGCCGCCGGTTCGCTCTTCTCGTCCTCGCCGCCGCGCGCGGAGCACGACGCCTTCGCGGCCACGCTCGACGACTATCACGCCCTGCATGCCCTCAGCGTTTCGCGTGTCCTCGGGCGCAGCGCGTTCGAGGCTCCGGCTCCGCCTCCCGATCGCACGCCGCCGCGCGTCAAGGCACCCGCGCCACGCGAGGAAAAACCCGCGTTACGGCCCGCTCCAGAGGCCTACGACGGCCCGCTTCCCTCGGGGTATCTGCGAACGCCCGCGGGCGTGCGGGTGACCTTCGGGACGTTTGCGCTTGGTGAAGGCGACACCGCCGGCGAGCTGACGCTCGTCTCCGCCGTCGATCCCGATCACATTCGCCTACGCGTCACTCGGCCGGGACATGAAACTCGGGAGTACGCAATCTCGATGTGGCCGGCGACGCTCTCGTCCTTTGACGATGTTCATGAGCCTGGCATCGAGCGCGGGAGCAGTCGATAGCCGATGAGGCAAGAACGCGCGCATTCGCTCGTTGGCGGGCGGTTCAGTACATTTCTGCGATTCTGGCCCGTCTGTTCCGGAGGGCCGTTGGAGCTGTCACCCATGCCGAAGACTCGAGTTCTCAGCGGATCCCTCTTCTCGCGGTCGTCGATGATCCCCGCCGCATGCGTCGCCACGATGCTCTTCGGCGGCGTCACCTTGGCGACGACGCTCCAGAATCCGCCCGAGTCCGCGCCTGCAACGCCGAGTGCGGCACCGCAGAACGCTCCTTCCTCCGCGCCGCAGGATCCCGCGCAGAACCCTCCGCCCGCGCGTCCGGCTGCAACGCCCGCGCCTGCGTCGCAAGCGACTCCGCCTGCGACGACTCCTCCGGCCGAACCCGCGCCGACGCCGCCCGTGACCGAAGTCGTGCCCGCGCGACCGGCCGGCGACCCGAACAAGCAGACGACCCCCCCGAGCAAGTTCCGCCGCGAAGTGGACGGCATGGTGCGGCTCTCGTTCAAGGACCAGTCGATCAACGAGTTCGTCCCCTACATCCAGGAGTGGACGGGCAAGGCCGTGATCATCTCCTCGAGCACGGCGGCGTCGTCGAAGGTCACGGTCGTGAGCGACCGCGAGTACACGAAGCACGAAGCGCTCGACCTCGTCTTCACCGCGTTCCGCATCAACAAGATCAACGTCACGGAAATGCCGGACGTGATCATCCTCTCGAGCGCCTCCGACGCCACCGCGTTGCCGAGCAACGTGATCGGCGCCGAGCAAGACGTGCTCAACCTCGGCGAAGAAGGCGTCTTCGTGACGAAGGTCTTCAAGATCAAGCACTCGAAGGCCACCGACATCTACGACCGGCTGCAGGAATCGCTTCCCCCGGACGGCGCGCGCCTCACCGCCGACGCCAATGCGAATGTCCTCATCCTCGAGGCCGACATCGGCTTCGCGAAGAAGGTCCAACTCCTCATCAATCACCTCGACGTGCCGCCGTCGACGCCGGTGCGCACCGAGACCTTCAAGATCCGCTACCAGGACGCGGGTCTCGTCCGCGACATGATCTATGACCTCTTCGAGGGGTCGGGCGGCTCGGGCGGCGGACGAACCACGAATCGCAACGCGCAGCAGCAGAATCAGCGTGGCGGCCGACCCGGCCAGCCCGGCGGCGCGCCGCAGACGGGCGGCGGCATCATCGGCACGAGCGAGCAGCTCGTTGTCACCGTGTTGCCAGCGCTCAACCAGATCACCGTGCGCGCGGAGCCGCCGATCGTCGAAGAGATTCGGCACCTCCTTCTCACGGCGTGGGACCTTCCGCCGAACCAGAACGGCTCGCCGATCCGCACCTACGAACTTCAGTACGCCGACCCGATCAAGATGGTCGACACGCTGTCGCTCCTCCTCGAGTCGGGCGGCGGACAGACTCGCGCCGGCAGCAACCGCGCGGCCGCGGGCGGCCGGTCGCCCTTCCAAGGCGGCGGCGGCGAAGGTGGCGCGGACGTCAGCGTCTCGAACATCTTCCGCTTCGAGCCGGTGCCCGACACGAAGAAGCTCGTCGTCATCTCGAAGACCCCGGAGAACTTCGCGTGGCTCGACGAGATCATCAAGCAGCTTGATACCGAGCTCGACCTCGGTCTCCCGCGCAACGTGCCGCTCAAGTACGCGAGCGCCTTCGAAGTCGCGGACATCCTGAACGTGCTCCTCGCCGAGACCGGCGTCTCCGGCGGCAACATCGCGCGGCCGTCGGAAGAACTCACCGGCATCGACTTCGAGCAGGCCGGCGGAGGTTCGACCGGCACCACCGGCACCGGAGGCGCGACCGACGCCCCCGGAGGCGGCACCACCGGCGGCACGCTTCCGTGGCAGAACGCCGGCCGCGGCAACACGAACGCGACGCAGTCGGAGCCGAGCGCGATCGTGGGCAAGACCCGCATCGTGCCGAACGCGCAGCAGAACTCGCTCCTCGTGCTCGCGCCGCCGCAGATCGAATCGTCGGTCCTTCGCATCATCGAAGACCTCGATCGACCCGGCCGCCAAGTCATGATCACGGCGATCATCGCCGAAGTGACCCTGGGTGACGGATTCTCGTGGGGCCTCCGCGTCGGCAACAACCTCGTGCCTCTGAACGGCAGCGAAAACTCGGTCGGCGGCGAAGTGAACCTCGACCTCGCGAAGGGGAACGGCGACGGCGGTGGCGGCTCGAACTTCGCGTCGCCGTGGTTCGACGTCTCCCTCCTCACGGTCGGCACCGACGTCCAATTCCTCCTGCAGGCCCTCAAGTCGACGAACAACGTGCGCATCCTTCAGGAGCCGCGCGTCTTCACGAGCGACAACGCCGAAGCCAAGTTCTTCGCCGGCCAGGACGTCTCCTTCCAGACGGGCGAAACGACGGGCGGCAGCACCGGCGGCGGCACGACGAGTTCGTTCGAAGATCGTCCCGTCGGCATCGGCCTGAACGTGCGGCCGCGCATCACGAAAGACCGCAACGTCTTCATGAACATCGAGATCCTGCTCTCGAACCTGAACCTCGCGGTTCCGCAGTTCAACAACAACCCCGTCGTCGAACGTCGCCAGACGAACACCAAGATCACCGTGAAGAACGGGCAGACCGTCGTGATCTCGGGCATCCGTCGCGAAGACGAGACGAGCATCAAGCGGGCGATCCCCTTCCTCGGCGAGATCCCGATCGGCGACATCTTCTTCTCGTCGACCGAGAAGAAAAAGAACGTCGCGGAGCTCGTGATGTTCGTGACGCCGGTCGTCGTCGAGAACCCCGAAGAGAACGACTCCAACTACAACGCCGAAGAGCGCAACCGCCTTCGCATGCTGAAGGAGCCGCTCGACGACCTCGGCAGCAAGGTCCAGGACAAGCCCTTCTTCGAAGGTCTTCGCACGCCGGGCTTCGACACGCGTCCGGAGCCGGTGCCGGCGCCGAGCGGTTCCGCGCCGCCTTCGGTGGCGCCCACCAACCCGCCCCCCACTCCGCCGTCGACGCCGCCGGCGCAACCGGGCACGTCCGGGGCGTAAGGCTCGCACGACGGAACGTTCGACAGACGTCCTCGACGTTCGAGGATTCCATCAGGTAGATCGGAGATGCCTCGAGCCACGACGAGTTTCGGCTGCGCCTGCGCCCTTCTCACCGCCGCATTGGTCGGTTGTAAGACGGTCGAGACGACGACGACAGGCAGCACCATCGTGCCGCCCGATCGCCGCGCGAACGTGCCGGCCGCCGGCACGGCGAGCCAGACGAGCGTTTCGATCCGTAACCACGGCACGATCCCCTACGACGGGTTCACGTTGCCGTTGGTCTCGCCGGACGGGCGATTCGTGGCGACGCAGACGGGCGTCGCGCCGACCTGGCCGACGCTCGTGGGTGCCCCGAACGGCGGCGCCCCCCGCGCCTCGGGCATCGACGTCTACAGCATCGAGAATGTCGGCGGCGACACCGCGGTTCGGAAGTCGTTCACCCTGAAGCGAGGCCTCGTCCTCGGCCGTTCGGCGAACAACGAGGGCTTCCTCGTCGAGGCGCCGCAGCAAGACGGAACGCGGCGCATCGGCTTCGTGCGGTGGACGACGATGGTCGATGCCTCCGCCGCGGCGGACGAGGCCGCCGCCATGGTCACCGGCGAAGGTGAGTCGGGCTCGTGGATCTCCCGAAGCGCCGGCGAGCCGGAATGGATCGTGGCCGACGACCGCGTGAACCTGTTCGGCGCGCTCGGCCCGAACGGCACGCTCGCCTGGTGCGCCCGCAGCCCCGACGCCAACGAGATGAACCTGGTCGTCCGTCGGGGCGAGGAGACCTTCGAGATCGCCGCCGAAGAGGACCAATCCTGGATGCTCCCGACGTTCGCCGCCGACGGGTCGCTCTTCGCGCTCCGGGTGCGCGACGGCGTCGCCGAGGTCGCGCACGCCGAGACCACCGACGAGGACGCGTTCCGGCAGTCGCTCGTCATCGATCGCATCTCCGTGCGGGCCGACGCGCAGCGCGTGTGGCAAGCATTCGCGCCGGTCGACACCGCGAGCGCCGTCGAGCCGGCCTCGGCGGCGGGAGTGAATCCGGCGCTCTACTTCCTGAGCGCCGATCTCGGGCGCATGGCAACGTGGACCCCGGGCCTCCCCGGCATTCGACCGCTCGCCGACTCCTCGTTCTCGGTGGTCGTCGGCGACGACGGCACGATGCTCTGGGCCGACGAAGACGGCGTCGTCGCCGTGCCGCCGGGCAGCCAGTCGCCGCGCACCGGTTCCCTCTCCGACCCGATCAAGGCGCGACGCCTCGACGGCCCGCGGGTCTACGACCGCCCGGCCGTTCCCCGTCGCATCAGCGGAAAGCCGTCGAGTTTCCTCCTTCTCGTGCCCGACGGTCGCACGATCTCGCTCGTTCGCCTGACGCTCCTGACGCCGCCGCGACTCATGGGCAGTACGAACGTCCGCTGAGCCCGCGCGGCCGCCCCACGCGTTCGAAACGACCGCCAACGAAAACGTCCCACCATGGTCCGCGGAGCGGCCGTTGGTGGGACGAGTTGTTTGTCGCAGGCGGTTGGACGGAGGACGGGCTCGTCGAGGATGGGGTCAGGGTTCGTCGGCTTCTTCGCCTTCGTCCTCTTCCTCTTCCTCAAGGTCGGAGTCTTCTTCTTCCTCTTCGAGGAAGTCGTCGTCGTACTCCTCTTCCTCTTCTTCCTCTTCCTCTTCGTCTTCCTCGTACTCCTCGTCGTCCTCTTCTTCCTCTTCGTCTTCTTCTTCCTCGTCCTCTTCCTCGTCTTCTTCCTCTTCTTCCTCGTCCTCTTCCTCTTCGTCCTCCTCGTCTTCGTCCTCGTCCTCATCGTCGTCGTCGTCGTCTTCCTCGTCGTCGTCGTAGAAGTCGTCGTCCTCGTCGTCACCCCAACCGGCGACGACCAGCGCTCGCGAGGGCGAGCCCCACGGCAGGACGAGCTCGCTCGTCACGAGCGCCTGCAGTAACGACGCCGTCGACGACCGCGGTGCGCCAGTCTCGAGCCCAGTCTCGAGCCCAGTCTCAAGCCCAGTCTGAAGCCCAGTCTGAAGCCCAGTCTGAAGCGAGATCGAGCCGTTGGCGCAGGTCGCGCGGCGAGCAATGAACGTGGACGATTCAGTCATGCACATCATGGCGAAGATAGGTGTGTGGTCGCGAGAAAGAGATCTCGAGTCAGCGCCTGTATCGGTCGCAAGACCGGCGGCAATGTAACGCGACCCTCCGGCGGTTGTGCAAGTCGAAAAGTCGCAAGATCGACTCATGGTCGCAGCGGCACGGCGATCGTTCCCGAGGCCGTCGAGAAGAGGAGGAGTCCGTCGACCGCCGTCACCCGTTCGCAGCGCTGACCACTGAGCCGGACTTGGATCGCGGGCGCGGTCAGACGACACCCGTCGAGCACGTCGAAGCGATACACGAGGTAGGGAAACTCGGTGCGCATCCCGCCGGTCAAGGGATACGGAACCTGCCGACCTCCCGCGCTCCGTACGGCGAGCAGACCCTCGTCGATCGGCACCGCGAAGATGTAGTTGCCGTCGTCGACGACCGCGTCCTCGCCGAGGAACCCGCCGTCTGACGTGAACGACACAAGGCGATCTTCGAATTGGAGGACCACCGAGTCGCCGATGCGCCCGGCCGACCGGAGCCGAGCGCCGCGCGACTCGCGTCCCGTCGGGGTCGTGAACCGCGTGGCGTCGATCGTGCCATCCCGCGAAGCGATCGCGCCAATCGACTCGTCACGATCGACGGTCACGATCCACGGCCCGAATCGCCACGCGGCCAGCGTGTCTCGGGCCCGCGCGCCCGAGGCACGCCACAGGAAGTCGAGCGTCGTCGAGTCCGGACGAGTGGGCGACCGCTCGTCCGCGAATGCCGTCAGCGCGTCGTATGCCTCGATCATGCCGCCGGTGCCGATCACGAGTTCGCCGGTGGGCGTCAACCGCATCCAGCGCACGTCGTCCGAGATCGCGAACGTCGCGCGCCCGAGTTCGCGTCCGTTGCGTGGGTCAAGCACCACGAGGCACGGACGACCTTCGATCCGAGGGTCGACCTGCGGAAGACGTCCCGAAACGACCACGACCTGATCGGAGGAGATGACGTTGTAGACCTGGTCGATCACCCGGCGACGCGTCCACGCGGGCTTCGTGAGGTCGTCCGTCGAGAAGCCGACCGCATCGCCGTTTCGCCGAAGGACGACCAGCGATCGATCGGAGACGACCGGCAGGAGATCCGTCGGGTCGAACTGCTCGCCGTCGGGCATCACCTGCAACACAGGACGGCCGGCGTCGAGCGCGTCCTCGTCGGCGAGCAGGCGCTCGAGGCCTGGCGTCGCCGAGCGCACCGCGCCGGTCTTCACGTCGCGCACCACCGCGCGGGCGCCGAGCGACGGTCCGAGCGAGGTCTCCCACACGAGCATGCCGTCGCCGAGCGGACCGCCGACGCCGATCACCGCGGGATCGCGGTCGCCGAGGTCGATGGTCCAGCGCTTCTTCATCGTGGCGGGTTCGATGAGCGACAGCGTGCGCTCGGCATTGAGCAGGAAGCCGCCAATCCGCGCGGCGCTCTCCGCCGTGAGCGGCACGGGCAACACCCGGCCCGGAAGTTCGAACGCCTCGCCTGCCGTCGCGCCGAGCGCGGGACTCGCGTCGCTCGAGCGCGCAAGCGCCGCAAGCGACTCGCTGCCGGAGGGCACGGGAGTCGAGGGCATGCGCAGGAGGGCGACGTCGGCGAGATCCGACGCCGTGCGAAGCCATCCCGCCTTGGTCGCGAGACGCAGCGCGTCGCCCGCGAGGGACGCCGCGTCACTCCCGGACGGCGGAAGCGTGCGAAGCTCGGCGAGGATCACGCCCAAGGCCGCCTCGCGCTCGCCGCGATCCTCAAAGACCTGTGCCAGCGCGCGCGTCGCATCGATCGACGTGCGGGTGCCGGCGGCGCGACGCACGACGTCGCGGAGCGCCGCGGGATCGGTGCCCGCGGCGGTGAGCGCCGCGCGTGCCGAGGCGTCGCGCGCCGCGAACGCCGCGGGATCGACATCGCCGAGAAGCGCCAGTTGCTCGAGCGCCCTCGCGACGGCCGGCCGCGCGGTCGCAGTGTTGTCCTCCACCTCGACGGCGGCGAGGACAGGCGTGGCGAGGATCTCGTCGAGCGCGACGATCGCTTCGCGGGCCGCCCCTTCCGCGCGATAGCGCTCGGCCGCGGCGAGGAGGTAGCGCACGCGATCCGGAGGGCTCACCGCGACCTCGCCGAGCACCGCGAGGATCTCGCGGCTTCGCTCGGGGGGCACGTCGGCGAGGGCCGCGGCGCGGAGGAGCCGTTCGACCAGCTCGGCCCGCGCGGAGGCCGCGGCGTCTCCCGTGGCCGACGCAAGCGCCGCGCTCGCGGCCCGCGCGGCGTCGATGCAGACCTCGATCTTTCCGACTCGCAGCCCCAAGTCGAGGAGCGCGAGCCCGCCTTCCGGATCGTGCGGCGATGCCGCGATGCGCTCGCGCATGAGGCGCTCCGCGCTATCCGCGGGCATGAGCGCGCTCAGGCCCGAGTTCTCGCCGAGGAAAAGCTGCGGACCCACGAGTAGCGGATTGGCCGGCCCGTCGATCTCGATCCGGTCGCGAATCACGCCGGTCGAACGGTCGACGAAGAGGACGTCCGCAATGCCCGGCACGACGAGGAGATCGCCCGCGAGCTGCACGCGCCCGCGCATGCCGGTGCGATTCACGTTGCCCTGCCGATTCTTGATGGCGTCGGGATTCGCCTTCGACAAGGTCCACCGCGCGCGCTCCGGCGCGTCGGGATCGATCGCGACGATGTCGGCGCCGATCGCGTAGAGCCGCGGCGGACGCACACCCTCGCCGTCGTCGGCGAGGAGATAGCGCGGCGTGCCCCACGTGCTCGTCGCGCCGGTCGCGTGGCCGGCGACGCGGCGACCGGTCGCGCGATCGATCTGCACGACCTCGCGCTTGTCGGGCGCGACCGCCCACAGCGAATCGCCCAAGACCACCGGGCTCGACAGCTCCCACGGCTCGCTCGGATACGGGTCGTCGCGGATCGGCACGACGAAGCGGTGAATCCACCGAACCCGCCCGTCGCTAGCGTTCAGGCACGCGACCGCGCCGACGCTCGTGACAATGTAGACGAAGCCGTCGCGCAACACCGGGAAGGACGTCGAGCGGGCGCCGAAGCGCGGAATGCCCGCCGACGAGCAGACGAACGTCGCGAATCGCTGCGCGCCGCTGCGGGCGTCGAACGCAAGGAGATACTCGAGCGTCTCGAGCTGCGCCGTCACGCGCCGCGCGACGAGATAGACGACGCCCGAACCGATGATCGGCTGGCCGATCGGCACGAGCGAATCGAACGCGTCGGGCGGCGAATCGGGCGGCGGCGTGAGCGACGAGAGCTCGCGCGTCCATAGTCGCTGGCCGCTCGCGATCTCGACGCACATGACGCGACCGCCGAGCGTGCGGAAGCCCGACGGCATGTCGCTCGTCGCGATGACCGCGAGCCCGTCGCCCACCGCGACGCCGGCGAGTTCGCCCGACGGAATCGACTCCGGCGCCGACGTGCCGATCGTGTGGCTCCACTGCTTCCGATGGCTCAAGCGATCGAGGGCGATGAGATCGATGCCGTCCGACACGAGCAGAAGGTCGCCGACGACGGTCGGCGCGACCGAGAGCATCGAGCCGTCGAAGCGGGCGCGATCGAACTGTCGCGGCGTCGCCTGCATGTCGAGGTCGGCGAACTGCAGGAATCGATCGTTCGGATCGGGCTGCGCCCGCGTCGCCGAGAAGAGCCTCGAGAACGCCGTGTTCGCGAGCGGCAGACGCCAGATCGGTTGCCACGCGCCGGTCGCTTCGCCCTCGGCGGGGGCGCGGCCCTGATCGAGCACGCCGATCGCCTCGAGGCCTTCGAGCGGCTCGATCTCCGCCAGGCGCTCGACGGCCGCGGCGGCTTCGGTCGCCTTCGGATCGTTGAGTTGGCGAAGACGGTTGATGGCTTCCTCGCGCTCAGCGACGACGCCAAGGCATGCGCCGTTCGCGCCGCGCAGGAACCAATACGCCGACGACAGCGCGACGTCTTCGAGGTCGGGATGGCCGTCGATGCGGCGCAGTCGCGCGAGCGAGCGCTCGAAGGCGCTCGCGCGGAACTCCTTCTCGGCGAGCATGAGGTTCGCGCGGAGTCCGGTCGGCGTGAGTCCGCGTCCGCGCGCGATCGCTTCCCAGGCGGCGTCGGTCGTTGCCTGCGCGGCGAGCCGCTCGGCTTCAGGCGACTCGAGCTGCCGGTAGCGCTCGAGCGCGGTCGGACGCTCGCGGAGGAATCGCTCGACGCGCTCGAGCACGCTCTCGAAGCGGTCGCCCGGCGGGTCGTCGGCGGGCATCACGCGATCGGCAAAGCCGTCGAGAAGCCGCTGCGCGATCCGCGCCGCCTCGGCCGGGTTCTCGCGCGCCTGGTCCACCGCCTGCTGGTAGAGCTGCCAGGCCGTCGGCGAGTCCGGCACCGTGACCGGGGCGACGACCTGTGCCTGGGCCGCGGAGACGATCGGAAGGGTGGCGGCGGCGACGGCAACGAAGAGCCACGCAACGCCCAAGGCGCGCGGCGCGTCGACAGAGGCCGAGCTTCGGTGGCAACGCATGCTGGGCGGATCGTACGGCGGCATCCGCGAGTACATTCACGGGGAATGCGAGCCTCGCCTCCGATCGCCGCCCTCGTCGTGTCCGCGCTTGCGGCCACCGCCCTTCTCGCCGGCTGTGCCTCGCCGCGGGTGGGTGTGCAGGGTGCCCGCGTCAGCGACTCGAACCCCGAGTCGACGCTGGTCGAGGTCGACATCGAGCTGACGAATCCGGCCGACGACACCATGCGCCTCTTTCAGTGGGACTACCGCTTCACCTGCGGCGGCGCGACCTACAGCGGCCTGTGGGAAGCGCTCTTGGCGTTGCCGCCGGAGAACACGCCCATGCGGACGTCGCTTCCGTGCGTCGTCCCGACCGCGGCGCTCGACCAGTCGGCGCCGTGGACGATCTCCGGCACCCTGACCTACCGATCGCCGAGCCGCCTCGCGCTGATCCCCTACGACCTTCAGCTCTACCAGCCGACCACGAGCTTCTCCGGCAGCGGCACCGGCATGACCGTGACCCCC
Organism: Phycisphaerae bacterium; assembly: GCA_016795035.1. Taxonomy (GTDB): domain Bacteria; phylum Planctomycetota; class Phycisphaerae; order Phycisphaerales; family SM1A02; genus JAEUIT01. Next base: position 23,798 of record JAEUIT010000072.1, on the reverse strand, counting down.
GTGCCCATCGCTCCGCCACCGCCGCCCCCGGCGGCCGGCGCCGTCCGATAGTCCGCGTTGCCGCGGGCAACGCGGAAACGCTCGCACAACCCGGAAGAGTCCGTCAAACCGGTCCGGCAACTCGCCGATCAGAGCCATTCGAGCGTCGCGACGCGTGGAGCGTCGTGGCGTGAACGTCACGCGCACGCGTCCTTCGGGACACGTCCACACATCGCACCGTTGGGGAGTGCTCGAATGCAGCTACACGACATTCTCAAGAAGGCCCACGAGTCCGACGCTTCCGACATCCATCTCGTCGGCGGACACGTGCCCATGATGCGCGTCCACACGGTGATGACGCCGATGGACTTCCCCATGCTCACCCCCGAGATCATGAAGGGGTTCCTCGAGCAGATGACGAGCGCGCCGCTGCGCGAGAATTTCGACAAGCATCAGGACCTCGACTTCTCCTACGAAATCGCGGGCTTCAAGCGATACCGCGTGAACGCCCATAAGCAAAAGGGCCAGTTGGCGTTCAGCTTGCGTGCGATCCGCACCAAGGTGCCGCCGCTCGCGTCCCTCAACCTTCCCGAGATCATCTCGCGGCTCACGTATCTCCCGCGCGGACTCGTGCTCGTCACGGGCGACACCGGCTCGGGCAAGTCGACGACGCTCGCCGCGATGATCCAATCGATGAACGAGCGGTATCGCAAGCACATCATCACGCTTGAGGATCCCGTCGAATACACGTTCCAGAGCGCGAAGTGCCTCATCGAGCAGCGCGAGCTCGGCTCCGACATGCCGACCTTCTCGAGCGGCCTGAAGCACGCGTTGCGTCAGGACCCCGACATCATCCTCGTCGGCGAAATGCGAGACCTCGAGACCACCGCGCTCGCGATCAGCGCCGCCGAAACCGGCCACCTCGTCCTCTCCACGTTGCACACCGTCAACGCGTCGCAGACGGTCGAACGAATCATCGACATGTATCCGGCGGGTCAGCAGAACCAGATCCGCTCGATGCTCGCCAACACGTTGCAGGCGGTCATCTCGCAAACCCTCTTCCGCCGCATCGATCAGGCGGGCATGGTCCCTGGCATCGAAGTGATGCTCTGCACGCCCGCCGTGCGCAACATCATCCGCGAGGCGCGCACGTTCGAGATCCCCAACGTCATCGAGACGAGCCGCATGATCGGCATGAATAGCCTCGACAACGCGATCGCGGAGCTCTACTTCAACGGCATGATCAGCCGCGAAGACGCGATCGCCCAGGCGGCCTATCCGGACAAGCTCGATCGTCAGCTCGCCGCCTAAGCCTGAAGGAGCGGAGTTCCCATGCCTCAGTACCGCTATCAGGCAAGACAAGCCTCAGGTCAGACCGTCGCCGGCGTCGTCTCCGCGGACTCCGCGGCGAACGCGGCGTCGATCCTGCGCGCCCAAGGCAACCACGTGTTGCAGCTCGTCCCGGTGCAGCAGGTCACGTCACAGCTCTCCGGCATCCTCGCGAAGCTCAACTACAGCTCGGGGCCGTCTCAGAAGGACATCCTCGACTTCACGACGCAGCTCGCCGTCATGATCCGCGCCGGCATCTCGATCCGCGCGGCGCTTGAAGGCATCAGCGAGCAGGTCACGAACCAGAAGTTCCGGCGCATCCTGATCTCGATCCGAAGCGACGTCGAGAGCGGCAAGCAATTCAGCGAAGCGATCAAGAAGTACCCGAAGCTCTTCGGGCCTCTCTACGTGAACATGGTGAAGGCGTCCGAGATGTCGGGCTCCTTCGCGAAGATGCTCGACCGCATCGCGGCCTATCTCACGCAGGAGATCGAGACGCGCAAGATGGTCATCGGCGCGAGCATCTACCCGGGCATCATCGCGCTCATGGCGATCTCGGTCACGGTGTTCCTACTCACGTTCGTCCTTCCGAAGTTCGCCGGCGTCTTCAAGGGCAAGGAAGAAGTGCTGCCCATGCCGACGAAGTTCCTCATGGCCCTCTCGTCCTTCATGGTCGAGTGGTGGTGGGTGCTTCTCATCGCCGCCGCGGCCCTTGTGACGGGCTTCCTCCTCTTCATCAAGACCGAGCTCGGCTCGTTCTGGTGGGACCGCTTCAAGCTGACCATGCCGCTCATCAGCCGCATGTTCAAGGCCCTCTATATCTGCCGCTCGCTGCACACGATGGGCGAACTCCTCAACGCGGGCGTCCCCATGCTCGACACGATCGCCATCACCGGCGACATCTCGGGCAACCAGCTTTTCCGCCGCCTGTGGCGCAGCGTGTACGGCGCCGTGAAGCAAGGCAAGAAGGTGCAGGCGCAGCTCCAGAAGAGTCCGCTGCTCCCCCGCTCGGTCGTGCAGATGATCTCGGCGGGCGAGGAGTCGGGCAAGCTCGGCGAGGTCCTCGAAGAGATCTCGGCCTACTACGCGAAGACGTTGCGCGAGGCGATCAAGGCCGTGACCAGCATGATCGAGCCGATCATGATCGTCGCGATGGGTTCGGTCGTCGGTTTTATCGCCATGGCCATCATCTTGCCAATCTTCAAGATGTCCAACTTGGTTCAAGGGCACTGAATCGGATGGTTAGTGGGGGCAGCGCGGAGCATTTCACATGCGCACACGGCGACTCCAACGACGACGACGGCACGGCTTCACGCTCATCGAGGCGGCGCTTGCGACAGTCATCATTGGCGTCGGCGTCCTGGCGATGATCCAAGCCCAGCAGGCGTTTCACCAGAAGAACATGTGGTCGACGAACGCGGGCATCGCGATGCGCCTCGGCAACGAGATTCGCGAGCTCACGCTCAACCTTCCGCGCTTCGACCCGGTCGTGGGCAGCGACAGTTGGGGTCCCGAGGAGAACGAGGACGGCCTTGCCGACTTCGACGACCTCGACGACTTCGACGGCGACGAGGGAGGCGGAACGGTGTTCTCGGCGGCGCTCGGCAACGGTCCGATCAACGCCCGCCGCGAAGTCATTCCCGACATGGTCGGCTGGTCGCAGACCGTCACGGTCCAGGCCGTCGATCCCATGGACATCACCACGGAGAGCGGCGACGCCAATACGCACGCGACCGAATATCTCCGCATCGAGGTCATCGTTCACTATCAGGGAGCGACCGACCCCGAGCCCGTGGAGATGACGCGCGTCTCGTGGATCTCCCGTAAGTGATTTTGGAGAGGGCTCGTCCGAAGGGTACCGCGGGGAGGAAGAGGTTCGCCGTGAATCGCAACAAGGCACACTCCAACAACGTGAACGCGTCGGTCCGCCGCGTGCGCCCGACGGCGCGACGGCGCCGAGGCGTCGCGAGCGTGCTTGCGATGATGTTCCTCGTCATCTTCGGCTCGCTCGGCGTTGCGATGGCGATCGTCGCCCAGGGCAACCTGCGCACGGCCGAGAGCTCGATCAAGGTCTCTCGCGCGATGAGCGCCGCGGAGACGGGGCTCGTCTTCGCGTCGAAGCGCCTGGCCAAGGAATCGGCTCGCTTCGTCGTGAAGAAGGGCGTGATCGACGAGGACTTCGGCCACGACCTCTGGCTCGGCGAGGCGACCGGCGCCGACGGCGACATCGTCGTGCTTCCGCCCAGCGGGTACGAGGAGAACAACACCGTCGACGGCATCGGCGCCGCGATCGTCAACGCCCATGCCGCCGACGAAGGCCAGATGAGCATCGATGCCGGTGACGACGGCCTTCCGGCGATGAACGACGAGGGCACGATCGAGACCCGGCCGCTCAAGATCATCGCCGACGACTCGCGCGTCTGGTTCCGCCTGAAGTACGAGCTCGTCGACGGCGCCGCCGCGGTGCGCGTCACGTCGATCGGCGCCGACGGCGAGATTCGCCGCACGCTTCAGATGACGTTCAAGATCAACAAGCGCATCGAGTACGCGGTCATCTCGCCGAATCGCCTGATGATCGGCAAGAACGTGCGCATCGAAGGTCCGCTCGGCACGCGCTACGGAACCGAGGACGACGAGCTGAATAACGGCAACGGCGATCCGCTCGTCATGCGCAGCGATTTCTATTACCTCGCCGACGACCTCGACGAGAAGCTCGACGCGCTGTGGAACGCGATCAAGGACTACGACACCGACGGCGACGGCCGGCTTCGCCCGGGCAACGCCACCGAGGCGTCGGGCCTCGCGGCCGCAGGTTTGCTCGAGGGCGGCGACGTCGACGGCGACGAGTACGTGGACGACTTCGACCTCTTCCTCGACGCGTTCGACGCCAACAACGACGTGCGCGTCGTCTACGACGAGGACAAGGCTGCCGCGGCGGGCCTGGGCAACTTGGCGCCGGAGTTCGCGAACATCGATGACCAGCTCGCTCGCCTCATCGACATGTCGGACCCCGACCGCAACGACGACGGCGAGATCGACGCCCGCGACACCGCGCTCGGCTACGACGACGGCGTCCTCAACAAGCTCGATCGCTACGCGAAGGTGCACGGTCGCCTCGCGTTCGGCGTGACGAAGTCCGACTGGGAAACCGCGCACGGCGACAGCTATCAATCCATCGTGCAGGGCCCGATCACGGCCGGCATCGACAAGGCTCCGGTGAAGTTCGGCGTCGGCGAGGACGAGCTCCGTCTCATCACCACCGACATGTTTGCCGACAGCGCCGCGTGGTTCAAATCGAAGGCGCAGTCCGGCTCGTCGTTCGCGACGCAGGTGTCGAGCGGCATGAGCGGCGGCGGCGAGTACGTCGCCCCCAGCACCGACACGTGGGAGCCCGTTCCGTACGGCTCGCCGTCGGCGTACGACTGGTATCAGCGCCCGGTCTACAAGAACATGACGTTCACCAACGTCAAGATTCCCACGAACACGAACGCGCTCTTCGAGAACTGCATCTTCGTGGGCGTCACCTACGTCGAGACCGAGAGCGACTGCATCGACATCAACTGGAACTATGCGGGCAGCGTGACGAAGGTCACCCTGCCCGGCGGCTCGGTCGTCTACTCGGCGAAGTTCCCGGGGCTTGCGTCAAACTTGAACGGCACGCCCGTGAATGACACCAAGACGTACTCGAACTCGATCCGCTTCCACAACTGCACGTTCCTCGGCTCGCTCGCGGGAGACACGCCGAACGAGTACACGCACTGGCGCAACAAGATCCAGATGACGGGCAACACCCGTTTCTATCTTGATCCCGCCGACGAGGATCTCGCGGCGCAGGACGACGCCGACGAGCTCGAGACGCTGCTCGAGGACATCGACGTCTCCGACCGCGAGATGATGGCGCGCAGCCAGCTCATGATGCCCGGCTGGTCCGTCGACGTCGGCAATTTCGCCAACGAGCAGGCCGCCGATCCCGAGGACACGCCGCGCGTGAACCTGCGCGGAACGATCATCGCGGGCATCCTCGATGTCCGCGGCACCGCGGACGTGCACGGCACGCTGCTCATGACGTTCCGTCCGGTGAAGGGCCAGGGACCGCTTTTCTATGACGGCCAACCGGACATGTTCAACACGACGGTTGGCTACTTTGGCCCGGACGACGGCGACGGCGAAGGCACGCTGCCGGGCGACGACACGTTCGAGGGCTTCGGCGAGATCACGCTTCGCTACGACCCGGATGCGAAGCTGCCGGACGGCATCCCGTGGCCGATCTCGATGGAAGCGATGCCCGAGACCTACATCGAAGGAGCGCCGGCGTCATGAGTTTCCGTCGCACCATCCGTCCGTGTCGCCGCGCGCGTCGCGGCTTCAACCTCGTCGAGCTCCTGCTCGCGCTCGCGATCTCGGCCGCGCTCCTGGCTGCAACGATGTCGGCGCTCAACGCCTGCTTCATTGCCTATCAGGCCACGACCGAGGAGGCGTCGTCGCAGACGATCTCGCGCCTCATCATGCATCGCGTCCTCACGATGGTCCGCACCGGGACCAACTTCGGCCCGATGCCGGACGATCCGCTCGAGACGACGACGACCGGCGACTCGATCGAGTTCCGCAACACGGCGGGGCAACTCATCACGATCACGTTCGATGATTCCGACGGCACGCTGAGCATGCAGGTGGACGAGGGCGACACCCGCGTCCTCCTCCGCGGCGTGCGCCGCACCGACGCCGGCGACGGCGGTTCCGTGCCGGCGTTCACGATGGAGTGGGAGAAGGGAACGCATCTCTACCGCGTGACCATGGATCTCACCGTTGCCGACGACGACTCGCAGCGCACGAAAGCCGACCTCGGCTACGTGAAGCCGATCCGGCTCGTCGCAAGCGCGACTCCGCGCAGCGAAACGTGGTGATCCGCGCCCGCGCGGCGCGCCGCCTAGAACTCGTCCTGGCCAAGACGCTCGGAGGCGCCCCGCGCCTCGAGCGTCATGTTCATGAGCCGCGCGTGCGTGCCCTGCGCGTCGGGATGGTCGAACGGCAGCGAGGCGGTGGAACGCGGAACGTAGCGCCCGTCCGGCTGCATGTCCCAGCCTTGGCGACGGTCGCCGAGGCAAAGCTGCAGGATCGTCCATAGCCGCTCGCGCTCGCGGCGACCCTGGATCGGCGCCGCGGCCTCGACGCGCACGTTGAGGTTTCGGTACATCCAGTCGGCGCTGCCGATATAGAAATCTCCGTCGAGCGGATCGGACACGCCCGCGGAGAACCAGAAGATGCGGCTGTGCTCGAGGAACCGTCCGACGATGCTCGACACGCGCAGGTTCTCTGAGAGGCCGGGCACGCCGGGACGCGCGCAACAGAAGCCGCGCACGATGAGGTCGATCTGCACGCCCGCCTGCGACGCGCGATAGAGCGCGTCGGTGACGCTGCGGTCCTCGAGCTGATTCATCTTCGCGATGATTCGGCCTTGCCGACCGGAGCGCTGCACCGCCACCTCGCGGTCGATGAGCTCGATGAATCGCCGCTTCATCGCGACCGGCGCGACGAGCAGCCGCTGGTAGTCCTTCTGGCGGCTTCGGCCCGTCATGTAGTTGAATAGGTTGACGACGTCCTCGGTGATCGCGGCGTCGCAGGTGAAGAGGCCGATGTCCTCGTAGAGCCGCGCGGTCTTCGGGTTGTAGTTGCCGGTGCCGATGTGGGCATAGCACCGAATCCCGCTTCCCTCCTGGCGCACCACGAGGGCGACCTTCGAGTGCGTTTTGAGCCCGACGACGCCATACGCGACGTGCACGCCCGCGTCTTCCAGCTTGCGCGCCCAAAAGATGTTGCGCGCCTCGTCGAATCGGGCGCGCAGTTCGACGAGCACCGCGACCTGCTTCCCCGCTTCGGCGGCGCGGATGAGGCTCGGGATGAACGGGCTGTCGCCGCTCGTGCGATAGAGCGCCTGCTTGATCGCGAGCACCTTCGGATCCATCGAGGCCTGCTCGATGAACCGGCAGACGGTGGCGTCGAAGCTCTCGTACGGGTGATGCACGAGCAGGTCGCCGTTGCGGATCACGCTGAAGAGATCGCTTTCGTCGCTCTCGATCTGCGGCGGGACGATCGGCGTCCAGCGCGGAAACCGCAGCTCGGGCACGTCGAGGTCGGCGATCTCGTTGAGGATGCCGTAGTCGATGAGGCCCTCGGTCTCGTAGATATCTTCGTCGGTGATGTCGAGCTCGTCCTCGAGGAAGCGCAGGATGCGCGGATTCGAATCGCGCGAGACCTCGAGCCGGACCACGCGCGCGAATCGGCGCTCGCGGAGCTGCTGCTGAATCTGCTCGAGAAGGTCTTCGGCGTCCTCGTTGTCGCGCTCGACGTCCGCGTTGCGGGTGACGCGGAAGGGAAGCACCTTCACGATCTCCATGCCGGGGAAGAGATCGTCGAGATTATGTTCGATGATCTCCATCAGGGGCACGAAACGGCGAGTGCCGCTGATCTGATAGAGCCGCGCGCCGAGCTCGGGCACCTTCACCCGCGCGAAGAGCTGCTCGCTCTCACCGGGCCGTCGGAGCATCACGCCGAGCGACACGCTCATGTTCGAGATGAACGGGAAGCGGTGGCCGGGATCGACTGCGAGCGGCGTGAGGATCGGGAAGACGTTGCGGCGATACCAGCCCTCCGCCTCGGAGCGCTCATGGGGCTGCAACTCCTCCCAGGAGAGGAAGTCGATGCCGACCTCGCGCAGCTGCGGCTGAATGTCGGTGCGGAAGGAGAGCGCGAGGAGGTTCGCGAGATCGAGGACCTTCGCGCGGATCGCATGCAGCTGCTGCAACGGCGTGAGCGGTTCCCAGGGCGGGCTGCCGACGCCCGCGTCGAGCTGGCGCCGCAGTCCGCCGACGCGCTTCATGAAGAACTCGTCGAGGTTCGAGCTGAAGATCGCGAGGAAGCGCACCCGCTCGAGCAGCGGCAACCGCGAGTCCTGCGCCTGCGCCAACACGCGACGATTGAACTCGAGCCACTGCAGGTCTCGGTTCAGGAAGCGCGACAGGTCGCCGACCGGCTCGACGTGCGACTCCGACGGAACGGAGGAGGCTCGGCTGGAACCGAGATCGGTTGCGGGATCCTTCATCGGGTTCGTTTCTTCGTAGATCGTGCGGCGCGAACGGTCGTCGCGCGGCGAGCCGGACGGTAGGTGGCCACGCAGCCCGGCGCCTCGGTCACGGAGACACTTTCGACCCACACCGACGCCGGAAGGCGCGGGGCGAGCGCGTCGCCGATGTGCTCGGCGATGCGTTCCGCGGTCGGGTTCCGGCGATCGAACGGCGGCGTCTCGTTCAGGTCGCCGTCGCGGAATGGAGCGATGATCGACGCAAGCCAGCCTTCGACCGCATGGAAGTCGCAGAGAAGCCCTTCACGGTCGAGCGATTCGCCGGCGACGACGACGCGTACGCGAAAGTTGTGGCCGTGCCGGCGCTCGCGCGTGCCCGCGATCACGATCGCATGGGCGGCGCAGAACTCCGTTTCGACCTCGAGCGCAAACATGAGGCGACGAGTATAAGAACGGCTCGCCGGGGTTTTGTTCAGACGATGCTCGTGCGGTGCGTCAGAAACTCGCGAGCATCGCGAGGCGGCAGCCGAAAAAAGGCTCCGGTATCGTGCCGCCCCGCTTCTTTTCCTCGCTGGCAGTCGTTTGCGGAGTTCCTGATGGCCTCTTCCACCTCGGATGCCCCCCTCATGCTTTCGGTGTCGGGCGCGCGCGGAATCGTCGGGAAGACGATGACGCCCGCCGTGGCCGCGACCTACGCGGCCGCGTTCGGATCGCACGTCCGCTCGACCATGTCGGGACGTCGGCCGCGTCTCGTGATTGGCCGCGACGGCCGCGCCGGCGGCGAGAGCCTCGCGGTCGCCGCACAGGGCGCGCTTGCCGCGGTCGGATGCGAGGTCATCGATCTCGGCGTCACGATGACGCCCACGGTCGGCGTGATGATCCGCGCGCTCAAGGCCGACGGCGGCATCGCGCTCACGGCGAGCCACAACCCGATCGAGTGGAACGGCGTGAAGTGCCTCGACTCGGATGGCCTTGCCCCGCCGAAGCCCGTGGCCGACGCGATCATCGCGCGATTCCGTGAAGGCCGCATCGACTGGGTGTCGTCGATCGACATCGGGCCGCTCCGCGCCGACACGACCTCGAACGAGACCCACATCGCGAAGGTGTTAGGCCTGGTCGACGTCGACAGGATCCGCGCCCGCGGGTTCCACGTCGTCCTCGACAGCGTGAACGCGTCGGGTTGCGTGCCCGGCCGCGCGCTCCTCGAGCGGCTCGGCTGCCGCGTGACGCACCTCTTCGGCGAGCCGACCGGCGTGTTCGGCCACACGCCCGAGCCGATCGAGCAGAATCTCGGCGACCTCATCGCCGGCGTGCGCCAGGCCGGCAACGTGGTGTGCGGCTTCGCCCAGGATCCCGACGCCGACCGCCTCGCGATCGTCGACGAGAAGGGCCGCTACATCGGCGAGGAGTTCACGCTCGTCCTCGCGGCGCTGCGCATGCTCGAGCGCCACGGCGCCCGCGGCGCCACGCTCGCCGCCAATCTCTCGACGAGCCGCATGATCGACGACGTTGCAGCTCGCTTCGGCGCGACCGTGCTGCGCACCGCCGTCGGCGAAGCCAACGTCGTCGCGGCGCTCAAGCCCGCGAACGGCCTCATGGGCGGCGAAGGCAACGGCGGCGTCATCGTGCCGGGCATCTGCTGGGTGCGCGATTCGCTGAGCGCGATGGCGATCGTCCTCGACCTGCTCGCGTCGCGGCAGGAGTCGCTCTCGGCGATCGTCGACTCGCTTCCGCGCTACGCGATGCTCAAGACGAAGCTCGATCTCGCCAATATCGGCGGCCTCGCCGTCGTGAAGCCGGCGCTCGATCGGGCGCGGGCCGCCTTCGCGAAGGAGCGCATCAACGACGCCGACGGCGTGCGCATCGACTTCCCCGATGGATGGGTGCATCTACGCGCAAGCAACACGGAGCCGATCGTGCGCATCATCGCGGAAGGGCCGACGCCGGCTCGCGCGCGGGAATTGGTCGATGCGTGCGCGAAGGCCGCCGGACTGAGCTGAGTGCGGTTTGGCCTGCGGACTGGTGCGGCGCAGCGGCCCCTGTCACACTGCACGCGATGTCCACGGGGCCGAGCGACACTCCGCGGTCGGGCGGCGCGCCAAACAGCGCGACGACGATCGAACTCCTGAAGCGGCTCCAGTCGGCCGACGCGGAGTCGGCGTGGATCGCGTTCGACGCCCGCTACCGACCGATCGCGCTGGCGGTCGCGCGGCGCCTCGGCCTCGGGCACTTGGACGCCGAGGACGCGTCGCAGCAGGCGATGCTCGAATTCTTCAACGAGTGGCGCAGCGACGGCTATCGCCCCGAGCGCGCGCGGCTGCGCACGTGGCTCGTCTCGATCGTGCGCCATCGCGCGATCGACATCCTCCGCAAGCGCGACCGCGAGCGCGGGATCGGCGGCGACACGCAGATCGCCGAGCACGTGTCGCCCGACGAACTCGATCGCGCGTGGGAGGAGGCGTGCCGCAAGGCGATCCTCGCCGAAGCGATGGGCCGCCTGCGCGACGACACTCGCACCGAGCCGCGCACGCTCGAGGCGTTCGAACGCTTCGCGTTGCAGGGCGTCCCGGTCGAGTCCGTCGCGAACGATCTCGACATCGAAGTGGCCGAGATCTACCGCATCAAGTCACGGCTCATTCGCCGCCTGCGCGAGATCGTCGACGACGTGGAGCGCACCTGGACCGAGACCGCGGCGCGCATGCGCGAGGCGTAGCGTCACTGCTTCTTCAGCGGCGTCGGATCCTCAACCGAGGGGAGCTCCTTCTCCGCCTTCTCAAGCGCCTTCTTGAGCGCGTCGGTGTCGTTCGCGTCGAGGGCGTCGAGCGCGTCCTTGAGATGCGGGCGCGCAGCCTTCGCCTGCGCGACCGCGTCGACCGCGGTCGAGAGCACGCGCACCTGGCCGCGCCAGACGTCGGCGCGGTCCTTGGGAAAAGCGGGTGTCTCGATGAGACGCTCAAGCGCGCGGACGACCGACGCCGCCGCGTCCACGCGATTGAGCCGTAGTGAGATGATCGCGACGAGCTGCAACGACTCCGCCAGCGAGACGTCGGCGCCGGCGATCTCCGAGCGAAGCGCGACGGCGCGCTCGGCCTGCGCAAGCGCCGCCTCGTGATCGCCGATGCCCGACGAGAGTAGCGCCGCCCAGCCGTGGCAGTAGGCGCTCTGCCGCTCGGGGTTGTCGGCCGCGCGTTCGACGAGCGACTCGTACTGCGGTCGATTGCGGACGATGCGTTCGCGGTCCGTGGCGGAGAGAGCGCCGCCCGGCGTGGACTCGACGACCGGCGTCATCGAGTTCATGAGCGCGACGACCGCGTCCATCGACACCTCGTAGCGCGAGCGCTCCTCGGCGCTGCGCCAGAGCGCGGCCGCCGCCGTCGTCGACGTGACGAGGATGCCTGCAACGCCGAGTGCACCGACGACCGCCGCGCGATGCCGGCGCATCGCACGGCGCAGGATGTACGAGAGCGCGTCGGGCCGGGCCTGCACCGGATCTCCGTCGCGCAGCGATGCGAGATCGTCGCGCAACTCCGCGACCGAGCGGTAGCGTCGATCGGGCTCGGTCGCGAGCGCCTTGCGCAGCACCGCATCGAGGTCACGGCCGACGGCCCGCGACCCTGGATCGCAGAGGCGGCTCGGAAGTTCGGGCAGCGGCTCGTCGCGCACCACGCTCGCGAGCTCGGTCACCTTGCCGCGCGCCGGGAACGGCACCGCGCCGCACAGCGCCTGATACGCGATCGCGCCGAGCGCGAAGAGGTCGGCGCGGAGATCCACGTTCTCCGCGTTGCCAAGGATCTGCTCCGGCGCGGCGTACGCGGGCGACCCGACGAATCCGCTCGTGAGCGTGGGGTCGTCGTCGGGCTGCGTGAACTTCGCGATGCCGAAGTCCACGACGTGCGGCTTGTCGGCGTCGTCGACGAGGATGTTCGACGGCTTGAGGTCGCGGTGGATCACGCCGCGCAGGTGCGCGTGCTCGACGGCGTCGCACACGGCGATGAGCACGTCGAGAATCTCCGGCGACAGTGCCCGCGGCGAGCGCTCCCGACGACGGGCGGCCCATACGTCGAGCGGCGTTCCCTCGATGCACTCCATCGCGATCGCGCGGTTTCCGTCGGGCGTCTCGAACGCCTCGTAGAGCGTGACGATCCCGGGATGGTGCAGGCCCGCGATTATCTCGATCTCGCGGTCGAAGCGACGGCGCATGTGCGTCGTCGCGAGCGCGCCGCGGCCAAGCGTCTTGAGCGCGACGGTTCGGCCGGTGCGCTCGTCCTTCGCGCGATGGACGATGCCCTGGCCGCCGCGCCCGAGCTCGTCAAGCAGCGCGTACGGCCCGAGGCGCTCGCCCTGCGCCGGGGCCCAGTCGCGCGCCGGCCCGTCGATCGACCGAAACTCCGCGAGGAGGTCGTTGTCGGCCTCGATCGAGAGCAGGCTCCGCGCGCAGCGCTCGCAGGTCATGACGTGCCGCGTGGTGTCGACGTCGGTCGACTCCCCTGCCGCGATCCGCTCCAACTCTTCCGCCGATGGACATGCGAGTGCCACGCCGTTGTCCTCCAATTGCACCATCCGCCACGTCCTATCTGCCGCTTTCCGCGTTGCAGGCACTCACTTCGCCGTGCACGGTCCCCACGCGCCCAAGATGAGCGCGAGATCTCCACCGTCGACCGCACCGCTTTCGTCGAGATCGCCGAAGCCCGCGCTGCCCCAGTTGCCGAGGATCACCGCGAGATCGGCGCCGTCGACCGTGCCGTCTCCGTTCAAGTCGGGCGGACACGGGCTCGCGTCCTGCGCCATGAGTTCGAGGAGGACGAGCGCCGCGGCCGTCGTCGTGCCGATCTCCTCCTGCGCGATCGCCAGCTCCTCCGCCGTGACCTCCTCGTCGGCGATCAGCGCTGCGAGCGTCAAGGAGAGTTCGGAGAGAAGGTCGCGCACGAGCATCGCCTTCGCGATCACGCCTGCGGTGTCGATGGTGGGACACGGATTGGGCACGGACGCGCCCTCGAGCTGGTCCTGCGCGTCCTTGATGAGCGCGCGTGCTTCCGCATTCTGCTGGAACATCGCCTGCGACAGCTGCTGGAACTGCGTGGGATTGCTGGACGGAAGCTGCGCGTTCTTCGCCTCGACGCGGCGGAGCTTCTCGTCGGCGCTCGAGATCTTCGAACGCACGCGGTCGCAGATCGACTCGCCGCCGAGCTGGCCGATGATGCGGAATCCCTGCGAATAGAGCTTGGTCGGATCGTCGCCCGGCGCCGGTGCGAGCTGCGTCGCCGGGTCGAGCGCGTAGGGGACGAACCCCTGCTGCGGGAAGCCCGGTGCGCGATAGACGAACGGACCGGCGGGACCGACGACCGGCAGCACATCGCCGCTGGCGTTCGTGAGCCACACGATCGCCGCGGGCGGGGCGCCCGGATCGTCGTTCTCGGCGAACGCCGTGAACCAGTAGTCGCCCGGCGCGAGCTCGAGCGGCGGGTCGATCTTCACCGCGAGGTCTTCGTTCTGCGGCCCCGAGTCGACGAGCTCCGCCGGCGTCGGGAACGGGAACGAGAGCACCGCCACTTGGTCGCCGGGGCCCGGCGGCGCGAGGCCCTTCCGATTCCACACGACGACGACGAGCGTCTCGTTCGCGACCGCATCGGGAGGGCAGTCGGCGCCGCCGGGCGAGCAGGCGCCGATGCAGCCCGGCGTCCCGGGGACGCAGGCTGCAACGTGGAGTTCCTTGATCGCCCACGGCTCGAGCGTCCCGGCCTGCGGAAGCGCGAACGGCTGCGCGAAGAGTGACGGCAGCGCGCCTGGCGCGAGTGTGCCGGTCGCAAAGCCGAGATCGACGAGGCTGAACGCGCCGCTCGCATTCGGATCGTAGAGTGCGGGCAGCGTCGGTCCGGTGTTCACGAGCGGGACTTTGAAGCGCACGGTGATCTCGCCCGTGCCCGCCTCGATCAGACCCGACGAGAGCGATCCCGCCACCTGGATCAGGTAGGTCGTGCCCACCGACGTCTGCGCGACATAGACGGTCTCGACGCCGTCGTGCCGAGAATCGCCGCATTGGAGAAGCGCCTGCGGCAACGCGGAGGGATCGATGACTCCGCTGGTGCCGAGGTCGTACACCGCGATCGTCGGATCGAACGACGCCTCGTCGACGGTCACCTCGAGCTGGCCGGTCGTCGGCGCGACGATGCAGTACCAGATGTCCTTCGCGTAGTCGCAGTCGGTCGGCGGACCGTCGGTCGTCGCGAGCGTCGTGTCGAAGGGCACGCTGCCGAGTTCGACGAGCGGCAGGCACTCCGGCGCGCAATCGTTCGGCACCGTCGGCGCGCCGTTGCAGGAGTAGGCGAAGGACGCGCACGGCGCGAGATCCGCGGTCGCGTCGACGCACGCAACGTCCCACGCGATCGCGCAGCACGACGGCTCGATCGCGCAGACCGCATAGCAGCAGTCGACGTCGTTGCAGCCGGGGGCGCCGAGGGTGACGCAGTCGTGATCGCTCGGCGGGCACGTCGCACACCCCGCGAAGCTCACGCTGAGAGATCCGCACCCGCTTGACTCGTAGCCGCCCACGCGCACGAGGTATGTCTCCCCCGCGGCCACGGCAACGACGAGTTCCGACGCGAGCTCGCAGCCCTGGGCGTCGTCGTTGCAGCCGACGATCGAGAGCGCCGAGCAGTCGCCGGCGTAGATCGCGAGGCGCGTGTCGAAGTCTGCGGTCCCGCACGTCGAGATGCAGACGTCGCCCGACATCGGCGCGGTGAAGCGGAACCAGACGTCGGACACGAAGGAAAGGCCGAAGCCCTCGTCGCACTCCGGCGGCAGCGGCGGGCCGTCGGTCGTCGCGCCGAGCGTGCAGAAGGTCGTCACCGGCTCCGAGAGCGGCGTCGCGCCCGTGCAGTTGTCGTTGGGCGGCGCGGCCATTCCGACGGACGCGACGACTCCCGTCAACGCCGCGGACAGAAGCGTCGCTCCGAACGGGATTCTTCGAGGGTGCGTCGGCATCGGAACATCACTGGCGAAACGGGCTCGCCGTTCTCCTCACTGCTTGGGGCAGTGCCCTTCCGCCCGACGCGAGTATGCGACCCGCTCGGACGGGCGGCAAGACTGCGGCGGAATAGACACGAGAAACTCCTGCGGCCCCGCTCGCGGAATCTCGCAGCGAAACTCGCGTCCGCCCGCGAATCGTCCCGATCGGCCCGCCGTCGCCGCGTCCCATACACTCCGCCCCCGTGCGTCGCCTTCAGAGCCTTGTAGCCCCGCTCGCCGCCCTCGCGCTCGCCGCCCTCTGGGCGACGGGCTGTTCCGTCATTCGGTCGGACCCCGCCAAGGCGACGCGGCAGTACCCGTTCTGGCTGAAGCCCGGCGAGACGATCGACGCCCAGGCGATCGCCGACGGCGACACGATGGTCATCGTGAACGCGACTCCGCGCACGTTCGAGAACGTGGATGTCTGGCTCAACCAGCGCTACCTCTGCCACGTCGATCGCATCGAGGCGGGCGAGAACAAGCGCATCCCGATGGGCGACTTCTGGGACATCCGCGGCGAGGGCCCGAACCCCGGCGGCGCGCTTCGCTACTTCCAGCCGACGCCGATTCGCCTCGTCGAATTGCAGCTCGACGCCACGCAACCGCTCATCGGTCTTCAGGCGGTCCTGACCGAAGTCGAGACGCGCTGATCCCCGTGATCACGGCGAGCGCCTGAGGACGAGGTCGGCCAGGATCGGCCGATGGTCGGAACCGATGTCCGGCCCCCGATCGAAGTGCCGCACGTCGAAGTGCTTCGACACGAAGCAGTGGTCGATCGCCATCTGAAGGAAGGTCGGCACGAGCAACTCTCCGTTGCTGGAGGGCCAGGTCGGCGTGCGCCCGAATCCCTCGCGCGCCGGTCGCAGGCCGCTCGTCTCCACGAAGCCCGCGAACGCGCGGCCATCGGGCGACTCGTTGAAGTCGCCTGCAACGATGAGCGGGATCGCGCACGTCGCGAGCCGCTCGGCATGCCACGCGATCTCGGCGTCGCGCGCTTCGGTGTGGCCGGCATGCATCGGCGCGAGGGGATGCACGATCGTGACGCGCACCGGACCCGCGGGCGTGTCGACGGTCGCGTCGATGTACGGCAGGTAGCCGGTCGGCGCGAGCGTCACGCGCGTATCGCGCAGCGGATACCGGCTCAGGAGCGCCGTTCCGCGAGGATCGGCCGTCGGCAGCTCGACGACGTACGGAAGCCGCTCGTGAACCGGGGCGAGCGCCTTCGACCACGCGTGCGAGCACTCCAAGACCGCGAGGAGGTCGGGGTCCGACTCGAGGAACCAGTTGATCGCCTCGCGCGACGGCGTTTGCCAAACGAGCACGTTGGCGCTGACCACACGGAGCGGGAATCCGTGGGCCGTGGGCGCGGGCGCCGTGCGGACGAGCGTCGGCACGACGAGAGTCGACGGCCAGACGGCGAAGGCTGCAACGACGAGCGCCGATCGCCGCGCCCGAAGGGCTGCGAGCGCGACGGCTGCAACGAGGAGTGCAAGCCAGTACTGGAAGGTCCACGGGCTCAGGAGCGCGTGGGCCTGCCCGCCCGCGAGTCGCCCGACGGCAAACGCGCCCGCCGTGGCCGCGGCGGCCACGATCGCGAGCGCGACGAGCGCCGATCGCGTGCGGACCCACCAGCGCCGAGGCGCGACGGCTGCGTCAGTCATGGCGTCGAGTAGCGGGCGCGGGCTCGCGCGGTTCGATCGATTCGCAGATTGGCTGCAACGCGGTCAACGGCCGAGCCGGGCTCGCTTCGCGTCCCATTCGGCGATCTCGCGCTTATTGGTCGTCTTGAGCGGCTCGCCGGTGCGGAGCGCCTCGATCTCGAGCGACGTCAGGTGCATCGCGTTGAGGCGGTAATCCTCGAACGCCTCGGCTGCCACGGGGACGATCGGCTGGATCAGCCGGTACATCGCGTTGGCGTAGTCCTGGATCTCCTTCTGCGCGTGCGGATCCATGCGCAGCGAGAGGAAGTGGAAGATGTTGTGCAGGTCGCACTTCCAGTACCACTCGGTGTAGACGCTCACCGGCAACGCGGTGCGCGCAAGTTCGCGGGCCACGCCGCGCTCGGTGAGCCCGATGTAGCGCGTGTAGCTCGACTCGGCCTCCTCGAGAAGACGGAGGAACTCCTCGGCCGTGCCGACGTCGACCGGCTGGTCGCCGCCTTGGCGGTTCGTCGAGCTCTGCTGGCGAATGTTCTCGATCGACGGCCGGTAGAAGCGGTCGGGCACGATCGAATAGCGCGCCGAGTACTCGTTCACGTTCGCGGTGCGGTGACGGATCCACTGCCGCGCGATGAAGATCGGCATCACGACGTGGAACTTGAACTCGACCATCTCGAACGGTGTCGAGTGCCGATGCCGCATCAGGTAGCGCACGAGCCCGCGATCTTCGCTCACCTGCTTCGTGCCTTCGCCGTAGCTCACGCGCGCCGCCTGCACGATCGCGAAGTCGCCGGTCTTCCCCTGCGGCACGAGCCGCGGCATCGCATCGACGAGCGCGATGAGCCCGTGCTCGTGGACCGGAATCTCCCAGCGCGCGGCGCCCTGCATCACGTCGACGAGCGGCGACTCGGGCGGAACGGAGCGGATGGATGCGGGCGCGGACACGGTCGAGGAGGCGGAGGTCATGGAGGACGCATTGTGCGCCCAACACCTCACTTCGTGGACAGCGATAAGTCGCGGCCGAACGACTCCAGCCACGAGTTCACCTCGGGTCCGGTGCCGTTTTTCGTGGGCAGGCCGTCGGGCTTGAGGTAGGGCGGCATGCCGCGATGGTCGCCATAGACGATCAGGATCGAGCGGATGGATTCGTCGAGCGTCGACGTCGCGGCGCCCTGTTGCGCGACGTCGCGCTTCGACGGCCATTGGTTCTTCGACGACACGACGGCGATCTCGTCGGGGCCGAGCCCGAACGCCTGCAACTCCTCGTTCGACATCGGGAACTGCCCGAACTCGCTCGCGTATGCGAGCACCGCGAACGCGAGCGTGCGCATGCGACGATCGGTCTCGTAGGCGGTCTCCCGCACGCCGCTCAGCGTGCGCCAGCCGACGATGAGCGTGAAGAGACCCGTCACGACGAAGAGCAGGATGATCGCGAGATCGACGCGGCGTTTCGTCGTCGGATTCACATCTTCATCCCTTCGAACTTGAGCCGCGCCTTCTTGCGGCGCGGATCGGCTTCGGGCACGGCCGAGAGGAGCGCTTGCGTGTACGCATGCTTCGGCCGCTCGATGATGTCGTCGCGCGAGCCGGCTTCGACGATCTTCCCGTTCCACATCACCGCGATCCGATCGCAGATGTGGTGGATCACCGCCATGTCGTGCGAGATGAAGAGGTACGAGAGTCCGAACTCGTCCTGCAGGTCGCTGAGGAGATTGAGGATCTGCGATTGGATGGAAACGTCGAGCGCGGAGGTCGGCTCGTCGCAGACGATCATGCGCGGCTCGAGCGCGAGGGCGCGGGCGATGCCGATGCGCTGCCGCTGGCCGCCGGAGAATTCGTGCGGATATCGGTCGGCAGCCTGGCGCCACAGGCCGCAGCGCTCGAGGAGCGACTCGACGCGATGACGAAGCTCGTCGCCGCTCGCCATGCCGTGCACCTCGAGCGGTTCGCCCACGATGCGCCCGACGCGCATGCGCGGATTGAGCGAGCCGCCCGGATCCTGGAAGATGATCTGCATCTGGCGACGCAACGCCCGCATGCTTGCGGCGGACTGCGCGTAGACGTCCTTGCCGTCGAAGAAGACCTGGCCGCCGGTCGCGGGGATGAGCCGGAGAATCGTGCGGCCGACCGTCGTCTTCCCGCAGCCGGACTCGCCCACGAGCCCGAGCGTCTCGCCCTTCGCGAGATGGAACGACACGCCGTCGACCGCCTTCACATGGCCGACGACGCGTTGCAGCACGCCACGGCGCACGGGGAAGTGCGTTTCGAGGTTCACGACCTCGAGGAGCGGGCGCTCGAGGAGCGCGGCTTGGGCGGAGTTCGTTGGCGCGACCATGCGGCCGAGATAGTAGTGGCAAGCGCGGGTGCGACGCAGAACGACAACCGGGAAGCGGCGCCGTTCGGGCGGTGCGCGCGGACCCCGATCCGCGAACGCACCGCCTCGAACCTCGCCGCCTCCCGGTGTGGGTCGGCGGAAACTCGTGCCTTATCGCGGCGTCAGCGGAAGGAAGACGCGCTGAACGTCGCCGGTCGGCGTGATGACGGTGATCGGCACCTGCAGGAAGCCGGCGGTCATCATGCGGCCGTTCCGCAGGGATGTGAGGTAGCGGTCGACGCGAGCGAAGAACTCGTCCACGCTGCCGACGGGCTGCTCGAGCACTTCGACGATGATCGAGCCGGCGGGCACGTACTTCTCGACTTCCGAGCCGGCGGTGACGGTCTCGACGAGCACGCCACGGCGGAACGGCACGTCGAGCTCGCGGCAGCGCTGTTCGGTCGCCGTCGTGATCTTCTCGAGGCCCACGCGCTCCATCGCCGCGGGGAACGGTCCCGAGCGCGAGGACGGATCGAGCTCGCCGAGCGTCACGATCAAACTCGTCGTTTCAGCCGCGCCCGACGCGAGATTCGCGCGCCAGATGTCAAGCGTGACGTCGGTGCCGGGCCGCGTCGACGAGATGATCGCGGGGACCTGCTCGCTCGAGGTGATCTTGCGGCCGCCGACGGCGAGAAGCACGTCGCCGACGCGGAGGCCCGACTTGAGCGCGGGCGACTTGGGATCGACGAGCGTCACCACCGCGCCTTCGCCCTTGAAGTTCTCGGCGACGAAGCGGAGCGTCGGCTCGCCCACCTGCAACGACCGGAGCATGTCCGGCGCCTCGACGCGCACGCCGAGGAAGCCCTTGCGCACCTCACCGGTCTCGATGAGCTGCGTCACGACGTAATCGATCATCGACATCGGAATCGCGAGGCCGATGCCCGCGAACTGCCCTTGGCCGACGGTGTTTCCGCGGCCGGTCGCGATCGCGGTGTTCATGCCGACGACGCGCCCGCGGATGTCCGTGAGCGGACCGCCGGAGTTGCCGGGGTTGATGGCCGCGTCGACCTGGATGAAGTTCTGGTAGTCGATCTCTTCCGGGCCGGCCGTGCGGCCGAGGCCCGACACGATGCCCGACGACATCGAGAAGCGGAAGTCGAACGGCGAGCCGAACGCGTAGACCAAATCTCCCTGTTGCAGCTCATCGCTGTTGCCGCGATGCGCGGGATGGATGGCCGTCGGCTCGATCTTCAGGACCGCGATGTCGGTGCGGATGTCGCGGCCGACGAGCTCGGCGTCGCGCAGCTCGCCGTCGTGGAGCTGCACTTCGATGCGCTCCGCGCCGTCGACGACGTGCGCGTTCGTCACGATGTGGCCCTTGTCGTCCCAGATCCAGCCGGAGCCGCTCTGCACGAAGGGCTGGCCCATGCCGTTGCCGCGACGGCGCACCATGCCGGTGGTCGAGACGTGCACGACGCTCGGCTCGACGACGCGCGCGATGTCGCGCTGCACGGAGTTGATCGATTCGAGGATGTTCGTCTCGCTCTCGAGCCGCTTCGACGCGAGCGTCACGTCGACGGACGTTTGCCCGCTGACGAACTGGCGAACCGCTGCGGGAGCCGCGAAGAGCGCGGCGGCGGCGGCGGTGAGTACGACGAGTGCCGGACCGACTGTTGTGATTCCACGCATGTGAGTACTTGATCTTTCAGGGTGCGATCGTGACTCGGACCGACGGACGCGGGAAAACCGTGTCCGGACGATGAGCGATGGCCTCGGATGCGCCCGTCCGTCAGGCGTCAGGCGCCGTCCGCCTTGGTGGGCGGCAGGCTCCGGCGCAGGACGTCCAGCGCCGCGAGTTCGGCGTCATTCATGACGTATGGGTGTTCTCCGAGTTGGCCCGTTCGGACGCGGTCCTTCCACGCCGTCGCCATAGAGATGAGGTGCTTGCCCATTTCAACAAGCGGTTTGGCGAATCCGGGCTGCCATTCCGTTAGCCCGAGGAGGTCGTGCGTGACCACGACTTGACCATCGCAGCGCGAACCGGCGCCGCATCCGATGACGGGAACGCGGACCCTCGAAACGATGAGTTCCGTGACTTCTTGCGGGGCCGCTTCGATGAGAAGGAGGACCGCCCCGGCGTCTTCGAGGGCGAGGGCGTCTTCGAGGAGCCCCCTCGCGGCCTCAGCGGTCTTTCCCGCTGCGTAGTAGCCGCCGTGCATGCGAGCGTGCTGCGGACGCGACCCGATGTGGGCGACCGCCGGGATGCCGGCTCGGCTCATCAGCCGGAAGAGCGGGGCGAAGGACCGGTCGGCTTCGAGCTTCACGGCGTCGGCCATGCCTTCGGTCATGAATCGTCCGGCGTTCCGGACGCCTTCCTCATCGGACGCTTGGTACGAGAGGAACGGCATGTCACCCATGACGAGGCACTTGGGGGCGCCGCGCTTCACCGCCGCCGTGAGCTGAATGAGGAAGTCGAGCGGCGCGTGCAAGGTGGCCGGGTATCCGAGGATGACCTCCGCCGCGGTGTCGCCGACGAGAAGGACGGGGATGCCGGCCTTCTCGAGCCATCGGGCGGTGGTGGCGTCGTAACAGGTGAGGCAGGCGAACTTCACGCCTTCCCGCCGCCAGCGTTGCAGCGTGCGAATCGTGACCGGGGCGGCGAGGCCGTCGTTCGCGGGCGTTCCCTCGCCGGCGGTCGACGCCGATCGCGGACCGTCGGGCTGCGGCCGGGCCGGCATTCCCGGAGAGGTGTGCGAGCCGGATGGAGCCGGGTGGCCAGCGTGTGGGTCGTTGCGTGAAGTCATTGGGATCGAGTGGCGTGAGCGTAGACCAGCCGGGGTCGGATTGTCGCACGCGAGGCCGGGGGAGGGCAGTGGACAGACCACTGCGCGGGGGGCACTGGACAGACCCGTGCGCGGGAGCGCACTGGACAGACCACTGCGCCGGGAGCATTGGACGTGGCGGGGGCACTGGACAGACCTGTGCGCGGGCGAACTGGACAGACCACTGCGCCGGGGGCATTGGACGGACCACGCGGCCCCCGGGGCGCACTGGACAGACCCCTGCGCGGACGCCCACTGGACAGACTAGTGCGCGACCGCTCGGCGAGATACGTTGCCGCCACGCCTCCCCGTCCGGAGGCCGGTCAGACGAGGAGAACAGACATGTCGAAGGTTGGACCCATCGGTTTCGTCGCCGCAGGCGCTTTTGCTGCGCTCGTTTACTCCACCGGGGCACACGCCCAAGTCACGTTCCCCGGACTCGTCCACCGCTGGTCCGCCAACGGTTCGTTGGCAGACACGGTCGGCGGCGCGAACGGCACGGCCGTCGGCAACGTGAGTTTCGTGCCCGGCGTCTTCGGCCAAGCGATGCAGTTTGATTCCGGCGAGTACGTCACCGCTGGGACCACCGCGGCGAACCTCGGCACCTCGGACTTCACGATCGCGTTCTGGGTGCGTTTTGACGTGACGATTCCCGCCTCGCTCATGTCGAAGCGACCGCAATGCGGAGCCACCGAGATGCTCGACATCCGCGCGATCGACGGCGAACGCGCCATCTCCGAACTTGCCGGCGATAAGGCGTCGAACTACACGCTGACTTTTACGACCGACCCCCTCAATGACGGCGTGTGGCGTCACTTCGCCATGCGCCGCACGGGCCAGGTCGTCATGACATTCATCGACGGTTGCCTCGTGGGCCTTGGCTACGGCGCGGGTGTGGTTGACTTCTCCACGACGGCGGCGGCGCTTGAGTTCGGCAGAGGCGCCTGCACCGATATCGATGGCACGCTGCCCTTCAGTGGCGCTATGGACGAGATCCAGATCTACGCGCGCGCCCTCACCGGCTTCGAACTCGCCGAGCTAGCCCTGCGCGAAGAGCCCGGCGCCGTCGGCGATCCCGATATTGATGGATCGGGAACCGTGAACGGCGCGGATCTCGGAATCCTCCTCGGCGCGTGGGGGCCCTGCCCCGGCTGTTGCTTCGCCGACCTCAACGGCGACGACGTCGTCGACGGGGTCGACATCGGCATCTTGCTTGGTGCCTGGGCCGGTTGACCGAACGTCGACCGTTCCCGGAAGACCGCGTCCGTCGATAGCGGACGAGCTCGCACCCTAAGCCCAATCAGCGCAGAAGGTTGGGCGCGACGCACTGACGATCGCGCACTGGTCTGGCCAGTGCGCGACCGCCCGCCGCGCAGTGGTCTGGCCAGTGTGCGACCGCCCGCCGCGCAGTGGTCTGGCCAGTGCGCGACCGCCCGACGCGCAGCGGTCTGGCCAGTGCGCGACCGCCCGACGCGCAGTGGTCTTGTATGTTGAATCCCCGCCTCTCCGATCGATCGGAGAAGCACGCCTGCTCCTCGCGGGCGAAGCGCAGCGAGCCCGCGAGGAGCAGGCCGCCGAATCGAGATCGCCATGGTCCGGGCGCCAGCGACGCC
>JAEUIT010000062.1 GCA_016795035.1 Phycisphaerae bacterium | reverse complement strand
AACGAGCCGCGACCTGTTCGAGCGGCTTTCGATCTTGCGATGAAGGTCGCGTCCGGCGAGGTCGCGCCGCCAGCAGCGGGCGCTTCAGCAATGGCAGACATGGTCCGCCCGACACGATCGAGCGACTCAACGTTGCAGGACGCTGGCGCGACGAAGGCGAGCGGCAATCGCATCGGTGTCGACGAGTTGCTCCATCGCATTCGATGCAAAGGTCACCTGCATATACGGGACATCGACTGGATGCGCGAGTGCACGGCAAGCGAGGACGATCAAGTCGCGGCGATCGAGCAGCTCTATTCGCGCATGCTGAAACGTGAAGTTGGGCCGGATGCGGAGTTTGTGGCGGCATGGAACGCGGCCGAGGAGAGCAGAAACGCGGAGATCCGTCAGAACCTTCGCAAGCAAACTAGCGAACTGCTCCGCCGTAAGGCCGAGGGAAGCGCGGCCCCCGGAGGTGCTTCATGAGTGCGAGGAGACCGGGGTCGCAGCGTCTCTCGGCGCTACGGCTTCGAACCAAGCTGGCGGCGGTGCGGCGATTGGCGCGCGAGTGGAACGTCTACGCCCGCGGCGCGAGACTCGAACCGACTATCGCGCGGCGTGTCGCCCGCGCTGCGATCTCCCTGGCTGCTCGCGGCGGCGTCCGAGACAAGGACGAGCTCGAGGCGGCCGTGGTCTTCGCGGGTTGGTTGTGCGCGCGGTGGGCGGCGATCTATTCGACGCGGCGTAGCGACTCTGTACGCTCCCCAGAGACCGGCAGGTTGCACCGAGAGGAGGCCGGACAATGACGGACACGATCGAATCGCGCGGCGCACACGGGCCCGACGCGCGACTCTGGCGGCGAGGGGGCGGGCACTGGCAGTGCTCGTTCCTCGACGACGACGGGCGGCGCGTCGTCGTCAACACGCACGCGCGAGAACTCCGCGTTGCACGCAAGGTCCTCGCGGCGCACGTCGGCGAGGCGGCCGCGGAATCGGCACGCCTCGAAGAGGGCGCGCGGGAGTCGCGGCAAGGGCGAGCGTCGAAGCGCAAGCGCCGCAACGGCGACGGCTCGCTCTATCGCCGATCGGAAGGCGGGCCCTGGTACGCGTCCTGGTACGACGAGAGCGGCCGCCGGCACGAGCGCAATCTCCGCACGACCGACTACACCGCGGCGTCGCGCGTGGTGCAGAAGCTCGTCGCCGACGCGGCGCTCAGGCGCGACGGCGTGATCGACCCGAACGCGGATCGACTCGCCAGCTCGGGCCGCGTTCCGGTCCTCGACCACGTGCGCGACTACGTGAAGCACTGCAAGAACGTCGGCCACGACGCGAAGGCCGTCTCGCAGAAGGAGCGGCACCTGGAGCTCTTCGTGAAGTCCGTCGGCGCGACGCGCTACGCGAATCTCACGATCGAGCGACTCGCGGGGCACATGCGCGCGCTCCTCTCCGACGGGAAGAGCGCGCGCACGGCCAACTTCGCGCGGCAGATCATCGTGGCGTTCGGATCATGGATGGTGAAGACGGGCCGCGCCGACACGAACCAATTCCGGTCGGTGCAGACGCTCGACGAACGGAAGGACCGGCGCCGGCGTCGTCGCGCGCTGACGCCCGAGGAGCTCGCTCGGCTCCTCGACGTCGCACGATCTCGAGGACGCGAGGCGTGGTATCTCGCGGCGGCGCTCGCAGGCCTTCGCCGCGGCGATCTCATGCGGCTCCGCTGGGCCGACGTCGACTTCGACAACGCGACGATCGTGATCCGGACGGGCAAGGCGAAACGCGAGGACTTCCTGCCGCTCCATCCGCAGCTCGCGGAGGCGCTCAAGGACCTCCGCGAGGCGAACCGCGCGCTGCCGGCGACGAAGGTCTTCCCGGTCGCCGTGACGAGCCGAACGGTCCTCTTCGACTTCCATCGCGCGGGCCTCGCGAAGTGGGAGTCGATTGAGGGGCGCGAGGATGCCGACGGCAACCCGATCCAGCGACTCACGACGCGCGACGCGGCCGGCACGTTCGTCGACCTCCACGCGCTGCGGACGACGCTCGGCACGATGCTCGCGCGGAGCGGCGTCGCGCCGCAGGTGACGAAGCAGATCATGCGGCACGCAGACTCGCGGACGACGGACAAGCACTACGTCGCGCTGCGATTGACCGACGCGGCGGACGCGCTTCTCGCGCTTCCGAAGATCGCGCTCTCCGCAACGTCCGTTTTGGCGACGGGCACCGACGACGCGAGCGCGGTCGTCGCGAACCACGAAAGCGAGACCCGCAACACGTCCCGCAACAGTCGTGCAGAATCAGGCACAACAGCGCACATGGGCGCACAAGATCAACCGAAGCAGGGGGGCCGGCGCTCGCGCTCTAACCCTCCCAACAGTGCAGCGTTGCGCACATCTGCGCACAACGTTGCACGAAAGCGGGAGACGGGACTCGAACCCGCGACATTCAGCTTGGGAAGCTGACGCTCTACCAACTGAGCTACACCCGCGTCGGGTGCATCGTACCGGCGGCTCGGGGGTGGGGCGATCTCGGCGGCCCAGTATCGCGGCCCCGTATCGCGGCGCCTTGTCGCGGTGCCGTATCGCGGCGGCGTATCGCGGGGACTGGGCGCGTCCGGCGACGCGGCTACCGGCGCGGCGTCGTCGGGCGCTCAGGCTTGTAGCGGGCGAAGTCGGGCGTCTTCGACGGCTCGGCGGGCGGGGGAAGGCCGGCCGCGGCGCGGGCGTCGGCGACGCGGGCGCGGAGGAGCGCGCGGAGCGCGTAGATGTCGTAGTGGCGCTCGTCGAGCCAGACGCTCGCGGTGGCCGCGGCGCCGCCGAAGATCGAGAGGCGCGCGAGATGGCGCGCGCCGCCGCGTTCGATCGTCACGTATTCGAAGTCCGACCAGCGGATCGTGCGCGTGTCGCTCGGCGCGATCACGTCGAGGCCGGTTGGCTCCACGAACCACGTGATGTCGCCGCCCTGTCGGTAGAGGCGCGCCGCGTAGAAGGCCCGGAGCCCGAGCGGGAGGAGGATGACGATGTTGGTCACGAAACTGAAGACCGGCACGCTGCGCGTCGATCCGACGAACGCGGCGACGACGGACCCGGCCGTGAACACCATGAACACGGCGAGAAGGATGAGCCAGAGCGCCGGATTGCGCGCGAAGGAATAGCCCTGGACCACGATCGCGTCCCCGGGCGGCGCCGCGTGGCCGCACTCCGGGCACGCACGGTCGCGCGGCAACGCGGTGCAGTCATAGCGGCACTCGACGCAGTAGCGGGGGGGCTCCGGCACGACGACGCAAACGTTAGCTGCGCGGGGTGCGGACGGTGTCGACCTGATGGACCCCCGACTTCGGCTTGACCTCGGTGATGCCGCGCGCCGGCGTCGACATCGAGTCGGTCGCCTGTTGCAGGCGGCCGCACTCGGTGCAGCGCTCGCCCTCCCGGCACGGGTGTCCGCAGTGCGCGCAGTGGCCCGGAGGCGTGTGCGGCCGGAACGCGGCGCGCACGCCGATCCACGCCAAGACGCCGCCGCCGAGCGCGACGACGAAGCCGAGCCAGAGCGCCGGCGAGGTCACGGAGAGCGGCGGCTTCTCGAATGCCGCATACACGACCATGAGGACTGGCGCGAAGAGAAAGACACCCACGGGCGCGAGGCACGCGATGACGGCGGCCATCGCGCCGCGTCGGTACCACGCAATCACGGGCATCGCGAGCGCCACCAGTTGGATGGTGAGCCAGAGGAGGACGCCGAGAGGAAGAAGGAGGTTCATGCCGATCCGTCGGCGCGGAGGAGGAAGAGCCCGCGCGTTGCACTTGAAGCGTGGATGTGCGGATGCGCGCCCGATGGAGAAATCGCTCGATCGCCGCCGCCCGTCGAGGCTTCGGCCACATCGGCAATATCGGCGCAAGCTCTGGCCTTGCAAGGTCTTGGCCGAAACGCGGAGATGAGGTCGTGGGCGTGGGCCGGTCGCTCGTATGGGTCGCCATGCGCGCGTGGCGATCGGTTCGCCTCCCCTCGGGAATCGCCGTTTTCATTGACAGCACGGCCGGTGGCTGTACCATCTCGGCCCCACCGTTGAGTAAGGCGGCGTTGGGGCGACGCGCGTTATGTCGCGCGTCGAACACAGGGAGTCCGGCTGGCATTTGTCAGCGTTGTCGCGACTCCGACACCGTGCGCCACTGTGTCGCACGCCTCACTGCCATCCGGGTTGCCGTCGTTCGCAACTCATCTCATCTCCGGCTTCGCAGTTGCATCGCGATTGTGTGTGCCGGTTCTCGTGGTCTCGATCGCGGGCGTCTCGCTTCCGAACCTCTTTCCCGGATCTCTCCGGCGCGCCACTTGGCGCACTCCGACGCTCGTCTAGGGTTCGCTGAACCCGCTCTCAGGGAGTCTCCCAATGAAAACTTCGTCTCCGTGGCTCTTCATCGCTCTCGCCAGCACCCTCGGTGCTTCGCTTCTCACCGGTTGCGACTCCTCCAAGGTCGGCGGTGGCGAGGCGTACTACATCGGTGTTCGTCGCGCTCCGGAAGGTGCCGCGATGCAGAAGGCAGCCGAGCCGGCCGAGAAGGTCGATCGCACTGCTGAGACCGAGTACACGCAGGGCGGCCTCACCTTCGACGGCACCGAACTCGCGTTCCCGACCGGTGACAAGCGCACCAGCACCATCCTCCTTCGCCAGTCGGCTCCGTCCGAAATGCGCGTCGGCCAGGAGTACGAGTACACGATCGACGTGATCAACCTCACGAAGGGTGATCTCCAGAACGTCGTCGTCAACTCGGAGAACTTCTCGAACATCACCTACATCTCGTCGACCCCGCCCTTCACCAAGGTCGGCCAGGACGACCTCGCGTGGCTCATCGGCGATCTCCCCGCCGGCGCGACCAAGACCATCAAGGTCAAGGCGAAGGCCAACGCCCTCGGCACCGCGACGAACTGCCTCAGCGTCTCGTACGCGAACGTCCTCTGCATCGCGACCAACGTCGTGCAGCCGGCGCTCCAGCTCACGAAGACCGCGACGCCGGAACTCTGCGGCACGTGCGATGAAGTCAAGCTCACGTACGAAGTGAAGAACACCGGTACGGGCGTTGCCGAGAAGACGGTCATCAAGGACACGCTCCCGGCGGGTCTCACCACGGTCGACGGCAAGTCGGTCGTCGAGCTCAACGCGGGCGACGTTGCCGCTGGCGCGTCGAAGCCCTTCACCGTCATGGCGAAGGCTGCGAAGAGCGGCACGTTCTCGTCGGCCGCGACCGCGACCGCGTACCCGGGTCTCACGGCGCAGTCGGCCTCGCCGACGACCGTCGTGAAGCAGCCGAACCTCACCGTCACCTGTGACGCGTCGAGCAAGGTCTTCGTCGGCCGCGACATCACCTACAAGTTCACCGTCAAGAACACCGGCGATTGCCCGGCCTCGAACGCCTCGATCAAGGCGCCGATCCCGGCCAACACCACGTTCGTGAGCGCCGACAACGGCGGTCGCGTCGAGGGTGGCAACGTCGTCTGGTCGATGGCGAGCGTCGCCGCCGGTCAGACCGCCACGGTCAGCATGAAGGTCAAGCCCAACGGCATCGGCAACGCGCCGATCACCGCCACGGCGATGGCCACCTGCGTCCAGCCGGCGACCACGAACTGCGCTACGGCCGTCGAAGGCATCCCCGCCATCCTCCTCGAGGTTGTCGACACGATCGACCCGGTCGAAGTCGGCGGCGAGACCACCTTCGTCGCAACCGTCACCAACCAGGGCTCGGCTGACGACGACGACATCCGCATCGTTCTCACCCTCCCGGCTGAGATGGAGTTCGTGTCGTGCGACGGCCCGGGCCCGAAGGCCACCGTCAACGGCAAGACCGTGAACCTCGGTCCGGTCAGCGACCTCTTCCCGCAGCAGAAGGCCGTCTGGACGATTCGCGTCAAGGCGACCGGCTCGGGCGACGTCCGCTCGCAGTGGTCGATGACCAGCAAGCAGTTCACGAAGCCGATCTTGGAAACCGAGTCGACGACCCTCTTCAAGTAAGTCGAGACTGGTAGTCAGCTTTTCGTCCACCGGCGGATCCCAACGGGTCCGCCGGTGGCGTTTTTGGCGCGGAAGCCACCGGCGCGACGCCGGGAGATTGTCGCGACCGGTCGATATCACGACAGGCGTCTTCGCCGGCGGCGCGTCAAGCCCTATTCTCCAAGCTCATCTCGCTCCTTCTCCTCTCCCGTCCCCTTCATGCGTCACTGCCTCGCCACGCTTCTCGTCCTTCTCGCTGTGCCTTCGGTCGCCGGCTGTCGACAGGATCGCGTGCGCGTCGAGATGGACGCGTCGGGCGAGTCGACCACGCGTTCGTTCGCGAGTAACGCGCTCGCGAGCGACGACCGCGAGCGCTTGCGTTCGGTCTACGACGCCGACCCCGAGCGCGACGCCGACACCGGCGGCGAGCGCTTCACGGCGGCGTTCAACTCGTCGTTGCCGCGCGAGGTGGGAAACCGCAACGGGCTCGTCGACGTGTCGACGCGCTTCGGCCGCACGCGCTTCTATTGGGAGTCGTTCGGCGACGCCGCGGACGAGAAGGCGGCCGCCGCGCACGCGAGCACGGGGGACGCCACGGCCGACGACGATCGAGGGCTGTGGGCGTCGCTCGAGTCGCGGATGCACGGCGGCGAACTCTGGGTGCGGCTCTTTGGGCGCTGGGCCGAGCGCGGTATCACCGATCCCTCGAAGCGAGAGGAGTGGGCCGCGTACGTCGATCGCGATCTCGTGCCGCTCGTCAACGACGCGGCGCTCCTGTGGTCGGTGCAGCTGGCGATGGTGCGAGCGAATCGCGTGGCGCAGGAAGTCCGGAAGAGTGACGACCATCGGCCGATGACCGACGACGAACGCTTCGCGCAGCGCGTGGGCATGTCGTCGCTTCTCTTTCTCGCCGAGCGCGGATTGCTGACGGTCGAGGAAGCGCATCGCGTCTATCTCGTCTCGGTCGACGGCAATCCGTCGAAGGCCGAGCGCACGTGGATCGTCGACACCGTCTTGCTGCCGGCGCTCGTGCGGCAGGTGCAGCGCTTCCGTCCCGACGTGAAGAAGCTCGACTCGGCGTCGCTCGTGCCGATGGCGCTCTCCTTCTGGCTCTACGCGACGACGTCGCCCGACCGCCGCGAGATCCTCCTCGCGTCGCCCGCGATCTCCGAGGCCGACAAGGAGCGCATCCGGAATGGCGACATGAACATCACGTTGCCGCCCGCGTTCGGATTCGATCCGATGCGCTCAGCGAAGAAGGTCGAGACGGACGTCGTCCTGAAGACCGGCATCGAGCCCTTCGCGTCGAACGGCGATTGGGATCCCGAGACGAAGTCGGTCCGCTTCCGGACGAGCGTGGTCGAGCCGTCGCGACGGATGTCGCTCTACGCGCCGACCTTCTACGCGGCGTGGAGCGAACCCGACGAGCCCGCCCAGAACGAGGTGTTCGGCGAGGTGCTCCTGACCGACGACGACCTTGCGGCGTACGCGATCTGGGCGGAGGCGCTTCCGAGCGCCGATCTCCTTCGCTGGAATGCGGCGCTCGATCGACTCGAAGCCGGGGAGCCAGACGCGATGGACGCGCTTCGAGCGCTTGCGGCGAACTTCGAGGCGAAGAACGCCGTGCCGCGGCGGCTCGCCGCGTGGCTCGCGGTGCCGCCGTTACGGGCGGAGGAAGCCGCCGAGCGACGGAAGGGCTGGCTGCCGCCCGGACAGCGTGCCGACGGTTGACGGCTGGTGGCGCGGGACGCTGCCGACTTGTGGCTTCGTCAACGGCCACCCATAATCCGAGTCTCATGCACGCGGTTCGCACTTTGCTCGAGGGGATCCTCGACTACGCCGGTCTCTTTCCCCCGGCGAAGCTCGACATGGCGCCGACGGTCCGCAACTTCGATGCGTACCGACGCGGGACGGACGCCTGGTTCCTCGGGCGGCTCGTGGTGCCGGTCGCGCGGCTCGCCGAGTTCGAGGCGGCCGCCGAGACGCTGTTGCCGAAGAACGGCCCTCCGGGCGACGACGACGCGTGGCCGATCACCGCGCTCACGGCGCCGGCGGGCGACGCCCAACTCGCCCGCGACCTCGACCTCATCGCGGC
Organism: Phycisphaerae bacterium; assembly: GCA_016795035.1. Taxonomy (GTDB): domain Bacteria; phylum Planctomycetota; class Phycisphaerae; order Phycisphaerales; family SM1A02; genus JAEUIT01. The sequence goes on along the minus strand of JAEUIT010000062.1, from coordinate 22,606 downwards.
GTTCAACGATCGCCATGCGGCGGCCGGGGCGGGGAGCGCGCTCATCGACTGCATCGAGGTGAAGGCGACGACGAGCGGCGAGATCGACGCCGCGATCGACCTCGTTCCCGACGACCTCTTCCCGTACTTCGAGCTGCCCGCGTCGCCCGATCCGCGCGGGCTCATCGCGACGCTTGCGGGCCTCGACGCGGGGGCGAAGATCCGCACCGGCGGCGTGACCGCCGACGCGCATCCGTCGCCCGAGGATGTCGCCCGCTTCCTCGTCGCGTGCGCCGCGGCCGAGGTGCCCTTCAAGGCGACCGCCGGACTGCATCACCCGCTGCGCCACGTCGAGGCGTCGGTCGGCTGCCGGCAGCACGGCTTCCTCAACGTCTTCGTCGGTGCGGCGCTCGTCTGGAACGGCAAGATCGACGAGCGGGCGCTCGCCGAGCTTCTCGCCGAAGAGTCGACGACCGCGCTTGCGCTTCGCGACGACGCGATCTCGTGGCGCTCGACGCATGTCTCCGCCGGCGAACTGCGGGCCACCCGCGACGCCTTCGCCCATTCCTTCGGTTCCTGCTCGTTCGACGAGCCGCTCGCCGACCTTCGTGCGATGCGAGCGCTCGCGGCGGCCGGCGCCAACGCCTGATCGCGCTGTCGGCGCGCGACGCGGCGTCCGTCCCTTCCCTCTGCAAGTCTTTGTGAGTGCCTGATGCAAACCTGTGACAAGTCGATCCGTTCGGTCGTGGACTCGGCCGAGGATCCGTCGACCGACTTCCCGATCCAGAATCTCCCGTTCGGCGTCTTCGAGCGCGATGCCCGCGAAGGTCCGCGCATCGGCGTCGCGATCGGCGACCAGATTCTCGACGTTGCAGGCGCGGCCGAAGGGGGCTACCTCGGCGGGCTGAGCGACGGCGCGAAGAACGCGCTCCTGAAGCCCGTCCTCAACGACTTCGCCGCGATGGGACCCGCGCCGCGCATGAACCTGCGCCGCGCGCTTCAGACGCTCCTCGGCCTCGACGGCCCGTTGCGCGGCTCGCAGATCGCGAAGCGATTGCTCGTGCCGCAGCGCGACGTCGAGATGCGCATGCCGTTTGCGATCGGCGACTACACCGACTTCTACGCGTCGCTCCATCACGCGACGAACGTCGGTTCGATGTTCCGCCCGAACCAGCCGCTCATGCCGAACTGGAAGTGGCTGCCGGTCGGCTATCACGGCCGCGCCAGCTCGATCGTCGTGAGCGGCACGCCGGTGCGACGGCCGTACGGGCAAGTCGCGAAGGCCGACGAAGGTCCGGCCGTGTTCCAGCCGTCGGTCCTTCTCGACTACGAGCTCGAGGTCGGCGCCTTCCTCGCGACCGGCAACCCGATGGGATCGCGCATTGCGGTGGGCCGCGCGCTTGAGTGCGTCTTCGGCCTCGCCCTCGTGAACGACTGGTCGGCCCGCGACGTGCAGAAGTGGGAGTATCAGCCGCTCGGCCCGTTCAACGCGAAGAACTTCGCGACGACGGTCGCGCCGTGGGTGGTGACGACCGAGGCGCTCGAACCCTTCATGCTGCCCGGGCCGCCGCGGCAGAAGGAGGATCCGCCCACGCTCGAGTACTTGAAGTCGGGCGACGACGTCGTCTTCGACATCACCCTCGAAGTGTGGCTCGCGACGCAGCCGATGCGCGAGAAGCGCATGCCGCCGATGCTCGTGAGCCGCGGCTCGTTCGCGGACATGTACTGGACGTTCGCGCAGATGATCGCGCATCACACGTCGACCGGCTGCAACTTGCGGACGGGCGACCTTCTCGCGAGCGGCACGGTGTCAGGCCCGACGCCCGATTCGCGCGGCAGCCTCCTCGAGCGCACATGGCGCGGCACGGAGCCACTCAAGATGCCCGACGGCAGCGAGCGCAAGTTCCTCCAGGATGGCGACGAGGTCATCATCCGCGGCTTCTGCAGCAAGCCCGGCTTCCGCAAGATCGGCTTCGGCGAGTGCCGAGGAACGATCGCGGCGGCAGGGTAAGAAGAAGAAAATGGAGAGGGGAAAATGGAGAGGGCTGAGCGTGCGCGCTCGGGCCTCTCCATTTTCTTCTCTCTATTGCTCCTCGCTCGTCTCACGCGAGGTCAAACACCAGCACGTCGCTCGGACCCGCGCCTCCGCCTTCGACCACCACGTCCTTCTCCTCTTCGATCGCGGCGCCGTCGCCGGTCGTGAGCGACTGGCCGTTCACGGTGCACGCGCCTTGGGCGACGTGGATGTAGGCGGCGCGGCCGGCGGCGATCGCGTGGCGCACCGTCGCGCCCGGGGCGAGCGTCGTCACGAACAGGTGGGCGTCCTGGTGGATCGGAAGCGCCTCGTCGTTGCCGGCCGGACCTGCAACGCGGACCAGGCGATTTGCGCGTGACGCGGCCGAGAAGGCGCGTTGTCCATAGCCCGGCGCGTGGCCGCGGGCGTCGGGGAGGATCCACACCTGGAGGAAGTGGACCGGCTCCGTCTTCGAGTGGTTGAACTCGCTGTGCTGGATGCCGGAGCCCGCCGACATCACCTGGACTTCGCCAGGGGGAAGCACCGCACCGTGGCCCAGACTGTCGCGATGCTCGAGCGCGCCCGAGAGGACGATCGAGATGATCTCCATGTCGCGGTGACCGTGCGTTCCGAAGCCTTGGCCCGGCGCCACGATGTCGTCATTCAGGACGCGCAGCGTGCGGAAGCCGAACCCGAAGGGATCGGAGAGGGGCGCGCGGTACTCGCCGAAGGAGAACGAGTGCTTGCTCTCGAGCCAGCCGATCGACGTCGCGCCGCGGTCCTTGCCTGTTCGAAGGGTGATCATGGCGAGAGCGTAGCCGCCGACCGCGAGACAAAACGAAAGCGGGCCGGAGGCGATTCGTTCGTCGCCTCCGACCCGCGGTGCTGGCAGGGTCTACTCGGTCAGCGCTTACTGCTGACGCATGCGCGTCGAGAGCGTGTTCGGCAGGCCGTTGCGCCGCTCGAGCAGATCGACGTCGTGGACGTCGACGCGGCCGTCACGGTTCAAGTCGGCGGCGCGCGTCATGTCGTCATGCACGCGCACCCAGCGCTGCTTGTGCTGCGGGGCCGCCGGACCTTCGGACGGGATCGAGCACACGCACGAGGTGTCCGTGAGCCAGTTGCCGCTGCCCGAGAGGATCGAGTAGTCCTCGGTGCCGATGATGCCGTTATTGCTGAAGTCCGCGTTGCGGACGCCGTTCCACGGGCAGCCGCCGTTCGCGGCCGGCAAGCCGAACTGGGCGATGAGGAGGGTGACGTCATTGATGTCGACGTCGCCGTCGTCGTCGGTGTCGCCGGCGCCCAAGACGAGCGTCGTCTGCGCCTGATACTTCGTGCCGATGTCGACGAGCAGCGTCGTATCCCACTGCGAGTGCTGCTGGTCCTTCGCGCAGAGCGTCGTCCAGTTGCCGCAGGGGATCTCGATCGTCGCCGTTGCCGTGGCCGGGAGGCCGCTGAAGAAGAGCGGGATGCTCGTCGCATCGCCGCAGCTATTCGGGACGAAGTTGATGCAGCGCGTCGCCACGCCGGAACCTTGGAGTTCGACCACCACGTCGACGAGCACCGTGTCGGTGATCGTGACGGTGAAGGTGTCCTGCGACTGGTTGCCGCAGTCGTCGGTCGCCGTCACGGTGACGACGGTGGGGCCGGTCGGGAAGACCGAGCCGCTCGGCGGGTCGAAGACGATCGACGCGAGCCCGCAGTTGTCGACCACGGTCGGCGTCGGGAAGGTGACGACAGCCGAGCCGCACGAGCCGGCGTCCGACGGCTGCACGATGTCGGCGACCGGCGTGATCACCGGCGGCGTGGTGTCGGAAACGACCGTCGGCGAGTTGAGGAGGTCGGTCGCGTACGGGGCTCCGCCGTTGCTCGTTTCCGAGGCGAAGGAGCTCGAGAGATCGAACGTGAGCGACGTGCCGGCGCACGCGGTCGACGGATTCACCGTGAAGACGAGCGTCGCCGCGAGGGCGTCGTCGGTGATGGCCGGGCTGCCGAGACCGACCGAGCCGTCGAGCTTCAGCTTGTTGCCGCCCGAAAGCGCGCCCGAGATCGGCGTGATGTGAAGCGGGAAGGGCGACGCGGAGTACGAGCTCGACGCCGCGACGAACGTCATCTCGCCCGCATCGAACTCGAGGAACGCCTGATAGCCCGTGACCGCGACCGAGTCGGGGTTACGCACGTTGAGCGTGAACTTGATCTGCGTTCCCGGCGTGATCGGATCGACGTCCGTCGTCTGGCACTCGGCCGCGTCGAGCGTGAGCGAGATCTTGTCGAGGGCGAAGATCGTGATGTTCGTCTTGGCGACGCGGGCTGCGCCCTTGAACGCCGAGAGGTAGTACTCGTACCGACCGTTCACGTTCGGATTGAAGGAGAACGGAGGTTCGTCGAAGAAGGTGGTGCGCCACGAGTTCTGCGCGACGTTGTTGTTCGCGAGAAGCGTCGTGTATTGACCCGCGCTCGTCGCTTCGACGCCACCACCGTTGGGCGTGGCGTTCGTGCCGATCGAGTGATCCCAGAAGGGCATGACGAGCGGCGTGGTGTAGGGGATCGTCGCGCCGAGCGTGATCGGGTCGAAGACGAGGTAGTTCGTCCCCGGGCCCGGATCGAAGTCCATGCCGATCTCATAGAAGAGGTCGTCAAGGAGGTAGATCGACGTGCCGTTCCAGTTCGTGTTCACTGACCAGTCGAAGGCCCATTCCGCGTTCGGCGGCGAGCTCGTGCCCGAGCCGGTGTTGAACGTGTAGGTGCCGTCGCCGTTCGAGTTGAAGATGTTCGACGGCGGGAAGCGGAGCTTGCCGCGCATGCCGAGTTCGACGCCGGCTTGACGATCGACGGTGTACGAACCGTTCGCGTTGCCCGCGCCATAGATCACGTCGGGCGTGACGTTCTGGTTGTACGGGTTCGCCGGGCCGAAGGTCGTGGTGTCGCCGACGCGATAGAAGCTCGTCTCGAGCTGGTTGACGTAGACGCTTCCGTTCGCGTTGCCCGATCCAATGCCGAACTGGACGGTCGTGATCTTCGCGCTCGGCGAGGAGATCAGCGTCCAGATCTGGCCGACGGTCTTCGAGCCGATCGGCTGCGCCGAGCCGGCCATCGACGAGAGCGTCATCGGCGTGGCAATGGTGTTGGCCGGTTGGGTTCGGTCGACAATCCACCATCGTCCGCTAGTGAAGGTGACGTTCTCGGTGTGCCAGAGGCCGTCCGAAAGCGTGCTGGGATCCGGATTCTGATTTCCGGGTTCATAGACAAGGAGCTTGTCCCACGCGCCTTCGCCGGTGCGGGTCGTCGGAGGGGCCGATCCGAACTCGCTCGTCTTGAACCCAATCTTGAACGACGCCGTAATCGACGATGGGCCGTCGCCCATCCACGAGTAGTCGACGAAGAAGGACGGATTGAGCGCCGTGCCGTCGGCGAAGCCGATGCCGTCATCCTTGCGGTGCGAGATCTGCGACTTGCCCGATCCGGACGGACCGATCTTGAGGTGCGCGGCGCCAGTATGCGTGAACGCGGGCACCGTGCCGGGCGCGTAGCCGAAGATGAGCTGCGCGAGGATCTCGGGATCAAAGAGCGCGCTGCCCGAGCCGGATTCGGGGGCGGCGGTGAGTGTCGGGCTCTTCAAGTTGGTGCCGGCGGGGCTCGCGCCCGTGCCATCCGCGCGCGTGTCGTCGGAGTACCACCCGTTCTGCGAGAGCGCGGCGGAGTTCACGTCGCCCGCGTAGAGGGGTGCGACCATTGCGCACGCCGCAGCGAGCGCAAAGACTTGGAATCTCATGTGGTGATGTCCTTTCGTGTCGGGACTCAAGCTGCCGTCAGGGGCCCCACAGGCCCGTGCGGGAGCACGCGTGGGTGAGAGAGGGCATGCGTGGCTGGCGTGCGCAACGCGACGATGCCGAACAGAGGGAACAGGGTTCGCGCGGCGAAGGCCCGCGCGCGGCGGCGTCAGTTGCAGGGGCCCCAGTCGCCAAGCAGGATGCCGATGTCGGCGCCGTCGACCGAGCCGGAGCCGTCGATGTCGTACGGGCAGATCGACGTGCCCCAGGCGCCGAGGACGAACGCGAGGTCGGCTCCGTCGATGACGCCGTTATTGTCGAAGTCGTCGCGGCAGTCGCAGAGGAAGTTCGCTTCGCTCGCGCAGATCGAGTCCCACTCGACTTCGCAGCAGAAGGGATCGATCTCGCACACGGTGCGGCAGCACGCGGCGTTGTTGCAGCCGATCTCGGGATGCGGGCAGAAGCAGCTGCCGTTGTCGGGGTCGCCGCAGTCGGCGCAGAGCGCGTTGGCCGCGTCCTTGCACGCCTGATCCCAACTCGTCACGCAGCAGTCGGGATCGTTGACGCACACGTCGTTGCAGCAGCCTTCGGTCGCGCAGCCGGGCGTCGCGTGCACCTCGAAGCAACTCTCGTTGCTCACCTCGCAGGTGGTGCAGTCACAGCCGGCGACGCCGATCGTCTCTTCGGCGCAGAGCTGGTCCCACTCGGTGCTGCAGCAGAAGACGTCGAAGGCGCAGACGGCGGCGCAGCAGTCGGCGTCGTCGCAATACGGCGTGCCGTTCGGTTCGCAGCAGTCGCCCGCGGTCGGATTGCCGCATCCTTCGCAGAGGGAGGTCGCCTCACCGACGCACACCGAATCCCAGAAGCTGTCGCAGCAGAAGGCATCGATGCCGCACACCGTGTCGCAGCACGTCGTGTCCGTGCATCCGGGGATTCCGGTCGAGTAGCAGTCGTGATCGCTCACGGGGCACGCCGGCAGAATCTCGATCGTGGCGATCGGACTCGTGTCGCCCGTCACGTTGAACCCCGCGAGGAGCACGCGCGTCTTGCCGAAGACGCCGACCGACGGCAGGAAGTCGACGTCGGTCGCGGGCGTCGGCGTGAGGGCGATGAATTGGAATGTCGTCACCACGAGCGAACTCGGCGCCGGCGGCGCGATGATGCTCGCGCCGGGAATGCCGAGGGCCGTGAAGAGGACGGTCCCGTCATTCAGGTTCGTGTTGATGCCGTCCGGGTCGGGAAGGAAGCCGGTGAGGAAGAACGACGCTCCCGCGCCGACTTGGGTCGTGCCGACGAGCGTGAGCTTCGTCGGATCCCACGAGACGATCGCGTCGAGCGCGTCCCACGCCTGACCGCCGGGCGTCTGTGTGTTCACGACGACCTTCACCTGGACGAGCGAGCCGACGGCGACGGACTGCGACGCGGGGGTCGGGGCCATGTCGACGACGCCGGCAGAGGCGAAGGACGCGACGGAGGCGAGGGTGGTGGCGAGCGCGAACAACGTGGGGCGCAGGGTCATGGATAGGTGTCCGAAAAGAGTGAGGACGAAAACGGAGAGCGGAAGCGGTGCCGTGCCGTCGGAGAGGTCCGGAGCCCGGAAGCCCTCGGCGTCGCTTTCGCGGCGCCGAGGGCGCATAGGTGGAAGAGTGGAGACGTCGGCGCCGTGCGCCGGTCACCGGTGCGTCGCGGACGAATCCGCTCAGCGAGTCTGCGGGCGATGCGAGCGATCACGCGGGATCGCATCTCGCATGCGCGTCGAAAGCGCTTGCGGCAAGCCGCGCGCACCTTCGAAGATCAGGATGTCGTCGGCGTCGAACACGCCGTCGTTGTTGAGGTCGACGCGTTCACGCATCCGCGCGTCGAGCTCGTGCGTCGGGATCGACCGTCGCTCGTCACGCGAGGGTTCTGCCGGACCCTCGGCAGGTAACGTGCAGATGCACGACGAGAACGTGAGGAATTGATCGCTCAGGAGCGAGTAGTCCTCGCCCGACACGACACCGTTCAGGCTGAAGTCCGCATCGCGCGGGCCGGGGCCAGGGAACGTGTAGGGGCAGGGGTCGAGCGCGGCCGGAGCGCCGTAGGTGAAGATCAACCAGGTGACGTCGTTGATGTCGACGTCGCCGTCGTTGTCGGTGTCACCGGGGAGAAGCACCGCGGTGGACGTAGCCACGTAGTGCGTGCCCACGCTGACGAGGCCCACGGTCGTCCACTTCGAGTGCTGCTCGTCCTTCACGCACAGGCTCGACCAGTCGCCGCAGGGCACTTCGATGAAGACCGATCCCGTCGTCTGGAAGCCGAGTCCGTCATCGCTAAAGGCGAGCGTCTCGTCGGTCGTCGCGCCGCACGAGTCGGTGCTGAAGTGGATGCAACGGTTCGCCGCCGGCGCGGTGAACGAGCCGACGAGGAGCGCGACATCGACTTCCACGTAGTTCGTCGGCGTCACGGTGATGTCGAACGAGCAGCTCGACTGGTTGCCGCAGTCGTCGATCGCGGTGCAGTTGACCGTGGTCGTGCCGACCGGGAAGACGCTGCCGCTCGGCGGCGTGCAAACGACAAGCGGCGTGCCGCAGTTGTCGCTCGCGCCGACCGAGTACGTCACGACCGCGCCGGAGCACGGATCGGTCGTCGGCGGACAGAGGACGACCGCCTCGCCCGCGCAGATCGAATCCCACACAAAGTTGCAGCAGAAGGGATCGACGCCGCACACCGTGGCTTGGCACCCGGCATCGGTGCAACCGGCGCCTCCGTGCGACGTGCAGCAGTTGCTCGTGGAACAGACGTCGGTCTCGAAGATCTGCGCCGCCGTCGTGATGTCGGCGGGGCACGTGATCACGGGCGGCGTGTCGTCAAGGTCGAGCGGATCGGTGTTCGTCGTCACCGTGGCGATCGGTACGCCGTAGAGGCTGAGTTCCGAGAAGAAGACCGGGAACGCGGGATAGCCGCCGAACTCGAGCGACGTCGTCGCGCACTCGTCGAGCACGTCGAAGATGAGCGTCGCGAGCTTCGCGTCGCCGGTCGACGGCGCCTGGAACGGCGCGGCCGAGCCGTCGAGGCGAAGGCTGCCGGGCGCCCATTCGATGTTGAAGGGCGGCGCCGCGCCGAAGTTCAGGATGTGCAGGCTGAAGGGCGCACCCGTGTACGAGCTCAGGTCGTCGCGATAGGTGAGGAGCGCGTTGTCGTATTCGACGAACGCCTGGAAGCCGGTCGAGCCGGGCGCCTGGACGTCGCGCATCCAGACGTCGACGGCGATCTGATGGCCGGGCGCCGGGCTGACGTCGTCCTGGCAGCTCACGCCTTCGAGCGTGAGGCGCTGATCGGGCACGACGGCCTCTACCGCGACGTTCGTAAAGGCGAAACCGTAGAAGGAGTTGAACAGGTTGTCGCCCGAGTCGAATGCGAACTGCACTTGAATCGACGAACCAACGAATGCGGACAGGTCCGCGCTGACGGTTTGCCACCCGCCATTGACGACAAGCGCTGAGCCGCCGTTGCAGCCCGACTTACTTGCGACGACGGTGTAACTCGCGAAGCCGTTGGTCGAGACCCGCACTTCGGCGAGGTCCCACGTACAGCCGCCTTCGGTTTGAAGGCGATAGTCGAACGTCAGTGATGCCGGCCCGGAGGCTGCGGTCAGATCGATGACGGGTGACGTCGCGTTGCCGGAGACGTCGCCAACGTCGTAGGTGCAGAGCGCCTCCGAGCCGAAGTACAGGCCGCAACCCGGTTGTCCGGGCGAACAGTTGCCGAGTACCGCTGGGTGCCAGAGGCCATTGACGCTGAAGCCGCCCGCATCGCACGCGGAAAAGTCCTGCGAATACACGGTGGTCGCTGCCGATGCGCTCAACGCGCACGATGCCACCGCGCACGCGATAACCGCATGCACGAGGCGCGAAGGTCCAAGAGTCCTTGTCATGTTCATCCTCTCAAGTGGTCGTCGATCGAAACGCGACGTGCCGAGGTCGACGACCCCGCCCCACGATCGCGATGGCTGCGTTCCACGGTTCGAGCTCCGACTCGCACGGACGGGACGCACTCGTCTCCGTCAGACGCGCCGGAACAGGCTCGCTCGAGATGCGCGCAACACAACCGCGGGCTCTCGCTACGAAGCGAGACACCCGTTGGCCCTCTCGCGCCAGACTTGCAAACGAAGCCCGACGCCCAACAGTTGAAACGACGAACGCCGCCGACCTCGTCGTCGCATGCGCGACGGCCACGACGGTCAGCTCCCCTCGGATCAAGGCTGGTTGAAGGCCATCAACTCAGTGACAGAGCGCTGCGGGACCATGCGTCGGACGGGAGTGTTCCCGAAGGGCCGACGAACGCAAACCGCGGCAATTCCTCTCTTTGCGGCCACCTCCACGCGCCGCACGATGCACTGGCCTGACGAGACTCCCCTACGTTCGAACCACCCCACGCTTGAGAAGCGAGATCTCGGGACGACCACCCTTGCAAGAGCCGTCCATCTCTGCGTTGCAGCCTACTGGGGAAGGTACCGGTGTCAAGCCTGAAGCCGGAGATCGCGCCGAAAACATCGCGGCGCGAGCTGCAACGCGGAGTCTTCGGAGGTCATTGCGGCGATGCCGTCGACGGCTCGCGAAGGCGTGCGCGGTCCATGAAAGAAGGCGCAACTCACGCGATTCGCGGATGTTGCGCCTTCTCGTTCGGCGGCGATCCCAGCCCGGGGCGGGGAACCGTTCCGTGGTGCGTCGTTAGTCCCAGGTGTTCGAGGTTTTCGAGCGCCCGTTCCGCGCCGGCGCCGGCTTCGGGGATCGAGCGGACTTCGTCGCCTTCACGGGCTTCTTCGAAGATCCCTTTCCGGCGACCTTCTTCGGCGCGGCGTGCCCGTTGGTGCCGTGCCCGTTCGTCGTGGCATGGGCCACCGCACCGTTCGTCGCGACGCCGAGCGACACCGGGAAGTGCTCGCCTTCCCAGCTGCGGGGGTAGTTGAGGTCGTCGATGTCGAGCGCCGCCTGCGTCGGGTAGAGCGGCCGGAACGTGTCGCACATGACGGCGAGCTCGTTCGTCGAGGTCGCGCCGATCGACGCCTCGACCGTGCCCGGGTGCGGGCCGTGCGGGATGCCCTGCGGGTGGAGCGAGAGCGAACACTGCTCGATCCCCTTGCGGGCCTTGTAGTTGCCTTCGACGTAGTAGAGGACTTCGTCGGAGTCGAGGTTCGAGTGGTTGTAGGGGACGACGATCGCCTGCGGATGGAAGTCGAGCAGTCGCGGGCAGAACGAGCAGATCACGAAGTTGTGGGCTTCGAAGGTCTGGTGGATCGGCGGCGGCATGTGGTGCTTGCCGACGATCGGCGAGAAGTCGTCGATGTTGAAGATGTACGGGTAGTAGCAGCCGTCCCAGCCGACGACGTCGAGCGGGTGGTACTTGTAGATGTAGGAGTGCACGAGGCCCCGCGACTTTATGCGGACCTCGTACTCGCCGCGCTTGTCGAAGGTGAGCGGCAATTCCGGCGTCCGGAGATCGCGCTCGCAGTAGGGGGCGTGCTCGAGGAATTGCGAGGTCTGCTTCGACAGGTAGCGCGGCGGGGGAAGGATGTGCGACCCGTTCGCGACCTCGATGAGAAGGAAGCGCGGATCGGGCTCTCCCTCCTTGGCCTCGTTGAAGACGAGCTTGTACGTGACACCCTTCGGAATCACGATGTAGTCCTTCGGGCCGAACTTCAGCGTGCCGAAGGTGGTGTGGCAGGTGCCCGAGCCGAAGTGCACGAAGATGCACTCGTCGCCCTGCGCGTTCTTGAACCAGTAGTCCATCGCCTCGGCGGGCACGCAGACGCCGATCTCGACGTCGCTGTTGCCGTAGAGGATCGTGCGGCCCGTGACCGGATCGCCCTTCGGCGGCAGCATCGCGCTCTTCGCGTGCCGCATGCGCATCACGTCCCGTTCGACGTAGTGCGCCTCGGTCGAGTAGAGCGTCTTCCAGCCGATCACCTGCGTCGGCGGGTGGATGTGGTAGAGCGTCGACGTCGGTCCGACGAAGCCCTCGGTTCCGAAGACCTCTTCCGAGTAGAGCGCGCCGTCCGGACGACGGAATTGGATGTGCCGCTTGGGAGGAATCGTGCCGAGCTTGGTGTAGAAGGGCATGGCGCGAAGTGTAGTGCACGACCCCCTCGGGGCAATCGTCGCACGGGCGGTGACAATGTCGCGCTCCCGTCCTCCTTCTCCACGATCGCACGCCTCCCTTCCGACGAGCACTCGCCTCCCGTGTCGACCCCGCGCCTCCTTCACACCGCCTCGGACTGGTTTGTCCTCGAGAAGCCCGCCGGCTGGCACTCGGTCGTCGGGGCGACCGAGGGCGGCGACGTCGTCGAATCGTGGCTTCGCGAGACGTTCCCCGCCCAACGGACGCTTCCCGAGGCGGGGCTCGTGCATCGCCTCGACCGCGACACGAGCGGCTGTCTCCTCGTTGCAGCCACGCCGGCGAGCCACGAGCGCTGGCGCGACCGCTTCCGAAGCGGCAACGGAGTGCGGAAGCACTACGTCGCGCTCGCCGCACCCGGACTGCCGGCGTCGGGCCACGTCACGTACTTCTTCACGAGCCGGCACAAGGGCTCGAAGAAGGTCACGGTGCGGACGACCGGCGAACCGGCGCACGCGGGCCGGAGCGCCTGGCGCGTGCTGCAACGTGGAGTGGAGGGCGACGTCGTCGAGCTTGAGCTCGTCGGCCCGGGCCGGCGCCATCAGCTCCGCGCGACCTGTGCCGCGCTTGGGCATCCGCTCGTCGGCGATGTCCTCTATGGCGGCGTCGACGCGCCGAGCGTGCGGCTCCACGCGCATCGCCTCACGATCGACGACATCACCGTCGAGAGTCCGCTGCCCGCGTGGGCGCGCGGCGCGTGACGGTCACGACGTGGCGACGAGGAGCCAATAGACGATCGGGCCGGTCATGAGCGGCGAGTCGAGGACGTCGAGGATGCCGCCCATGCCGGGCAGGAGCGTCCCCGAGTCCTTCAGTCCCGCGTCGCGCTTGAAGAGGCTCTCGACGAGGTCGCCGAACTGCCCGACGAGCGCGACGAGCACGCCGCCGATCACGCCGATCGGCCATCGAATGTGGTCTTCGGGATTCGGGAGGTTCTCGCTCGCAAGCGCGAGCAGGCCTCCGACGAGGGCCGCCGTCACGATGCCGCCGACGAGGCCTTCCCACGTCTTTCCCGGCGAGAGCCACGGGATCATCTTGTGCTTACCGAGCGTGACGCCCGCGAAGTACGCGCCGATGTCGCAGCTCTTCGTCGTGAGGATCGCGCCGACGAGCACCCACGCCGAATGGTCGTGGCGAATGAGCATCCAGAAGACGAGGAGGACGCCGGAATAGACGGCAACGAGGAGAAGTCCGCCGGTCGCTGCCATCACGCCCTTGACGTTCTGGCCGCGCGAGAATCGCAGGAGACCTGCAACGAGGAGAAAGACGAGGAGCGACGCGAGGAGGCCGGTCGCGCGGAGCGGCGACGCGAGAAAGGGCGCCGCCGCGGCGCCGACGAAGACGATCGGCGACGCGACCATCGCGAGCGTGCGGCTGGCGTCGATCCCGACGCGCTCGAACATGCGCGTCGTCTCGCGGGCCATGAGCGGCACGATTGCGAGCGCGACGAGGAAGAGGATCGTGCCCCGCGGCGCGGTCGTGCCGTGGTATCCGATCGCGTCGGCAAGCGAACGCCACACGCCCGTGAGCGTCACGTGCTCCATCGCCGTGTCGAGCCAGACGACGCCGAGGATGAGCGCGATCAGAATCGGGCCGGTGATGAGGCGGTAGCGAAGCACGGAAGAGAGGGGTTAGTAACGGGGAACGCGCGGGTCGATGTCCGTCGACCAAAGGTCGATGCCGCCGGCCATGGACGCGGCGGTCGGAAATCCCGCGGCGCGCAGCACCGCGGCGGCGCGGAGACTTCGCATGCCGTGATGGCAATGGACGACGATCGTCGACGTGCCGAGGTCTTCGGCGGCGTCGCGGATGTCGTCGAGCTTCCGCTCGAGGTCATGGAGCGGCACGTGCATCGAGCCGTCGATCGTGGCGATCGCCCGCTCCTGATCGGTGCGGCAATCGAGAAGGAGGATCGGCTCCCCGAGCGCGGTGCGGGCGTCGCGCACGGCGCGCGGCGTCCATTCCCACTCGGGTCGAAACTGGTACCCGGCGGGAAGGCCGCGCTCGTCAAGCGGCTGGCTCATTGGGCGGGCGGCGTGGACGACGGCGTCGCGTCGACCGGCGGTGCGGTCGGCGTGGCGGGTTCCGCGGCGGCCGTGACCGGCAAGGGCGGCGTCTCCGGCACGCGCACCAGGGACCACGGCGGCAGGATCACCATGCGCACCGGCGACACGAGAAGATCGAACGCCGCGTAGAAGGGGGCGGCCACGCCTTCGAGCGCTTGGGCGCCGCCGTCGCCGTGGACTTCGAGGGCGGTGACGGCGGTCGGCGCTTCGCCACGGGCGCGGGCCGTGCCCTTGTCGTAGGAGACGACCGACACGTACCACGGCTGCACTTCGACTTGGCGCTGCACGACGACGATGCGGGCCTTCTCCGTCATGTTGCCGTGCGGTTCGGTCCAGTGCGACCGGTCGTGGCCATGCGTCAGGCTCGGACCTTCGTCGGCCGGCAGCGGTCCGGGCATCGAGCCCGCGAGATCGGGAAGCGCCGGATTCGCGCCGGGCGCGCCGATCAGGTCATCCGACTGGTTGAGGGCTCCGGTGCAGCCGGCGAGCAACGCCGTTTCGGCGACGAGCGCGACGAGTGCGACGCGCGAACGACGGAAGCGGCGGCTACGGGAGTGGTCTTGCGTCATGAGCGGATCTCAGTGAGGTCAGGGCCCCTCGAAGGCCCCGTCGTCCTCGCCATCGCGCGGATGGATGCCGGCGCGGCGGAGCTCGGTGTCGATCGTATCGGCATCAAGCCCTTCGCGCATGAGACGAGCCCTGATGGCGGCGCCCGACTGACCGCGGCGGCCCTTCGCGCGGGCGGCGCAGGACCGCTCGACGAGGACGCGGGCCCGCTCGGTCGCGTACCGCCGGTCGTCGATCCAACCGTCGGCCGTGAGCATCGCGATCGCCGCGTCGGCGGCGCGTTCGCTGTGGCCGCGCGCGACGAGCGCCTCGCGCAAGGCCGTCGTCGAGCGATCGCGCGCCGCGAGCATGCGGAGCGCCCGGGCGCGCGCCGCCGCCACATCGATCGCCGCGTGAATGGCCGCGGCCTTCGTGGCCGTGACGCGCCCGCCCTCCACGAGCTTCAGGTCGTCGCAGGTCGAGCGGAGGATCGTGCCGACGACCGCGTCGTCGACCTCGATCGTCATGAGGCTCGGATCGCGCGGCGATGGTGCGAGTCCGGTGATCGTGCCGGTGGCCCGAGGAGTGGTGGTGCGGCGAGGAGGCATGGGAGGGCAAGGGGAAGGGGGGTTTAGGGTCGGGTCGAGGGCGAGAGAGGTTCGAGCACGCGCTGCATGTCTGCCCCTGAACCCCGAACCCTGAACCCCGACCCCTTCCTGTTTCAGGCGTCCAACTCATCGAGATACGCGCCAATCTCCGAGACGGCCTGCCGATCGCCGCTCGACCGCGCGCGCTCGAGGCCCGTCTGCAGGACGCGCACGGCGTCGCCCGCGCGACCGGCGGCCTCGAGCGCTTTCGCCTTGTGGTAGTAGGCGTAGCAATAGTTGGGATCTACCGCGAGACAACGGTCGTACCAACGGATGGCTTCGTCGTGTTGGCCGCGCTGTGCGTATTCCTGCGCGAGGCCGTAGAGGCAGAAGGTGTCGTTCGGCTCGGCTGCGACGAGCGCCTGGAGCCGCTCGAGGCGCGACGCGGCGCCCGACGCCGCGCTCGGGTTGGAACGACCTGCCTGATTGGGCGTCTCGCCCGAAGAATTCATGATGGTCGCGGATGATAGTGAAACGCCGCGCCGCACCGTACGCTGCCCGCCTTCCCGCCCACGATCTCGTGCCCAGGCTTCGCGCCGCGCGGACCTTCCTGACGACCACCTCCGACTTCATGACGACCACTCCCACCCGAGCCGCTCGCCTTCGTCGCCGTCTCGCCTGCGTGCTCGCCGCCGGGGGCTTCGCGCTTCTCGCGCTCGCCGGCGGCTGCGACACCGAGAAGTCCTTCGCCGAGGAGCAGGCCGCGAAGCGCGCCGCCCCGCGCCCGGACCCGGTCCTCGTCGTGCGGAATCACGTGGGCGGCACGCACCATCGCGTCCTCGTCCGCGGGTACGTCTGGTACGCGACCTTCGCCAACAATCTCCTGACGATCGACTCCGAGTCGGGCACGGTCGTCACCAACCTCGAACTCATGCCGTTCGGCAGTTGCGGCGGGGCCACCGAGATCGCGCAGCCGAGCGAGGACCTCGTCTACATCCTGCTCGATGGCACCGCGGTCTGCGAAGTGTCGCTCGCGAATCCGCGGTCGCCGACCGTGGTCGCGCGGCGGCACGCGAACGAGATCGGCTTCGCGCCGCGGGCGATTTCCGCCGTCGACGGCGAGGTCTACATCTCGGGCGACGGCGGCGTGGTCCGCTGGTCGGACGTCGTCGCGTTCGGGCCGCTGCCCGACAACGTCGAGGAGCGCGCGAAGGCGATGGCGGCGCGCGACGCCGCGGCCCGCGCGACCCCCGCGTTGGCCGACCTGACGCGCGGCACGGGACCCGACCCGATCGCGCCTGGTCCGGTCGTGCGCACCGCGCAGGGGCTTGCGGCGCCGGTCGGTCGGCGCGTGCATCTTCTCGGCGACGGCAGCTTCATCGGCGCCGCGACCCGTCTCGACCCCTTGCCGAGCGACACCGCCGCGAACGTCGGCCTGCCCGGCGGATTCTCCTTCATCCTGCAGGCGTCCGAAGGCGCCCAAGTCGGCCTCATGAACGCCGACGTGCGCGAGGCCGCCACGATCACCGTGAAGGGCGTCGTCCGACGGGTGCGCGTCATCGGCAACGTCTTCCTCGCGATCACCGACAACGAGTTCACCCGCTGCGAGATCGTGCGCACGCCCGACGGCGTGACCCTCGGCCCGCCGCTCTACGTGACGGTGAAGGGGGCCCGCGACATCGATCGCCTCAGCGAGAACTACTTCGCCGTCGTCGGCTCCTTCGGTCGCGCCATCTGGCGGCGGCTCGCCGACGACAAGGGCCCGGGCGACGAGTTCGTCGACGCGCGGCGCGAGCCGAGCAATCTCGTCGTTGCAGCCACCGACCGGCGCCGCATCCTCGCGGGCGGACCGGAAGGGTCGTGGCTCTACACGATCGGCGACGAGGTCGAGCGCGTGAATCGCGTCGTCGACGGCACCGATGGCCGTAAGCCGTCGGTGTCGGCCCCGTGGGGGCGGGCGACGGTGTCGAAGGACGCGCGCAGCGTCGAGATCCGCGGCACGAGTAGCGCGCCCGCCGGCACGCGCGGCACCAGCGAACCGATGGTCGTGTGGCAGCCGGTCGGCGGCGGCGAGATCTTCGGCGTCGAGTCAGCCGACGGCCGCCTCTGGGTGTGGCACGAGTCGGGCATCGATGCGATGACCGTCGAGCCCGGCGGCATCCTGCGCCCCGACGCCGCGTTCCGCATCGAAGGGCCGGTGCGCTACCTCTTCCCGCAGCGCATCGGCGGCGCGGTGGCCTACGTCAGCCAGTACGGCGGATTCGGGCTCCTCGACTTCATCGCGCGGAGCGCGCTTCCCGAGACGACCGGCCCGCGCATCCTCGACCGCGACGGCGACGGCGACGACGAGGTGATCCTCACGCCCGAGGAAGCGGCGGCCAGCCGCACCGGCTTCGAGTCGGCGCCCATCGACAAGGACTCGTTGCAGGAGAAGCGCGAGGACATCAAGCCGCGCGAGTAGGCGCGAGGATCACCCTCGACGGGCGATCCTTGATCGGTTCCCTTCCCACTACACTCCTCGCCCTATGACAGGAGTTACGAATCCGCCGAGCGATGCAGGCAAGGGCGGGAGCGCGCGGACCGGATCGCACGCGGACGGAGCGGACGACGCACGGCGAGTCCGGGCGCAGGTCCTCATCATCGACGACGAGAAGGACCACGCCGAGGTCATGGCCGATGCGCTGCGCAAGCCCGGCCACGTCTGCACCATCGTCAACGGCCTGAAGGCCGCCGAGGACGAACTGCGGCATGGCGCCTTTGACGTCATCGTCACCGACCTCGTGATGGAGCATGAGACGGCCGGACTCACGGTCCTCAAGCTCGCGCGCGAGCTGCAGCCCGAAGCCGAGACGATCATGGTCACGGCGCACGGCGACGTGCCGACGGCGAAGGCGGCGCTCCAGGGCGGGGCCTACGACTTCATCGAGAAGCCGCTCGACCTCGTTGTCTTCCGCAATCTCGTGAGCCGCGCGGCGGAGACGGTCAAGCTCCGCGTGCAGAATCGCTCCCTCCGCGGCGACCTCCATGCGGCGTACGGCTTCGAGGGGATCATCGGCGACTCCGCCGCGATGCGACGCGTCGTCGACCTCATCCGGCAGGTAGCTCCGAGCACGATCCCGGTCCTGATCACCGGCGAGAGCGGCACCGGCAAGGAGCTCGTCGCCTCGGCGATCCACAAGCTCTCGAAGCGTTCGCAGCGCCGCTACGTGACCTTCAACGCCGCGGGCCAGGCCGAGTCGCTCCTTGAGGACCAGCTCTTCGGCCACGTGCGCGGCGCCTTCACCGGCGCCGAGCGCGATCGCGAGGGCGTCTTCGAGTATGCCGACAAGGGCACGGTCTTCCTCGACGAGATCGGCGACATGCCGCTCTCGATGCAGCCGAAACTCCTGCGCGTCCTTGAGACCGGCGACGTCGTGCGCTTGGGGGCGAACGAGAGCAAGAAGGTCGACGTGCGCTTCGTGAGCGCGACGAACCGCGACCTCAAGGCGATGGTCGCCGCCGGCACCTTCCGCGAAGACCTCTTCTTCCGCATCCGCGGCGCCGAGGTGCACGTGCAGCCGCTGCGCGAACGGCGTGAGGACATCCCGCTTCTCGTGAGCCACGCGATCGGCAAGTACGCCGCCGACTCGGGCCGCGAGCGCCCCAACGTGTCGCAGCCGGCGCTCATGCGCCTCACGAGCTACGCGTGGCCGGGCAACGTGCGCGAGCTGATGAACGTCGTGCACCGCATGGTGATCCTCGCGAGGCCGGCGCAGGACGGGTCGCGCCTCGAGATCGACGTGCGCGACGTGCCGGAGGAGATCCGCTCCTCGGACATCGACGAATCGCCGCCGATCGGCAGCCTCGCGGGCGTCGGCCTCGACAAGCTCGAGAAGGAAGCGATTCGCCAGACGCTCGCGATGACCGGCGGCAACCGCGAGCAGGCCGCGAAACTGTTAGGCATCGGCGAGCGCACGCTCTATCGAAAGTTGAAGGAGTACGGATTGCGCTGAACGAGGAGCGCGGACGCAGCCTCTCCATTCTCTCTTCTCCATTTTCCGGACTTTTCTTCTCCGCGTGATCCTCTTCCGCCACATCTTCCTCGAGCTCGTCAAGGTGCTGCTCGTCACGACCTCGGTGCTCGTGACGGTGATCGCCTTCGGCGCCGCAATCAAGCCGCTCTCCGAGAACCTCCTCGGGCCGGTGGATCTCCTCCGCTACATCATGCTGGCGTCGGTGCCGATGCTTCAGTTCGCGTTGCCCTTCTCCGCGGCGTTCGCGGGCGTCGTCGTCTACCACCGCCTCACGATCGACAACGAGATCGTCGCGATGGCCGCGAGCGGCATTCCCTATCGCCGCGTCTTGATGCCCGCGGTGGCGCTCGGCATCGTCCTTACGGTCTTCATGGTCGGGTTGCTCGACTTCGCGATCCCGATGTTCTGGCGCGAGCTCAAGCAGCTCGTCGCCAAGGACATCACCCGCGGCTTCGTCGCCTATGTGCAACGTGGAGAGGCCATCAACTTCGAGTCGAACGAGATCTACGCCGACGAGGCCTACGTCGAGCGCGCCCCGAAGGACAGCGGCGCCGAGCAGCGCGTGCGGCTCGTGGGCGTCGCCGCGATCGAGTTCGACGGGCCGCCCGGAAACGAAGTGCCGGGACGCGAGTTCACCGCGCAGTACGCGACCGCCGACATCCATAGCGTCGGGGCGAAGTCGTATCTCAAGGTCGTCCTGCAGGACGCGACGGTCTTCACCCGCGGCGATCTCTCGATCGCCGGCGCGACGGTCGTGCGCCCGGAGACGATCGACCTCGGACGCACGCTCGAGGAGGGAACGAAGGGCTTTCGCACGAGCGAACTCTGGAGCTTCCTCCGCGCGCCCGAGACGTTCTCCGAGATCGCGCTTCGACGCGGCACGGTCGTCGGCTCGATCGCCGCGATCGACGCATGGGATGCGCTCGCGGCCGATGTCGCGAACGACGGCGTGGTGCGCTTCCGCGACGTGGGGCTCGGAGGCGGGTCGAACGTCGAGTACGAATGCTCGAACGCGGACCTCGCGGGCACCACGCTCGTGCCGCGGAAGGGCGAGGGGCGCGTCGAGATCCGCCAGAAGGCGATCGATGCGAACGGCGGCGCGCGGGTGCGCCGCAGCTACACGGCGCCGTCGGTCGCGATCACGATGGTCGCGGGCCCGCGCTACGACCTCGTCGCCGACAACGCGATCGAGACCGGCACCAGCGGCGCCGCGGTGCGCACGCTTCGCGTGACCGACCTCACGCACGACGCCACGGTCACGCCGTCGACGCCGAACGCCTACGACCTCCCGAACGCCGAACTCGTGCGGGTGGCGAGCGAACGCGCGGCGGCCGCCACCTTCGGTCCGGTCGAGGCGCTGCGGGCGCAGGTCGCCGCGGCGAACCTGGAGCTCGAGACGCGCACCGACGGCTTCCGCCGCGACATCATCGCCCGCATGACGCAACGGGCGTTGCAGGCGATCACCGCGTTCCTCATGATCGTGACGGCGTCGATCCTCGCGATCCTCTTCCGGAACCGCACGCCGCTCTTCGTCTATTCGCTCGCCTTCATCCCCGCGATCATCGACATCCTCGTCATCTCGAGCGGCGAGCAGATGCTCCGCGCGAACACGTCGGTCGGCGGCTTCGTCGTCGCCGTGATCGGTAACGTGGTGTTGGCCGGGGTCGGGATCTTCGGCGCCTGGCGCGTGGGGCGACACTGATGACGTTGCTGGACCGCCACATCGCGGCGCGGTTCTTCGCGAACTTCGTGCTGCTCTTCTCGACGCTCTTCATCTTCGGCGTCGCGATCGACGTGATCGTGCAGCTCGACCCGTTCCGCGAGGCGGTCGAGCGGCAGGGGACGCACGGCGTTGCCGCGGTCTTCACGTTCATCCACGCGATCTTCGACTTCTACGGTCCGCGCGTCTTCCAGTTCTACGCGTATCTCCTCGGCCTCGTGTCCGTGGGGGCCGCAGGATTCACGCTCGCCCAGATGGTGCGCTCGCGCGAGCTCGTCGCAATCATGGCGGGCGGGGCGAGTCTCGTGCGCGTGGGCATGGTGATTCTCGCGTGCGCGACGGGGCTCAATCTCTTGCAGCTTCTCAATCAGGAGCTGATCCTGCCGCGCCTCGCACCGTATCTCGTGCGCGACCACGATCAGATCCTGAGCGGCACGCTCGACGAGTTCACCGTGCCGCTCACCCGCGACGGGCGAGGGCAGCTGCTTCGGGCGCAGAAGCTCAATCCGAACGAGAACACGATCCGCGGGTTTCTTCTCATCGAACGCGACGGGAAGGGGGCTGCCGTCGCTCGAACCGAGGCGGATGTCGCGCGATGGAATGCCGGCCGGAGCGTGTACGAGCTCACGAACGGGACGCGCTTTCTCCGCGTTGCAGGCGACGGGACGGGGCCGGGCGGGAAGGGGATCGAGGATGTTGCGCCGATCGCGTTCGTGACGACGGACCTTTCGCCGGAGGCGCTCAAGATTCGCCGGTATGAGGCGTACGCGCAGATGTTGTCGCTGCGGCAACTCCGCGAGATGCGCGAGACGGGTGGGGTGGATCCGCGGCTTCTTTCGCGGCTGACGTACCTGCGGCTGGCGAGTATCGCGGTGAATCTGTTGGTGCTCGTGGTGACGTTGCCGTTCTTCCTGCTTCGCGAGCCGGCGAACATGTTGCGGCAGTCGATTCTGTGCGCCGCGTTCGCGGTGCCCGCGGCGCTGGGATCGTTCGTGGCGATGACGATCGACATGCCGGGCCTCGCGCCGGCGGTGAGTGTGTTCTTGCCCGCAGCCGTGCTGCTGCCGCTCGCGCTGGGCCGCGTGGGGGCGATCAAGACCTGAGTCCGCCGCCTCGCGGCCCCGACGATGGGGCCCGGCCCGATTATTGAGGACGTACGCGGCTGAGGCCCGGCCACATTATGTGGAACGCGGGAGTGCGGTGCGGGCTGCGGGGAAGATATGACCTCGCTCGCGCGACAATGACGCGCCGCCGCGCGTGCCATCGCGCTCCCACATCGCCGCAGCGACCAAAAGGGCATATTCCTTCTTCTCCGCGTTGCAGCCGTGATTGTCGTTGCGCCGCCGCCCCGTCGCCGTCGGTGCCTCCCTCGCTCGCGTGCGTGCTCGCGCCCGTCCCCCGCGACGGGCCGCTACCGCGCCTCCGGCCCGTCCCGCGCCGACCATGCCGCCTCGACCTGCGCGCGGAGCTTCTCGAGCGCCCTCGGCGCGTCGGGCCGGATCGACGACTTCCCTGGTCGCGGCGGCGCGCGGCCGACCGCGTCGACGTGCTCGACGAACGCCGCGAGCGTCAGGCCCTCGAGCACCGGCAGCGTCGCGGCCTGCCGCCAGGGGTTCTTCCGCCTCGGCGGCGATGCATGCGCGTGCCGCTCGGGCATCCGCGGCCTCGGCGTCGCGCGGGTCCGGAAGAGCCGGCGCACGCGCGGCGAGTCCTGCGCCGCCGCTGCCGCCACGGCCTCGCCGTCGTCCGCCGGCCTCG
>JAEUIT010000041.1 GCA_016795035.1 Phycisphaerae bacterium | reverse complement strand
GCAGAGACCGAGACGAGTCCAGCGAGCAGAAACTAGAAGAAAGCCGAGACGGAGACCGAGACAGAAGAAGGCGACGCCGTGAGGCGGGGCTTCTTACTCCTCCCCCACGGACCGTGGGGGAGGTGGCATCGCGCAGCGATGACGGAGGGGGCGGCGCGGTGCGACGTCCAGCCCCCACCACCATCGCTTCGCGATGGTCCCCCTCCCCCACGAAACGTGGGGGAGGATTGCAGAGGCGCTCCGCGTTGCAGGCGCCTTCCACATCTGTCTCCGTCTCGGTCTCGGCTTTCTTCTGGAATCGGCTTACTCGTCTCGTCTCGGATTCTGCGTTCTTGACGCTCTTCTCGTCTGAAGCGGCGAGAGGCGAGTGAGCAGAGACCGAGACGAGTCCAGCGAGCAGAAACTAGAAGAAAGCCGAGACGGAGACCGAGACAGAAGAAGGCGACGCCGTGAGGCGGGGCTTCTTACTCCTCCCCCACGGAACGTGGGGGAGGTGGCATCGCGCAGCGATGACGGAGGGGGCGGCGCGGTGCGACGTCCAGCCCCCACCACCATCGCTTCGCGATGGTCCCCCTCCCCCGAATCTTCGATTCGGGGGAGGATGAAAGTCGCGCGCTCCGCGTTGCAGGCGCGCTCTGCTTCTGTCTCCGTCTCGGTCTCGGCTTTCTTCTGGAATCGGCTTACTCGTCTCGTCTCGGATTCTGCGTTCTTGGATCTCTTCTCGTCCGACGTGGCGAGAGGCGAGTAAGCAGAGACCGAGACAGAAGAAGGCGACGCCGCGAGGCGCGCCTTCGTACTCCTCCCCCACGAATGTGGGGGAGGTGGCATCGCGCAGCGATGACGGAGGGGGCGGCGCGGCGTGCAGCCCCCACCACCATCGCTTCGCGATGGTCCCCCTCCCCCACGAAACGTGGGGGAGGATTGCAGAGGCGCTCCGCGTTGCAGGCGCGTTCCCCATCCGTCTCGGTCTCGGCTCTCTTCTGGAATCGGCCTACTCGTCTCGTCTCGGATTCTGCGTTCTTGGATCTCTTCTCGTCCGAAGCGGCGAACGGCGAGTCAGCAGAGCCCGAGACAGAAGAATGCGACGCCGCCAGGCGGGGCCTTCGGGGCCCTCTCCCGCCGTACACTCCCCGCGATGACTCAGCAGACGCCGCTTGCGGGACGGACGATCCTCGTCGTCGACGACGACCCCGACATCCTTGGGTCGATCGAGCTCGCGCTCCGGTCCGCCGGCGCGAACACGC
This sequence comes from Phycisphaerae bacterium, assembly GCA_016795035.1. Classification (GTDB taxonomy): domain Bacteria; phylum Planctomycetota; class Phycisphaerae; order Phycisphaerales; family SM1A02; genus JAEUIT01. Next base: position 40,556 of record JAEUIT010000041.1, on the reverse strand, counting down.
GCACGAGTCCCGATGGCAGTTCGGCGGTGCACTCGATCCAGGAGTCGCGGCCGGATCTCGTCGTGCTCGACATGATGCTGCCGAAGGCCTCGGGGCTTCTCGTCATGGAGAAGCTTCGCGAGTTCGAGAATTCGCCGCCGGTGATCATGGTCACGGCGAATCAGGGGAAGCGCCATCAGGCGTACGCGGAGAGTCTGGGGGTTTCGGCGTACTTCCTGAAGCCGGTTCCGCTTCAGCGGCTCGTGAGCAAGATTGCCGAAGTCTTGGCCGCGACGTAACCCTGCCCCAACCCGAACGCGCGAACCGCTACACTCCTCGCCCTTCGCGCAATGGCCCGCAGTCTCGTCATCCTGTCGTCAGAACCACCTCCATCGGGCGGCGGCCTCGCGCCGATCGGCGCGCGGCGCGACATCCTCACGTTGCTGCGGCGGCTCAACACCGGGCCGCAGGCGGAAGGCGAAGACATCCTCTACGGCCCGGGCATCGAGCTCGAACTGCCGCCGGCGATGGATCCGGTGCCGCAGATGCTCTTGAAGCTCACCGACGAGGACGTCGGCTGGGACGTCGTCAAGGCGATCGCGCAGCGCACCCATTGGAAGATGCTCGACCCCCTCTCGGGCCGTGAGTTTCGGCTGTAACGCACCGCTCGACCCATGCCGCAGGACATCAAGAAATCCCCGTACGTCACGAACACGCCTGATGCGGCGCTGTCGCAAGGCGCGATCATCACCGACGCGCACCCCGACGAATTGCGCCGCGCGCTCGACGAAGCGTGCAACTACCGCGGCGACGTCACGATCGTCACGAAGGCGGGCACGTCGATCGAGGGCTACCTCTTCGATTGCCGTCACGGCACGACCCTCGAGACGAGTTCGGTGCGGCTGATTCCGACCGCGTCGACGAGCCTCTCGGGCGAAGAGAAGGTCACCGTCCGCTACAGCGAGATCGCGTCGCTCACCTTCTCCGGCAAGGACACGGCCGCAGGCAAGACATGGGAGAACTGGCTCAAGCGCTACGCCGAGAAGAAGCTGAAGGGCGAAGCGGCGAGCATCGAGTGACGATCACGCGTCCCGCGTCGCCGTCGAGGCGGCTTCGATCGCGTGGCGGACGAGGCGATTGAGTTCGCGATTGGCTTCCGGCCACTCGTAGCGGTCCATGTCGTCGAGCGCGATCCAGCGGCACTCGGCACTCGCGAGCGGCTTCGCTTCGACGGTCGACGCCACCTCCGCGACGAGCGCATGCAATCGAACCAAGGGCGCGGCACGACCGCGCTCGAGGCGCCCGCCGCCGTCGACAACGCCGACTTCGGTCGCCCGGTCGATCGCGATGCCGGTCTCTTCAAGCGCTTCGCGCCGCCCGGCCGCCTCCACGCTCTCGCCGCGCTCGACCTTTCCGCCGGGCAGCTCCCAGAGGCCACCCAAGATCGCGTTCGCGTTTCGTCGCGCGATGAGGATCTCGACCTGCGGCGCCCGTTCCGCCTGCGCACGACGACGCCAGACCCCGACCACCGCGACATCGATGGCCGCGCCGTGCGGAGCCGGCGCGACTTCCGGCGAGGGATCGGCCGGGGTCGGCGCGGGCTGGGGATCGGGGGTCGCGGATGCCATCGTCATAAGCTCAGGTTTTACAGCCACTTCAGAATATTGTTCAGTCCTTGATTTCGAGCATTGACCGGTACGAACGGCTCCCGCTACTGTGGCCACGTTCTCAGGAAGGCATTCGATGACGCGTGGCGGGGGGCCGCAATGCGGCTTGTCGCGTTGGACTCGTCGAACTCCCCTTCACCTCTTCCATCGCTTCTTCTTCACTGGCCATTTCGGCCGTGAAACGCCGCTCGGGTGTGTCGGAGCATCCGAGCGGCACTTTTTTTGTCGCGCGACGTGTCCGCCTCAGCTCGAACGTTGCGACGCGAGCGCCTCCTCGAGCGACTCCGCATAGACGAGCGCCTTGGCGACGGCGACCGCCACCGACGGTGAACGCTCCGCGGCGATCGGCCCGAGATCAGCACGGTGACGACCGCGAAGCGCCGTCGCGTCCGCAAGCAGCGCGACGACGGTGCGGGCGCGATCCAGCGATGCAAAACGCTCGGCGGCGGCGATCGGTTCGGCGACCGCCGGAACGAGCGTACGGAGCGCCACGGCGTCGACGATGAAGACCTGCGCGAGTTCGAGCGCGTTGCCGACGCACTCGCGATCGAGCCGGTCGTCGGGCGGCGTGCGGCGGATGAGATCGATGACGCGGACGGCGTTCGGCGCGGTCACGAGGACGCGATCGATCGCGCTCCGCCCCTGCCCATGGCGGCGACTGCACGCGTCGGTCACGACCGCTTCGGCGGCGCGGGCGAGGGCTTCGACGTCGGAGTCGAACTGGAGGTTGTCGAACGCCGCGTAGGGCTCAAGCCGCACGTTCGCGCCACGCACCACGCGCTTCGGCGTCGGCAGGTCGGGGTCGGTCTGCGCGGCCGAGAGGTCGGCGCCGGCCGCTCGAAGCGCGTCGACCGCGTCGCGACCGCCTTTGTCGAGACCTACGCGCGTCGCCACCGCAACGCGGAGCCCCGCCGCGAGCGCGGCGCGGGCCACGTCGGCGACGCAGCCCCCCGCCACGGTCGGGCCTTCCTGCATGTACAGACTTCCGACGGCGAGGAGATCCATGGGACTCGAGTGGTGCGGCGAACGCGCACGAGGTCAGAAGCCGAAGCTGATGCCGACGTATCCCTCGAGCGCGTTGACGCCCGGATTCGAACTCGCGGTCTGCGCGTTCGAGATGTGGAACCACCGCACGCCGGTGAGCAGGCGGGTCTTCTCGTTCAGCTCGAACGAGCAGCCCACGCCGGCGCGAGGAGTGAAGACGAAGTCGGAGGCGCCGGCCGGGACGGGCTCGCTCAGGGCGAGGAAGCCCACGCCGAGGTCGCCGTAGACGGTCCAGGTCTTGAAGTCGAGGAAGTGCCAGCGGAGCGTGAGCGCGAGGCCGCCGCCGACCGCGTTGTCCCCGGGCTGCGAGACGAACGTGCCCTCGGCGTCGAGGTCGATCGAGAGGAGTCGCACCGGAAACCAGGAGACGCCGATCGTCGCGGGGACGATGCCGATGTCTTCGAAGTCGTTGGCGTAGCCGAGCGAGAGGTTGAACGCAAAGGTGTTCGCGTCGCCCCAGCGCTTCGCGTCGGGCGCGGGCGCGGTCGCCGCACTCGGCGTTGCAGGCCCTGCGGTCGAGGACGGCTGCAACGCGGTGTCGTCGGCAGAGAGTCCGGCGATCGAGAGCGGGATGCCGTTCGCCGGCGGAAGCGTGAGATAGTCCGACGCGAACGCCGTCGGCACGATCGCCAGCGCGAGGGCCAGCGCGAGAGGAGCCGGTGCGAGAAACGACGAGCGAAGTGGGTTCATCGAATTGCAAGGTACGGACGCGCGATCCGAGCGGCAAGCCGCGCGGCGTCAGCGGCGGCTTCCGCCGTAGCCGTGCGGATGGTCCTTGCGCCAGCGCCAACTGTCCTCGATCATCACGTCGAGATTCGCGCGCGCGGCGGTCCAGCCGAGCTCGCGGCGGATCTTTGCGGGCGAATTCACAAGCGCCGGCGGATCGCCGGGCCGTCGATCGCCGCGACGCTCCGCCACCGGCCGCCCAGTCACGCGCCGACAGGCGTTCAGGACTTCGCGCACCGAAGCCCCCTGCCCCGTGCCGACGTTGTAGATGAGTTCCGCGCCCGGCGCGAGCTTCTCGAGCACGCGCACGTGGGCGTCGACGAGATCGGTCACGTGCACGTAGTCGCGGATGCAGGTGCCGTCGGGGGTGTCCCAGTCCTCGCCGAAGACCGTGAGTTCCTTGCGTTGGCCGAGCGCGACCTCGAGGCAGATCGGAATGAGATGCGTCTCGGGGTCGTGGTCCTCGCCGAGCCGCGCCTTCGGATCCGAGCCGCACACGTTGAAGTAGCGCAAGAGCGCGAAGCCGAACGGGAGGCCGTTCCGGCGATGCGCCTCGGCGACATCCTTGATGAGCCGCTCGCACGCGAGTTTCGACGCGCCGTACGGATTCACCGGCGCCTGCGGGCAGTCTTCCGCGATCGGGATGCGCTCGGGCGGCGGTTCGCCGTAGGTCGCGCAGGTCGAGCTGAAGACGAGTCGCGGCGTCTTCGCGTCGCGCATCGCGGTGAGGAGCGACAGCGTGCCGCCGAGATTCACCGACCAATAGCGGAAGGGGTCGATCACGCTCTCGCCGACGTGCGCGAGCGCCGCGAAATGCATGACGGCGTCGACGCCCGCGAGCGCGGTCCGCAACGCCTCCGTCTCGAGGAGGTCGCCGCGCACGAAGCGATAGCGCTCGCCGCCGAAGGCCTGAAGGATCTTGACCGTGGCCTGGTGGCCGCGATCGAGGTTGTCGTAGACCGTGACGCGATGGCCGTCTTCAAGGAGGCGGAGCGTCGCGTGTGAACCGATGTAGCCGGCGCCGCCGGTGACGAGGACATGCATAGGTGAGGTAGACGCGTGCGAGGGTGCGGGGTTCGTGCGCGGGCGGTGCGGCGTGTGCAGACGGGGTCGGCGAGGCCAATAAGCCTGCGCCGTCGCGCAGAACCGAGCACAGACTATCGGCCATTGCGGATCTCCGCGAAGCGCGGGCGCCGGAACGCCGATGGCGACGGTCGCCCTCACGCGCGCATCGTTCGCCGCCGAGGCGCCCGCACCTCTCGACTCGCGACTCCCCACTATGGCGACCACCGCGCTTCTCATCGGCACCGTTCAGACCGTGCGCACGCTCGAGCGGCAACTGGCGCTCCTTCCCGAGCCGCCGGTCGTCCTCGGCTGCCTGCTGCACGACTGGCCGTACGGCGATCCGCCGCGGAAGCACGTGCGCGACATTCCGATCCTCGGCTCGCTCGACGCGCTCGAAGACTCGTGCGAACGCCTGAGGCCGTCCGTCGCCCTCGTGAGCTTGCCGGCGCCGATGCACGACCTCATCACCGCGCTGCGCACGCGCCTCCGACGACTCGCCGTCAAGGATCGCTTCTTCCCCACGCTCGAGGACCAGCTTGCGGGCGTCGGGCCGCGCACCGAGTTCGACGTCGACCTCGGCACGCTCATCGGTCGCGCGCCGCGCGAACTCGACGAAGCCGCGATCGATCGCGTCATTCGCGGGAAGACCGTCGTCGTCACCGGCGCGGGCGGCTCGATCGGCAGCGAACTCTGCCGCATCATCGCCCGCTTCCAGCCCGATCGACTGGTGATGGTCGAGCGCAGCGAGAACGCGCTCTTCGAGATCGACCGGCAGATCGCGCGGCGCTGGCCGGGCCTGCGCCGACACGCGGCGCTGCATGACGTCGTCGACGCGCTTGCGACGAAGGAGCTCTTCGCGTCGATCCGCCCGAATGTCGTCTTCCACGCCGCGGCGCACAAGCATGTGCCGATGAGCGAGGACCATCCGGCGAGCGCGCTTGACAGCAATCTCTTCGGCACGATTTCCGCCGTTGACGCCGCGATCGTGAGCGGTGCGGAGCGGTTCGTGATGGTCTCGACCGACAAGGCGGTGAATCCGACGTCGGTGATGGGCATGACGAAGCGGCTCGCCGAGCAGTACGTGCAACACGTTCATGCGATGCATGCGCAGCGGAAGGACGGCCGCGCGGCGTCGCGCACCACGGGCGCGTCTCCGACGTGCTCCATGGTCCGCTTCGGCAACGTGCTCGGAAGTTCGGGCAGCGTGCTTGAAACGTGGAAGCGCCAGCTCGCCGACGGCGGCCCGATCACCGTCACCGATCCGCGCATGACGCGCTACTTCATGACGATTCCCGAAGCCGCCGCGCTCGTGATCCAGGCGGCGGCGCTCCACGACCCGACGAGCGAGACCGGCGAGGTCTTCCTTCTCGACATGGGCGAGCCGATCCGGATCGTCGACCTCGCGACTCGGTTCATCCGGGCGCACGGCCTCATCCCGCGCGGGGCCGAGCCCGGCGCTCCGGCGATCGGCGACGTGGCGATCACCTACACCGGCGTCCGGCCGGGCGAGAAGCTCTTCGAGGAATTGGCCACCGATGGCGAGGCGGTACGGCCCACCCGACACTCCGCGATCCGGGTCTGGGGCGTCCCGACCCCCGAACCGACGAAGATCGCCGAGATGGTCCACAGCCTCTCGGCGGCCCGCCGTCCGCGCGAGGCCCAAGCCCTTGTCGATCTGATCCGCAGCTTCGTGCCGGAAGCGCAGCCGTCGGCGTTTACGGGTCTCGCTCGGGTGGCGTGAGGGGGAGGGAGAACGGGTCAGGGGTCAGGGTTCGGGGTTCAGGGGCAAGCCAAAGGCACTTCGCCCCCATGGCGGGGCTGTTTTTACGTCGGACCTTCATTCGCTCTCCTACTGCCCCTGAACCCTGAACCCCGAACCCTGAACCCTTTCGGTCTCCCCTCGCGACTTGCCTCGAGCGCCCCCCCCTGCGATCATCTCCGGCGATGGATCGCCAGAGACCGTGTGCTCTGCCGATGGCGAACCCCGTTGCGGGTTCCCTCGGCGCCCCGTTCATGGATGTACGGGTTCGGGCACACCTCGTCGCCGACGGCTCCGTCGTCACTCGCTGATCCGGTTGTCCCTTGGGTCCTCCCCCCAGCGACCGGGTCGCGTCACCCCGACGACCTCGCCCATGAATCACCCCTCGCCCGGTACGTCTCCCTCGTTTGTTCGCGGTTTCCCGTTGCGTCTCACGCGCGACGGAAACTCGTCGCACGCCGTCGAGGTCGAGGCACCGGCCGCGATGCCCGCCGGCACGGGCGCTGGCGTCGCCGACCCAACGAATCCTTTGCGCATCGACGCGTTCACCGCGATCGCCGCGACGCTTGATCCGGACACGCGCGTCCTCTTTGAAGAAGCGGTGCGCACGCTCGAAGCGCTTCGTCATGGCCGTGAACAGGTCGAGGCGAAGCTGCGCGAGACCGGTCGCGAGGACGCGATCCGCACCGTGACCGGAACGTCGGCGATCGACATCGCGATCGAGCGCACCGAAGCGATCCTTCGCCAGCTCGGCGGCATGCGTCGCCACGACGAGCACGCGCGACGCTGATCGCGCGAAGCTGCAACCCCAGAGCTGCAACCCCGAAGCTGCAACCCCAAAGCTGCAACGACGAGTGCGACTGCGCACGCGTTCGACGGGCGGCGCTTGACAGTCGCCGCGCGCGCTTCTACCTTGGGCCTCGCGTATCAAGAGTTTCGAGCCGGCCTCATCGGCTCGAACGGCAACCGAGTGCGTCGTCGCGAAGAACAGTCGCGACCGACACATCACGGTGCCGAGGCCCATCCCGACGGCGTTTCTTCCCGGTGAAAACCGGCGAACCAACGTCCAAGGGAACGATGCGGTGAAGGCGGACCGGCCCCCCAGTGCCAAACACTGGTGCCGAGCACTCCGAACTTCACAAAACGCCAACGACGTCGTCGTCCTTGGCCATCGTGCGATATCCGTCGCTGTTCGGTCCCTCTCTGATGACGCCTTGGAGATCAAGGCATGTCAGAGTCGTCGTCGTTTCCGGAAGGCCGCATCGGCCTGCACGCAGCCGCTCGGCAGTCGCCGGAGCTGCAATCGTTCCAAACCCGCGCCGTGCGCGGATGGGGTCGCGCCGACAGCCGCGCCCCGTCGCTCCTTCCGCCGATCGTGCAGTCGGCGACGTTCGCCCAAGCGGCGCCCGGCGAGTCCGCGGAGCACACGTATTCGCGGGCGTCGAATCCCACCGTCGCCGCGCTCGAGACCGCGCTCGGCGCGCTGGAAGACGCGCCGCCCGCCGTCGCGTTCGCGTCGGGATTGGCGGCCACGCACGCACTCGCGCTCGCCACGCTCGCCGGCGGCGACCACGCGATCGTGAGTCGCGCCTGCTACGGCGGCACCGTGCGGCTCTTCCGCCAGGTGCTCGCCCCCTTCGGCGTCTCCGCGTCATTCGTCGACGCGACCGACGTCCGCGCGATCGGCAGCGCGATCACGCCGCGCACGCGGCTCATCCTCGTCGAGACGCCGGCGAACCCGACGCTCGACGTGGTCGACGTTGCAGCCGTCGCGCGACTCGCGGCGGCGGCGCGGATCCCGCTCGCCGTCGACAACACGTTCCTCACCGCGTTTCATCAGCGCCCGCTCGACCTCGGCGCGACCGTGTCGCTCCTCTCGACGACGAAGTGGATCGACGGCCACCACGCGACGATCGGCGGCGCGCTCGTGGCCCGCGATGCGGCGCTTCTCGAGCGGCTGCGCTTCCTGCGGAAGTCGGTCGGCTCGATCCAGGCGCCGTTCGACGCATGGCTGACGCTGCAAGGCTCGAAGACGCTCGCGACGCGCCTCGAACGGCACGCGGCGTCGGCGCTCGAGATCGCGCGATGGCTCGACGGGCAGGCGGGCGTCGCGCGGGTCCTCTATCCCGGCCTGCGCACGCACGCCGGGCACGAGCTCGCGCGACGCCAGCACAGGAACGGCCACGGCGGCTTGGTTTCGTTCGAGCTCGAGGGCGGCCGCGACGCGGCGATCGCTTTCGCGCGGCGGCTCGAACTCGTCACCGTCGCCGAGAGTCTCGGCGGCGCGGAGAGCCTCCTCACGCATCCCGTCACGATGACGCACGGCGACGTGCCGCCGGCCGAGCGCCGCGCCATCGGCATCACCGACGGGCTCGTGCGCCTGTCGGTCGGGCTCGAGGGCGTCGACGACATTCGCCGCGATCTCGCTCAGGCGCTCGATGCCTCGCGGTGCGCCGCGAGCGCCGGCGCCGCCGCACTCCCCGTTGCAGCCGAGGAGGTGGCCTGTGGCTGATCACGACCGCACGAACCGCATCACCGACGTCGTCAAATACGGCGGCTCCGTCCTTCGCGACGACCGCGATCTCCTCCGGCTCGCACAGGACGCGTACGGCCTCGTCCGTCGCGGCAAGCGCCTCGTCGTCGTGACGAGCGCCTTCCACGGGCGCACCGACGCGCTTCTCGCCCATGTCGATCCCGACGGCCACGCGAGCGACGCAGCCGCGTACGTCGCGATCGGCGAGGTCGAAAGTTCACTGCGCGTGACGCTCGCACTCCAGCGTGCGGGCCTCGAGGCGAAGGCGATTCCCGCCCGCGACGTGGGCATCGCGACCGTGGGCGACCCGCTCGACGCGCGCATCGCATCGGTCGACCCGCAGGCGGTCCGCCGGGCGGCGCGCGGCGCCGACGTGGTCGTCGTCCCCGGCTTCGTCGGCACCGACGACCACGGGGCGCTCACGCTCCTCGGGCGCGGCGGCTCCGACCTCACCGCAATCGCGCTCGCGGCGGCGCTCGACGCCGAGTGCACGCTCGTGAAGGACGTCGACGGCGTCTACGAGCGCGACCCGCGCGGCCTCGGCGACGAGCCGCGGCGCTTCGCGTCGCTCCGCTTCGACACGGCGCGATCTCTCGGCGGGCGCGTGGTGCAGCGGAAGGCGCTCGATCACGCGGCCGCGACCGGCACCGCGTTTCGGATTCGCGCCCTGTGCGGTCGGGGCGGCGGGACGGGCACGCGCGTCGGCGGCGACCGCGACGAGCTCGCGCCGCGTACGCCGCAACGACGCGTGCGCGTCGCGCTCCTCGGGCTCGGCGTCGTCGGCCTTGGCGTCTACGACCATCTCCGCGCTCGGCCCGACCGATTCGAGCTCGTCGGCGTCGCGGTGCGCGATCCGGCGCGGGAGCGCTGCAGCGAGCACTTCGGTCGCGTGCCCGACGACCTTCTCACGAGCGACGCGCGGCGCCTCGCCGCACGCGCCGATCTCGTGATCGAGGTGATCGGCGGGCTCGAGCCGCCGCGCACGATCGCGGGCGAGACGCTCGCGCGCGGCGCGGCGTTCGTCACGGCGAATAAGGCGCTCGTCGCCGAGTCGGGCGCGGCGCTCGCGGCATGCGCCCTCGGCACCGGCGGTTCGCTGCATCATTCGGCGGCGGTCGGCGGCGCGGTGCCCTGCCTCGAACTCCTCGACCGACTGCGCGAGGCGGGTGAGACGGTGGTGCGACTCGAGGGCATCCTGAACGGCACGTGCCAATGGATCGCGAACGCGGTGGCCCGCGGCGCCGCCTTCGACGACGCCGTCCGCGACGCGATCGCCCGCGGCTATGCCGAGGCAGATCCGTCCCGCGACCTCGACGGGATCGACGCCTGCGACAAGATCGCGATCCTTGCGGAGGCCGCGTTCGGCGAGCCGCCGTGCGCGCGGGTGCCGCGCGGCCTGCGCGAGCTCACCGCGGCCGACGCCCACGCGGGCGTGCGCCTCGTGGCCCGCGCGTGGCGCGACGCGGAGCGCGTGCATGCGACGGTCGCGCCCGAACCCGTCGCGGGAACGCTCGCGACCCTGGGCCACGCGTGCGGCAACGCGCTCGAAGTCACGACCGCGCGCGGCGCGACGCACGTCGTGCGCGGCATCGGCGCCGGACGCTGGCCGACGGCGATCAGCGTGATCGCCGACGCGCTCGACGCCTGCGAGCGCCTCGTCGCGAGCAATGCCGCACGTACGGCCGGAGGTGTGCGATGACCACACCAGCCCGACCGCACACCCGCGTCGTCGCGCTCCCGGATGTCGCGGGCGATCCGTGGCACGCCAGCGCGCCTCCGCTCTACCAGACCGCGACGTTCGCGCAGGAGTCGGCCGAAGGCTTCGGCCGTTACGACTACGCCCGCAGCGGCAACCCGACGCGCGAGACGCTCGAGCGGCACTGCGCCGAACTCGACGGCGGTTGCCGCGCGTTCGCGTACGCGAGCGGCGTCGCGGCGATCGCGGCGGTCGCCGGGCTCCTGAAGCCGGGCGACGAGATCGTCGCGCACGACGACCTCTACGGCGGCTCGCATCGCCTCTTCTCGCGCGTGTTCGAGCCGCGAGGGATCTCGGTGCGCTATGCGAATCTCGTCGACGCCGACGACTCCGCGTTGCAGGCGGCGCTCTCGCCTCGCACACGCCTCGTCTTCGTCGAGAGCGTGACGAATCCGCTCCTGCGCGTGCCCGACCTCGCGGCGCTTGCCCGCGCGGCCCGGCGCGCCGGCGCGCTTCTCGCGGTCGACGCCACGGCGATGAGCCCGTGGTTCCAGCGGCCGATCGAGCATGGCGCCGATCTCGTCGTCCATAGCGCGACGAAACTCCTGAATGGCCACGGCGACGTGACGGCCGGCATCGTGGTCGCCCGCGAGGAGGGCGTCGCGGCGCGGCTCGCGTTTCACCACAACGCCGAAGGCGCGGTCCTTGGACCGTTCGACGCGTGGCTCCTTCTTCGCGGCATGCGCACGCTGGGCGTACGGCTCGATCGCCAGGCCGCGAGCGCGGCGCGGGTCGCGGAGGTGCTCTCCGCGTTGCCGGGGGCGACGCGCGTGCGGCACCTGTCGCTCGCCGACCATCCCGATCGCGCGCGCCATCAGCGCCAGGCGAGCGGCGCGGGCGTCCTCGTTGCGTTCGAGACCGGCAACGTGGAGCGGAGCGTGGCGCTCGTCGAATCGCTCAAGCGCTTCGCGATCGCCGTGAGTTTCGGCAGTATCGCGAGCACGGCGAGTCTCCCCTGCCGCATGTCGCATGCGAGCATTCCGGCGGCGGAGCGCACGCTTCCCGAAGACCTGATCCGTCTCTCGATCGGCCTCGAAGACCCCCAAGACCTCATCGAGGACTTGTCGCGGGCGCTTCGCCGGAGTTCGGAGTCGTCGTCGCCGCGTCCGTCGCCGATTCCGCAATCGGCGCGTCCTCCGGCGCTATCGCCGACCTGAGTTCGCGGGCGCGGGCGAGGAGCGCCTCGCGGTCGTGCACGATCGGCACGAGCGTGAAGTGCCACGCGTTCTTCGTCTGAAGGTTCGCGGGGATCGCCTCGGAGACCGCGTCGATCGGGATCGTGTCCCACCACGGCGCGTTCGCGTCGGCGCTCGTCGACACCGGCTCGTATCCCTCGTAGGAGAGCTGGACGTCGTAGGTGCCGTAGTACGTGAAGTCGAAGCTGCACGGCGTGCGGCCGACTTCGCGGTCGTTGACGAGAACGAGCGCCCCCGACGGCTCGCTCGTGATCGACACCGTCCGCCGCACGCAGCCGGTCATGCCCGCGGCGGCGACGGCGACGAGAGCTGCAACGAGGAGATGCGGGGGGCGGAGCATGGGAGGAGGAGCAAGGATCGGGGATTGAGCGGCGGAGTTGGGAGTCAGGAGTCAGGAGTCAGGAGTCAGTGAAAAGAGAGCGTCTGGACCTCCAGGTGTTTTCACCCTGAATCCTGACTCCTCAATCCTGAATCCTTCTCATCCGAACTCGTCGCCGCGGAACGTGCTCGCAAGATACGCGTCGCGAACCTCGGGGTCGTTGATCAGGAAGCGCGGCTCGCCGTCCTTCAGGTTCTTGCCGTTATGGATGATGTAGGCTCGGTCGCAGATCCGGAGCGTCTGCTGCACGTTGTGGTCGGTGACGAGCATCGCGATGCCGTCGTCGGCGAGGCGGCGGACCTCGGCCTGCAGCTCTTCGACGGTGTGCGGATCGACCGCCGCGAACGGCTCGTCCAAGAGCATCAGCCGTGGCTTCGTGATGAGCGCCCGGGCGATCTCGAGGCGGCGGCGTTCGCCCCCCGAGCACGTGCGGGCCTCTTCCTTCGCCTTGTGCTGGAGGCTGAACTGCTCGAGGAGTTCGTTGGCCCTGCGTCGGCGGGCGTCACGGGAGAGCGGCTGCAATTCAAGAATCGCCAAGAGATTCTGTTCGCAGGTCAGGCGCTGGAAGACGCTCGGCTCCTGACTCAGGTACCCCATGCCCGCGAGGGCGTGTTTGTACATCGGGAGGAACGTGACATCCCGCCCGTTGAACATGACCTTGCCCCCCTCGGGGCCGATCATGCCGATCGCCATGCGAAAGGACGTGGTCTTGCCCGCGCCATTTCGCCCGAGGAGCCCGACCACCTCCCCCGGCTCGACGACGAACGACACACCGTCGACCACGCGGCGATCGTTGTAACTCTTGATGAGGCCGGTGGCCTCGAGGAGCGGCATGGCGGCGGAGTATACGGAAGCTCGACGACGAGGAGGCCTCGCGGCGACGCGCGAAACTCGCCGACTTCGAGAACGGTTTGCGTAGGACGACGCTCGTTTTCGCGTCCTTCTCGCTTCATGATGGACGTATGAGCGCGGCGGACCACGAGACACCGAAGGATCCGGACGACGCGGACACCGCGCCGCCGCAGCCGTCGGACGCCGATGCAACGCCGAAGGCGGACTCGGCGTCCGGTCCGGGCTCGGGTCCCCCGTCCGGCCCCGCGGCGCTCTTCTTCTCGTCGGTCACGGCGCCGAGCGGGCCGCTCCCGGATCCCGCGCTTCCGTACTTCCTCGGCGAACTGCTCGCCGACGGCAAGGGGCGCTACGAACTCGTCTCGCGCATCGGCAGCGGCGTACAGGCGGCGGTCTTCCGCGCTCGCGATCGGCGGCTCGGCGCGGACGTGCCCGAACCCACCGTCGCCGTGAAGCTCTATCCCGTCGACGCCGACCCGAGCGGCGCGAACCAGGCGCTGGTCGAAGCGCGGCGCACGCGCCTCGCCCAAGACACCTCCGTCATCACGATCTTGGACGTCGGCCGCACTGCCGAAGGGTGGCCGTATCTCGTGATGCCGCTCCTTCGGGCGACCGACCTTCGCTCGTGGCGCGTCGGTCACCAGCGCGAGCTGTCGTCGCGCCTCCTCGCCTACATCGGACGCGACGTGGCCCATTCGCTCGTGGCGGTCCATGGCGCGCGGCTCCTCCATTGCGACGTGAGCCCGCAGAACATCCTGATCGACTCGGGCAACCGCGCGATCCTCGCCGACTTCGGCTGCGCCGTGCTCGCGACCGACGAGATCGATCCGGGCGGCACCCCGGCGTTCATGGCGCCGGAGCGTTGGCAGAACACGCCGCCCGACGGCCCGGCCGACGTCGCCGGCCTCGGCGCCGTCCTCTATTGGCTAGCGACCGGCGAACCTCCATACGGTTCGACCCGCGGTGACATCCTGGCGTCGCATCGGCGACATGCCGAAGCGGACAACCGCCGACGCCGCGCCCTCCTGACGGCCGGCATCGATCCCGAGATCGTCGACCTCATCCGACAGACGATGGCGATCGTGCCGGCGAATCGGCCGACCGCCCACGAGGTCGAAACCGCCTTGGCGTCATGGCTTGCCCGCGGACGGCGCGGCCGCATCGGCGTGGCAATCGGGATCGGCACCGTGGCGGTGCTCCTCACGGCATTCCTCGTCTGGCGCTTCGCGCCGCGAACGCCGCCGGTCGCGGTGGCGCTCGGTTCCGACGTCGAGACCGAGATCATCGCGTCGACGCTCGGCGCCTTGCCGACCGATCCCACCATACTCGTCGTTGCCGCCCAAGGGCGAAGCGCGGATTTTGCGCTGCCCTCGGTCGATCCGGTCTCCGCGCTCGCGTGGGTCGACGAGCGCGCCCCAGTCGTCGTCGCCGCCGATCCGGTGAGCCGTTGGACGGTGTCGCTTCTCGCCGCGAGCTTGGCGCTCGACGTTCGCGACCTTGAGGCCGCCGATCGATGGCTTCCGCTCGCCGAGGGCGCGATGGCCGAAGGCGAGAGTCTCGCGCGACTCTCGACCTACGACCCGCGCTGGATGAATCGACTCAAGGGGCTTGTCGCCGCGGCGCGCTGGATGCGGATACAGCCATCGCTCACGGGCGACGAGGCTCCGGCGCCGAACGTCGCAGAGCTGCGGCGCATGAACGATTGGCTCGAAGCGGCGATCGTCCAAGGTTGGAAGGGGCCGCAAGGTGCGGACACGCGCACGAGCGCGATGCTCAGGCGCATCCAGACCGAAATCGAAGTCCTACTGCAAGGACCAAGAACATCGGTCCCGCCGGCCGCTACGGGGCCGTAGCATCAATTTTTCAAATTCTCTCCCAGACGGGCTCACGTGTGCGCGTCTCGGGGGATGACCTAGTGGATCGAGGAGTTGCGATCCAGAAAGAGAAGCACCATGTCGCGCAGTCTGAGCGCGATGGCGGGGATATCGCCATCGACAGCCCGCAGCAGTGCTCCTCGTGGGGATTCGGAAGTCGGTCCGTCCATGGCCGAGCGCCTGGACACGCCGCCGCCTTCCGAACAAGCGACGAGATTCGGCGTCTCGTCGCGCGTCCCACGCGCAGGAGCCGGCATTCGTTTCGGACCGTACGCCCAATCAGTCGCGGGATACCTCGGAGTGACGGCCCTCTTCGTCACGCTCAGCACAGTGTTAGTCGGCTCGCGGGTCGACGGCGCCATCGCCCAACCCGAGGCGCTCGGATGCGGGAAGCGAATCCTCTTCCCGATCGCCGAAGACGCGAGCTGCATGCGCAACACGATGGTCGGCCCCTGCACGGATGGGACGGATGTCTCCGGAACCGATCTCATGCTTCAGACACCCGAGCCGTGCGGATACCGACCAGGGCTGACCGGCATCACCATCGCGTGCGGCGCAGCCTCGGGCATTCCGTCACCAGCCTGCCCCTGACCGCTCGGCTCGTCTCAGACTTCTCTTCGTTCGACATTCGCGCGTGGTGAACACCGCGTGCACTCTCAGGAACGACTCCCATGCTTAACTTCATCCGATGCTCGCTGCATCGTCCTCTGGTCTCCTCTCTGCTCGCGGCGCCGCTCGTCCTGACGGGGCTTGCCCTCGTCGGGACTGGCGTCGCGGGTTCTTCCGAGGCAAATGGCCCCGGAAGCGTGACGCGATCCCTGCGTGACGTCTCGTCGCTCGTCGTCGAAGCGACGGTGCAATTCGTCTCCGTCGATCCGCGCACCCACGACACCGCCCGGGCGGACGGCTTCCCGACGCTCGGCTTCTTCTCCTACACGAGCGTCGACAACGCTTGGCACGTGCGCTCGTACCTCGACAGCGATCGCTTCGTCGGCATGAACACCGAAGTCGCCTTCGACGGCACGCAACGGCTCGTGTCGCGCTCGGGCGACAACCAGTTCTCGGTGACCGACGCCGGCGAGCCGCGCTCGATCGGAATGGCGCTGCCGAATCCGCTCTTCGCGCTCGCGAGCTGGGCGATGCCGGTCAACGACACGAACCTCGATCGCGCCGTCAAGTTGAGCGATCTCCGCTCGCTCACCGACGCGCAGCTCTCGATTCCGGCGAGCGCCTGGACGCGACGCGTCGTCGACACGGTCGACTGCGAGGTCGCCACGGTTCGCGGCGACGTCGTCTACGGCATCCCCTACCACCACGAACTCGTCGTTGCAGCCGGCCAGCGCGACCGGCTCCTCCGCATCGACCGCGTCAGCGACGACGGCGTCGTCCTCTCGCGGGCCGAGTTCGACAACTGGGAGCCCGTCGACGGCGCGAAGGCCAACACGTCGCTCGCGGCCCAGGCGACCGAGACCACGTTGCGGCTCCCCCGCGTCGTGCGGCTCTCGGAGTACCGCCCGATGGACGGCATGCTGCTTCACACGATCACCTTCCAGCTCAACATGCTGGCGGTGAACGGCCCGGTCAACGATCGTCAGCTCTGGGTTGATCAGGCGCAGGCCAAGCTTGTCTACAACGCCGACCTCGGCGAATTCGAGGAGCTTCGCTAACGACTCACTCCCCGGCCGAACGCGGACTCGTCGGATCTCCTCTCTCTCCTCGACGAGTTCGCCGATCGGGAGACGGCATTCGTTCCCGTCTCCCGATCCGGCCCCCTCCTCCCTCGCGCACTGGCGAGGGAACGAAGGCATCCCCACTGGACCGCGGCACCGACGATTCGCCAACGGGGCGATTTCGCCGGAGCCGCGGTTCCATTTGCGCGCCGCGGGTACGCTCCGCGCAGGTCTCCGCGATCATGCGTTCTCGTCGTTTCACGTCCGCGCTTGCCGCGCCACTCCTCGCGACCGCCGCGATCGTCGGCTGCGATGGTCGGCCGGCGCCGCTTCCCGCGGCGCAGACCGCAATCGAGGCGAAGCTCGCCCGCTACGCGCAGTCCGTGAACGACCTGCATCGCGCGATCGACCTGGCCGCGGCGGGCCGCGACGCCGACGCAGTGGCGCTCCTGCGATCCGCGCCGCGCACGCCGGACAACCTCCGCATCGAGACGCTCTCCGCGGCGGAGTTCGCGTCGCTCGGAGACGCCGATCGGGCCGAAGCCGCGCAGGTCGTCGAACTGCGCGGCTTGGCGGCCCGACCGCTGATCGATTCCCTCGTCGACGACGCCACGATCCGCAAGGCGCGCGGCGACGCCGCCGGCGCGGAGGTGACGTGCGAACTCATCGCGGCGATCGTCGACGCCAACCAGCGCTCGTCGTCGCGGTTCGTCGCGCTCTGGTCGGCGAAGGTCGCCGACACCGCGTTGCGGGCGTGCCCGTGACCGCGCGGACGGTCAGTTCGAGCCGAGCAGCTGCGCGAGCAGCTTGTGCCGAAGGTCGTGCCATCGCCGGCGCACGTTTTCGTCGGTGATGCCGAGGCGCACGGCGATCTCCGCCGAGCGCATCCCCTGCATCTTGCAGACGAGGAGGTCGTACTCGTCGGCCTTGAGCGCCGCGACGATCGAGCGAAGCGCGCCGCGGTCGAAGTCCTGCATGCGGTCGAGGACCTCCTCGTCGACGACCGACCGATGCGCGTTGTCGCGACGCACCTTGCCGCGGCGGAAGACGTTGGCGATCGTGCGGTGCATCATCGCGAAGAGGAGCCGCGTCGCCTCGTTCGAGTTCTTCGCGGTGAAGAGGCCCTTGCCCACGATGCGGTCCCAGCGGCGCAGCATCGTCGAGAAGATGTCCTCGGGATCGCGGTCGACGTGATCGTCGGGACGGATCGTCCGTCGCGCGATCGAGAGGATCTCGTCCCGGCGCGCCCAGATGTACGTGACCGCGGCGTCGCGATCGCCGGCGCGCATGCGCTCGACGAGTGCGGCTTCGACCCGATCGGTCGAGGCGTCCTGCGGTGGTTCGTTCGGGAGCACGAGCGAATCGTACCGTATCGACGTTGCCGCCGACGCACAGCAGTACTGTGTTAGGCAAGTCCCCCACTGCAGAGGCGAGGGTCGCCGCGCTCCGAATCGTGCGCCGCCGTGGGGAGTTCGACGGAGTCGCCTCTCACCCGAGCGGTCGGAAGATCATCGGGTAGCGGAAGTACTCACGTCGTGAACTCGCCATCGTCGCGCGAAGCGAGGCCACGAGGAGATAGATGGCCCACGGAACGAGCACCGGCCAGAGCGGCGGGAGCAGGAAGAGGAGCGTCGTGAGCTGAAGGTTGATCGCCTCGCGGCCGTGGTCGTCGACGAACGGACTCGACGACTGCCGGGCCATCCACGCGACCAGCGGAATCGCCGCCGCGAGCGGTCCGATGACCGGGATCAGGATCCACCAGAGATGGATGAAGGCTGCGACGGTCCGATCACCGTCGCTCACGCGCGGGTCGACGAGCCGATTCTCGACCCAGTACGGCTCGAGCGGTCCGCGCGGCGGTTCTGGGAACGGAGGCTTCGACGCGGAAAAGGCGGTGCCCTGCATCGGATTCGACTCCTGACGACCGACGGCCGCGTCCGCAGTGCCTCGGCGATCGGTGTTCGCGAAGGCGACCGGTTCGAAGGGCGGCGGATCGCCGGCCCCGCTCGAACGCGCCGACCGCCCGTCGGGCGGCGCTGGAACCCGGCCTTCTTCGGGAGTGCGTTCGCTGCGTTTCATCGCCGAGTCCGGATTATGCGCGGCACCCGCGCGAGCCGCCCGCGGAAGCGACCGGGCCGCGTCACGCCGGTCGTCACGAGTTCGCCGCCGCAGCCCCTTCGGCTTCCGCACCGGGTGTGCCGGCGTGACGGGTCACGCGAACGAGCACGATCTGGGTCGGTGTCGCGGCCGCAACCTCGAACGACGCGCTCGCGTCGCCGTTGTCGTAGCGGTAGGTCTCGCCGGTCCGCGGGATCCGGCCGAACGACTTGAGGAGGAAGCCCGCGACGGTGTCGTAGTCGTCGTCCTCCGGGATCCCGAGTTCGAGCGCGGCGTTGATGTCGTCGACGCGATAGCGGCCCGAGAACTCCCAACGGTCGGGACCGAGCGGCTTGAGATCGAGCCCTTCGTCGGAGTCGACGTCGTGCTCGTCGTTGATCTCGCCCACGATCTCCTCGAGGACGTCCTCGATGGTGGCGAGGCCGCTCGTGCCGCCGTACTCGTCGACCACGATCGCCAAGTGCACTTCGGCGTGCTGAAACTCGAGCAGCAGCTCGCGGACCGGCTTCGACTCGGGCACGCGGATCGGCTCGCGCAGGAGCGGCTTCAGCCGGAACTCCGGCGCGTCGGTGCCGAGATAGCGCACGAGATCCTTCGCGTACAGGACGCCCATGATCGAGTCGAGGCTCTCGTCGTAGACCGGAACGCGCGAGTGGCCGGCGTCGGCGAGGAACGCGCGGATGCGGTCGAGGTCGTCGGTGTACTCGAGCCCGATGATGTTCGTGCGCGGCGTCATCACGCTCGAGACGGTCGTCGAGCGGAACTCCACCACGTTCTCGAGGATGCGGGCGGAGAGCGGGTCGAGGTCGCCGTCCTTCCGCGAGTCTTCGATCGTGAGGAGAAGGTCGTCCTCGGCCTCGATGTCCTCGCGGTCGTCGGCGCCGCTCAAGCGTCGCACCGCCTCGTCCACGATGTCGACGAGCGTCAGGAAGGGCCAGGCAAGAAGATTGAGAACCCGAAGAAGCGGAACGCTCGACGCGATGAGGCCGTTCGGCACGTGGCGCGCGACCGCGGCCGCGATGGCGCTCGTGGTGAACCAGACGACGATGACGCTCGTCGCGACCGTCGCGCCAAGGGTGCCCGCCGTGAGCGAGGCGTCCTCGCCGAACCCGGCGTAGGCGATGAGGATCAGGGAGAACGAGGTCACGCGCCCGGCGGTGCGGAAGAGTGCGACCGCGTGGGCCGACTCGGCCAGGCGATCGAGGACCCACGCTCGAGCCGAGAGGCGACCGGACGTCGCGAGCCGCCGCTCAAGCGCGGAGCGGCTGGCCACCGTCAGCGCGAGGTTCAGCGCGGAGAGGTAGCTCGTGATGGCGAGCACCACCACGAGGGCAGCGATGAGCGAGCCGGTCATGGCTGCGTCGACCCCTTGCTCCCGTGGCCGCGGTCGGATGTCGGTCGTTGGGGAGGCACTCCGGCACCCGACTCCGTGTCCGCCGTCTGGGGTCGGAACACGCGGCCAAGGCCTAGGTCGGTGAGGATCCGGTCTTCTTCGGCGTGCATACGTTCGTACGAGTCGGGATCGTGGTCGTCGTAGCCCAGGCAGTGCAGAACGCCGTGGATCCCGTAGAGGAGGAGTTCGCGGCCGAGGTCGTGTCCGAACTCGCTCGCGCGGCGGCGGGCTTCATCGGCACAAACGACGATATCGACTTCGGTCGGCTCGTCCGGACCGGAGGCGGGAAAGGTCAGGACATCGGTCGTTCCCGGTACGCCCGAGAAACGCTCGTGGTAGAGCGACATCTCGCGGTCGCCGACGATGAGGACATCGATACGTGCGATCGGACGGCCGGCGGGAGGCGCGGGCGGCGAGGAGGTGCCCTCGAGGCCGGCCCCCACGGAGTTAGCGAGTTGCGGAGGTCGAGCCCGCTGCGCCGCGGCGGCGAGGCGGCTCGCGAGGCGTTTGGTATCGATGTCGCGGCTGGCAAGGTCGCGACAGTGCACCGTCACCAGCGGTTCGCCCGCACCGGTGCGGGGCGAGTCGTGGCCGTTCATGCGGCGGAGCGTACCAACGCCCCCCATCCCCCGATGCGCATACGTCCCGATAATTAGGCGGGGCCACATTCGGTGTACATGCGGCGCGCGGGCGGCGCGGACTCGCTCGCCGCGCGCGACCTGCACCGCGCCTCACGGCCCCCCGCCCAGCACCATCGACGTCCCGATAATTGGGCGGGGCCACATTCGGTGTGCCCGTGGGGCGCGTGGGTACGCTGCCGCACGCGGACGGCGACCACGCCTCCTCCACACCCGCAGCCTCCGGCCGCGGCCCCCAACCTGCCTCACGAGGAACTCGCCATGGGACTGAAGTCGTCCGCTGCGTCGATTGCCAACGGACTCCTCGGGCCGCTCGGACTGCGTCTCGTGCGGAAAGGCTCGCTCCGAATGGGGCAAAACGTCGGCGCCGACATGATCGACCTCGTCGACTTTTCGGTCCGAACCTACGACGGCCAAACCGACGCCCTCCCGATCCTTCGCACCGTCGCCCCCTACACGATGACGAACCTCGAGCGACTCATGTCGCTCTACCAGGTCTGCCGTTACGTCGAGCGCCGCGGGATCCCGGGTGACCTCGTCGAGTGCGGCGTCTGGCGCGGGGGCTCGTCCGGCGTCATGGCTGCCGTGAACCTGAGTTACGGCAAGAAGCCCCGAGACCTCTGGCTCTACGACTCGTTCGAAGGCATCCCCGCCCCCCTCGCGATCGACGGCGTCGCGGCGAAGAACTACGTCGGCGGCAAGGATGACGGCTCGCTGCAAACCACGAACTGCCTCGTCGCCGAAGAGTCGTACGTGCTCGAGCTCCTCGGGAAACTCCGATTCCCGCGCGATCGCACCCACGTCGTCAAGGGCTGGTTCCAGAACACCGTTCCGGTGACGCAGCCGAAGCAGATCGCGATCCTTCGCCTCGACGGCGACTGGTACGAGTCGACCAAGGTCTGCCTCGACCACCTCTACCCGCTGGTCGCGAAGGGCGGCGCGATCGTGATTGACGACTACGGCGACTGGGAAGGCTGCAAGAAGGCGGTCGACGAGTACCTCGCGAGCATCGGGTTCGATCCCATGCTCCACCACGCCGACCGGACCTGTCGCTACTTCTTCAAGGAGTAGCTCGCTCCTGAAGCGGCTGATTGCGTGATCCCGGGGACGCGCCGTTGTCGTGAAGACCGCGGCCGGCATCTCGTCGCCGGCGGGTTCTCTGCACGCTCAACCGTCCTTCCGGAGTCTCACAGACATGCGCCGTCTCCACTCGCTCACGCTCGCGCTGCCGCTCGTCGCTTCCGGCGCGGCGTCGGCCGACGTCATCTTCGTCAACGCGAACCAGGCACTTCCGCTCGGCTTCCAGACCGGCGGAAGCTGGGCCTTCGCGTACAAGAGTCTTCAACAGGCGCTCGGCACCGTCGTTGCCGGCGACGCGATCTATGTCGCGGCCGGCACCTACAAGCCGACGGCGACGACGGACCGTACGGCGAGCTTCGTCATCCCGAACGGCGTGAAGGTCTACGGCGGATTCGTCGCGGGCGGCGCCTTTGACGAGCGCGACCCGCTCTCCAACCCGACGATCCTCTCAGGCGAGATCGGCGGCGCCAGCAACGCGGACAACTCGTTTCACGTCGTTCGATTCGAAGCGGTCGACGACTCCACGGTCCTTTCGGGCTTCGCCATCACCGGCGGCAACGCGAACGGTCCGGGGACCGACGACTTCGGCGGCGGCATCCGTTCGAACGGATCCCCGATCGTGGTCGATTGCCGGCTCTTCGGGAATAACGCCAGCAGTAGCGGCGGCGGCGCCTTCTCCGTGCATTTCGGCGACGCCCCGATGCTCTTCTCCAACTGCACCTTCGTCGGCAACACGTCGAACGGAACGGGCGCGGCGGCCGAGATCCAGAACGGCGCGGCGCGCTTCTTCTTCTGCACGATCGTGAACAACGTGTCGATCGGCGGTCCGTCGGGCGGGCTGCGCTTCCTGAACGCAGGGACGGCGTCGACGATCGCAAGCTGCATCATTCGCGACAACGTCGGAACGGCGGCCGCCCCCGCGTCGCAGGTGACGACCGTCAACTCCACCGTCTTCATCAACACGTCGAATATCACCGGCGGGCTCGGGTCGAACGCGGTGAACGCCGATCCCCTGTTCGTCGACCGCGACGGCGCGGACGGCCTGATCGGCACGATCGACGACAAGCTCGCCCTCCGCGGATCCTCTCCGTGCATCGATCGCGGAAGCACCTCGAACATCCCCTCCGATGCGGCGGATCTCGACGGCGACGGCATCACGAACGAACAGCTCTCGCTCGACTTGGGGGGATCGCCGCGCCGCGTCGAAGACTTCCTCGTGCCGAACGGGCCGGGGGCGCTTACCCCCGCTCCGGACATCGGCGCGTTCGAGTTCGCCCGGCCGCGCACGATCCTCGTCGACAAGGACGCCACCGGCGCCAACACCGGCGTCAACTGGACCGACGCATACACGAACCTCCAGAGTGCGATCCAGGAGTTGAACGACGTGAAGTTCGGCGGGCCCGGCGAGATCTGGGTCGCCGAAGGCACCTACAAGCCGACCACCTCGACGAACCAGACGATCTCCTTCGTCCTCCCCTTCCAAGGCCAGATGTACGGCGGCTTCGCCGGCGGCGAGGTCGAACGCTCGCAACGCGACTGGGTCGCGCATCCGACCATCCTCTCGGGCGAGATCGGAAACCAGTCGGCCACCTTCGACAACACCGACACCGTCGTCCTCGCGAACGGCGCCACCTACGGCAACGACACCGTGCTCGACGGCTTCATCGTCACCCGCGGCGCCGACGGGCCTGCCGGCGGCATCCACTGCCTGAACAACGCGAGCCCGACGATCCGCAACTGCCGCATCGTCGACAACGTGAACGGCGTGAAGTTCACCGGAAACTCGGCCGCGAAGCCCGTCCTCGACAACTGCATCGTGCACGGCAATCTCAACTTCGGCGTCGACTACACATTCACCGACGCCCGCATCACGAGCTGCACGGTCGCCTTCAACACGAGCGCCGGCTTCAACTCGGGCGCCGGCATCCGCGGCGACGGGTCGGACGGCGAGATTCGCAGTTGCCTCGTCTTCGGCAACGTCGGCAACGGATTGACGGGACAGCCCGCGCAGATCGGCAAGCCCTCGGGCGACGGGATCATCAACGCCGTCATCTCGTGCTGCGCGATCCAGGGCTTCAACGGCTCGTTCCCGAACGACGTCAACTGCTTCCCGATCGGTTCCGACGGCGGCGTGGTCGACGCCAACGGCGCGGACAACGTTGCAGGCACGATCGACGACGACTTCTCCGTTGCAGCCTGCTCCGATCTCGTCGACGCCGGCGACAACACGGTGTCGTATGCCGACGTCCTCGACTACGACGACGACGGCAACACCGCGGAAGCGCTCAACGAGGACTTCGCCGGCGGCATCCGCAACGTCGACCTGCCGGTCGGGAACACAGGGCTCGGTGCGGGCGCGATCGACGTCGGCGCGTTCGAGAAGCAGGCGCTCGGCCTTCCCGACGCCGACCTGAACGACGACGGCGTGGTCGACGGCGCCGACCTCGGGATCCTGCTCGGGGCGTGGGGCACCTCGAGCGAACTCGCCGACCTGAACGTCGACTGCATCGTGAACGGCGCGGATCTCGCGATCCTGCTGGGCGCCTGGAGCTGATCTGACCGAACCTTCCGATCCGGAGAGGAACCCGCACGCCGGCGCACGCAAGTGCGACCGGCGTGCGGCGTTTTCCGGACGCTCCGCGTTGCACGCGATGCAACGTGGAGTGCCGCCCGCGGGGTACGATCGCAGCCGTGGCGCCCGAGCACACGAGCGAGCATCCCTGCACCAGGTGCGGATATCCGCGCACTGGCCTGCCCATCGCGACACCGTGCCCCGAGTGCGGCACGCCGTCGCCGCTCGCACGGCGCGAGATCTCCGGTGGGGAGCGACGGGCGTTCTCATGGGGATACGTATTCGCGGTCCTGGGGCCAACCGCGTTGGCGTGGTTCGTGCTCAACCGACTTGAGGTGCCGCTGATACGGGAGTCGTTCTGTGCGATGCAGGCCGTCGTCCTGCTCGGGGGCTTCCTCCTCGCCCACTGGAAGGCGCGCCAGGAAGTCCCTGCAACGTGGAGATTCGAGGAAAGCGGACTTCAGGTGACGCTTCCGGGGAAGACGCTCACGCTTCCCTGGTCGAGCATTCGCGCTTGCCACGTCGATCGCTCCATCGAGGGCTACGTCGGCATGACGCTTGAGGGTCGAACGCAGGCGTCGTCGTTCCGCCGCATGCGCTGCGACGCGACCGAGGCCGACGCCCGCATCTTCGCCGACTGCATCCGCGAGCTCGCCCATCAGGGCGCCCTCGATCTGGTCGACACCCTGCGTCAGGCGTCGAGCGTCAATTCCGAGGAGATCGCCGTTCGCCTGATGCGACGCTTCCTTTCGGAAGACCTCGAGATCGAGTGCACCGTCTGCGGCGCCGGACGCCCCATCGAACGCGCGGCGGACCGCTGCCCGTGCGGTGCCGCGGGCTGGGACCCCGGATGGACGGTCATTCCCATTCGCGACGCGACGTGGAGCACGCGCGAGGAGATCACCACCTCCGTGTCCTCACCGTTTCTCCGCTACCTCCTTGCGCCCGTGGCGTCACGGCTCCTCGCCCGCGTCCAACCGGGGCGAACGAGGAAGGAATGGTTGCGCACTCTCGGATCCGTGATCATGCTCACCGGCATGATCTATCTCGTCGTCACTGCCCCGCCACAGGCGCTCGCGACGGACACCGACGGGTACCCATGGTGGCCGCTTTTCGTCGTAATTGGCATCGCGATCATCGCGGTGTCGGTGAGGTCGCTGATGGCCGTTGGTCGGCCGCGAGCCCTCGTCGTCGAGATGGCCGACCGCATCGTCGTCCTCACGACGGGACCTGGACTCGTCGTCCGTGCGAGCGATGCCGCAACCTTCGCGTGCCGGCGCTCGCGGACGACGCTCGTCCTCGGCGGGCTGGACAAGCGCGGCGAGCCGGTCCTCGCCGTGTCGTGCCGCGCGCGAGGCGCAGTTCTCGACGACCTGCAACGCGCGCTTGAGGCGCGCCTTCCGATCCGCGCGTCGGCACGCGCTGCGGCGCACGCGTGATTTCGCCGGGATTCGCGCAATGTCGCGCCGGGCGCGCCGAAACCCTGCGATAGTCTCTCGGTGCAGAACACCCCGCGCGACGCCCGCGCCACAATGGCGACGGAGCGACGCACGCGACGACGACGACTGCTGCGCCGCATCACCCGCTACGCCTTCGCGGCGATCGCGGCCGGCGTTGTCGGGCTGTTGGCCTGGTGCCTCATCCCGTTGCACTCGTCGAATCCCCGCATCGAGGCGCGCAGCGACACGCAGTACTGGCTTCTCGCCAACGGCCATCGCATCGCGTATTCCCGCGTCGACGCGCGCGACGCCGTCGTCGCGAAGGCGCCGATCGTCTTCGTCCACGGCGGCCCGGGCGCGTACGTGCATTCGTCGACGATCGCGACGCTCGGCGCGCTTGCTGACGGCGGCCGCGACGTTTACTTCTACGACCAGGCCGGCTCCGGCCTTTCCGATCGACTTCCCCATCCGCTCGACCACTCGTTTCCCGGCAACGTGGAGGATCTCCTCGAGATCGTGACGAAGAAGATCGGCGCGCCTCGCGTGGTCCTCATCGGTCAGTCGTTCGGCGGCCGACTCGCCGCGGCGTTCGCGATCGCGCACCCGGAGTTGATCGAACGGCTCGTCCTCTGCGCGCCGGCCGCGATCGAGCCGGTGCTCTACGACGCCGACGGCGAGAACGCGGCGCTCGCGGCCTATCCGATTCCTCCCGGCCTCGTCTTCACGTTGCCGCCGGGGTTCGCCGCGCGGGCGCCGGGGCTCTGGTCCGGGTTGCCGGTGCGCGCGGTGCTCGCCGTCATCCTGGCGCGCGCCTGCAACGTGAAGTTGATGAGCGACCTCGAGGCCGACGGCGTGATGAACGATCTCGCGGTCGAGCGCCTCGAGCACCTGTCGTGCGATCCCGCGAACGTGCCGCTCGGCCAAGGCGGCGCGGGCTTCTACGCGAGCGTCTCAGGCGGCCGCTGCCCCACGCGCTGCGACGGCCGCGCGAACATGTCGGGCATGCACGCGCCGGTCCTCGTCTTGCACGGGCAGTGCGATCCCATCGTCTCCTACGCCGAGGCGTACGAGTATGCGGCGCTCTTCCCTTCGGCGGAGTATCGACCGATTCCCGGCGCCGGCCACGTGGTGTGGTGGGACGAGCCCGAGAGCGTCGTCGCGCAGATCGCCGAGTTCCTCGAGGGAGCGACGTCCGCGAGCGCGCCGTGAATCCGCCGTCGAGCGGGGTCGCGTCGCCGGTGACGAAGGACGCTTCGTCGGATGCGAGGAAGAGGACAACGCGCGCCACTTAGCGCGGCGCTGGGCACGCGGATACCGCGCGTGGCGACCTCAAAGGCGGTCGCCTTCGTCAGCCCGATGACCGCGAGCTTCGACGCCACGTAGTGCTCCCCGTCGGAGAAGCCGACGAGTTCCGCGGTCGACGAGCAGTTCACGATCGCGCCGCCATGCCCTTGGGCGTCGCACTCCTCGCCGCAATTTCCAATCTGCAACGCTGAAATTCGCAGAGTGCCTGAACTCACTCGCACGGCCCCCAAGCCCCGAGGACGATGGCGAGATCACCGCCATCCACGGTGCCGGAACCGTCGACATCAGCCGCACCGCTTCCACTCCAAGCGCCGAGCACGAGCGCGAGATCGCCGCCATCCACCACTCCGCTTGCATCCACGTCACCGACGCACGGGCATCGTCCGATGCATGGATCCTCGCAGTCGAGAATGCCGTCGGCATCGACGTCAGGCCACGGCGCCAACGAGTCGCACGAGCACATGCACACGACGTTACAGCCAAGGTCGACGTACGATCCCACTATCGGCGTCCCGACATTCCCGCACACCGCGACGAGGTGCAACGTGGGAAGCGTGTTGCCGGCTGTCACCGCAATCGCCGAGCCCGACGCCGCGACGTTGCCGCGAAACGTGACGCCGTCGATTGTGAGCGGCGTCGGCTGCGGCGTCGGGGGGTTGAACGACCACGAGATGGCGCCGGCGAGCGGCGCTTCGTTCGCTTCGAACAGTGAGTCCGCGATCACCACGTCGCCTTCCACCACGTGGCACGCGCCTCCGCGAACGCTGGCCTCATTCCCGCGGAAGGTGCATCCGATCACTTGGCCGCTACCAGCGAAAAGCTGCAGCGCGCCGGCATCGCCGGCGGCGGCGTTCGACTCGAACTCGCAATCAACGATGGAGCCGTCGAACGCGCTGAGGTACGCGGCGCCACCAAAGTCCGATGCGTTGTTGAGGAACCGGCAACGCTCGATCGTTGGCGAACTCGCGGAACCGTAGAAGGCACCGCCTGCGCGCACGCCAGGTCCGAGGAGATGCCCGCTCGTGCCGTTCCGGAAGGTGAAGCCGCGAACACGGGTCGCCGGCGTTTCGCCCGAGTTCGCGAGGCAGATCGATTCGCTGAATCCGGTACCGTCGACGAGCGTGTCGTCGCGGCCCGCCGGCGCGAGGAGCGTGAACGCCTTGCCGGCCAGCGAGAAGGTCTCGACGTACGTTCCGGGAGCGACCACGACAATGCCGCCGGAAAGAACGCTGTTGATGCCTGCCTGGATGGTCGCAGCATCGTCCGGCACGTGCACCACGTTGCAGCCGACCGTGGACGAGCCGTCAACCGCCCAACCTATGTCCGTATCCGTCGGCGCGTTGCCGCAGACGAGACTCGACGTCAACGTCCCCGTGCCGCCGACACCACCAGCCTCCGCAGCATCATTGCCGACAATCGTGCAGCCGATGACCGCGGTGTCGGCGACCGCAGAGTAGATCGCGCCACCGGAACCGGCTGCAACGTTGTCTGCAAAGTCGCTCTCGACGATCGTCGCAGAACCGCCTTCGATGGAAATCGCGCCGCCGCGACCGGAGTCGGGCACCTGAAGCGGGCTCGCGTTGGTTTGGTTGCCATAGAACCGACATCCTTCGACGTACAGGTCGCCGGCGGTCACCGCAATCGCGCCGCCGCGGTTCACGAAACGAGAGGCGGGCGGTGCAAATCCCGCGATGTTCCCGAGAAAGTCACAGTCGACGAACGACACCTCGCCGCCGAACACGAGTGCAGCGCCACCTCGAAGCGAGCCGAAGTACGCGCCATCGCCTGCAATGTTGCCCTCGAAACGACAGGCCACCACCGCGATGGCGCCGGAGAGGCCGATCGCGCCGTGGCCGTCACCACCGATGTTCTCGATGAACGCACACTCTCGAATGACGCCTTCGCCAACAAAGTTCCCGACTCCGGCGACGCCGGCGGTCGCATTCAGCGCGAACGTGGTGCGTGAGACCTCAAACGAGCCAACGACGTCCATCGTCCCCGATCCATACTCGCTCGAGACCTCGTCGATGAACGAGCTGTCCTCAATGCGGATCGATGCCCCTGAGATCAAGTACGGCGACTGGAAACCCACGTGCCCGTTGCCGCTCGAGGTGACGCGCAGGAGCTCTACGGACGGCCCTGACAGCTCGAACGCGCTGGCGGGAGTCCTGTCGAACTTGCGATTCGCAATCAACTCGGTGTCAACGATTCGCACTGACGTGTTGACGGCTCGAATCGCAGGTATCCAGTCGTTGTTGCCCACAAACGACTGGTCGACGAGAAGGGACCCTCCGTTAACGTCAAGAAGCGCGGAGAGTGCGCCGCCGCACCCGCTGACCACGCAACCGACGAGCGTCACATCGGCCTGGTCGGCCCAGACGAGGCCGTTCGCACCGCGAATCGAATCGGTCGAGCATTGCTCGAGCGTCACGGCCCCGCCATGGGATTGCACGGCTCTACTTGCAAAGTCGCCCTGTCCCGCGAAGACACACTCGTCGAACGTCATGGAGGTGCCCGTGCCTTCGATCGCGGGAAACTGGTCGCCAGGCGCGCCGATCCGGCAAGCTGCAACGTGGAGCGAGCCTCCAGTTACGTGGTAGTGCACAGCGCCCGAGAGTTCGACACCGACGAACGAGACTGTCATCCCCGCCGGAATCGGAACCAGCACGTGTCCGATGATGCGCCCTCGCGGAATAGGACGCACGACGTACAACGACGGGTCGCCCGAGTCGCCCACGATGGTCACTGCCTTCGTGAGATTGAACGGCTCGTCATAGACTCCTGCCGCGAGTTGAATCGTGTCACCGTCCGAGGCGATGTTCATCGCGTCCGCGATCGTTGGAGCGTCGCCTGGTACGGCTATCACGTCGGCCCGCGTCGACTCGGCCACAATGACGAGTGCTGTCGCAAGGATGGACATCACCACACCACTACTCAACGACATGGCGCACTCTCCCCGGTCGTCGGACGGGGCCGACGCCGTTCTTCGACGGATGGAATGTCGGCGGTGCCTCTCTGAACTGGCAACACCCGACCGCGTGAAACGCGTGAAGGTACGAACGTATCAGCCGTGCTTCGACGGCGTCAAACGCCCTACGACGGCACCGACGGAGATGCACCCGCGAGCTTTCCTGTCTTACCGCGCCCTCATGTCCCCCTCCTCGTCTCCGGAACACTCGTGGCCAAACGGTGCCGCTTTACCGGCTCCCTGAGCTTGCCGAGGAACCTGCCCACGTTCGTGCGGGTGCGCATCGACTCACCGTGCCCGCAGGGGCTCGTCGCCTAACAGCGCATACATGTCTCCGAAGAAGCTCGCGGAGATCGATCGCAAGCACGCGCCGACGCGACGCCGACTACCGAGCGCCCGCCCCGACCGCCCCTCTCGTCGTCACCGGCACGCTCGTCGCCACGTAGTGCGGCTTCACGCGCTTCTCGAACTCGCCGCGGAACTTGTTCACGATCGTGCGGACCGCGAAGTTGTTGCCGTCGGCCAGGCCGCAGATGGTGGTGCCGGGCGTCAGGCCCATCGAGCCCGCGATCTCGACGACGAGGTCGAGGTCCTTCGTCGTGGCGTCGCCGCGCTCGATGCGGGTCAGGATCTTGAGCATCCAGCCCGAGCCTTCGCGGCACGGCGTGCACTGGCCGCACGACTCGTTCTTGAAGAAGCGGGCGATGTTGCGGGCGACCGCGACCATGTCCGTGTCCTCGTCGAAGATCGTCGGGCACGCGGTGCCGAGGCCTAACACATCGCACTTGCGGCCGATGTCGAAGTCCATCGCCGCGTCGTACTGGTCGGTGCCGAGGACGCCCATGCTGACGCCGCCGGCGATCGCGCCCTTGAACTTCTTGCCGTTGCGCATGCCGCCGCAGTACTCCTCGACGAGCTTGCGGAGCGGGATGCCGAGGTCGCATTCGTAGACGCCGGGACGGTTCACGTGGCCGGAGACGCCCATCAGCTTCGGGCCGTAGCTCGGCATGCCGCCGACGGTGCTCTCGCAGCCGCAGCCCTTCCACCACGCGACGCCCTTCTCGAGGATTGGCACGCACGCGGCGAGCGTCTCGACGTTGTTGATGATCGTGGGCCGCCCGAAGAGCCCCTTCACCGCCGGGAACGGCGGCTTGATGCGCGGCCAGCCGCGCTTGCCCTCGATCGCTTCGAGGAGGCCGGTCTCTTCGCCGCAGATGTAGGCGCCGGCACCGCGGTGCAGATAGCACTCGACCTTGAACTGGCTCGCGCCGCGGAGCAGGCCCTGCTTGCCGAAGATGCCCTTCGCGTACGCCTCGTCGATCGCGCGCTGCACAACCTTCGCCTGATGGTGATACTCGCCGCGGATGAAGAAGAACGCGGTGTCGAGCTGGCACGCGTAACAGGCGATCGCGATGCCTTCGAGGATCAGGTGCGGATCGAAGTCGCAGAGGAGGCGATCCTTGAAGGTGCCGGGCTCCGCCTCGTCGCAGTTGATGCAGAGGTAGCGCGTCTTGCCGTCTGGCGGCGGAAGGAACGTCCACTTCAATCCCGCCGGGAAGCCCGCGCCGCCGCGGCCGCGCACGACGGCGTCCTTGATCGTGTTGACGACCTCGCCGGGCTGCATGGACAGCGCCTTCTCGAGCGACTTGTAGCCGCCGGTCGCCAGGTACTCGTCGATGCCGACGGTGCGACGATTCTTCGGATCTCCCCACGGGAAGGTCGGGATGCGCTTGGTGAGGGCGGGTTCAGTGAGGGGCATGAGAAGAAAAGGGGCCGGGGTTCAGGGTTCGGGGTTCAGTGCAAAGCGGAGTCGGGTGTGTCGAGACGGGAGTCAGGAGTCAGGAGAGAGGAGTCAGGAGTCAGGAGTCAGGAGTCAGGAGTGAGTGGAAGAGCCGTAAGGGCGGGGATCGAAAGCGGCACTCAGCAGATGGAGGAGTCGGTGATGTTCGTCGATCATTCAGGGTTCAGCGTCCGAGTCCCCTGACTCCTGACTCCTGAATCCTGACTCCTTCGTCTTCCTCGCTCCTCGTTTCAGCTCGACTTCCTCGATCGTCGTTCGGCGGAGGATCACGCCGTCGGGGCGGGTTTCCTCTTCGACCGTTCGACGCACTTCCTTCTTAGTCGGGTCGGTCTTGATGCCCTGGGCGATGTGTCCGAAGAATTCGCCCAAGGACCGCATGAGGGATTTCTTCTCGTCGTCGGACATCGATCCCTCGATCACCTGATGGGCGTCACGTCAGTGGTGCTCGCCGCTCGAATGCTTCGCCTCTTCGATGAGCTGGTCGAGCTTCTCGACCGTCAGCTTCTCGTGCAGCGTCTCGTTGAAGAGCGCGACCGGCGCGGTGTCGCAACTGCCGAGGCACTCCAGCGTGAGCAACGTGAACTTGCCGTCGTCGGTCGTCTCGTGCGGCTCGATGCCGAGCTTCCCGCGCACGTGGTCGACGAGCTTCTTGTGGTCGCAGACCTCGCACGCGATCGACTGGCAGATGCCGATCACGCACGTGCCGCGCTCGTGAACCGAGTACTCCTCGTAGAAGGTCGCGGTGTCGAGCACTTCCGCCGGCGTGATCTTGAGGAAGGCCGCGATCTCGAGCATCGCTTGGTACGGAATGTGGCGGTGCTCGTGCTGGATGTCGTGCAAGATCGGCATGAGCGCGCCGTGGCGCGTCGCATAGCGAGGGATGAGCTCGCGCTCATAGCGATCCTTCATCGCCGCCGTGAGGTACGGCTCCGTGCGAGTCGGGATCTTCTGCGTCGCCGAGGGTTTGGTGGTCCAGGACATAAAGGGGTTCAGGGTTCGGGGTTCGGGGCTCGGGGTTCAGGGTGAAGAGCTTCGAGGTCGAGTCGGGGCGATTTCTTCTGCCCCTGAACCCTGGACCCTGAACCCCTGAACCCTTCTTTCAGCGATCCAACTCCGCCGCGATGATGTTCAGGGAACCGAGCACCGCGACGATGTCCGCGAGCTGGTGGCCTTCGATGAGCTTCGGGAAGACCGAGTAGTTGATGTAGCTCGGCGGACGCGTCCGCGCTCGCCACGCGCAGCGGCCGCCGTCGGAGACGAGGTAGTAGCCGAGCTCGCCGTTCGGGCTTTCGATCGCGTGGTAGCACTCGCCGATCGGCGCGTCGACGCCGCGGTTATGCATGCGGAGCTCGAAGAGCTGGATCGTCGCTTCGATCGAGCCGTAGACGTCGCCCTTCTCCGGCGTCACGAACTTCGCGTTGACGTCGGAGTTCATCGGGCCCTTCGGAATGCGGTCGATGAGTTGGTCGATGATCTTCGCCGACTGCTTCAACTCCTCGACGCGCACGAGGTAGCGCGCGAGCGAGTCGCCTTCGCTCGCGATCGGCACGCTGAACTTCACCGCTTCGGCGCCTTCGCCGTCCCAGTTGTTCTCGTAGCAGAGGTACGGCTCGTCCTTGCGGATGTCGCGGCGCACGCCGGCGGCGCGGGCGATCGGGCCGGTGAGGCTCCAGGCGATCGCGTCCTCCTTCGAGATCGAGCCGACGCCGGTGAGGCGATCGATGAAGATGCGATTGCGGTTGAGGAGCGTCTCGAGGTCCTTGATCGAGCGCGAGAGGCGCACGTCGACGAAGTGACGCACCATGCGGCGGAAGGTCTCGTCGTCGGGAAGGTCGCGCCACGTGCCGCCGACGCGCGTCCAGTCCGGGTGGAACCGCTGGCCCGAGATGTACTCGACGATGTCGTAGATGTGCTCGCGCTCGTTGAACCCGTAGAGGAAACCGGTGAAGGCCCCGAGGTCGAGCGCCGCGGCGCCGACGCAAAGCAGGTGATTCTGGATGCGGCCGAGCTCGGCCATGATCGTGCGGACGACCTTGCAACGCGGAGTGAGGTCGATGCCGAAGAGCTTCTCGACCGCGCCGTGCCAGGCGATGTCGTTCACGATCGGCGAGATGTAGTCCATCCGGCTGATCGTGCAGACGTACTGGTTCCAGTCGTGGTGCTCGCCGAGCTTCTCGAAGCCCGAGTGGAGGTAGCCGATGTGCGGCGTCGCCCGCGCCACGCGCTCGCCGTCGATCTCGAGGATGAGGCGAAGGGTCGTGTGGGTCGCCGGGTGCTGCGGGCCGAAGTTCAGGATCCAACGGTCCGGCGTGTGGACGTGGTTCGCGAGATAGCTCGTGTCCTCGACGTCGAGGTCGTACGGGATCTGGGACCCGGCGATCTCAGGCCGCGAGGGCGAGTCGGGGTGAAGCGTGTACGGCATGTGGGGGTTGGTCCGCGCCGGCGATAGTCACGGCCCGCGCAGCGCGGGCGAATGGAAGAGGGCGGAGTATAAAGGCACGCGGGAACGGCGCTCGGCCGTGGCACGCCTCGATACTCCGCCCTCGAGATCCTCACGGTGCCATGCACCGGGGGACAGGACGAGATCGACGGAAAACGCGGGCCTCGACGAGGTCTGAAGCCCGGGACACTAGCGGTCAGAGCGACCAGGCGCCGAGAAGAATGCCGAGATCGGCACCGTCGACGGTGCAGTCGCCGTTAAGGTCGGCGGTGCAGTTGGCGCACGAGCGGCACGGACCCCAGGCGCCGAGGAGGATGCCGAGGTCGGCGCCGTTCACGATGCCGTCGGCGTTGAGATCGGCCGACACGCTCAAGGTGATCGACTCGAAGATCATGCCGACCGCTTCAAACGGACCGTCGGTGATGTTCCAGTAGAAGACCGTGAGGCCGTCGTATTCGTAGGTGCCGATCGCATCGAGGATGTCGAGCGACGGCAGCGTGTTGCCTTCATAGGTGACGTAGAAGCCCGCACCGTACGGACCGAACGAACCGTTGAGATTCAGGGCCGGCGGCACCGGAAGGCTGAGGTCGGTCGAGAGCTGGAAGCCGTCGACCTGCGGATCGTTGTTGCGGATGACGAAGTACGGGGTCCCCGGGAAGGGATTCTTGAGCGTCATCGTGATCGGGCCCATCGTCGTCGAGAAGGTGGGCTGCGTGATCGGATAGCCGCGCGTCGGGAACGTCGGGTTGTTGACGAAGTTCGACGAGTCGACGCTGAACGTGATCTTCGCCGCCTGGTTCGGGTTGATCGGGCCGAGCGGGCCGCTGTTCGGCGCGAACTCGACGGTTCCGAGGATGGTGACATTCACCACGGCCGCCGACGCGGTGCCAATGGCGAGACACGGGGCGAGAACGCCCACTAGAAGACGAGTCAGCATGCGATTTCCCTCGTAAAACACTCGGGGAGTGCTGGGGCAAGACCGCGACCGGATGGTCGTCGAGTTCCGCCCGTCGGCCTCGCCCCGGCTGACGCGTTGCCAGCCCTGAGCGATTCCATTTGGAATTCGAGCCTACCTCACGCCCGGCCCTCGGGCAAACCCCCCGTCCGAAATTCACAGGCCGCGCCCGGCGGTCGCGCTTAGGGTCGGGCTGGCCCGCCGCCTACCTTCCCGACGTACGGGGCGACGTTTGGATTCGTCCGCCGCTCTACGCCGATCGTCGTCTTCGGTCCGTGCCCCGGTCGAATCGTCATGTGGTCGGGGAGCCGCATCAAGGTCTCGGTCACCGAGCGATGGAGGTCGCGCGGGTTACTCGTCGGGAAGTCGGAGCGCCCGACGCTACCGGCGAAGAGCGCGTCGCCCGTGAGCGCCTGGTTCGAACCGTCGTGGACGAAGGCGACGCTCCCCGGGCTATGCCCGGGAACGTGCAGCACCCGCCATGACGAGCCGCAGAGGTCGATCGTCTGTCCATCCTCGACGAACGCGGTCGGCGGCGAGACGCTGACCGGCATGCCGTAGAACCCCGAGAGGTTGAGCATCGGCTCGGTGTTCCACGCCGCCTCAAGGCGATGGCAGAGGATCGGCATCGGACCGAACAGTGCGATCGCCTTGTCGATCCCCATGATGTGATCGAGGTGGCAGTGCGTGAGGAGGATCCCTTTCGGCACGAGCCCTTCCTTCTGGATGAAGGCGAGGAGCGGCTCGGGCCTATGCCCGCAGTCGACGATCCAACAGTCGCGCGGCGACGGGCCGGTCGGCACGGTGACGACGTGGCAATTCGTCTGCCAGTCGCCGAGGGGGAACGTCGTGATGACGGGCGGGTGATCGGTGGACATGCGTGAGCGGCGCCTCCGGCGTACGTCACTACAGTACGGCCATGCTCGTCAAGCGAAACCTCCGCGAGGGATCCGTGCCTCCCCTTCAGATGGAGGGTACGAAAGACGTCTCCATGCGCATCATGGTCGGCCGCGCGGACGGCGCGCCGAACTTCTCGCTGCGCCAGTTCGCGGTCGCCTCGGGCGGCTTCACGCCGCGCCACAGCCACAACTACGAGCACGAGGTCGTCGTGACCGGCGGCTCGGGGACCGTCGAATATGACGGCGCCGACCATCCGGTGCGCGAAGGCGACATCCTGCTCGTCAAGCCGAACGTCGTGCACCAATTCCGCGCGGACCGCGGCGACGAACTGCACTTCCTTTGCCTCGTGCCGGTGAGCTTTGACTGCGGGAAGACGACGCCGGGAAGTTGAGCAGAGGATCGAGGGGCAAGGATCAAGGATCAAGGATTAAGGATCAAGGGAGTCAGGAGTCAGGAGTCAGGAGTCAGGGGGGAAGACACTTCGCGCTTCGACCGCGGTGCATTTCCCACTGACTCCTGACTCCTGAATCCTGAATCCTTCTTCTTCCCGTCATCCAATCTTCTCCGCGCCCGTCGAGCGGCGCATCAGGTCCGCGAGCGCGTCCGCCGGGCTGCGGCCGCCGAAGACGATCGCGTAGACGGCATCGATGATCGGAAGGTCGACGCCCAGGCGCCCCGCGAGTTCGCGCACCGCCTTCGCCGTCGGCACGCCTTCGACGACGCTCGACCCTTGGGCTAACACGGCGTCGACGCGGGCTCCCTTCGCGATCGCTTCGCCGAACGAACGATTGCGTCCTTCCGGCGAGAAGCAGGTGGTCGCGAGGTCGCCGACGCCTGCAACGCCGAAAAAGGTCTCGGGCCGCGCGCCAAGCGCTGCGCCGAGCCGCACGATCTCGGCAAGGCCGCGGGCGAGCAACGCGGACTTCGCGTTCGTGCCGAGGCCGGCGCCGTCGATGATGCCGGCCGCGATCGCGATGACGTTCTTGAGGGCCCCCGCGAGTTCGACGCCGAGGATGTCGTCGTGCGAGTAGATGCGCGTCCAGGGGGACGAAAAGACCTCGCGCACCCGCTCGGCGAGCGCGGGGTCGTCGCTCGCGGCGACGAGGACGGCCGGCAGGCGCCTCGCGAGTTCGCCGGCGATCGTCGGTCCGCTCAGGACGGCGATAGAAGGGACCGCCGCGCCGGCGGCGGCGAGCGCATCGGCCAAGATCTGGCTCGGCCGCGTCAAGGTCGCCGTCTCGATGCCCTTCGCCACGCTCACGACCGGCGCCATGCGCGCCGTGCCGAAGGCCGGGCAGAGCCGGGTCCACGTCGGGCGGATGAACTGCGTCGGGATCGCGTTGACGAGGAGGGTCGACTCGCGGAGCGACCGGCCGTCGTCGCCGGTCACCACGACGGCGTCGGCGAGGCGGAAGCCGGGCAGCCGCACCGAGACGCGGGTGCGCCGCAACTCCTCGGCGGCCGCGGGAAACGGGCTCCAGATCGTGACGCCGAACCCCCGCGACTGGAGGAGGTCGGCAAGGACGAGGGCCATCTGCCCGTCGCCGACGATTCCGATTCGTTCGGCACCAGAGGGAGTAGGCGAGGACATCGGGCGAGAGCGTACATCGTGATGCTCGAGCGGTCCGACGCGACCCCCCGCATGACTTCGGGGTGCCGCGAACCACTTCCGCTGTCGAGCGTATCGGGCTACGCTCCACGTCCGCGGCGGGCACGCATGTGCCCGCGCGCTCGCGCGACCTTTCGCGTCCGCCCTGACTCCGACCACGTCTCTCGTCGGACCGTCTCAAGGCTCCCCTCGTAGCCTCCCCCTCTTGGCCTGCGAGAGGGATGCCCGCGAGACGGTGCAGGGCACGGCATCCCGCGGCCCCTCCAATGGGCGTCCGCCCGTCGCGCATCCGCCTCCGACCGCTCTCTGAGCAGCACCACGCATGTCAGATCTCTCCCTCGCGACGTCCGACCGGTCCGTCTCGCAGCAGAACGCGGTCGAATCGACGGAAGGCAAGACGCTCGAACGGCGCCTCTTCTTCGCGCTGATCGGCGGCACCCTCCTTCTCACCGCGTGGCTCGCGGGGCTTGTCTTCGGCATCGACCAGCAGGTCGCCAACATCCCCGCCTTCGTCGGCGCGGTGATCTTGACCTTGCCGCTCGCGCGCGGCGCGTGGGACGAACTGAAGTTGGGCCACGCCTCAAGCGACTGCCTCGCGGTGCTCGCCGTGATCGCGGCGATGGCGACCAACATGTTCCTCGCGGCGGGATTCCTCGCCTTCTTCCTCTGGCTCGCCGAGCTCGTCCTTTCCCGCACCGCGTGGGGCGCCCAGCGGGCGATCCGCGACCTCGTCGAACTCACTCCCGACATCGCCCGCATCGTGAACGAAGACGGCAGCGAGACTGAAGCGTCGCTTCGCCAGATCTCGCGCGGACAGATCGTCCGTGTGCGCCCCGGCGAGAACCTGCCGGTCGACGGTCGCATCGTCGCGGGCACCTCGAGCATCAATCAGGCGTCGCTCACCGGCGAAGCCGTGCCGATCGAAGCGCAGCCGGGCGTCGAGGTCTACGCCGGCACCACGAACCTCACGGGCCAGATCGACATCCAGGTCACGGCCGTCGCCGGCGAAACAACGATCGGCAAGGTCGAGAAGCTCATTCGTGAAGCGGAAACGGCGAAGGGCGAGCGACAGGAATTGGTCGAGCGCCTCGCGCAGTACTACGTGCCGGTCGTCCTGATGGTCGCGGCGCTCGTGTGGTTCTTCACCACGCGCTCCGATGATCCCGCGACGAAGGCGCAGGCCGCGTCGCGCGCGATCACGGTGCTCGTCGTCACCGCGCCGGGTGCCCTTCTCATCGCCTATCCGACCGCGATGGTCGCCGCGTTCGCCGCGGCCGCGCGCTTGGGCATCATGATCAAGCAGACGCGCACGCTCGAGGCGGCCGCGAACGTCGACACCGTCGTGATGGACAAGACCGGCACGCTCACGACCGGCAAGTTCGCCGTGAGCCGCCTCGCGCCGGCCGACGGCGTCGACGGCGCGACGCTCCTCCAATCCGCAGCCGACGCGGAGCAGAGCTCGAACCACCCGCTCGCGAAGTCGATCTTGGAAACGGCGGAGAAGGCGCGCATCAAGCCGAACGCGATCCGCAGCTACCAGGAGTTGCACGGCCGCGGCGTGAAGGCCGAGACCGATCGCGGCACGCTCTACGCCGGCCGCGGCGCGTGGCTTCTCGAACTCAACCCCGGCATCGCCTCCGCGTTGCAGGCGGTCGAAGCGAAGATCGAAGGCATGTCGGGCGTGCATCTCATGCTCGGCGACCGCTACCTCGGCGCCGTCGGTCTCGAAGACAAGCTCCGCAAGAACGCGGTCGAAGTCGTGAGCAAGCTGCGCGAGCTCGGCGTGCGCCGCATCTCGATCTTCACCGGCGACCGTCTTGCCGTCGCGAAGCGCGTGGGCCAGGCGGTCGGCGTCGACGCGATCGAAGCCGAATGCCTCCCCGAAGAGAAGCACGCGGAGCTGCAGTACCTCATCAAGAAGGGCCACCGCACGCTCGTCGTCGGCGACGGCATCAACGACGGCCCGATCCTCGCGAGCGCCGACGTCGGCGTGGCGATGGGCCTGTCGGGCTCCGACATCGCGACGAACTCCGCAGGCGTCGCGCTCATGAATGACGACCTGCGCCACGTCCCCTTCCTCGTCGAAGTCGCGCTCAAGGCCGCGAGCGTCGTCCGGTGGAACATCGTCGGCAGCCTCGTGATCGCGCTCGTGAGCCTCGCGCTCGCGGCGACCGGGCAGATTCAGCTGTGGCTCACGCCGTTCATCCAGGCCGCGGCGTACGTCTTCGTGATCGCGAACAGCTTGCGGCTCGTCCGCTTCGGCGAGGAATTCGCCGACGCCGAGGCCGCGCGCCGCGAAGCCGAAGCGAACCGCGCGGTGAAGCCGGTCCGAGCAGGAGCGGCGTCGGTGACGATGAAGCCGGCGTGATCATCGGTCTCGGCTTTCGGCCTCGGCGTACTCGTCTCTCGCCTCGTCTTCCGACGTAGCCCGAGATCTGTAAGCAGAGATCGAGACGAGAAGGCGAAAGCAGAGTCTAGAAGAAAGCCGAGACGGAGACGGAGACAGAGGGGCGCGCGCGCGCTCCGCGTTGCAGGCGCGCTCTTGCATCCTCCCCCACGCTCGCGTGGGGGAGGTGTCGGCGCAGCCGACGGTGGGGGCCTGCGCGTCTCTACTCTTGCCTCCGCTCACTGGTCTCGTCTCGATTTCGGCGCGCTAATCTCTCACCTCGTCCGGCGGTCGTGGCGAGAGTCGAAGTGAGCGGAGACCGAGACGAGAAGGCGAAAAGCGAGTCCAGAAGAAAGCCGAGACGGAGACGGAGACAGAGGGCCGCGCACTCGCTCCGCGTTGCAGGCGCGATCTTGCATCCTCCCCCACGCTCGCGTGGGGGAGGTGTCGGCGCA
>JAEUIT010000018.1 GCA_016795035.1 Phycisphaerae bacterium | reverse complement strand
ATCGCCGAGCTCGAACGAGATGCGGGCGCGACCGGCGAACCCGCATGCGCGAAGGGCGAAGACCTCGCTTGCGTGCGGATCGTCCTTCGCCGTTGCCGCCGTCATGCCGAGCCCGTAGCCGTCGGTGAGGAGCGCGACGGCCCGATCGAACTGGCGCCCCGCCTCGGCCAGCGTTCCGCCCTGGGCTAGCGCTTCCGCCATGCCGGTCGTGCACTGCGCCATGCGGCGCCGAAGCTCGGAGTCGTCGTTGTCGGCGAATGCCTGCGCCGCCTCGAGCGCGGTGACGGCATCCTGAAATGCGGCCGCGGCTGCCGCCGAATCCGCGCGAGCGTCCGCGAGGCGGGCCCGAAGCTCGTGCTGGCGCGACAGCGTGGAATAGTGGCTCACGAAGTCAGGATTTGCGTCGACGTCGTTCGCGATGTTCTCGAACTGCGCGAGGAGATCCGCCGACTCGTCGAACTTTCCGAGATCGCGATTCACCCGGCAGCACCACTGCGTGGAGTCGAGCAGCCGATCGCGCCGTTCCGGCGACCCGGTGTCGAGCACGCGGGCGTCCTTGCGCAGCGACATCGCGCGTTCGTAGAGCTTGAGCGCCGACGCCAAGTCCTTCGCCCGCTCGAACACGAAACCGCGAAGCGTCGCCGCCATCGCCTCGTGCTCGAGAAAGTCCGCGTTGCGGGGATTCGTCTGACGCAGCTTCTCCGCCGCGGCGAGCGCGAGGTCAAGCTTGGCTGCCGCCTCCGCGTCCTGGTCGCGACGTCGGATGCACTGCCTCGCCTCCTGAAGCAGCGTGCGAATCTCGAGCTCGGCGAGCGCCGCGCGCATCTCCGGATCGAGCGACCCTGCGCTGGCGTTGACGGCGGCGATGAGCCTCGTCACGGCCGCGGTGTCCTCGCTCGCGCCGTTGGGATCGCCGAGGACGGATCGGAGCGTCGCGCGCTGCAGATGGGCAACGCCCAATCCAAGCTTCGTCGACGGCGCCTCCTGGTTCGGCACGCGCTCCCACGTCGAGATCGCGCGGTCGGCCGTGGCTCGGGCCGTGTCGCGTTCCGCGCTCGTTCCGCTCGAGAGCCCGCGAATGATCTCGCAATAGACAGCCATGCTCCTATTGAGAAGCACGGCGAGATATTCAGGGTCGCCGCCGCGACCGATGCCCTCGAGCGCCAGTTGCGCGAGCTCGATGCGTGCGCGTCGACCCTCCATCGTGCGCGTGACGTTCGTTCCCCTCTCTTGCTCCACGCCCTCGAGGATTTCCATCGCGATCTGCGTGTCACGCTCGGCCGCGTCAAACTTCGATTGCAGCGCCTGCTCCTGCGCGTGCGCCGTCTTGACGGACATGTATGCGGTCGTGACGCCCGCGGCGAGAACGACGACGCTCGCCGCGACCGGCACCCGATGCCGGAACAGAAACTTGGTCGCGTGATAGGCCCACGCATCGCCGCGAGCCTTGACCGCTTCGCCGACCTGATGCCGGCGAAGGTCCTCAGAAAGCTCGCGCGCGGACGCGTAGCGCCGGACCGGCTCCTTCCGCAACGCCGTGAGGACGATGTTGTCGATGTCACCAGCGAGTTGACGGCGAAGGCGCTCGATCGACGTTCCGCGTCGCGTGGCGATCTTCCCGGGATCGGTGGTCATCGCGCGATGCGTCGGCTGCGTCTGCGTGCCTTCCTCCGGCGTGCGATCCATCAGCTTGTCGCTCGGAGCAATGACGCGCGTGTCTTCGACGAGCCGCGACGCCGCATGTCGAAGCCGACTGGTGAGGTAGTAGGGTCGTTGGCCGGTGAGAAGTTCGTAGAGGATCACGCCGAGCGAATAGACGTCGCTTCCGACCGTGAGCGGATCGCCTCTGAGCTGCTCCGGGCTTGCATATTCAGGCGTGAGTGCCGACTCCTCGCCAATCGTGACGAGATCGGCGGACGCTTCCGCGTCGCGCGAAAGGAGTCGAGCGATGCCGAAGTCGAGCAACTTCGGATTGCCGTCGCGGTCGACAAGGATGTTCGAGGGCTTCAGGTCGCGGTGAAGCACCAAACGGTCGTGCGCGTGCTGGACCGCGTCGCACACCTTCTCGAAGAGCGCGACACGCTCGTCCACGGTGAGACCGTTCTTATCGCAGTACTCGGTGATCGGCGTGCCGTCGACATACTCCATTACGAAATAGGGACGACCCTCGTCGGTCTCGTCGGCGTCGAGGAAGCCCGCGATGTTCGGATGGTGCAATGCCGGAAGAATCTGACGCTCGCGCTGAAAGCGGCGCACGGCGTTGCGATCGCCGACGCCGGGCCGAAGCACCTTGAGCGCGACCGTCCGATGGAGGCCTTCCTCGGACGACGCGAGATACACAACGCCGAAGCCGCCCTGGCCAAGCTTGCGCAGAATTCGATAGCGACCGATGTGGTCGGGAAGCTCGTCCTCGTCGTCGCTACCGCTGTCTCCCGCGGTTCCGAGCGCCTTGCCGCCCGAGT
Organism: Phycisphaerae bacterium; assembly: GCA_016795035.1. Taxonomy (GTDB): domain Bacteria; phylum Planctomycetota; class Phycisphaerae; order Phycisphaerales; family SM1A02; genus JAEUIT01. The sequence continues at coordinate 92,734 of JAEUIT010000018.1, read as the reverse complement.
GCGCGCCCGAACCGCCGCCATCGACAGACACCGTGCGCGCCGAGGCGCTTTCGGGCGGCGAGCTCTTCCGCGTTCCGAGCATCCGAATCACTTCGCGGCGCAGTTCGGCGTCTTGCCCGCATAGGGCATCGATCGCTGCCGCACGCTCCGCGTTCGGCCAATTCTTCAATTCTGCCACGACGGCTTCGGCCTTGCGCTTGTAGTCCATCGTTCTCCCCTCGAGTTCGAAATGTGGGGCGAGTCTACCGAGAATGTCGTTGCGCCACCAAACGGCCTATGGAGCGGGACGGCTAACAGTCGTGAGGTGGCGCGCCCCCGACCGGGGGCCGCACGCGCGAACTCCCCACGTTCCCCGGGCGGCGCGCCGGGCTGGTTGGGTGCATGTGACGAATTGTTGGTGCGTGGCCGCGCGGGGGCCCCGAAGCGGCAGATAACCCCGTGCCCGAGCGGGCGAAGTCGACTCGCGACGCTTCGTCGGCGTTGCAGGAGGTCGCGGCGCCCCTGCGTGCCCGTCTCGCCGCTCGCGCATGCCAAGGGCAATGAAAAGCCCCGCCCACCGGTGCGAGGTGGGCGGGGCTCGAACGGTCTCTTGGGGCGAGCGTCAGCGGCTCGAACTCTGCGTGACCGCCTCCATGGCGCGATCAAGATTGAACGAGCCGGGCTTCTGTCGCGGCGGGAACTCCTTGAAGCTCTGGAGCCAGTTCGTGATGTAGGCACCGGCGGGCGCGATGAAGAACATGTGCTCCATGTACCAACGCTGATAGCCCATCGCGTTCTCGTGCTCCGCGCGCTCGAACGGATCCATGCGGAGGTTCGTGAGGAGCGGCGCGCGGAGGACCGTGAACGGGTTCTGCCAGACGCGAAGGCCGTGCGCCTCCTGCTCGAGGAACGTGACCTTCATGTCGCCGTAGCGGAGCGCCGCGACGCTGCCGTCGTCGGTCCAGTAGAGGAACTCCTTGCGGGGCCACTCGGCGCCTGACTTGAGCGCGGGACCGAGGTCGTAGCCGTCGATGTGAACCTTGTAGCCGTTCTCGCCGATCGTCACGCCGGAGAGAAGCGAGCTCTTCACGTTCGGATCTCCGGCCGCGGCGAGCAGCGTCGGCAACATGTCTTCATGCGCGCCGATGTCATTGATGATGGTGCCAGGCTTGATGACGCCCGGCCAACGGATCGCGCAGGGAACGCGATAGCCGCCTTCCCAGTTCGTGTTCTTCTCGCCGCGGAACATCGTGGTCCCGCCGTCGGGCCACGTGAAGGTCTCCGCGCCGTTGTCGGTCGAGTACATGACGATCGTGTTGTCGTCGATGCCGAGCTCGGTGAGCTTTGAGAGGAGGCGCCCGATCTGCGCGTCGTGCTCGACCATGCCGTCGGCGTAGATGCCGTATCCGGTCTTGCCATCGGATTCCGGGCTGAGATGCGTGAAGATGTGCATGCGCGTGGAGTTCCACCACACGAAGAACGGCTTCTTTGCCTTTGCCGCGCGGTCCATGAAGTCGAGGGCCTTGTCGGTCACCTCGAGATCGATCGTCTCCATGCGCTTGCGCGTGAGCGGACCGGTGTCAGTGATTTTGCCGTTTGCGAAACTATGAATGACGCCGCGCGGTCCGAAGCGCTTCTTGAACTCCGGGTCCTTCGGATAGTCGGGATTCTCCGGCTCTTCCTCGGCGTTGAGGTGATAGAGATTGCCGAAGAACTCGTCGAAGCCGTGCGCGGTCGGCAACATGTCGTCGCGGTCGCCGAGGTGGTTCTTGCCGAACTGCCCGGTCATGTATCCGCGAGCGCGGAGGAGCGTCGCGATCGTCGGATCTTCCTTGCGCATGCCTTCCGGCGCACCCGGCAAGCCAACCTTGGTGAGGCCGGTGCGGATCGGCGATTGGCCGGTGATGAACGCGGCGCGGCCGGCCGTGCAGCTTTGCTGGCCGTACCAATCGGTGAAGAGCGCGCCTTCCCGGGCGATGCGATCGATGTTGGGCGTGCGGTAGCCCATCATGCCGAGGTTGTAGGCGCTGATGTTGAACTGCCCGATGTCATCGCCCCAGATGACGAGGATGTTGGGTGGCGTGCGCTCTTGGCCAAAGGCGGACGCAGCGGAGGCCGCGAACGCGCACAATGCGACGGCGACGCTCGCGAGGTTTCGGAGACCTGCGAGGCGGCGCGACTTCCCACGGACGGTTTCATGCATAAGTTCGCTCCTTTAAGCGTGCGAGCGCGGGAAGGTAGCAGGTTCTCGAGAGAAGCCAAGAGCCGAATCGCCTCTCGCGCGCTCGCAACGTTGAGTGAACGAAGTCCCTTCCGTCATGCAAGCCCCGACGCCGTCCACCGTGCGCCAAGACCCGCAGCTCGTTCGCGGGCCGATCCACATCTGGTGGCTCGCGATCCGCCCGAAGACCTTGGGCGCTGCGCTCGCGCCTGTCCTGATGGGCATCTCCATGGCCTTCGCCGACGATGCCTTCCACGCCGGCGCCGCCGCGGCCGCACTCGCCGGCGCGCTCTTGCTCCAGATCGCGGCGAACTTCGCCAACGACTACTTCGACTGGAAGAAGGGGGCCGACGACGAGAAGCGGGTCGGTCCGCTGCGCGTGGTGAGCGCGGGTCTCGTCAAGCCTGCAACGATGAGATTGGCGATCGTGATCGCGCTCGTTCTCGTCGCGCCGATCGCGGCGTACCTCGTCGTGCGCGCGGGCCCCGCGTTCGCCGTCATAGCCCTGGCCGCAGTCGCGTTCGCCGTCCTCTACACCGGAGGTCCGATGCCGCTCGCGTACGTCGGCCTCGGTGACGTCGCCGCCTTCCTGTTCTTCGGGCCGGTCGCCGTTGCAGGCACCTATGCGGCGCAGGCGCAGCGCTTCGAGCTGTTGCCCGCGCTCGCCGGGATCGGGCCCGGCTGCCTCGCCGTCACGCTGCTTGCCGTAAACAACCTGCGCGACCGCGAAGGCGACGCGCGGGTCCGGAAGCGCACGCTCGCCGTGCGCTTCGGTGAGACGTTCGCCCGCGCGGAAGTCATCGGCTCCGTCGTCGCAGCCGCAATCGTTCCGATCGCGCTCGCCGTCGTGACGCAGCGGTGGGGCGCCGTCGCCGCGTCGGCGGCGTGCGCCATGCTGGCGCCGTCGCTCGTCGCCGTCGCCCGCGGGGCCGAAGGCATGACGCTCAATCGCGTGCTCGCAAGCACCGGCAAGCTTCTCCTCGTCTACGGCCTCGCGTTCGCGATCGGCTGGTCGGTTTGGAAGGGAGGCTGACGATGGCCGAACTCCACGTTGCACGATTCCGATTCGCCCTCCTTCGACCGATGCGCTTCGCCGGCCGCGTCTTCGAGCACCGAGAGGGCTTCTACGTCCGAGTGGACGGTGACGGCATCGGCGAAGTCGCGCCGCTGCCCGGCGTGCATCGCGAGACCGCCGACGAGTGCCTCGCGCTCCTCCGGGCTCGCGGCGTCGAGGGCCTCTCCGCGTTTCCGCCGGCGCTCGCGTTCGGGCTCTCGTGCGCTCTCGCCTGGAACGCCAACGATCCGGTCGTGCGACAGCCGCTGCGCGGGACGGTCGGCGTGAACGCACTCTTCGCCGGCTCGCTCGACGACGCGCGGCGCGCCGTCGACGAAGGGCGGTACGAGGGCTTCCGCACCGTGAAGGTGAAGGTCTCGTCCGCGGCCGACGCCGATGTCGTCGCGCTTCTCGCCGAGCGGCTTCCGATCACGACGCGCCTGCGTCTCGACGCGAATCGGTCGCTCGAGTTCGCGGATGCCGTCACCGTGCTCCGCGCCGCGACGCCCGTGCGCGTCGAGTACATCGAGGAGCCGCTCCGCGAGCCGCTTCGAATCCCCGAACTGCACTTCGCGACGGGGCACGCGATCGCCCTCGACGAGTCGCTCCTCGAGCGCGACCTGCGGGCCGCGCTCGAGACGGCGCCTGGCGTCACGACGCACATCCTCAAGCCGTCGCTCCATGGCTCGATCGCGGCCGTGCGCGAGCGCGCCGAACGGACGGCGCGGCAACTTCTCCGAACGACGGTGTCGAACGCGTTCGAGTCGGGCTTCACGCTACGGCTCCTTGCTCGCATCTCGACCTGGCTGCCGAACGCGCACGGCGACCACGGCTTCGGCACGGGCGCCTTCCTGCGCGACGATCCGACCCCCGCACCGGAGATACGCGACGGCCGCATCGACGTGCGCGAGCCGCTTCCCGATCTCGCGGCGTTCGACGGTCTCCGCTTCGTGCCGATCGAGGCCGCGCTCCATGCATGACGGCCGTGCCGAGCTTCTCGCCCCGGGCGCGTTCGGCGACGCGCCGCTTCTCGTCGACGATTTGGGCACGGTGACGCACGCGGCATGCGGCCGCGGCGCGGCGCCGACGTCGATCGTCGCGGTCGACGCCTCGCGCGGCGCGCTCGAGGCGATCGTCGCCGTGTGGCGTGCGGGCCGCGGCGCGGCGCTCGTCGACGCCGCGGCGCCGCCCGAACGGCGTGCGCGCCTGGAGTCGATCGCCTCCGCGTTGCAGCCGACCTCGTGTGCCGCGGCGCTCTTCACCTCGGGGTCGAGCGGCGACCCGAAGCTCGCGGTGCATCGTGCGACGAGCCTCGTGGCCGCGGCGCAGGCCGCGAACGCGCGGGTGCCGTTCGGGCCGGGCGACCGCTGGCTCCTGTCGCTCTCGCCGCACCATGTCGGCGGCCTCGCGATCCTGGTGCGCTCGATCGTCGCGGGAGCTGCAACGCGGATCGGCCGAGGCCCCACACATGTGGGCGACGATCTCCTGCGCGATCCGTCGATCACGCACGTCTCGGTGGTCGGCACGCAGCTTCGCCGCCTGCTCGACGACCCGCGCTGCGTCGAGCGCCTACGTTCGATGAAGGCCGTGCTCCTCGGCGGCGGACCGGCGCCCGCGTCGTGGCGGCACGAGGCGGTGCGCGCGGGCGTACCGCTCTACGCGACGTACGGCATGACGGAGTGCGCGTCGCAGATCACGACGGCGCGCGCATCCGAGACCGACGGCGCCGACGACGCGGGCACGCCGCTCGACGGCGTCGAGCTCCGGCTCGGCGGCAACGACGAGATACTCGTGCGCGGCCCGACGGTCTTCGCCGGCTATCTCGAGGGCGCCGCGCTGCGTGATCCACGCGACGCCGACGGCTGGTTCGCGACCGGCGACCTCGGCGCAATCGATGCCCGTGGCCACCTGCGTGTCCTTGGCCGGCGCGATGCGATGTTCATCTCGGGCGGCGAGAACATCCATCCCGAGGAAATCGAGAACGCCCTCCGCAGTGTGCCCGGCATCACGCAGGCGTGCGTCATCGCGATCGACGATCCGCGTTGGCAGCGCCGTCCCGTCGTGTTCGTGACCGGCGCGTTCGACGAGCCCGCGCTCCTTGCAACGTTGAGCGCGAAGCTCGAGCGATTCCGCTGGCCGGACCGGATCTACGCGATGCCCGCGAGCGAGGCCGCGAAGGCGAAGCCGAGTCGGGCGGCGCTTGGGGACGCGCTTCGTGGAGCGCAGGCGATCTGGGAGCGACACGGGCCCGCGCGTTGACGGCGTTGGGCGCTACTCCGCCGCAACCTCCGTCACCTCGGCCGCAAGCCACGCCCGGAGCGGCAACGTGGAGAGCATTGCGTCGAGCTGGGCGCGGTCGCGCACGCGGAAGAGCAGCCAGCCGCGGGTTTCGTCGGTCGAGATGCGGCGTTCGATGAGAAGTCCGTCGCGGCGCCACGTGCGCAAGAGCTCTCGCTCGGCGCGCACGAGGTCGTCGAGGCGCGCGGCGTCGGGATGGTCGGCCGGCGGCTCAAGCCATGTCCACGAGACCATGAAGCGTGCGGAGCGGTCGCGGAAGCGATCGTCGCATTCCGCGAGCCTCGGGTATCGCACGGGCGCGTCGGTGAAGAGCCGGCGCAGGCGCGTGGCATAGGCCGCGAGCATCGCGGCGCGCTCGTCGGCGCTGGCGCGCGTCGGGGCCCACGCGACGAACGGCTCGAGCGGCTCGAAGCCCGTGAACCAGAAGATGCCGTGCTGAATCGGACGCACCACCGTGTCGAGCGACGGGTTCAGGCCGAAGCCGTCGTACATCGACTCCGATCCGCCGGTCGTCATCGAGAGGAGCGCGCGCTTGCCGCGGAAGGCGCCCTGCTCGTACCACTTGCCGCCGCCGTACACGCGACCCATCGCGAAGACCTTGTCGACCCAGCCCTTGAGGATCGCCGGCAACCCGAACCACCAGAGCGGGAACTGGAAGATGAGCGCGTCGCAGCGCTCGACCTTTTCGATCTCGCCGCGCAGGTCGTGCGCGAAACCGTCATTCGCGGTGGCGTGCGACTCTTCGACCTGCTGCTTGAGATACGTCGCGTCCTTCACCGTTCGGAAGTTTCGGCGATCGCTGACCGGATCGAAGCCCATCGCGTAAAGGTCCGACACCACCACCTCGTGCCCCTCGGCCTGCAACGTGGAGATGGCGGTCGCGGTGAGCGCTCCGTTGAAGCTCTTCGGCTCGTGGTGCGCGTGGACGATGAAGACTCGCATCGACGCAGCGTACGGCGCGGCCGCCCGCGGCTGGTCGGCGTTTGCAGGTCGGTGGGCTCGCGGATTCAATGTTGGCATGTGGCGTCCGACCGCAACCGCGTGCTGCCTTCTCCTCACCGGTTGTGCGAGCGCTCCGACGAGTCCGTATCGCGAGAGCGTCGAGATCATCGGCGCGCACGTGACTCGGGATCGCGACGCGGCGCCGCATCCGGGACCGCGGTGGACCGACATCGACCCCGCGCTCCTCGAGCGTGCGTCAAGTGCGGCGAACGATCAGGAGTACTACGTCGAGCTCAGCCGAGCCATCGACGCGCTCGACGACGAGCACGCGTACGTCGACGCCAAGACGCTCGTCGGCATCGCGTACCCGGCGAACACGCGCTACGCACGTATCGATGGAGTCGACTGGATCTCGCTGGGCCAGCCGTGGCCAGTGGACCACGCAAGCGAACTGTGGGGGCGGCTCGCGGCGATCGATGGCCACCGTCCGAAGACGCGCAACGGATGCACCGCCCTGTTAGGCCTGCCCGCGCTCGATGACGCGGACCTCGCGCGACCGGTGCCGCCGATCCGGCTCACGGTGACGCTGCGCGATGGCACGGAGGTCGAGCGCCTCGTCGAGCGAGGGTACGACCAGTGGGGCGGTCCCATCGAGATTCTCGGCGCCAACGGTTACGAGAAGATCTGGCTCGATCCGCGTGTCGCGGTCGGGCGCGATCCACAGGGCATGCCGACGTGGCTCACCGTTGCACGCCTAGGGCCTGCACGGGATGTCGGGTACTTGCGCATCTACAAGGACGTGAACGACGCCCGATTCCGGCATGGTCACGTCTGTCCTGGCGACGACCTGAGCGAATGCCCGAATGTCCGGGAGATCGATGGGGCGATGCAGTCCCTTCATGGGTGTCGCGCGATCATCCTTGATCTCCAAGGCTGCCGTGGAGGAACGTGCGTGCACGGCGGCCGAGTCGCCGGATGGCTGTTTCCGCCCGATGTCGTCGAGGCGCCGTTCGAGCACGTCATCCATGAGCCCGTGCCGATCGTCGGCGACCTCTTCGGATGGTCGACGACCGGCACGACGTGCTGGTCGCTTCCGGCGCCGTCGGCGCGGCTCCGATGGGAACAGCTGGTGATCATGGTGGACGGCAGGACCGGGAGCGCCGCGGAGCACATTCCGGCGTGCTTCCGCGGGATGCCGGGCGTGACGATCGTCGGCGCGACGACCGGCGGCGCCGAATACTCGCTGCTGCGGCTGAAGTTCCGCGATTCCCTTCTCATCGCCTACGGCGGCGCGCCCGCCGTGTGGAAGGCACCGCGCGGGTCCGTCGAAGGCATCGGCGTTGCGCCCGACGTGCGCGTCGAGTGCGAGGACGAGATCATCCGCCGCTTCGGTCCGGTCATCGCGATCGAGCTGCAACGACGAGAATCGCTGATGGCGGCGCTGCGAGTCGTGGGCCTCGAGCCGAACGACTGGATCGACGGCGGCGACAAGTCCGCGCCGCCTGCAACGCCGACGGCTCAGGCGCCGGCCGAGTGAAGCGCGCGACGCAGCGCGTCCGGCACGGGCACGCTGCGGCCGTCGGAGCCGATGCAGACGTGCACCACGAGCGCTTCGGCGGCGAGCGAGCCGTCCTCGCTGCGCACGACGTACGCCATGCGCACGCTGGAGTCGCCGATCGACTCGACGCTGGCTGCAACGTTGATCGCGTCGCCGAGGCGGAGCGGGCTGCGGAAGTCGGCTTCGGCGTGCACCACCGGCGCGAGGATGCCGGCGTCGAGGCAGCGGTCGATCGGCAGGCCGCGCTCGGCGAGGAACGCCTCGAACGTTCGCTGCACGATGTCGAAGAGGCGTGCGAAGAAGAGGACGCCGGCAGCGTCGGTGTCGCCGAGGGATATGCGGGTGTGGAACATGCGAAGCGGGGGCCCAAGTCCGCCGAGCGGGATGCCCCCGGCGGCATTCTGATCGACGGCTCGCCCGAACGCGCGGGTTCCGCCTTCGTCGACGGCGGGATGACGGCTCCTCGGGCCGCGCCGGACGTTCGGCGATGCCGGCCGCGAACGCGTCTGCTACAACGCCCGCATGCGATTCCCACTCGTCGTCGCCATCGGCGGCCTTAGCCTCGCGCTTCTCGCCGCAACGCAGGCGACCCAGTCGTTCAAGTACCAAGTGCACGACATGACGCGCCCGCAGCCGGCGAAGGTCGACCCCGGCGCGGTCGGCGCTCCGGTGCCCGCGCCGTCCGATGCCATCGTCCTCTTCGGACCGGCGAAGCCCGACCTCTCGGCGTGGCGATCGGGCGACGGCGACGCGAAGTGGAAGGTCCGCGACGGCATGTTCGCCGTCGAACCCTCGACCGGCGACATCAGCACCCGCGACCAGTTCGGGGATGTCCAGCTGCACCTCGAGTGGCTCGTGCCGGTCGAGGCGAAGGTCGAAGGCCAGCACGGGGGCAACTCCGGCGTCTTCTTCATGGACCGCTACGAGCTTCAGGTTCTCTCGAGTAACCCGAACGTCACCTACGCCGACGGCATGGCAGGGGCGCTCTACGGCCAATATCCGCCGCTCGTGAATGCTTGCCGTCCGCAGGGACAGTGGAACGTGTACGACGTCGTCTTCCGAGCGCCGGTCTTCAAGGACGGAAAGCTCGCGAAGCCCGCGACCGTGACGGCCTTCCTCAACGGCGTGCTCGTCCAGGACAACGCCGAACTCCTCGGCGCGACGGCCCATGGCGCGCGGGCGTCGTATTCGCCGCACGACCCGACCGGACCAATTCGTCTCCAAGATCATGGAGACCCGATCCGTTTCCGGAACATCTGGGTCCGGAAGCTCGCCCCGCGCGGCGGAGCCGAGTGACGATTGACGAGACCCCCGCGTCGGGCGGTCACAATCGCGGTTGACGGCCGATTCGCCGTCCCAAGGTCCGGTCGCGGAGCAAGCGATCCCAAGGTTCGGCCCCTCAGGTCTTGCCCTCGGATCGGTCGGGTCGGTTCTTCGAAGGGCTCTTCGGATGGGCTCGGCAGTCGCGGCGGTCGAATCCGGCCTGCGGGATTCCCGAATCCGCCGCCTCCATTTCGTCGATCGCTGCGTAGTCTGTCGCATCGGAAGCGCTTCAGGAGCATGTCATGACGTCCAAGTTCTCCCTCGTCCTGGGTCGCGGTACGCGCCGCGGGCCCGTCGGACGGGAAACCGGCCGCCGCGACCCCCGTCGCGCGAATAGCCGCGTTCCCTGCGGCTTTACGCTGGTCGAAGTCCTCGTCGTTGTCGCGATCATCGTGATCCTCATCGCGATCCTCCTGCCGGTTCTCGGCCGGGTCCGCGGGAGCGCGCGCACGACGGTCTGCCTCACCAACCAGCGGTCGCTGGCCAACGCCGCGACGCAGTACGCCCTCGACAACAGCCAGCGGCTCGCGAGCCCCCGCACCGACAAGATCGCGGGCGTCGTGAACCCCTGGGTCAACGCGTCGGGTTCCAACCTGCAGACGCTCGCCGGCGGCCTCAAGGTCGAGACCCTCGGGGCCCTCGAGACGGGCGCCCTCTGGGAGTACGCCGACCGAAACGCGAGCGTCTACAAGTCGCCGCTCGATCCGACCAACCGGCTTCGCAGCTACTCGATGAACTCGTACGTGGGCAACGTGAGCTGCCCCGACGACTTCGGCTGCGGCACGCTCGTCCCGCTTCCGAGCGGACAGACGAACCTCTCGACGAACTCGCTCACGAAGATCCCGCAGCCCTCGCGGACGTTCGCCTTCATCAACGAAGAGTCGCCGCTTGGCTACAACGAAGAGGGCTGGATCATCGACTGGAGCGTCCCGTACTGGGAAGACACGCCGGCGATCTGGGACGGCACGCGCATCAACCTCTCGTTCATGGACGGCTCGACGAAGACGCTCGACATCTTCGGCCAAGCGTTCATTCAGCAGGTTGCCGCGTCGCCGACCGGTTTCACCGAGTCGGGCAGTCTCGCGTCGGGCGCGGAAGACGGCCCGGCCGCGTGGCTCGCGATGAGGCAATTCCTCCTGCCGGGACGTCTCGACTTCTGAGTCGCGCAAGCGGCGCCCGCGCAACTCCGCGTTGCAGGCGCCGCGTCACCCACGTCACTTGAGTTGCGATTCGGGCGCCGCGAAGATCGCGCGCATGGCCTTACGGTCGGCGTCGGTCCATGCGGCGTCCGACATCATCTCGTTGGTGCGCGCCTTGAGGCCGTCACGCACGGCGGAAAGCTCCTGGAAGCGCGAGGCCTGCTCCTGCGTCGTGGCCTTGCCGCCGATCGACGCGAGGTAGTCGTTCGCGACCTTCGAGGCGGCGCGGAGTTCGAGCACGACCTTCTTGAAGTCGGCGAACTTCGCGTCCTTCATCGCGGCGAGCGTCGCCGCATCGGTCGCGAGCTCGGCGGGCACTGCGACGGTGGGCTTCTCGGCGGGCGGGTCGCCGCCGCAGCCGACGAGCGAGAGCGCGACGAGGGAAACGCAGATCGGCGAGATCGTTCGCAGGCAGTGCATGGCGTTCAGGATATAACGCAACGCGTGACACACGACGTGGGCAAGGAGAGTTCGGGCGACGCGCGGGTGCGGTCGCTCCGCGGCGGCGAGGGCGACGCCGACGCCGCACTCCTCGCACTCCGACGCGACTTGGTGGGCTGGGCGACGCACGAGCTCGGAGCGAACGGCCGGCGGGCGGAGCTTGACCCCGAGAGCATCGTGCAGAGCGTGCTCGCGCGCGAGGCGGTCCGCGCCATCGGCGAGGCGCACGACGACCACCACCTCTGGGCCCGGCTCCGACTTGCGGTGCGCCACAAGATCATCGACCGAAAGCGGGCGATCGCCCGGCGCTGCAACGTGGAGTTGGTCGATGACGTCGCGATTCGCGAGGACACGACGGTCGAGGAGCTCGTGGCCGAGGTTCCCCGCCGCGCGTTCGCCGACGTGGTGGCGGCGGCGACCGACGACCCGACGCGCCGACACGCCATCGAAGCGGTCTTCGTGGAAGGTCGCGGCACGGCCGAGGTCGCGGCGACGTGCGGCCTTTCCGACGACGCGCTCCGCGCCGCGCTGTCGCGCATTCGCCCCGCGCTTGCCCGCGAGCTCGTGGAGCCGCTCCGCGAATTCCTTCCGGCGGACGAGTGGCGATTCTGCAACGAGGTGATCGTGGGTCGCCAGCCGCTCGAGGCCGCGGCCGCGATGGTCGGCTGGTCGGTGCACGAGGCCCGGGAACGGGCCGGGGAGTGCATCGTGGCGGCGCTGGTGGCGGTCTACGGGCCGACGGTGGCGCGATGGTTGCCGCGCGTCATGGGGCTGCCGCGAGCGTCAGGGCCGCGGGGCACGGGCGTCACATGATCGGAGGCCACACGCTTCTCTGTTCGCGCACGCGAGGATCCGATGGCCGCCGAACGCCCACCGTTTGAACGCGAACCGCCCGACCGCGACGGGCCCGCCCGGGCAGGCGACACGCCGCCCGAACGACGACTCGAGCGGCTGCGCCGCGCATGGTCGAGCGTCGCTCGCGGCGGGGAACCGCCCTCGATCCGCGAATACCTGCCGAGTTCGATCGATCCGAACGACGACGCGATCGTCGCGCTCGTGCGCGCCGACGCCCTCGAACGCCGGCAACGCGGAGTTCCGGTCGGGCTGCGGGTCTACGAGGCGTCGCTCGGGCCGATCCGGGCGCGCTCGCGGCTCGCGGAGTGGCTGATCGCCGAGGAGGTGGGCGACGCGCTGAACCGCGGCGACGAGATCGTCGCGCGGGCGATCGCGAGCGCCCTGCCCGACACGCACCTCTCGCAGGCCATGGCCGTGCTGGAGCGGTTGCTGCGCGGCCGAATCGAGAGCGACGCCGCGGACGAGACGAGCGACTCGGGCCTGCCGTCCGATGCGGGCAGCAACGCGGAGTCGCGCGGGCTGCACGTGCCGACCGCGTTGCCCGACGAGCGCATCGGCTCGTATCGGCTGAAGCGGCAGCTCGGGCGCGGCGGCTTCGGCGAAGTGTGGATCGCCCAGCACACGAAGCTCGAGCGCACCGTCGCGCTCAAGCTCATCCGGCCCGACCGCGTCGACGCCCGCACGATGAAGCGCTTCGAGGTCGAGCGCGAGAGCCTGCGCCTGCTCGCCCACCCGAACGTCGCGAGGATCTACGACGCCGGCTTCAGCGACGACGGCCGGCCGTACATCGCGATGGAGTACGTGAGCGGGCAGCCGATCACGACCTTCTGCGACAAGCGGCACCTCTCGCTCGCGGAACGCCTCACGCTCTTCGCGAAGGTGTGCGACGCCGTGCACTACATCCATCTGCAAGGGCTGTTGCATCGCGACCTGAGCCCCGACAACGTGCTCGTCTCCGACGCCGACGGCGCCGCGCCCGAGCCGAAGATCATCGACTTCGGCGTGGCGAAGCCGCTGCGCTCGGATCTCCGCCTCACCGAAGAATCGATGTCGCTCGAACTCGGCGTTGCCGTCGGCAAGTGGCTCTACATGAGCCCTGAGCAGGCCGAAGGCGGCGTGAGCGGGATCGACGCGCGCTCCGACATCTACGCGCTCGGCGTCATCCTCTACCAGCTGCTCGCGGGCGTGATGCCCATCGACTCCGACATGATCGCGCGACGCGCGATCCGCGAGGCGATCGACGTGCTCGTGCACACCCCGCGCCCCGAGCCTGCGACGCGGCTGCGCACGCTCGACGCCGCGACGAAGTCCCAGCTCGCCGCGCTGCGCGGCGAAGGCGACGCGGAGGCGCTCGCGCGCCATCTCGAATCCCGCGTGCGCTTCCTCCCGCTCACCGCGATGCACATCGACCGGTCGAAGCGGTTCTCGTCGTCGTCGGCGATGGCGGAGGACATTCGCCGCTACCTCCGCAACGAGGACTTCGCCGAGGCGCGGCGCGACCCCACGTTCGATCGGGCGCTGCGCGCCGCGCGGCGCCACTGGCTTCCGCTCGGCGCCGCGGCGGCGGTGTTCGTCGGGCTTTCGGCGGGTCTCGTCGGCACCGCGTGGGGACTGCGCGAGGCGCGCGAAGGTCGTCGCCAGGCGGAGGCGGCGACCGACGAGACCGCGTCGATCCTCGGCGTCGTGAGTTCGGGCTTCGAGGAGAACGGCGGCGCCGTCTCGAGCGACGCCCTCGCCGGCGCGTTCGCGAGCGCCGCGAAAGACGCCTCGCGCACGCTGAACGAGAACTCCGCGTTGCAGCAGCGGGTGCTCGCGTCGCTGGCGGCCGCGCTCGTGCGCCTCGGCGCGGTGGAACGCGCGACCGACGCGCTCGCCGACGCCCGCCGCGCCGCGCAGAGTGCCGGCGCGTCTCCCGCATCCCTCGCCGAGCTCGACCTCCTCGAGGCCGAGGCGCTCTGGCGCGTGAACGACACGGCGAAGGCGATCGAGCGCGCCGCGGCGGCGATCACGACGATTCGCGGGCAGGCGCCGTCCGACGCCGCGCTCGCGCACGCCCTCAACATCCTCGGCGGCGCGCAGAAGCACGCGGGGCTCCTCGACGAGGCCGAGGCGTCGTACCGCGAGGCGCTGACGCTCCGCGAGCGCGAGCGTCCAGGGTCCGTCGAGACGGAGCGTGCCAAGCTCATCCTGCGCCACAATCTCGCGCTCGTCGACATGGCGCGAGGCTCGGCGAAGCTCGCGGCGAAGGACGAGACGGCGGCTGGCGCCTCGTTCGCGAAGGCGGTCGCCAGCGAGCGGAGCGTGTGGCAGGATGCAACGCGGAGTTTGGGAGCCGCCGATCCCGATGCGCTGGCGCCAGCGACGGAGGTCGCGGCGGGGCTCCTGCGGCTGTCGCGGCTTCTCTCCGAGATGGAGCGCCACGAGGCGTATCTCGTCGAGAGCGCGTCGATCTACGAGGCGATCCTTCCGCGCATGGACGAGTCGTTGGGCGCCACGCACTGGCGCACGCTGCACGCGCGGGCGAACTACGGCCGCGCGCTGTCGCTTCTCGGACGGCACGCCGACGCCGTCAGCACCCTTGCGCCGACGGCCGACGCCTTTCGCGTGGTGCGGGTGTCGCAGCCGGCGGAAGTGGCCGCCGTCGTTGGGCGACTGCTCGACGCGCTCATCGCCGAAGGCGATCTCGACGCCGCCCGCTGGGAACTTGATCGGACCGTCGCGGCGCTTCGAGCGGTTCGTGGCGATCGCGCGACGGCCGCGAGCGAGGCCGCGGCGCAGCTAGCGTCGGAGTACGGGCCGCGCGTGACGCCCGGTCCGGGCGCCGAGTCGTAGCGCATTCGGCGCTTCGATCGGCGCGCGACGTCCCGTACGATCGCCGTATGCGCCGTCTCCTCGCCGCCGCCGCCATCACGCTCTCGTGCGCCCTCGCGTCCGCGGTGCACGCCCAGAACGGACCGTCGCCGAAGCCCGGCGTCGGCGCGATCCCGTACTCGGGGCAGGGCGGATTCGGCGTGACCTTCCGCACATGGGCGCCGAACGCGCAGTCGGTCCGCGTTGCAGGCACCTTCAACGGCTGGAACGCGAACTCGCACCCGCTCTTCGCCGAGGGGAACGGCTGGTGGTCGGTCGACGTAGGTTCGATCTTCCCGGGCACGCAATACAAGTTTGTCGTGCAGAAGTCGGGCGGCTCGCTCCTCTGGAAGAACGACCCGCGGGCGCGGCGCCTCACGAACAGCGTCGGCAACTCGATCGTCTACAACCCGAACGCCTACACGTGGACGACGACGAACTACGCGACGCCCGCGTGGAACGAGCTCGTCCTCTACGAACTGCACGTAGGCACGTTCAACGTTGCAGCCGGCGATTCGCCGCCCTCGACGTTCGACGAGTGCCGTGCGAAGTTCGACGACCTCAAGGAGCTCGGCGTCAACGCGATCGCGCTCATGCCCGTGTGCGAGTTCCCCGGCGACATCTCGTGGGGCTACAACCCGGCGCACCAGTTCGCGGTCGAGAGTTCGTACGGCGGGCCCGACGAACTCAAGCAGTTCGTCGATGACGCCCACGCGCACGGCTTCGCGGTCTTGCACGACGTCGTGCACGCGCATTGGGGCCCGAACGACATGGACGTCTGGCAGTTCGACGGCTGGAGCCAGAACAGTCTCGGCGGCATCTTCTTCTACAACGACTATCGCGCCGTGACGCCGTGGGGCGACACGCGGCCCGACTTCGGCCGCGGCGAAGTGCGCCAGTTCATTCGCGACCAGGTGCTCATGTGGCTCGAGGAGTTCCGCATGGACGGCCACCGCTGGGACGCGACGAAGTTCATCCGCAAGGTCGACTACGGCGGCCCCGACATTCCCGACGGCTGGTCGTTGCTGCAATGGATCAACAACGAGGTTGACGCGGCGCAGCCGTGGAAGATCCAGATCGCGGAAGACTTCGACGACAACGAGTGGATCTCGAAGCCGACCGGCATCGGCGGCGCGGGGTTCGACTCGCAGTGGGACGGCGGCTTCGTGCATCCGGTGCGCGAGGCCGTGATCGTCGGCGACGACGCGTCGCGAAGCATGTGGGCCGTGCGCGACGCGATCCTGAATGCGTACAACGGCGACGCGTTCGAGCGCGTGATCTACACCGAAAGCCACGACGAGGTCGCGAACGGAAAGTCGCGGGTGCCCGAAGAGATCTGGCCGGGCAACGCCGGCTCGTGGTTCTCGAAGAAGCGCTCGACGCTCGGCGCGTTCGTCGTCTTCACCTCGCCCGGCATCCCCATGATGTTCATGGGCCAGGAGTTCCTCGAGAACGGATGGTTCGACGCGAACGATCCGCTCGACTGGTCGAAGCGCACGACCTACGCGGGCATCCGATCGATGTACAAGGACATGATCGCGATGCGCCGCAACCTCGACGGCGTCACTGCCGGACTGTTAGGCCAGTCGACGAACGTCTTCCACGTCAACGACTCGTGGAAGGTGCTCGCGTGGCATCGTTGGCAGAATGGCGGCGAGACCGACGACGTCGTGTGCGTCGCGAACTTTGCGAACGCGGGGCGTACGAACTACCGGATCGGCGTGCCGCGGAGCGGTCTCTGGCGTTGCCGCTTCAACAGCGACTGGGCCGGCTACGACGCGAGTTTCGGGACGTGGCCCGCGTTTGACGCGACTGCGGAGAACGTGGCGTGGGATGGGATGCCCTACTCAATCGTGATCTCGATCGGCCCGTACACCGGGCTCGTGTACTCGCAGGGCGAGGCTCCGCCACCCTGCGTTGCCGCCGATCTCAACTGCGACGGCAGCGTGAACGGTGCGGACCTCGGGCTTCTGCTCGGTGCCTGGGGGACCGCCGGACCGGGCGACATCACCGGCGACGGGATCGTGAACGGCGCCGACTTGGCGGTGGTTCTCGGGGCTTGGAACTGAGGCCGATCGGTCGCCGGCGACAAAAGATCTAGGTTTCAGCGGGGGGCAGTCTGTAGCATGACCTCGCTGTTTGTTTCCAGCTTCATCTTGAGGAGAGAAAGACCATGACCCGCTTCGTGATCGTGTCCGCGCTCGCTGCGCTCAACGTTGCAGCCGCGTCGTTCGCCGGAATCATTGTGGTGAACGGAGTCGCCGAGCGCGACTACGGCAAGCCGATCGCCGTTCAGAACACCCAGACCCAGTTCGGCGACTCCAACATCGGACAAGTCGGCTTCGCGAACGGAAGCGAGCTCGACGGTCTCTTCGCCGCGAACCCCGGCGCCGAAGGCGGCGCGCCGGCCTCGTTCGTCCTCGCCGGCAACCTCGAGAGCAACTTCAACAAGCTCGAGATCTTCATCGACTACAAGCCGGGCGGGCAGAACAAGCTCCGCGGCGACAATCCCGACGTCGACTTCAACGGTCTCAACCGCATGGGCGACAACGGCGGCGGCAACGGCCTGCGCTTCGATGCCGACTTCGCGGCGGACCTCTACATCACGGTGACCGGCGGCAACACCGGCAACAACCAGTACTCGTCCTTCGCGAACCTCGCGGAGATCCGCACGGACGGCGGCGGCTTCGGCACGTTCGTCGGCGGCGGCGGCGAAGGCGCGAACGCGATCTCGAATCCGGGCCTCGGTCTCACGATCGCGGTCAACAACTCGAACGTGCGCGGCGTGACCGGCGGCGACGGCGTCGCGAAGGGCACGGGCGTCAACACCGGCATCGAGTTCTCGATCGACGTCGCCGCGCTTCAGAACTCGATCGCCGACATCGCCGAGTGGGGCAACCATCCGGTGCGCATCGTCGCGTTCGTCAACGGCGGCGGTCACGACTTCGCGTCGAACCAGTTCCTCGCGGGCATCGGCGGCGGCAGCAACCTCGGCGAGCCGCGCAACATCGATCTCGGCCTGATCGACGGCAACCAGTTCGTCACCGTGTTTGAGCCTGCGTCGAGCATTCCCGGCGATCTTGACGGCGACGGCAGCGTGAACGGCGCGGACCTCTCGATCCTGCTCGGCTCGTGGGGCGCGTGCTCGGGCTGCGCGGCGGACCTCAATAACGACGGCTTCGTCGACGGCGCCGATCTCTCGATCCTTCTCGGTGGATGGACCGGCTGATCCCGTCCTGATCGGCCGTCACCGACACGCACTCTCCTCTAAGCAGGTGAACTCATGAAGACCCGACTCTCACTTCTCTCGGCGGTCGCTGCGGGCGCCGTCACGTCGCTCAGCGCCGCCACCGGCGACGTCGTCATGGATGGAACGGTCGACGCCGCGTACGGCGCGCCGCTTTCGATCCAGAACGTGCAGACGCAGTTCGGCGACTCGAATCTCGGCCAGATCGGATTCGCCAACGGCAGCGAACTCGACGTTGCATACGGCTTCATCGACGAGAAGGGCGGCTACCTGCGCCTCTTCTTCGCCGGCAACCTCGAGAGCAACTTCAACAAGCTTGAGGTGTTCATCGACTACAAGGACGGCGGCCAGAACACGCTCCGCGGCGACAACCCTGACGTCGACTTCAACGGCCTCAACCGCATGGGCGCGCAGGGCAAGGCTCCGGGCCTCACGTTCGATGAAGGCTTCTTCGCCGACTTCTACGTCACGACCACCTGCGGCGGCGATCCCTTCTCGACGTTCGCGAACACCGCGCAGATCCTGACCGACGGCGGCGGCGCGGGCGAGTACATCGGGTCGGGCAGCGCCGGCCCGCGCGGCGTCCTCAACGGTTCGAACGGCACGCTCATCGCGTACAACAACTCGAACATCCGCGGCGTCACTGGCGGCACCGAAGCCGCGAGCGGTGAAGGCGTCACGACCGGCATCGAGATCGCGCTTCCCCTCTCGCTCATCGCCGACTGGGGCGGCGGCGACCTCAAGGTCTGCGTCTTCATCAACGGCGGCGGCCACGACTTCGTGTCGAACCAAGTCCTCGGCGGCGCCGGCGGCGGCACCGGGAACCTCGGCGAGCCCCGGCTCGTCAACTTCCAGGCGATCTTCGGCGACCAGTTCTTCGTCGTTCCCGGCTTGGGCGGCGCGACCTGCGTCGGCGACCTGAACGACGACTCGTTCGTCGACGCCGCGGACCTCGGCATCCTCCTCGGCTCGTGGGGTTCGTGCCCGGGCTGCGCGGCCGACCTCAACGACGACGGCTTCGTCGACGCGGCCGACCTCGGCATCCTCCTGGGTGCGTGGGGACCCTGCCAGTAAACGTCCTCGATCGGTAGACAAACACACTCCACGGCCCGCGTTCGCGCGGGCCGTTTTCATTGCCATTCCACCCGTCCCGGGCGGGCGGGTACAACGCCCGGTCGGCCTGTCATAGGTGACATGCCGCAACCGTGCGTTCGGGGTCGGGTAGGCGAGACTGCGCCGTGTGGCGGCTCGCGTCACCAAGAGTCACAACTGGGGCATCGCGGTCAACCTCCGTGTATCACTGTTTCGCGTCCGTGGAGACGACATGATCAAAAGAACTGCTGTCGGATCGTTCCTCACCCTTTCGCTCGCGGCGAGCATCATTGCGTCCGCCGCCCCCAGCCCCATGCCGCAGGGCGCACCCCCGGCACCGCCCGGACCGCCCGAAGGGGCGCGTCCCGAGCGCGGCCCGAACGACCTGCCGCGATTTGAAGAAGTCTCGAAGGGCTTCGAGCGCGTGACGTCGAGCCCCGACTCGCAGACGCTCTTCGGCCTCTTCATCAACCGCAAGGACGAGCAGCTTCTCGCCGAACTCCCGAAGGGCTGGGAGCGGATGAAGTTCTTCGTTGCAGCCACGCCCGCGGGCGGCGTGATCTTCTCCGGCCTGCAGGGCCCGGCGCGCTACGTCGTGTGGCGCCAGTACGGCAATCGTCTCGCGCTCGTCGAGCCGCAGCTCGAGGTGCGCAGCAACGGTGAGCAGACGAGCAAGGACTCGGTGCGCCGCATCTTCACGGATCGCGTCCTCCTCGAAGTCCCGATCGTCTCGACCGGTCCGAACGGCCAGCCGGTGATCGACCTCGACGCGCTTCTCGTCGGAAACTCCGGCCAGCTCATCGGCCAGGGTCTCAACCCGCGGCTCGCGAAGATCACGAAGGCGAAGTCCTTCCCGCAGAACCTCGAGATCGCCGTCGAAGCGCCGGATCAGACCGGCAGCTACAAGACCGTGCACTACTCGGTCTCGGTGATTCCGGAAAACAGCGCGTACAAGCCGCGCCCCGCCGACGACCGCGTGGGCTACTTCGTCACCGACTATCGCGATCTCGGCCTCTACGGCACCGACACCAACTGGGTGCGCTACATCAATCGTTGGGACCTTCAGAAGCGCGATCCGAAGCTCTCGCTCTCGCCGCCGAAGGATCCGATCATCTTCTACGTCGAGCACACCGTTCCGGTGCGCTATCGCCGCTACGTGCGCGACGGCATCCTTCAGTGGAACGACGCGTTCAAGAAGATCGGCATCGACAACGCGATCGAGGTCTATCAGCAGGACGAAGTGACCGGCGCCCACATGGACAAGGATCCTGAGGACGTCCGTTACAACTTCATCCGCTGGCTCAATAACGACATCGCCACCGCGATCGGCCCGAGCCGCGCGAACCCGTTCACCGGCCAGATCCTCGACGCCGACATCGTGCTGACGGACGGCTGGATTCGTGCGTTCTACAACTGGTACGAGGAGCGCCCGCTCGACATGGCGCAGAGCCTCACGCCGGAGTCGCTCGTGTGGCTCGAGGCGCACCCGGAATGGGATCCGCGCCTGCAACTCGTTCCGCCGGTCGAGCGCGACGAGATCCTCAAGTCCCGCGCGGCCCGCGTTGCAGCCGGCGATCTCGATCCGGCCGACAGCCGGAAGGACGCGATGATCGTCGGTCGTCCGGAGTTCGAAGAGGCGATGCGCCTCTCGCGCGGCATCTCGCAGGATGACCCGCACTCGGGCGTCGCCGGTCACCGTTGCGGCGCGCAGTGCTTCGCCGCGCAGGGCCTCGCGATGGACATGGCGATGGCCGCGATGATGCTCGACGCCTTCGGCGAGATCGGCATCTCGGCGCAAGACGCGCCGAAGGGTGACGCGCCGAAGGGCGACGGTCAGCCGGACAAGCCGAAGGAAGAGACCCTCGACGGCGTGCCCGAGACCTTCGTGAGCGTGCAGCTCGCGCACCTCGTGGCGCACGAAGTCGGCCACACGCTCGGCCTCCGCCACAACTTCAAGGCGTCGGGCCTCTACACGCTCGACGAGATCAATAGCCCTGAGATGAAGGGCAAGAAGGCGTACGCCGGTTCGGTGATGGATTACATCGGCACGAACTTCAACGTCGACAAGAACGACCTCCAGGGCGACTACGCGATGATCGGCATCGGGCCGTACGACATGTGGGCCATCGAGTATGGCTACACGTTCGACGATCCCGCGAAGGTGGTCTCGCGCGTCGGCGATCCGGCGCACGCGTACCTCACCGACGAGGACACCGGCGGTCCCGATCCGCTCGCTCGCCGCTACGACTTCTCGAAGGATCCGGTCGAGTGGGCGAAGGCGCAGATGCAGCTCGTCACGATCCTCCGCGCCAACCTCCTCGAGAAGTACGTCAAGAACGGCGACCCGTGGGAGAAGGCGCGCAAGGGCTATCAGAAGACGCTGAACAAGCAGCGTCAGATGCTCGACGTCATGGCGTCGTGGGTCGGCGGCACGCACGTCAACCGCGTGAAGAAGGGCGACGCGAACACGGGCGATCCGCTCGTTCCGGTCGATCCGAAGAAGCAGCGCGAGGCGCTCTCGTTCATCCTCGAGAACGCCTTCCGCGACAGCTCGTACGGCATCACCCCTGAACTCGTGAACAAGATGAGCGTCGAGAAGTGGGGCGACGGTCCGTCGCTCTTCGCCTCGGAATCGACGTGGCCGATCAACGATCAGATCGCCGCGACGCAGGGCCTCGCGATCTCCCTCCTCCTCAACCCCTCCACGTTGAGCCGCATTGCGGACAACGAGATCCGCACGCCCGCCGGCAACGACGCCGTCACCGTGCCGGAGCTGATGAAGGCGCTCAGCGACGAGATCTACAGCGAGATCTCGGCGTCGAACGTCGGCAAGGGTTGGAGCGATCGCAAGCCGATGATCTCGTCCTTCCGCCGCAACGCGCAGGCCGATCTCACCGATCGCTACATCGCGGTCGCGACCGGCAAGGCCGCGATGCCGCGCACGGTTCGGCAGCTCGCCCAGTGGCACCTCGAGCAGCTCAACGAGAAGCTCCAGGCGACGCTCAAGAGCGCGAAGATCGACAACACCGACGCCTACTCGCTCGCGCACCTCTCTGATCTCCAGAAGCGCGTGCAGAAGGCGCTCGACGCGATCTACGTCGCGAACTGAGTCGGCTGCAACTCATCAGGCTGAAACGTTGAGATAGTCCAAGGGCGGGCCGCACCGACGGCCCGCCCTTTTTCGTTGGCCTGGGCTCGTCGGTCAGATCAGCCGGAAACTCAGCGAGAGCATCACGGTCGTCACGATGAGTGCGAGAAGATTGAGCGGAATGCCGAGCCTGAGATAGTCGGAGAAGCGATAGCCACCGGGTCCGTAGACCATCAGGTTCGTCTGGTAGCCGATGGGCGTGGCGAAGTCGGCGCTCGCGGCGAAGAGGATCGCGAGGACGTACGGCATCGGATCGCCGCCGATCTGGGCTGCGGCGCCCAAGGCGATCGGGAACATGATGGCCGCCGCCGCGCTATTCGAGACCACGGCGGTGAAGATCATCGTTGCGACGTAGATCGCGGCAATCGAGCCGACGGCGTGGCCCTGCGCGAGCCGGACGAGTCCCTCGCCCACGAACTTGCCGAGGCCGGTCGTCTCGACGGCCCGCGAGATCCCGATGCTCGCCGCGATCGTGAGCAACGTGGAGAGGTCGATCGAGTTTCGCGCCTGCGTCGCCGACACGCAGCGGGTGAGGAGCATGAGGCCCGCGGCCACGGCCGCAGCGCCGAGCATGTTGCCATTCCACGTTGCAGCCGCGACCATCACGACGAGAATGCCGACGGCGATCCACGCGCGCTCGTGCGACACGCTCGCGCTGCCGTCCACACGACCGACAAGGAAGAAGTCGCGGCTGTCGCGCCAGCGCTTCGCGAATTCGGGATCGGCTTGGATGAGAAGCGTGTCGCCCGGCTCCGGGATCACGTCGCCGATCCTGCCTTGCACGCGCTTGCCGTCGCGCGCCACCGCGAGAATGACCGCGTCGTAGCGGCCGCGGAAGCCGAAGTCGCGGATCGTCTGGCCGAGTCCCGGAAACGACGTGCCGACGACGGCTTCGGTGAGCGTGTGGGCGCGCTGATCGGGCTCGGGATCCGACTCCGCGCTCGCGAGGCCGCGGGTCGTGAGAAGGTCGCGAACCGTCTCAAGGACGCCCGCGAAGACGATCACGTCGCCCCCGCGCAAGACGGTCTCGGGCGCCGGCGCGCTCAGCGTGTCGTCGCCGCGTTCGATTTCCGCGACGAAGAGGCCTTGGAGGTTTCGAAGGCCTGCGGCTTCGATGGACTTCCCGTCGAACGGGCCGTTCGGAATGACGCGCACGCGCGCCGTGTAGCGGCGGGCGTCGTCGTCGACATCGAGGACGGGCGTGCGGATCGGAAGGAGTTTCGGCGTCGCGATGATGATGTACGCGACGCCGATCAAGGCGAGCGGCACGCCGACGTAGGTGAGGTCGAAGAAGCCGATCGGACGAAGCCCCGGCACTTCCGCGGCCTTCATCTGCGACTGAATAAGGCCCAAGACGACGAGGTTCGTGCTCGTGCCGATCAAGGTCACGGTGCCGCCCAGGATCGTCGCGTAGCTGAGCGGCATCAGGAGGCGACTGACCGGGATCCGCGTGCGCTTCGCCCAATCGGTGACGACCGGGATCATCACGGCCACGATCGGCGTGTTGTTCAGGAACGCGCTGATCGCCGCGATCGGAATGCAGAGGCGCATGAGCGCGCCGCGCTCGGTGCGCACGTTGCGAAGGAGCGGCCCGGTGAGACGACTGATGGCGCCGGTCGACTGCAATCCCGCGACGACCACGTACAGCGTCGCGACCGTCAGCATGCCTTCGTTCGCGAAGCCGGAGACGGCTTGTGATGCGTTCACAAGACCGAGGATCGCGAGGACGATGAGCCCCGCGAGCATCGCGACATCCGCGCCGACGCCAAGGACGATGGCGACGACCACGAGGCACACGGTCGCGGCGACGACCCACGGCGCGATCGCTTCAGGCACCATTGCGCGGAGCGTACTCGGATGCCGCGAAATTCGCGTTCGGCGATCGGGCGCGAGTCCTTACAGTGGTCCGCGTGACGGGACTGTCTCGCCGCGCCCAAGGCTCTCTGTCCGCGTGCCTCTCGATGGCCGCGGCGTGTGTGGCCGCCTTCGCGGCGCCGGCCCGCGCCGACGACGCGTCGGCCCCGGACTTCAATCGCGACATTCGTCCGATCCTTGCGGGCAAATGCCTTCGGTGCCACGGCGGCGTGCGCGAGCTCGCCGGCGTGCATCTCGGCGACCGCGACCGCGCGCTTGGCGTGAGCGAGAAGGGACGACACCCGATCGTCCCCGGCGATCCCGACGCGAGCGAGCTGCTGCGCCGCGTTTCGCTGGTGGGGAAGGGGCGCATGCCGCCCGAAGGCGACGCGCTCTCGGACGCCGAGATCGAGAGGCTCCGCGCGTGGATCGCGAGCGGCGCGGCGTTCGAGCCGCTCTGGTCGTTCGTGCCGCCGGTCGATGCCGCGCCGACCGTGCGTGACGAGTCGTGGATCCGCTCGCCGCTCGATCGCTTCACCCTGGCGACGATGGAAGCGGCGGGCGTGCGGCCGTCGCCCGAAGCCGACAAGTCCACGTTGCTGCGCCGCGCCTCGCTCGACCTGATCGGCCTGCCGCCGACGGTGGAGGAGCTCGATCGCTTCCTCGCCGACGAAAGCCCCCAAGCCTTCGAGCGTGAAGTCGACCGACTGCTCGCATCTCCGCGTTTCGGCGAGCGCTGGGCCCGCGTGTGGCTCGATCTCGCACGCTACGCCGACACGCAAGGCTACGAGAAGGACGCGCGGCGCACGATCTGGGCGTTCCGCGACTGGCTGATCCTCGCGCTCGACGCCGACATGCCGTACGACCAGTTCGTCACGCGGCTGCTCGCCGGCGACCTCGTGCCGAACGCGACCAACGACGATCGCATCGCGAGCGCGTTTCATCGGAACACCTTGACCAACGCCGAAGGCGGCACCGATGACGAGGAGTTCCGCATGGCCGCGGTCTTCGATCGCGTGTCGGTGACATGGCAGGCGTTCCTCGGCACCACGTTTCAGTGCGTGCAATGCCACGCGCATCCGTACGACCCGTTCGCGCACCGCGAGTACTACGAGTTCCTCGCCTTCTTCAACCAGTCCGCCGACCGCGACCAGCCCGACGAAAGTCCGACGCTCGAGTTGCACCCGCCCGGCTGGCGCGCGCGTCTGGTCGACGCCGCCGACGCGCTTCGCGCCCGCGGCTTCGACGAGCCGGCGTTTCTCGCATGGCTTGAAGCGAACAAGGCCAAGCTGCCGCCGCCGAAGATGCCGAACTGGGTCATCGATCTCCTGCACAAGCCTGAAACGTGGAGTGATCCCGTCAATCGTGCAGCGCTGATGCTCGGATCCCGGCGCGACGATCCGATCGCCGCGCGCGAGCTCAATGTCCTGAGCCCGACCACCGTGCCGGTCATGCAGGAGCTGCCGGTCGCGGACCGGCGCACGACGCACGTCCTCGAGCGCGGAAGCCTCAAGAAGCCCGGCGATGCCGTCGAGCCGAAGACGCCCGCCGTCATGAATCCCTGGCCCGCCGACGCGCCGCCGAATCGGCTCGGGCTCGCGCAGTGGATGACCGCGCGCGAGAACCCGCTCTTCGGCCGCGTCGCCGTCAATCGCTTGTGGGAGACGCTCTTCGGCCGCGGCATCGTCGAGACGAGCGAGGACTTCGGCTCGCAAGGCTCGCCGCCGACCGATCAGGCGCTCCTCGACCACTTGGCCGTGCGCTACGCCGCGCTCGAGTGGTCGACGAAGCGGCTCCTCCGCGAGATCGTGGTGTCGTCGACGTACCGGCAGTCGTCGGTCACGACGCCCGAAGCGCTCGCCCGCGACCCGCAGAACCGGCTCCTCGCCCGCGCTCCGCGTTTCAGGCTCGAGGCCGAAGCCGTGCGCGACTCGGCGCTCTCCGTTGCAGGGCTCCTGAGCGACCGGAAGTTCGGACCGAGCGTGATGCCGTTGCAGCCCGAGGGCGTGTGGCAGATCGTCTACTCGAACGACTCGTGGAAGACGAGCGCCGGCGAGGACCAGTATCGACGCTCGATCTACACGTTCCTGCGGCGCTCGAGCCCGCATCCGGCGATGGTCGCGTTCGACGCGCCGAGCCGCGAGACCTGCACCGTGCGGCGTATCCGCAGCAATTCGCCGCTCGCGGCGCTCGTCACCTTCAACGATCCCGCGCTTCTCGAGGCTGCCCGCGCGCTCGCCCGTCGCGCGATGGACGGGACGAGCGACGAAGCGTCGGTCGCCTCCGCGTTGCTGCGCCGTGCGCTCCTTCGCGATCCGCAGCCGGCGGAAACGGCGCGGCTCGTCGCGCTCTTTCGGTCCGAGCGCGAGCGTCTCGCGTCGGACGCCGCGTCGGTCGTGCCGCTCGCCGGCGCCGAGGATTCCGCCCTGGCCGCGTGGACGGTCGTGGCGAGCGTCGTGCTGTCGCTTGACGAGTTCCTTTCCCGGAGTTGATGCGTGACCACGCCCGATCCGATTCCGAGCATGCTGCACGACGTGGGGCGCGTCACGCGCCGCGCGTTTCTCGGCTCCGTCGGCAGCGGCGTGGGGATCGGCCTCGGCTCGATCGCGCTCGCGTCGCTGGCCGGGAGCCGCGCTGGGGCCGCGAACTCGGCGTTGCAGGCGAATCCGCTCGCGCCGAAGTCGCCGCACTTTCGCCCGCGCGCGAAGGCGATCATCTCGATTCACCTCGCCGGCGCCCCGTCGCAGCACGAACTCTTCGAGAATAAGCCGCTCCTCACGAAACACCACGGGCAGCCGTGCCCCGACGAATTCCTGAAGGGCGAGCAGTTCGCGTTCATCAAGGGGCATCCGACGCTTCTCCGTTGCCTCTATCCCTTCGCGCGGCACGGGCGCTCGGGGCTCGAGATGTCGTCGCTCCTCCCGAACATCGCGAGCATGGCCGACGAGCTCTGCCTTCTGCGCGCGATGAAGACCGACCAGTTCAATCACGCGCCGGCGCAGCTACTCCTCTGGACTGGCGAGGCGCGCTTCGGCCATCCGTCGATGGGCTCGTGGCTCCTCTACGGTCTCGGGAGCGAAGCGAGCGACCTGCCGGGATTCGTCACGCTCGTCTCCGGCGACAAGACGCCCGACGCCGGCAAGAGCGTGTGGGGCAGCGGCTTTCTGCCGTCGGTCTACCAAGGCGTGCAGTGCCGTTCGTCGGGCGAGCCGGTGCTGTACGTCGAAGATCCGAAGGGCATCGATCGCGCGCGGCGCCGCGCGATGCTCGACGCCGTGAACGACCTCAATCGCCTCGAGGCCGAACGCTCAGGCGACCCGGAGACGCTGACGCGCATCGCGCAGTACGAGCTCGCCTTCCGCATGCAGATGAGCGTGCCCGACGCCGCCGACATCTCGCGCGAGACGCCCGAGACGCTCGCCCTCTACGGCGCGGAGCCGGGGAAGGGCTCGTTCGCGAACAACTGCCTGCTCGCGCGGCGCCTCGTCGAACGCGGCGTGCGCTTCGTGCAGCTCTTCGATTGGGGCTGGGACGGCCACGGCACGTCGAAGACCGACGACCTTCTCACGCAGCTCCCCACGAAGTGCGGCGAGATGGACAAGCCGGTCGCCGCGCTCATCGCCGATCTCAAGCGCCGCGGCCTCCTCGACGAGACGCTCGTCATCTGGGGCGGCGAGTTCGGTCGTACGCCGGTCGCCGAGTTCCGTGACGGCAAGACCGACTTCCTCGGCCGCGACCACCATCCGCACGCGTTCACGATGTTCCTCGCCGGCGGCGGCGCGAAGCGCGGGTTCAGCTATGGGGAGACCGACGACCTCGGCTACTTCGGCACGAAGGACGTCATGACCGTCCAGGACCTGCAGGCCACGGTGCTCGCGCTCATGGGCATGGACAACGAGCGGCTCACCTATCCGCACGCCGGCCTCGACCAGCGGCTCACGGGCGTGGCGAAGCCCGCGCGCGTGCACGACGCGATTCTGGCGTAAGCGCTGTCTGCAACGACGAGACGTCAGCCACCGATGCGGCCGTCGATCCGATACGCGCCGGGCGAACTGCTGTAACCGCCGGGGGCGGCGCCGGTCGAACCGCGCGGCGGACCGGCGTACGACGAATAGCCGCCCGAACTCGACTGCCAACCGGCGGTGTAGCCGCGGTCGGTGAAGAAGACGTCTTCGTTCGTGATGCGGTTGTCGTTCCAGTTCTGTCCCGCGCCGCCGGTGTACGGGTTGTACTGGCGCCAACGGTTCGTGTACGGACCGTATTGGTTGTACGCGCCGTAACGGGTCGAGTACGCGGGCACCGAGAAGGGGCCGCGATAGACGTTGCCGTTGTAGCCGCCCGAGCCAAGCTCGAGGTTGGCGTCGAGCGCGTGGCCGCTCTCGATCTGCACCTGCGCGTTCGCCGAGGCGGCGATCGACAGGGCTGCAACACAGAAGAATGCGTGGAGCGTGCGCTTCACTTGGTGCCTCCTCGCTTGGCGGTTCCGGTGACGGTGACGTCGACGAAGATCGCTTCGTTCGGGCCGATCGCCGGCGCGTCGCCGCCGAGCCCATAGGCCTGCGCCGGCGCGAACGCGAAGCGGCGCGAGTCGCCGACCGACATGGTGCGCAGCGCGGCGGCGGCATGCGGCAGGATGTTGTCGGGATCGATGTGGGCGGCGACACGCTCGTCGATCACGGTGCCGTCGGCGCGGGACATCTTGAAGTCGGCAACGTAGACCTCGCCCAGGGCGGGCTTCGCGTTGCCGCCCGACTTCACCACGATCTCGTACACGCCCTCGCGCACCATGCGGGCGCCCGGCAACGAGGAGAATGCGGCGATCGCGGCGGCGCTGCGCGCGGCGTTCGCGTCGGCGAGCGCGCGAAACTGGGCGTCCTCCGCGTAGGCCTTCTTCGCGCTCCGATCGAGAAGCACGCGATGCACCGAACGAAGGACGCGATCGAGCTCGGCCTTCGGCATGTCCGGCGAGGTGCCCTTGAGCGCGTCCTCGAAGCCGTCGGCCACGAGATCGATGTCGGGCTTGAGGCCGTCGGCCTCGAGGCCGGCACGCACATCCTGACCGAGCGTGTAGCCGACGCCGTAGGCGAAGCGCGACGCGTCGTTCGCGTTCACGACCGCGGACTCCTGTGCTTTCGAGCCGCCCGAGTGGCAACCCGCAAGAAGCGCGACCGCGACGGCGGCGAGGGTGCCGCACCCACAGGTGAGAAGGGATCGTTCGAGCATGCGATCAGCATACCGAC
Organism: Phycisphaerae bacterium; assembly: GCA_016795035.1. Classification (GTDB taxonomy): domain Bacteria; phylum Planctomycetota; class Phycisphaerae; order Phycisphaerales; family SM1A02; genus JAEUIT01. Next base: position 63,433 of record JAEUIT010000018.1, on the reverse strand, counting down.
GCACGCATGACGGGTCACGCTTTGTGAGGAGCGCCGTCGAGCGGTACCGTGCCACCGATCCATGAAGCTCCCGCCTGCGCTCGTCACCGTGCTTCTCCTCGTTGCCTCGAACGTCTTCATGACGTACGCCTGGTACGGGCACCTCAAGTTCAACAAGGCCCCCATCTGGATCGCGATCTTCGCGTCGTGGGGAATCGCGTTCTTCGAGTACTGCCTTCAGGTGCCGGCGAACCGATATGGATATGGCCTTTTCAGCCTGGCCCAACTCAAGATCCTTCAGGAAGTGATCACGCTCGGCGTGTTCCTCGTCTTCGCATGGTTCCAGTTCAAGGAAGCGCCGCGCTGGAACGAGTCGCTTGCGATGGTGCTGATCCTGGCGGCCGTCGTGGTGGCCTTCGCGTTCGGTTCGCCGCGCCGCGGGCACTCCGACGACGGCGCGACGGCGGCGGCTGAAACGGCGAAGGATGCCTCATGATGAGTTCGTACTCCAAAGAGAATTGGGCGATTCTGCGGTTCCTGCGGCGCGCGCGGGTCCGACGCTTCACGTCCGTGCAGCTCCTCGTGTCGCTGATCACCTTCCTCGTGTTCTCGCCGTTCGCGGAGTTGAGTACGGCCCTCGGCGTCGTCGAGTCGGTGCTGATGACGTACATCCTGGTCTCGGCGCTCGCGGTCATGGGCGTGCGGCGTCGGACGCTGATCCTGTCGATCATCCTCGTCCTGCCGCCGTTCCTCGGGCGATGGGCGTTGCACCTTGCGCCCGACCTACTGCCGCCCGGTTTGCCGCAGGCGACGACGCTCGTCTTCGTCGTGCTCGTGATCGTCCAGCTCCAGCGCATCATCGTGCGCGCGCACGTCGTCGACACCGAGATGCTCTGCGCAGGTCTCTCGGTCTACCTGATGCTCGGCCTCGCGTGGGCGCTCCTCTATCAGATCGTCGCCGCATACGACGCGAAGGCGTTCGTGAACGGCATCGATCCCGACACGCACGTCCTGCTCGGCGGCTTCACGTCCGCGTACTTCAGTTTCGTGACGCTGACCACGATGGGCTACGGCGACATCCTGCCGGCGTCGAATGTCGCGCGCATGCTGGCGATGCTCGAGGCGATCGTGGGCGTCCTCTTCCTTGCCACGATGATCTCGCGGCTCGTGTCGCTCAGCCTCACGCCGCCGCAGTCACCGACGCCGCACGAGCATCACTGAGCGCGCTCGATAAACGCGTCGAGCACTTGGCCGGGGAGAAGCGTGATCGGCGCGCCGTCCGCCGGCGGATCGATGGCGTAGATCACCTGCATGACGCGGGTGTCCATGCGCTCGCCCATGTCGCCGGTCACGGTGCGCTTCGGCTGGATCTGCGGGACGGTGCGCACGTATCGAAGCGGGAACTCGCGCTTCACGACGCCGCGGAGCATCGCGACGGCACGGCGCGACGGATCGAACCGGAACGCGTCGAGCTCGTCGATCTCGACGCGCAGGTGCAACGGAGAGAGTAGGCCGATGGCGACGAGCGTCGGCGCCTGCGGTCCGGCCGGCGCGTACTCGCCGTCGCGGATGTCGACGCGGAGCACGGTGCCGTCGATCGGGCTCTTGACGGTCATGCGCTCGAGCGAGGTGCGCGCCTCGTCGCGGCGGGCGGTGGTGAGCGCGATGGCGGCAAGCGCTTCCTCGCGCTCCTCGGGATACGTCCCTCGCTTCACCTGCGCGAGGTCGGCCTTCGCCTCGGCGACCTGCGCTTCGAGCGTGCGCACCTGAAACTCGAGCGTCGGCCGCTCGTTCGCGGTGACGACGGCGTCCTGTCCGACGTTGTCGAGCCGCGCGAGGCGGCCGCGGGCGTCGTCGTAGGCGGCTTGGCGCGAGGCGAGCCGCGCCTCCGCGCGCGCGACGTCCTCGGGCCACGGCCGCGCGTCGAGGCGGGCGAGCTTCGCCTGTGCAACGTGGAGATCCGCCTCCGCGCTCTGGAGCCGTGCGGCGAACTCGCGCTGGTCGAGCACGAAGAGCACGTCGCCGGCCTTCACGGTCTGGCCTTCGCGCACCGCCACCCGCTCGACGAGGCCGGCGGCGGGTGCACCGACCTTCACGATCTCGCTCGAAGGCTCGACGCTTCCGATGCCGGCGATGCGATCCACGTAGGGCGATGCGTTCGGCGCGACGGGGATCGGCGGCGCGGGGATTGGCTGATTCTGCTTGTTGACGAGCGCCGCGGCGAGACCGATGCCTGCAAGCGCGATGATCGGAAGCGCGATGTAGCGAACGTTCATCATCCCTTCACCTCAACCTTCGTCACTGTGCCGTCATTCATGTGCACCACCCGATCGGCGAGATGGAAGATGCGATCGTCGTGCGTGACGACGATCACCGCGCGATCGGGCCCGTGCGCGACCGCGGTGATCAGGTCCATCACGCGCCGGCCGGTCTGGGCGTCGAGCGCGCTCGTCGGTTCGTCGCACACGAGGATGCGCGGATCGTGCACCAGGCTGCGGGCGATCGCGACGCGCTGCTGCTGGCCGCCCGAGAGTTTCGTCGGCTTCGCCTTCGCGCGTCCGCCGAGCCCGACCTTCTCGAGAAGCTCCTCGGCCTTCGCGACCGCGCGCCGCCGCGACTCGCCGCGGATGACGAGCGGCACCGCGACGTTCTCGGCAACGGTGAGTTGCGGAATCAGGTTGAACGCCTGAAAGATGAAGCCGACGTTCTCGCTGCGCCAGCGCGTGAGCTGACCGGCGCGGAACGTCGCGTGATCGGTGCCGAGGACTTCCAGCTCGCCGCCGTCGCGATGGAGGAGTCCGGCGATGATCGAGATGAGCGTGGTCTTGCCGCAGCCCGAGGGTCCCACGAGGTACGTCGCCTGCCCGTAGAGCGCATCGAGGTCGACGCCGCGCAGCGCGTGGACGGCGCTGTCGCCCGTGCCGAAGGTCTTCGTCAGCCCTCGAATGCGGACCGCGGACGCGCTCACGACTTGAAGACCTCCGCAGGGTCGAGACGCACCACCCGCAGCATCGAGAGGAGCGCGGAGCCGACGCAGATGACCATGACCGCGACGCCGGTGATCACCGGGATCTGCCAGATCATGCGGAACGCGAGACGATTGCCGGGGATGAGGAAGCCGAACGCGGCGGTCGCGCCGAGGCCGATGCCGAGCCCGATGACGGCTGCAACGCTGGCTTGCAGCGCGACCATCGAGAGGAGTCGCGGCGTGCTTGCGCCCATGGCCTTCATCGCGCCGAAGTACTTCAGGTTGTCGAGCGTGAAGTTGTAGAACATCTGCCCGGCGATCGCGACGCCGACGAGGAAGCCGAGCAGGATCGCCATGCCGAAGTTGATGGGGATGCCCGTCTGCTTCAGCCAGTACATCATCGTGCGCCACGACCACGCATCCTGCGTGAACGCGAGAAGGCCTGTCTCATGCTCGATCGCCTTGCGGAGCGTCTCGATGTCGATGCCCGGAAGCGCCTTCACGAGCACCATCGAGACGGTGCGCCGATTGGGCGGCGAGAACTGCTTCGCGCGCGAGTAGGTCGTGTAGAGGACGGGCTGATTCTGGAAGGTGGGCGTCGTGCGCGCGATGCCCACGACGACCGCGCGGCGCTCGTTGAGCTCGAGCACGTCGCCGACCGCGATCGGGCGACGCGGCACGTCCGCGTTCGGATCGAACGTGCGCAGCGACTCGCCGACCGGAAGGTCTTTCGGCACGGCTAACTTCGTCGCGATGCTGGCTTCGTCGACGATGACGGCGTCGGGCAGGCGCAGGTCTTCGACCCTGCCGACGATCATGCGGGGCGGGCCGCCGATCAACGTGGCATCGTCGATGCCGACGAGGTCGACGGTCTCGCGCTCGCCGGTCGGGAGTTTCGCGGCGAGAAGGCCCTTGTAGAGCGGCACCGCCCAGGCCACGCCGCTCACGCTGCGAACGCGATCCACTTCGGTGTCGCGCAGCGGCTTCTGGTCGTCGACGAACATCCGGTCGGCGTCGACGACCCAGAGGTCGGGCTGGCTGGTGTCGCGGATGAAGCCGTAGGTGCGGCTCATGATCCCGACGAAGATCGAACTCTGCTGCGAGATCAGGAGCGAGGCGAACGTGAGGCCGAGAAGGATTCCGTAGAACTTCGCGGAGTCGCCGAAGAGCATCTTGATCGCGAACCACTTCACGAGGTGGCGTCCTTCGCGGCTCGCTTCGCGCGAGATTCGCGCCGGGCGGCCCACCATTCCCACGCGATCGGCAGCACGCTCACGATGATGATTAGGAGGATCACCTTGCTGAAGTTCTGCTTGATGATCGGCAGGTTTCCGAAGAGGTAGCCGGCGCCCACGAAGAGGAACACCCAGAGGAATCCGCCGACGACGTTGTAGGTGATGAACCGGCCGTAATGCATCGTGCCGACGCCGGCGACGAACGGCGCGAACGTCCGCACGATGGGCACGAAGCGGGCCAGCACGATCGCCTTGCCGCCGTACTTGTCGAAGAAGTGCTGCGTCCGCTCAAGGTGCTCCTTCTTCAGCCAGCGAAAGCGCCCGCTGAAGGCCGGCGGTCCGATGTACTTCCCGATGTGGTAGTTGACCGTGTCGCCGAGGACGGCTGCAACGAAGAGGAGCGCGCCGAGGAACCAGACGTTCAGGTCGCCGATCGCGCACACCGCGCCCGCCGCGAAGAGCAGCGAGTCGCCGGGAAGGAACGGCGTGACGACGAGCCCGGTTTCGGCAAAGACGATCGCGAAGAGGACGGCATAGGTCCACGCGCCGTAGTCGCGCACGATCTCGGCGAGCGCCTTGTCGAGATCGGTGAAGAGGCGCAGGAACTCATGCCAAAGCTGCATCGCGGCAGTATACGAATCGCCTAGTCGCCCTCGGCCTCGCGCTCGGGCCCCTCCGCCGGGCGCTTCGGGAAGATCAAGCTTGCGACGAGCGTCGAGCCGATCGCCGTCACGATGATCGCGAGCGACCACTTCGTCGGGAAGTGGTTGTCCTCGAAGAAGTGGTGCAGCACCGTCATCTTGAGGCCGACGAACATCAGGACGAACCCGAGGCCGAAACGCAGGAGATGGAAGCGATCCATCGCGCCGGCGAGGACGAAGAAGAGCGACCGCAGGCCGAGGATCGCGAACACGTTCGACGTGAAGACGATGAGCGGCTCGCGCGTGATGCCGTAGATCGCGGGGATGCTGTCGACCGCGAAGACGATGTCCGTCAACTCCACCGCGACGAGCGTGATGAAGAGCGGCGTCGCCATGCGCTTGCCCGCTTCGACGACGAGGAATCGATCGCCGCGGTAGCCGTCGGTGACGGGCAGGTACTTATTCAGTAGCCGGATGATCGGGTTCTTCTCGGGCGCCGGTCCGTCGTCGCCTCCCATGAAGAGGAACTTGAAGCCGCTCCACACCAGGACGAGCCCGAAGATGAACACGACCCACTGGAATTGGAAGAGAACGCTGCCGACGCCGATGAAGACGCCGCGGCAGATGAGCGCGCCCAGGATGCCGTAGAAGAGCACGCGGTGCCTGAGATGCGGCGGCACCTTGAAGTAACTGAAGAGGAGGAGGAAGACGAACAGGTTGTCGACCGAAAGCGAGATCTCGACGATGTAGCCGGTGAGAAACTCGAACGCGAGCCGCTCCGCCGCCTCGTGGGGCGTGCCGTAGGTCGAGGCGGCGAGCGCTTCGGCCATCGCGGGCTTCGCGAGCTCGCGCGAGGCCCAGAGCCACAGGAGCGCGTTGAAGACGAGCGCGAGCGACACCCACACCGCGGTCCATCGCGCGGCCGACGCGATCGAGACCTCCTTCGCCTTGCGGTTGAAGACGCCGAGGTCGAGGGCGAGCAGGACCAGCACGAGCCCGAGGAAGCCGGCGTAGAACCACCAGTACTGCGCGATGGGAAAGAGGGTCTCGTGGGGCACAGTGGGTCGGATGGTATCGGCGATGACGCAGGAGTTGCGCAGGGGAGGGACCTGCCGCGATCGACCGCACGCCCGAGTGACCGGTCCCGCTGAGGCCGGCGTTCGGCACGGTCGATGCGACATCGGCGCATTCGCTGCGCTTTCACACAGGCCAACGATGATCAAGACCGTCCCCGTCCTCGCTGCGGCGCTCGCCGTCGGCGCCGTCCATGCCCAAGACGCAGTTCCCGACACCGGCATCCCCGAGTCGCTCGCCAACTCGCCGACCGACGACGCGGTCGAGATGCTCGCGCCATTCACCAACGCGGGCGTGCCGATCGATCAGCCGGCCGCGCTTCTTGGCCCGCGCGAGCCCGGTCCTTCCGCGCCGCTGCCCGATGACGGCCCGGCCGGCACCGAGTGGTTCGGCGGCCTGTCACCGTGGGAGTGGAGCCGACTAACAGGTGACTGGGGCGGAGCGCGCACGTGGCTCGAGGAGCATGGCGTCACCTTCGCGTCGTCGCTCACGATCGAATGGGGCGACGCGATCTCCGGCGGCACCGCGTCGAAGTGGGTCACGCGCAACTACTTCAACGCGAGCCTCGCGTTCGACACCGAGAAGCTCGTCGGATTCGAAGGCGGCCAGTTCTACGTCGAGTTCGCGACCACGAACTCGCCGTACGGCGGCACGTTCGTGCCGGTGACGCAGTGGTCGTCGACGATCGAGCTCGCCGAGAGCACCACGCAGGTCTCGAACATCTGGTACGAGCAGCGTCTCTTCGACGACGTGCTCCGCCTGAAGTTCGGCAAGATCGATCCGACGCTCGAGTTCGGCTACCTCGAGGCGACCGCGGGCTTCGTGAACCTCGCGACGCTCTACCCGGTCTCGATGGTCATGGTCCCGACGTACTCGAACTCGGGCCTCGGCGGCCTCGCGTACCTCTACCCGTGCGAGCACTTCTACATCGGCGTCGGCGCGTTCGACGCGGGCTTCGAGCCCGACGAGTTCATCCGCGACGACCAGTTCGACGACACGTTCCTGATCGGCGAGACGGGCATCACGTGGGATGCGATCGGCTCGCTGCACGACGGCCGCGTGTCGTTCGGAGGCTGGTGGGATTCGCGGGAGCTCGATCGCCTCGACGGCAACGGCACCGAGCCGTCGTCGTGGGGCATCTACGCACTCGCACAGCAGCACGTCTGGAGGCCGGAAGGCGCCGAGGGCGAACGCGGCCTGTGGATCTTCGGGCAGTTCGGCTATGCCGACGAAGACGTGATTCCTCCGTCGATGAATATCGGCGGCGGCGTGACGCTGCGCGGCACGTTCCCGACGCGCGACCTCGACGCGCTCGGCATCTACGCGAGTCACGTGCAGTACGCCGACGCGCTCGCGCTTCCCGGCAACGAGACGGTGGTCGAGCTCTTCTACGGCGCGCAGATCACGCCCGCCGTGCGTCTCACCCCGGACATCCAGTTCTATTTCGATCCGTCGGGGGACGACACCGTCACCGATCCCATCGTCTTCACGCTGCGTCTCGAGCTCGACTTCTGACGGATCCCGTATCCTCCGTCGCGTGAGCGTCTCGATCGAGATTCGCAACGCGACGAAGCGATTCGGAGAGGTGCGCGTCCTCGACGGCATCTCGCTCGACGTTGCAGCCGGCGAGTTCGTCGCGCTCATCGGGCCTTCGGGGTGCGGCAAGACCACGTTGCTGCGCGCCGTCGGGGGCCTCGAGGCGCTCGACGCAGGCTCGATCGCCTATCGCGCGGACGGCGCCGCCACCGCGGCCTCGGCGGCCGGCCTCTCGTTCTGCTTCCAGGAGCCGCGGCTGTTGCCGTGGCGGAGCGCGCTCGACAACGTCGCGCTTCCGCTCGAGCTTGCGGGCGTCGCCACCGCCGAACGCGTGCGGCAAGCCCGCGAGGCGCTCGATCGAATGCGCGTGGCCGACGCCGCGGAGCGCCTGCCGCATGAACTCTCGGGCGGCATGCGCATGCGCGTCGCCATGGCGCGCGCGATTGTGACGAAGCCGCAGGCGCTCCTCCTCGACGAGCCGTTCGGCGCGCTTGACGAAGTGACGCGCTACGAGCTCGACGAGGAGCTTCTCGCGCTCCATCGCCGCGAGCGCTTCACCGCGATTCTCGTGACGCACTCGTTGCCCGAAGCGGTCTTCCTCGCGGATCGCGTCGAGGTGCTCGCCCCCAGGCCGGCGCGGGTCGTGAAGACCGAACGCGTCGCGCTTGCGGCGCGCGACGACGCATCACGCACCTCCGACGCGTTCAACGCCCACGTGCGCAGCATCTCCGACGCGCTCCATCGCGCCATTTGCGGGAGCGCGGCGTGAGCTCGCGCATCGGCTGGCGCGACGTGCTGGCGCCGTCGATCACGGTCGTCGCGCTCCTCGTCCTGTGGGAGGTCGCCGTCCGCGCCTTCGCGATCCCCGAGTACCTCCTGCCGTCGCCGCGCCAGGTCGCCGCCGCGCTCTGGGAAGGTCGTGGACCGCTCGCGCTCGCGACGCTGCGCACCGCCGGCGCCACCGTCGCGGGCTTCGCGATCGCGGCCGTCATGGGCATTGCGTTAGGCAGCGTGCTCACGCTGTCGCGCTGGCTCGAGCGCGGCGTGTATCCGCTCACGCTGCTCTTCCAGATGGTGCCGCTCGTCGCGATCGCGCCGCTTCTCGCGATCTGGCTCGGGAACGGCGCGCCGGCGGTGATCGCGTCGAGCGCGGTCGTAGCGGTGTTTCCGGTGATCGCGAGCACGGTGAGCGGTTTGCGCTCGGCGGATCCGCTCGCGCGCGAGCTCTTCCGGCTCTACAACGCCTCGCGCTGGCAGCGCTGGACGCGCCTCGAACTCCCGGCCGCGGTGCCGTCGGTCGTGACCGGTCTCCGCGTTGCTGCCGGCCTCGCCACGATCGGGGCGATCGTCGGCGAGTTCGTGGCGGGGTTCGGCGGCGACGTCGCGCCGCTCGGCATGGTGATCGTGACCAACCTGCGCGAGTTCCACACCGACACAGTGTTCGCGGCCGTCGCGCTTGCGGCGGTCGTCGGCTTCACGATCTACGCGCTCGTGAGCCTCGTCTCCTCCCTCGCGCTTGCCCGATACCTGCCGCGATAGCGTCACGCCGCATCCGACGCGACCTCGTCGTACGATCGCACGCATGCGCCACCTCTTCGCATGCATCGCCGCAGTCGCGCTCGTCGCGTGCGGTTCGGGTACGCCGTCGTCGTCCACGCCTGCCTCCGCGCCTGCAACGGGGAGCGAGCGCGTGCGGCTCCAGCTCAACTGGGTTCCCGAGCCGGAGTTCGGCGGCATCTACGCCGCGGAGCGCGAAGGGTTCTTCAAGGACGAAGGCCTCGAGGTCGAGCTTCTGAAGGGCGGACCGGGCATCGCGGCGCCGCAGCTTGCGGCCAGCGGACAGGTCGACTTCGCCGTCGTCGGCGGCGACCAGGTGCTCACGCTGCGCGACGCGAAGGGCGAGCTCGTCGCGGTCTTCGCGAGCTTCCAGAGCGACCCGATGGGGATCATGGTGCACGAGGCGAGCCCGTACAAGACGATCGAGGAACTCTGGAAGTCCGACGCCACCGTCGCCTGCGAGACGAACCTTCCGTTCGTCGCGATGCTGAACCGCCGGTTCGGCGGCGAGCGGCTGAAGTTCGTGGCGCACGGCGGCAGCGTGGCCCAGTTCGCCGCGAACCCCGCGCTCGCGCAGCAGTGCTTCGTCTTCGCGGAACCGGTCACGCTCGAGCTGCAGAAGATCCCGACCCGCGTCTTCACGTCGAGCACGAGCGGCTACGACCCGTACAACGTCGTCGTTGCAGCTCGCGCGGAGCTCGTGCGCGACAAGCCGGAGCTCGTCGACAAGCTTGCCCGCGCGCTGAGCCGCGGATGGAAGAGCTATCTCGCGAACCCCGGCCCGACCAACGAGCGCATGGCGGCCCTCAACCCAAGCATGACCAAGGAGGCGATGGATCTCGCGGCCGCGAAACAGGCCGCGCTCCTCCAGAGCGCCGACACCGAGCGACTCGGCCTCGGGGCGATGACGGCCGAGCGTTGGGGGGCCATCGCGGCCCAACTGCGCGAGCTGGGCAAGCTGAAGGCGGAGCCCGACCCTGCGACCGTCTTCCGGTGGACCCCGGTCGCCCCGGTCACGGACGGTCGGTCGACGCCTCGCTGAAACGTCCCTGAAGTCCGGCGACTTTGACGACGAGCGTCCGTCTTCGGAGTCGGCTGTCCCGTTCGTTCCTAGCCTTCACAATCGAAGTCTGGACGGTGCGATGCCGTTGGTGGTGGGGGCGACCGTCGCCGACAAGTCCGTCCCGACCATTCTCGGCCTTCGCCATTCTCGGTCTCACGATGCCACAGAACGAGCCAACCGCCGCCGCCGTCTTCGAGATCCTGGTCCGCGAGCACTCGACCATGCTGAGTGCGTACCTGCGGAGCCTGATCGGGGGCGGTCCGTCGGTCGACGACCTCTTCCAGGAAGCCATGATGATCGCGTGGCGCCGCCTTTCCGAATACGACCGCACCAGGCCGTTCGGACCGTGGCTTCGCGGGATCGCCCGAAACTTGGCCTTGAACCACATGCGGCAGTCCGCCTCCCGTCCGCACGCGACGGATCCGACGGTGCTCGCCGAACTCGACCGCAGGTACGACCGATTCGTCAAGCCGGGCGACTCGTTCCCCGAACGGCTTGAACGGATGCGGGAGTGCATCCAGCGTCTGCCGGCGCTTCTTCGGGAGGTGGTCGACTTGGGCTATGCCCGCGGCCTGATGCTCGGAGAGATCGCGAAAGCGGTGAGCGCCAGCGAAGAGGCGGTGAAGAAGCGAGTGCAGCGGGCGCGATTGGCGCTCGCCGACTGCATCGAGTCGAGCGATGCCCACATGCAGCCTGAAACGGAGAGAGGTGCGGTATGACGGACGCTCGACACGAACAGCCTGACGGCGCCGACGAAACGCCGCGCATGATCCAGCCAGCCGAGTCGGCGCCCGACCGCGTTGCAGCCGAGCTCTTCGCGCATGGGCTCCTCGGCGCGCTCGAAGACAATACGAGCGGCGCGACGGAACGGCGCGTGCGCCGTGTGATGGACACGCTCGCCCCTGCCCCGATCCCGATCTCGCGATGGCGCATCCAGTGGCGCGCCATCGCCGCCGCAGCCGCTGCGGTCACGATCGTCGCGATGCTCTTCCTCTACGAGCGCTTCCCGCTCGAGAACACGGCGGTCGCCGAAGCCGCGATTGCCTCGGCCATCAAGGCCTCGCGCAGTCCGGGCGACCAGCGCTACGAAGTTCGGATCGTCCGCGAAGGCGACGGCGAAGTGCCGTCGGTCGCGGAAGCCACGATCGACACCCGCGCGCCGAACATGCTTCTGTTGCAGGCGCAGACGCCGGACGGTCACATCATCACGGCGGGCCGCGACGCCGAGGGCGAGTGGGCGCTGCGCCCCGACGGGCGCATCGACCGCGACCTCCCGCGCGGTGCATGGCCGCGCTGGATGACCGCGAACGAGCAGTCGATCTTCGCCGACTCGATCGACGTGATCCTCGAAGCGCTCGCGAAGCGCTACACGCTGACGAAGGGCGAGCCCGATCCGCAGGTTCCGTCGCTCGAGCACATCGTCGGCAAGAGGAAGCAAGGCGGCGGTCCCGCCGCCGACCAGATCGACGTCTTCATCGATCGCACGACGAATCTCGTCGAGCGGCTCGAGATGCGCTGGTCGCCGGAGTCGCAGCAGGAGATGAAGCGCCGTTGGCAGGACCGGCTCCGCCAGGATGGCCCGCGCGACGGCACGCCGAAGTCGTTGGCCGCGCCGCCCGACGAGCGCCCGGGCATGCCGCCCCCGATGCTCGCCGAGCGCGGGCAAGGTCGCGACGGCCCGCGCGGCGGCGGTCGAGGCGAGCCCCGCGGCGACGGGCGCGACGGCCCCCGCGGCGAACCCCGTGGCATGGGCCGCGGCGAGGGCCACGGCCCCGACGGTCCGCCGCCGCCGGAGTGCGACGGTCGTCTCCGCCCGCGGCTAGGGTTCGGTGGCGGCATGCCGCCGCCCGGAAAGCGCTTCGGACCGCCGCGACTCTTCGTCATCGAGCGCGTCGAGACGCCACCTTTCACCGACAGCTGGTTCTCTCCCGACGATCACATGAACGACGACAACGCGCCTGCAACGACGACTGGGTCGTAGGCGCCACATGATCCGTGTGTGGGCGCCGCGACGGGGAGCAATGCCGTTGCGGAGCCAGACGCCTGCCGGCGGTCCTTGCTTCCGCCGGCAGGCGTCATTGTTTTGCCGCCTGCGCGTCGCGCGAGCGGTAGACGAACGCTGCAACGACGACTGCAACGTTGAGCGCCGCGGTGCCGAGACCGGAGAGGATCGCCTGCGGTTCGGTGTAGCGGCCGAGATAGATGAAGAGGCACACGTTCGCCACGGCGAACATCATCCAGCTCACGATCGACACGCCGCGTGCGCTGCGGGCCCGCAGGATCGCAACGAGCTGCACCGCCCCCGCCAGCGGAAAGACGACGGCGGGAATCCAGCCGGCGATCTGCGCCGCGGTGTCGGCAAGCACGGGGCTCAACGGGTCGACCATTCCGGGAGCGTAGCGGCGCCGCTCACTCGTCCGCATCGGGTCGTCCGGCGCGACCGATCGATCCCTTGCCGAACTTGGCGCGGATGAGGTCGGTCGCGTGATCGACCGCACGCTGCTTCTCCGAGCGGTCGACGTCGAAGAGCCCCAACTGGCTCGGACCTTCGACGAGTCCGCCGGCCGTGCAGCCGATGAGGCGCACCGGGCGGAAGCCGTTTGCGGCCCATGCCCGAAAGAGTTTTCGCGCCGCGTCGCAGAGGACATCGGTGCGGTCGGTCGCGCTGTCGAGCGTCGTCGAGCGGCTGATCGTCTTGAAGTCGCCGAAGCGGATCTTCACCGTCAGGCGTGTCGCCTTCAATTCCTTGCGCCGGAGCCGAATCGCCACGTCTTCGGCCTGCGCGAGGAGATGCCGCTCGACCTCGGCTGCAACGCGGAGATCCTCGCCGAACGTCTGCTCGTGTCCGACGCTCGCGGCCGTGCGCTCGATCGTGACCGGCCGATCGTCACGGCCGAAACTGAGCTCGTACCAGTGCTCGCCCGAGTCGCCGAAGATCGAGACGAAGTCGTCGCGGTTCGCCCGCTGCACGTCACCGAAGGTGCGGAAGCCGAACCGGTGGAGCGCCTCCGCAGCCACCGGGCCAACGCCCCACATGCGCTCGAGCGCGAGCGGGGCAAGGCGGGCCGCAAGCCCCACGGGCGGAAGCACCGTGAGGCCGTCGGGCTTCTCCAGGTCGCTCGCGAGCTTCGCCACGAACTTGTTCGGCGCCACGCCGACGGAGCAGGTGAGCGAGAGCTCCGCGCGCACGAGCCGGCGAATGTCGCGGGCGATCGCCACGCCGTCGCCGAGAAGCCGCTCGGAGCCGGTGACGTCGACGAACGCCTCGTCGAGCGAGATCGGCTGCACGAGCGGCGAGAAGCGCTCGAGGATCGCCATCAGCGCGTCGCTGTCCGCGCGATAGCGCTCGAAGCGCGGGCGCACCACGATGGCGTGCGGGCAGAGCGCGAGCGCCTGGCCCGTCGGCATCGCGGAGCGGCAGCCGAACCGTCGCGCCTCGTACGACGCGGCGCCGACGACGCCGCGTCGACCGCGCCCGCCCACGAGCACCGGCTTGCCGCGCAGCTCGGGGTTGTCGCGCTGTTCGACCGAGGCGTAGAACGCGTCCATGTCAACGTGCAGGATCGTGCGCGGCCAGCCGCGCGTGCTCGTCGTTGCGTCGCCCGTCATCGCGCCGTGGCCTTGCGAAGCTCCGCGTGCGCCGACTCCGCGAGCCCTTCGAGCGCGGCACGGGTGCGCTCGCCGCCAAGGTCGGGATCCGTTTGCCGCAGCCGATTGACGCGGGCGATCACGAGTTCTGCGGTCTCTGCGGACGGCGTGGCGAAGCGAAGCCGCAGCTCGCCGACCTGTCCGTTCCACCACGCCGACGACTGCGGCTCGGCGCGCTGCACGATCGCGCGGTAGAGGTCGAATGCCTCGCGCGGCTGCGACTCCTCGACCGCGCGGGCGTGCAGCAGCATCGTCGCGGGATCCTGGCTTTCGGCGAGAAGAGGGCCTGTGATCGCGGCGGCCTCGGTGCGTCGCCGATCCGCGAGAAGCGCCGTGGCCACGAGCGCGCGCTGCGCCGGCGTCATCGTGGCGAGCACGCGCGGCGGGGGCGGCAACAGCGTGCGCAGTGAGGTGGCTTCGACAGCCGCCGTCGCCTCGCTGATCTCCGCGGAGCGCGCGAACGACGTTTCAAGCTCGGCGACGATCGCGTCGCGCGCCAGGGTGGGCATCCGTTCCGCCGCGGCGGCGGCGCCGGGCGTGAGCGCGGGCGGCGCGCTTGCGCGGCGCTGCGACGAGAGAAGCTCCCGGAAGCCGACGCGCACGTCGCCCGTGAGCAGCGACGGGTCCGCAAGTGCGGCGTCGATGCGCGCGGCCGCAGTCCCGTTGTCGCCTGTGGCTCGGGCCCGAAGCCCTTCGAGCAGCAGTCGCCGTGCACTCGGCGTTGCAGCCGGAGCCGGCATCGCGGCGTCGGACTCGCGCAGCGACGCGGCCACCTCCGCCTCGCCGCGGGCACCGAGCGCGGTGAGGAGCCACGCGAGCGCGAGGCCTTCGCGAGCGCTCTCGCTTGGCGAGGCCGCGAACGCGGTGCGCGCCGCCGCCAATCGGCCGCGGTCAAGCTCCACGTTGCCGAGATGCACGCGCCAACGGTCGCGCTTCGGATGGTCGTAGAACTTCGCGATCGCCTCGGTCATCGCGGTCGCGGCGTCGGCCTTCTGCGCCTCGGTCGTCGACGGCGACAGCGACAGCTCGAAGAGGAGTTCCATCGCGAGGTCGATCGCCTCGGAGGCCACGGGATCGTCGGATCGCTCGAACGCGAGCGTGCGGAACTTCTGTGCCGCCTCGCGGTAGTCGCCCGCAAGGGCGAGAAGGCGGGCGCGCTCGAAGGCGAGGAGCGGCGCGAGCGCGCCGAGCCCCGCGATCTCCTCGTCGCGCAGCATGCGGTCGAGCGCCGCGACCACGCCGGCGAGATCGCGCTTGGCGACGTCGCGGATCACGGCCGCCAACACGAGCGGTGCGGCGGTGGACGCGTCGACCGACGCGGGATCGACGATCGTCTGGACCCGTTCGATCACGGCGGCGCGAGCGCTCGCGGCATCCTCGCGGGCAACGGAGCGCAGGAGCTCCGACCACGCGGCGACGGCCTCGTCAGGCGCCCGGTGCAAATGGCGTGCGGCGCGGGCGAGGGCGTCGCCCACCAGGAGCCGCTCGGCGATCGCATTGCGCGACGTTCCAGCGGCGATCGCCTGCAACGCGGAGAGGGACGCCGCATCGCCGCGCTCCGCCGCACCGAGCGGACCGAGGAGACGGGCGGTCAGCGCGACGGCCGAGGGCACGCCCGCCGTGGTCACCACCTCGTCGAGCGTCGCCTGCGCCGCTGCGGGCTGCGACGCGAGAAGAAGCCGCGCGTTCGCGATCATGACGATCTCGCGCGTGGGCGACGAGAGGCCCGTCAGCGGCGCGGGCGACGCCGCGACGCCGTCGCCGAGCGCGAGGTCGATCCTCCGCGCGCCGGCGATCGCGCGGAGGACGCGCATGCGCGGCGAGTCCGGAACGCCGTCGAGCAGCTTCTCCGCCTCGAGCACGCTCTGCTGCACGCGGGCGAAGTCGCGGGCCTCGAGCAGCCCCACGGCCGCAAAGTGGTCGGTTCCGTCGAGCGACGGCCGCACCAGGATCAGCGACTCCGCCAAGTCGAGCGCGAGCGCGTCGCGTTCCGAGGGCTTCGCCGACGGCAGCCTCGCCCGTCGTTCCGCGATGGCGCGCTCGAGTGCCGCACGGCGTTCGGGAGGGGAGCGTGACGCGTCGAGGACGATCGCATCGAGCTCGCGCAGGTCGGGAGGCGCCGCGCGCGCCGGCGACGGCAAGGCTGCAACGGCGAGAAGAAGGATGGCGAGCGAGCGACGCGTCAACGGGGGGCGTCCTTCGACGTGGGCGCAAAGGCGACCCGATTGAAGCCAGCCTTCACGGCCGCGTCAAACACGTCGACCGCATGCTCCCAACGGGTGTCGGCGCTCGGCGCGATGACGACGGGCGTGCGGCGGGAGACGAGGCCGTTCGGGTTCTCGGCGGAGACGATGCTCGCCCGCAGGCCTTCGGCAAGCGAGCGATCGGTCGGCAACGTGGAGAGCGGGCCCTCGAGGTCGACGCGGTAATCGTTGAGCTCGGCCGACTGCGAGCGGATGCGGATGACGATCGGATCCTCGCCGGTGCCTTCGCCGCGCTCGCGCCGTTCCGTCCGATCGGGAAGGTCGACGCGGTAGATCTCCTCGCCCAGGACGAAGCTCGTGCCGAGGAGGAAGTAGATGAGGAGCTGAAACGTGACGTCGATCATCGGCGTCATGTTGAGCGATAGGCTCGCGGCGCCGGCGGTGGCGCGCCGCCGTGCTGGCGAGCCGCGGCTAGCGGACACGGGGCGTCCCTTCCGCCTCGCGCAGGACGACGAGATGCATGCGCGGCTCGATGGGCGTGCCGAGCTGCGCGCTCGCCGTTGCAGCCGCGGCACTGATGATCCGCATCGCGGGCTCCACGCGGTCGTAGCGCGCCGCGCGATCGGCGCGGAGGTTCACGCGGACCGTCGGGTTCGCGACATACAGCTCGACGAGCCTCGTCCGCAACGCGGTCCGGCCGCCGACGTCGTCGCGGAACCGTTCGGTGCCGAGCGCGTACGCCTCCTCCACGCCGGCGAGCACGTTGAGCACGACGCGGGCTTCCTTCGCCGGCTTCACGCTCGCGGGATTCGAGGGCGACGGCGGCCGGAGCGCCACGCGCTCGGTCGCCGACACGTGCGCGACGAGCACGAAGAACGTCACGAGCAGGAAGCTCATGTCGATGAGCGGCGTCAGCGTCGCGCCCAAGCTGATCGGCGCCGCGAGCGCGGCGCCGCGACGGCGCGGGCGCCGCGATGCGCGTCGATCGTTCGTCGCGTCAGGCGGCATCGCGCTTCGCCCCGAAGAGCGAGAGGATCGTTTCGGCCTCGCGCTCCGCGTTGGCGCTCGCCCGCTCGATCTTCGTGCGGAGGGAGGCGTACACCGTCAGCGCGGGGATCGCGATGAGAAGACCCCAGAACGTCGTGACGAGCGCGGTTCCGATGCCGCCGGCGAGCAGCACGGGATCGGCGGCGCCGCCGCTCGACGCGATCGTCTGGAACGCCACGATCATGCCGTACACGGTTCCGAAGAGTCCGATCATCGGGCTGATCTGGCCGAGCACGTTGAGCCGCTCGATCGTCCGCAGCCGGTCGGCCCGCGCCTCGTCCGCGGCTGCAACGAAGGAGTCGAGCATCGCGGCCTCGCCCTTCGGCGCGGCAACGAACGCCGCGTGCAGCATGCGGCCGAGATCGCTGGGGTCGGTGCGCGTCGCCTCGAGCGCCTCGCGGTAGCGCTCGCCGAGCACGAGCGTGCGGACGTGCTCGAGCGTCGACGCGGGCGAGATCGCCTCGGGTCGCATTTCGCGGTAGAGCGACGCGATGAGATAGACGTTGAACGCGGAGAGGGCGATCAGCAGCCAGATCATGGCGCTGCCCACCCAATCGAGACCGCCGGACGGCGAGTTGCTCCAGAAGAAGATGCTCGCGAAGCTCGGCGCCTGGGGACCGGAGGACTGCGCTAGGACGCATGTAAGCGTGGCGATCACGGCACCATTGTGCCTTTGTTCAGGACTTTGCGCAGCCGAAGCGCCGCCTCGACATGCGGGATCGCGGCGGAATGCGGCACGAGCCGCACGCACGGGCCAAAACGCGCGTGTCTCGCGCGCGGCGCCTTCACATCGTCTTGCCGCTGGCCGAACGTCGCGCTCGCGCGAACCTCACGTCGGGCATTGTTCGCGCTAGCGCCGCGGAAACAGTTGGCGCATAGATTTCGCCTCGTCGCATCGATCCCGGCTGCGGGCACCGTTCGCGTGAACGGAGTCACACCCGAGAGCGAAGCGCTCGCTAACCGGTCGCTCACACAGTGGTCGTAGGTTTGCCCGCGGGCGCGTCGGTGACGCGTCAATCGGGTTCCACGGCGAGAGTCGACCTGAGCTCTCGACCCGCACGGGCGGTCGCGGCGATTCGTCGCGCAACGTCGCGCGGTGGACGTCTCGTTCGGTGGCGGTGGTTCAGTTTCTTAGGGAGATCTCAATGCGCAGCAAGATCAACATGGCAGTGGCGGCGATGGGCGGCGCGCTCTTCATCGCGACGAGCTCGACCTTCGCGGTCGAAGTGCTCGTGAACTCGGACATCACGACGTCGACGACCTGGTCGGCGAGCAACGTCTATCGACTGACGAAGCAAATCTATGTGAAGAACGGCGCCACGCTCACGATCGAGCCGGGAACGGTCGTCGCGAGCCAGGCCGGCGTCGGCGGCAGCTTGGCCGTCACCCGCGGCTCGAAGATCGTCGCGATCGGCACGCAGGATGAGCCGATCATCTTCACGTCGACGAACGACGTTGCAACGTGGACCGCGGGCGATCCCAAGACGGGCACGTGGCGCGCCGCCGCGAACGAGTGGGGCAACCTCACGATCATGGGGAAGGCCTACATCTCCGACTCGCAGACCGCCGGCAACACGAAGACCCCGAACGCGAACAACACGACTCCGATGGAAGGCCTCGTGCCCGCGTTCGCCGGCGATCCGGACACGCTCTACGGCGGCGGCAACGACGACGACGACAGCGGCTCGCTCAAGTTTGTCTCGCTCCGCTACGGCGGCAAGGTCGTCGGCCTGAACAACGAGCTCAACGGCCTCTCGCTCGGCGGCATCGGCCGCGAGACGGACATCGAGAACGTCGAGATCATGAACAACGTCGACGACGGCATCGAAGTCTGGGGCGGCACCGTCAACTTCAAGTATGTCTCGATCTGGAACGTCGGCGACGATAGCTTCGACATCGACCAGGGCTGGCGCGGCAAGGCGCAGTTCGGCCTCATCGTGCAGGGCTGGAGCCTGAGCGCGGCGCAGGGCTCGGGCGTCGGCGACAACCTCTTCGAGACCGACGGCGCCGAAGGTGCCGACGCGCAGCCGGTCACGACTGGCGTGGTCTACAACTTCACGATGATCGGCCAGCCCCTCGGCGGCCCGTCGGGCGACCACGCGACCGCGTGGCGCGACAACGCCCGCATGCAGTACCGCAACTGCATCTTCATGGACATCGGCGACCGTCTCGTCTCCTTCGACAACACCGACGGCGACGGCGGCGAGGGCTACGGCTTCAACGGCACGCTCTCGTGGCCGAACACCTGGACCACCGACTGGAACCAGTTCTCGCCGGTGAACGCGCCCGCGAATCCTGCGGCCTTCTACACGGCGCAGTCCTCGGGCAAGCTCGCGCAGATCACCGACAGCGTCATGTACAACAACACGTCGCCGACGGCGTACACCGAAGCGAACGCTCGCGGCGTGTTCGACGCGGCCAACAATAACGTGAACGCCGGAACGGCCGTCGCGAATCCGACCGCCTCGCCGATCACGTCGATCACGCGTGGCCCGAACACGATTCTCAACGGCAACCTCGTGATGGCGCAGGTCGTGTCGCTCGACCCCCGCCCGGCGAACGCGGCGCTCGCGAGCGTCGGCACCGCGCCCAACGACGGCTTCTTCGCCCAGGCTCAGTATCGCGGCGGCTTCGCGGCCAACGAGAACTGGCTCTGCTCGTGGACGGCCGCCGATGCGTACGGCTTCAACGTTCCGCCGCCCGGCGGTTGCGTGGTCGTTCCGGCGTGCCCGGCGGACCTCGACAACAGCGGCACGATCGACGGCGCCGACCTCGGCCTTCTCCTCGGCAACTGGGGCGGCTCGGGCACCGGCGACATCGACGGCAACGGCTCGGTCGACGGCGCTGACCTCGGTCAGCTCCTTGGCGCCTGGGGCGCCTGCTGAGTCTCAGCGTTGCAGCATCTGAATTGAGGGACGTCTGGCGGCAGCGCCACGGGGCCTGCCGCCAGACGACCTCCCTCACCGTTTCCTCGAAGGCTACTGGACGCCAGCCATGAGCCCACTCGTCGCACTTTGCATATTCATCACGGCGCTCCCGCCGTTGCCGGCACCGCCTGCAACGGAGAAGGACCGCACGATGGCCGTGGCCGTCGCGCCGTCATCGAACGCGGAGCGCCTCCTTGCCGACGCATTCGACGTCGCGTCGGCGATCCCGATAGACCCGCACGTCAAGGACCGCTCGCTCTCGCAGTACGAGATCGTCGCGGCATGGATCACGCTTGGCGCGCCCGAGAGGGCGCGTGCGTGCGCCGAAGGCATCGCGCCGCAGAGCTGGCGCCGCGGCGCAGCCTTCGGCGATATCGCTTGCTTCTATGCGGCGCGCGGCGACGGAAAGGGCGCGCAGGATTGCCTCGTCGCCGCGAACGTCGTCGCCGCAACGCAGACCGAGTGGCGGCTCGAGCGCATTCAGGAGCGCATCGCCGAGGCGCAACGCCTTCTTCTCTTCGGCACGCAGCCACGATCGTCCGAGGAGATCGCGGCGCGCCGCGCGGAGATCGATCGATTGGCCGCGACCGCGGATCTCGATCAGCTCCGCGCGGCGGCGCGGCTCGCGATCGAGGAGTTTCGCGAGCGCTTCGACGACGCGGCGGCGCGCGGCGACGCGGAGCGGACGGCGCGCGCGGTGTGGGCGAAGCTTCCGCTCGACCTTCAGCTTGACGCGTGCGCCACGTTGGCGGAGATCGCCATCGAGCGTGGCGACATCGAGACGGCGCGACGCCTCGCCGCCGACGCGAACGGCATGTTGGATGCCGCCCGTTGGGGGGCGGAGGGCAAGGCTCCCGCGCTCGCGCGCCTTGCCTATGCATGGCAGCGCATGGGCGACACGGCGAAGGCCACGGCCCTCCTCGACGCCGCGATCGCGCACGTGGAGGCGAATCGCGCGTACATCATGAGCATGGACATGGCGGACCAGCTGCGTCCCGTCGCGGAGTGCTATCAGCGCGTCGGCGACTCGGCCGCGGCCGCTCGTGTCTATAGGCAAGCGTTGGAGGCAGGCGCCGAGAACCCCAACGCGCGACCCCGCGCCATCGATCTCGCGGCCACGCTGCGATCGATGGCAATCGTCGGCTTCGAGCCCGATGAGGCGACGTTGGCCCGCATCCGCGCGATTCGCGAATCGCTGAGGAGCCCGTGGTAACCCGCCCGATCGGATATCTCGCGCTCGCCATCGCGTTGGCGAGCCCTGGCATCGCGGCAGTCGCAGCCCAGCAGGCGGGCGGCGTGCGCGGCGTTGTCTATGACAAGGACTTCGGCGCGCCGATCGGCTCCGCGAAGGTCGAGATCCTCGAGCTGCGCAAGAGCATCACCGCGAGCGAGGACGGCAACTTCGTCTTCAGCGACGTTCCCGCCGGCACGTACACCCTGCTCTTCACGAAGGACGGGTACGCGCGTCAGGTGCGATCGGATGTCGTCGTTGCCGAAGGCGCGCTGACCGACGTCGACGCGTCGCTGGCCGGCGAGTTCACCGACATGGACGAGTTCGTCGTCCAGGAGGTGCAGCTCGGCGGCACGGAAGGCGCGCTCCTCCAGCTTCGGCTCGAGAGCCCCCAACTCGTCGACAGCATCGGCGCCGAGCTCTTAAGCAAAGCTGGCCGAAGCGACGTGGCCGAGGCGCTCTCGCTCGTGCCGGGCGCGTCCGTGCAGGACGGCAAGTACGCGGTCGTTCGCGGATTGCCCGATCGCTACGTCGTCTCCCAGATCAACGGCATTCGCCTACCGACCGCGGACGCCGAGAAGCGCGCGGTCCAGCTCGACCAATTCCCGACGGCGATCGTCGAGAGCGTGCAGGTGTCGAAGACGTTCACGCCGGATCAGCAAGGCGACGCGTCCGGCGGCGCGGTCAACGTCATTCTCAAGAACATCCCCGACGAGCTGACCTTTCAGATCAAGGGACAGGTTGGCTTCAACTCGCAGGTGAAGGGCGCCAACAACTTCCTCACCTACGACGACGGCGGCGTGAGCTTCTGGGGCTTCGACGACGGCAGCCGCGACGTCCAGGTCGACAACATCGGCGGCAACTGGGGCGGCGCGGTCGGCGTCACGACTGGCTCGCCGCCGGTGGAATACAAATGGTCGGTCTCCGGCGGCGGCAGCTTCGAGCTCGACGAGGGAATCAAAGTTGGCGGCTTCGCCAGCCTCTTCTACGAGCAAGACGTCTCCTTCTTCGACAACGGCATCGACGACTCCTACTGGGTCGAGACGCCGGGCGGTCCGATGGTGCCGGAGAAGACGCAGGACAACGGCCCCGAGGACTTCAAGACAAAGCTGCTCGACGTGACGCAGTCGTCGACGATGGTGCAGTGGGGCGCCCTCGGGTCCTTCGGCGTCGAGACGGAGAATCACAAGGTCGGCGTCACGTATCTCTACACGCACGACGCGGAGGACACGGTCACGCTTGCCGAGGACACGCGCGGCAAGGCGTACTACTTCCCGGGATACTCGCTGCAGGGGACGGGTCCCGGCAGCGGCAACGACCCGTTCGAGCTCAAGGTCGCGCCGTATCTGCGGCTCGAGACGCTTGACTATGTCGAGCGAACCACGACGTCGCTCCAATTCAAGGGCACGCACACGCTGCCCATCGACGACTTCGACATCGACGAGTCGTTCGGCTTCCGCTCGCCGGTGTTCGACTGGACGTTCTCGTCGAACGGCGCGGAGTTCTACGAACCCGACAAGCGTCAGTTCGGCACCGAGTTCACGCCGGGCTTCGAGCTCTTCCCGGGCTTCGTGATCCCGCCGTCGCAATCGCCGTTCAAGCCTGACGCCAACTTCAACCTCGGCAACCTCCAGCGCATCTACAAGGACATCAACGAGGACAGCACGCAGTACGCGCTGAACCTCACGCTGCCCTTCGCGCAATGGACCGATACCGAGGGCTACTTCAAGTTCGGCTACTTCAACGACCAGGTCTCGCGAACGTACGAGCAGGAGACGTTCAGCAACTTCGGCGACAACAGCACCTTCCAAGGGAATTGGGACCAGTTCTGGAGCGCGGTCTTCCCGACGGAGAACCATCCGATCACGGACGGCCCGCCGTTCGTCGACGTGAACTACAACGGCGACCAGTCCATCGAGGCGTTCTACGCCATGATGGACCTGCCGCTCACGCCGGAGTGGTCGATCATCGGCGGCGCCCGCGTGCAGCAGACGGACATCGCGATCGAGAACTTCGCCGAAGCGGACGCGCTCTGGTTCCCCCCCGGCGCGACGACCGGCGTCGCGCTCAATCCCGGCGACGCGGACGTGAACGACTCGAGCAATAAGGTGCTCCCGTCGGTCGGCCTCGTCTTCAAGCCGATCTCCGAACTCACGCTCCGCGCGGTGTTCGCGCAGACGATCGCGTTGCAGACGTTCCGCGAACTCACGCCGATCATCCAGCAGGAGTACCTCGGCGGCCCGATCTTCATCGGCAATCCCGACCTCCAGCAGAGCTTTCTCAACAACTACGACTTGCGGGCGGACTACACGCCGTTCGCCGGCGGACTCTTCTCGATCTCGGGTTTCTATAAGACGATCGACGATCCCATCGAGTACGTGCAGAAGGTCGCAACCTTCACCTATACGACTCCGGAGAACTTCCCGAGCGGCGAGATGCTCGGGCTCGAACTCGAGCTTCGGCAGGACTTCGGCCAGATCTGGGAGGAGATGCGCGGCCTGACCCTCGGCGGCAACGCAACGTTCATCCACTCCGAAGTCGATCTGCCGCAGTCGCTCGTCGACCAGTTGAGCTTGCCCAACATCCAGGCGCCGCAGACGACGCAGCCGATGACCGGCGCGCCGGAGTACATCTACAACCTGTTCGCGACGTATGACCTCGACTTCACCGGCACGCAGTTCGGGCTCTTCTATACGGTGACCGGCGACACGCTCATCGCCGGCGCCGGCGTCAATCCGCCCAACTATGTGCCCGCGATCTACGCCACCGAGGTGGGCACGCTCAACTTCACGCTCACGCAATCTGCCGGCGAGTACGTCAAGTTCTTCTTCCAGGCGAAGAACCTCACGAACCCTGAAATTCAAACGGTCTACCGCTCGGACTACATCAGCGGCGACGTCCTGAACACGTCCTACACGAAGGGCATCGACTTCGCGTTCGGCGTGTCGGTGAACGTCGAGTTTTGAGGAGACACAATCGTGCGAACGAGGATGGGCCCATGACCAAGACGACCACACAACGACGCATACGCAGAGCCACGGCGCTCGCGCTCTGGCTTGCGATTCCCGGCGCGGCCGCGTGCTTCGGGAGCGACGCGCCGCCCGCGGGCGGCAAGGTGTCGCTCGACGAGGCAAAGCTGACCATGGCGAAATGGATCGAGACGCAGCAGATCATCTCGAAGGAGCGCACGGACTGGCAGCAGGGCAAGGACGTGCTGCTCGGCCGGCTCGATCTCGTCAAGAAGGAGATCGCGTCGCTTGAGGCGAAGATCGTCGAGGCGCAGGCGGGCGTGACCGAGACGGAGGCGAAGCGAAACTCGCTCTCGTCGGAGCTCGATGACGTGACGCAGGCGCTCCGCGACCTCGGCACCTCGGTCACCGCGATGGAGACGCGCATCAAGGGCGTCCTTCCGCGCGTGCCGGAGCCGGTGCGCGAGAAGCTCATGCCGCTCATCAAGCGCATTCCCGACGATCCGGCATCGACGCCGGCGACCGTCGCCGAGCGATACCAGAACGTGCTCGGCATTCTCAACGAGGTGAATCGCGCGAACACCGACATCGTGTCGAGCCAGGAAGTGCGCCTCCTCGCGAACGGCAAGCCGGCGCAGGTGCGCGTCATGTATCTCGGCCTCGCGCAGGCCTATTACCTCAGCCCCACGGGCGAAACCGGAATCGGTCGACCGACCGCCGACGGTTGGGTCTGGGAGCCGTCGAACGCCATCTCGCGTGACGTCCTCCTCGCGTTCGAAGTTCTGCAAGGGAAGCACAAGCCCGCGTTCGTCGGATTACCTGTGAGAATGCAATGAGAGCGATACTTAGCACCATCGTCGTCGCGGCCGCGTGTCACGTCGCCGCCGCACAGGCGTCGCAGGAAGCGGTGCCCGCCGAGGCCAGCCCGATCGAGACGGTCGCGCGTTCCGCGGAGGCCGAGCTCGCCCGCAGCGTCGAGCAACTGAATGCGCTTCGCGATCAGATCGCGAAGGAGAAGCTGCCGTTGGCGGAGGAGCTGACGGCGCTCGAGGACAAGCTTGCGCAGCTGCGGCGCGACTTCGAGAAGACCGTGCGCCTCGTCGACAGCGGCAAACTTGAGCTGACCACGATCACCGCGGAGATCAAGAAGCGCCAGGACGAACTCACCTACGTCGGGAACATCCTTGACGAGTACGCCAAGACGTTCGACGCGAAGGTCAATCCGGCGGAGATGCTCGTGCTCGCGCCGGCGATCGATGACGCGAAGCAGGCGGCGGAGAACAAGTCGCTGACCGCGCAGCAGCGGCTAGCGAAGCAAGTCGGGTTCGTCGACATGACGATCACGCGCCTCGGCGACGCGATCGGTGGACTCAAGTTTGCCGGCGTGGGCGTCAACCTTGACGGCGGCGTGGTGAACGGCGAGTACGCCATCCTCGGTCCGGTCGCGCTCTTCAAGGGCGAGTCGGGCGGCGCGGCCGGCGTGGTCGTTCCGCAGGCCGACGGCTCCAAGCCGCTCATCCGTCCGCTCGAGGGACCGTTGCAGGCCGGGCTTGCGTCGATCGTCAGCACCGGCGAAGGCCTTCTTCCGCTCGACGCGTCGCGCGGCGGCGCGCTCAAGGAGCTGGTGCAGAAGACCAACCTCATCCATATCTTCGAGAAGGGCGGACCCATCATGTGGCCGCTTCTCGCCGCATCGGTGCTCGCGCTCGGTGCCGTGCTCGAACGCACGCTCTTCCTGATGCGCGAGCGTTGGCGCCGCAGCCCGCGGTCGCTCGAGCGGTTCTTCATCGCCGTCTCGAACGGCGACCTCGACGGCGCGAAGAAGATCGCCGCGGGAACGAAGTTCTACGTCGTGCGCGTCCTCGGCTACGCGCTCAACCATCGCGAGCAGTCGATCGCGAACGCGCTTGTCTATGCACAGGGCGTCGAGATGCGCCGCTTCCGGCGCGGCATCTCGATCCTCGACACCGTCATCACGTTGGCGCCGCTCCTCGGCCTCCTCGGAACGGTCACCGGCATGATGGGATCGTTCTCCCTGATCGGCGGCGAACTGAGCGCGCCCGGCGCGATCACCGGCGGCATCGCGGAAGCGCTCATCGCGACGGCCTTCGGTCTCGGCATCGCGATCGTGTCGCTCATTCCCTACAACATGCTCAACACGAAGATGGAAGAGGCGCGCCACGAGATGGAGTCGGCCTCCGCGCAGTTTGAACTGATGATGGAGCCGCGCGAGCGCGCGACGGCGAGCCAGCAGGTCGAGGGCAAGCTGGGGCAGCTCGAGTGGGCGCAGCTCTGACCAGAAGCCGGCGAGGAGACACCTATGCACACGTCATCGGGCGGCGGGACCAAGAAGGCCCGCATCGAGATCATCCCGCTCATCGACATCATCTTCTTCCTGCTCGCGACCTTCATCATGGTGTCTCTTTCCATGACGAAGAATCAGGGGGTGCAGGTCGCGCTCCCGACTGCAAGCACGTCGAAATCGCTCGGCGACCAGGCGGAGATGGAGAAGGCCGTCACGCTGAGCGTGAACGACCGCGGCGAGGTTTTCTATAACAAGGAGAAGATCACGATCGCGCAGCTCCCGATGAAGCTGCAGACCTTCAAGAACGCGTCGCGCGATCCCAAGGTCATCATCAATAGCGACGGCACCGCGGACTTCCGGCATGTCGTCGGGGTGCTCGACGAAGTGCGGCGCGTGGGCATCGCAAAGGTCGGCATCAACACGGAGAAGCGATGAAACTCGCATGGATCTTCGGCATCGGCGCCGCGATCCTCCTGCACGCGGCTTTCCTCCTCTTCGGTGGCCTGTTGTTCGGCCAGCACAAGGCGGCGGGGCCGGCCGTGCAGGAAGTCGAGCTCGTGGCGGAGGACGTCGCCGACGAAAGGAAGCCTGACCAGAAGGAAGAGCCCGAGGAAACTCCGGCCGAGGAACTCTCGCGCGACGAGGCGCCGCCCGACGCGAACGAGATCATCAAAGACCTCGAGCAGCCGGCGGCCACCGACGACGCGCCCGCGCTCGACAACGTCAGCCTGAGCGCGATCGAGGCGGCGCTGAGCGGCGTCTCGGCGGGCGGCGGCGACTTCGGCGAGACGTTGACCTTCCGGAGCGGCGGACGCATCGGCGGCACCGGACGTGAAGGCTCCACGTTGCAGGAGAAGTTCGAGGACGCCTTCGAGATGGCGGAGATGGACCAGCGCCCTCGCCCGGTCTTCCAGGCGGCGCCGACCTATCCCTCGGAGATGCGCGGCAAGAAGCAGGAAGCCCTCGTGACGGTGATCTTCGTCGTCGACGAGGAGGGCAAGGTGCAGAACGCGCGGGTGGAGCGGGCATCGCATCCCGCATTCGAGGCGCCGGCGCTGTCGGCCGTCCGAAAGTGGAAGTTCGAGCCGGGCATGCGCGGCGGCGAACGGGTCTCGTGTCGCATGCGCGTTCCTATTCGGTTCCCCGTGAGTTGATGGGTTTCGTAGGGTTGGGAGTCATGACTATGTTGCGATCCGTACGTCTCTTGGTTCTCCGTGCCGGCCTCGTCGGCGTTGCGCTCACGGGCGGTGTCTCCTTCGCGGACGGCCCCGACTCCTTCGCCCAAGGCAACGCGGAGATCCAGGCGCTCTGGTCGGACCCGAAGTTCTTGAAGTCGTTCGTCGCGGGCTACGGCATCGACGCCGAAGTCGAGCCGCGCGTCCTTCCCGACGAGGTGAAGCTCCTCGAGAAGATTCGCCCGCTCATGAGCGAGAACAAGCTCGCGGAAGCCGAGGCCGCCCTCAAGAAGGGCATGAAGAAGGAGTGGTCGGCCGCGCTCGACTTCACGCTCGGGCAGATTCAGTTCCAGCAGCAGCGCATCGACGAGGCCCTCGCGAACTTCAAGGTGGCGGTGGAGAAGTTCCCGAGCTTCCGCCGCGCGTGGCGCAACATCGGTCTGATCGCGGTGCGGAACGGCGCGAACGACGAGGCCATCGAGTCGTTCACGAAGATGATCAAGCTTGGCGGGGCCGACTCTTACGCGTACGGCCTGCTGGGCTTCGCGTACGCCTCGAAGCTCGACTTCCAGGCGGCCGAGGCGGCCTATCGAAACGCGCTTCTCCTCGATCCGTCGGAGCTCGAGTGGCGTCTCGGCCTCACGCGCTGCGTCTTCCGTCAGCAGAAGTTCGAGGACGCGGCGGCGCTGCTCGACGTGCTCCTCGAGCGCAATCCGGAGAAGGCGGAGTTCTGGCTTCTGCAGGCGCACTCCTATCTCGGCATGAAGCAGCCGCTCCGCGCCGCGGAGAATCTCGAGGCGCTTGACCTGCTCGGAAAGTCGACCGTCGACAGCTTGCATACGTTGGGCGACATCTACTTGAGCGAAGGGCTCGCGGATCTCGCCGTGCGCGCCTACGAGCGCGGCGTGGCCCTCAGCCCCGATCAGCCGGCCCCGCGTCCGATCAAGGCGGCGGAGATCCTGGCCGCGAAGGGGTTCGTGACGCAGTCGAAGGCGCTCGTGGCGGGCATCCGCGCCTCGCTCGACGCTCGCCTCGACGACACCGACCGACGTCGCCTTCTCAAGCTTGAGGCGCGGATCGCCATGGCCGGCGGCGACGCGTCCGAAGAGACCGCCACGATTCTCGAGGAGATCGTGAAGCTCGACCCGCTCGACGGCGAGGCGCTGATGCTGCTCGGACAGCACTACGCGAAGGCGGAGAAGCCGGACCGCGCGATCTTCTACTTCGAGCGTGCGGAGAAGATCGAGGCCTTCGAGGCGCCCGCGCTCCTGCGCCATGCGCAGACGCTCGCCGCGATGGGGCGCTACGCCGACGCCGTCCCGCTCCTTCGCCGCGCGCAGGAGCTGAAGCCGCGCGACGACGTCGCGCGATACCTCGACCAGATCGATCGACTCGCGAAGACGAAGCGGTGACGGCCGTCAGCGCGGCGCCGGTTGGCGCAGCGGGACGTGCACGACCTTCTCGAAGCCCTCGTCACGGCACACCTGCGTCGCCGTCGCGATGGCGCCGACGGTCGCGTCGTCGGCAACGCGGAGAATGATCGCAGTCTCGCGCGGCAGCGTGCGCAGCGCCGTCGCGAGCGACTCCCGATCGTTTGCGACGACGTCGCGCACGCGGAACGCCTCGCGCCCGTCGACGACGCCGATCTCGACGATCGTGGGCGGCGCCGCGGGAGCCGCCGTCGGCGCCCCGGTCGACATGCCGCCGATCGTGGCGCGGAGCAGCTTCTCCTCGTCGTCGAGGTTCCCCGCGAACATGAAGTACATCAGGATGAAGAGGATGACGTCGAGGAGCGCGACGATCGGGAGGCGCAGCTCCGCAAGCTCAAGGGACGGGCTCGAGCGGACGAGCTTCAACGCGTCGCTCCCGACGGCTCGGGCTGCGTGGTGAATGCCCAGTCGCGAATCCCGTTCGCCGAGAGTTCCGCGGCAAGCTGGTTGAGGTGACGCGCCAGGCAGCGGCGATCGGCGCGGATGACGACGAGCGACCCTTCCTTCGTCGTCGCGTCGCGCAGCGGCTTCACGAGTGCGGCGACGTCCGCGAGCGTGGCGGGCTTGGCTGCAACGAAGAGATTGCCGTCCTTGTCGAGGTCAAACGTGACCTTGGAGAGGTTCTCGGGCGCGACCTCGCCCTTCTCGGCGGGGAGGTCCGTCGCCGTGAGTGTGGCGTCGGCGAAGCGCGACGACAGCATGAAGAAGATGATGAGAAGCAGCACGACGTCGATCATCGGCGTGAGATCGAACGATTCGACGTGCGCGTCGTTCTGGCCGAGCCTCACGAGACGGTGGCCCCGAGCTGCTTCTGCGGCGCGCGCTCGTCCGCCTGGTCGAGATCGGCGTCGAGTGCGACCGAGAGGTCCGCGGCGATCGAGTCCGCGATCTCGCCGATCTCGCCGGCGAGGCGGTCGATGCGCTGGCGGAACATCGAGAAGATCACGGTGCAGGGGATCGCGACGATCAGGCCTTCCGCGGTGTTCACGAGCGCGAGCGACATGAAGCGGGCGAGCTGCGTGGAGCGGGCGGCGCCTTCGAGCGCGCCGATCGAGTGGAAGGCGCCGATCATGCCGATGACCGTGCCGAGGAGGCCGAGCATCGGACCGACGGCCGCGATGATGCCGATGGGATTGTTGAGTCGATGCAGGCGGCCGATCGCGTTCGCGCCGCTCTCCTCGACGATCGCGCGCACGTTGCGTTCGCTCGGTGCCGTTCGCAGGCAGCGATCGATGGCCGCGCGGAACATTCCCGTGAGGAACGAGCGTGCCTGCGGGTCTTGGCAGTAGCGGCGGGCGCCTTCGATGTTGCCGTCGCGCAGCAGTCGGCTGAGCTGCATCGAAACGGCGGTCGGCGCCAGCTTGGCGATGCGGAAGAGATAGAGATTGCGCAGGACCAGGCCTAACGCAATGACGGAGAGCGACAGCAGCACGTACCCGAGCGGCCCGCCGGCGCGAACGTACTCCAAGAGTGAAAACGGCTGATTGCCGCTGCCGATGGGGAGCGCCCCGTTGGCCGCGGGCGTCGCCGCGAGAATCGTCGCGAAAGTGCTCACGCCACCAGCGTAACAGTCGGGCGGTCGTCGTTGCCGGTCATGGCCTGCTGCGCTTCAGGCCGAGCTGCTCGCGGGAGAGATAGCGGTAGCCCTCGCTGCCGGCGTGCCGTTTGGCGATCGCCTTGAGCGTGTCGTTCGGATCGGGATCGAGGAACTGGATGCAGTGGATGCGCGTGCGGCGAACGCCTTGCGCATCGGGCGGATTGAGCGCCTCGAGCCGGTCGAGGAGCTCGGCCTGCGAGATCTCGAACTCGCCGCTGCCGGTGATGCTGGTCGAGAGAAGGAAGACCACGTCGGGCTTCCAGGCGAGCGCGCGCTCGATGGCGGCGAGCGGGTTGCTGCGTCCCGACGGGCGCACCTTCTCGCGCGCCCACGCCATCGTCTCGCGGACCGCCCGCGGATCCGCGGACCGGAGCGCGTCGCTGCCCGGGGGCGAGAGGGCGGCGTTGCGTTGGAAGAAGACGACGCCGAAGCGCTGTGCCGGCGAGAGGCGCTCGATGGAGCGTTCGAGCTCGTCGAGCACGATCGGCAGCGTTCCCACGAGCGAACCGCTGGCATCGACCACATAGACGACGCTCGCCGCACGATCGGCCTCGACGCCGACGAATGTCACCGTTGCAGCCGGACCGGCGGTCTTCGTCGGCGCGTCGGCCGCGGTGGGAGTCGCGCCGCTCACGAGGCGGTCGCGGAGGCGATCCGCGATCGTGTCGCTCGTCGTGGGCGTCGGGGCGGACAGACGGTCCGCGATGCGGTCGGCCACGGCGTTCGGAAGCGCGGACTCGGACGCCGGCTCGGCGACCGTCGCGGTCACGCGCGGTAGGGTCGGCGGCGCCTCCTCCTGCGGCAGGTCGGCAACGACGAAGTCGACGACATGCTCCGCGTTGCCGCGCAGCGCGAGCGTGTCGACCGCGAGCGTTCCGAGCGCCACGAAGATCCCCACGTGCAACGCGAGCGAGATCGCGACGGCGATGGCGCGGCCACGAGATCGCGAGCGCGGCGTGGGAACGTCGAGCGTCATCCGTCGGCCGCCTTCTTGCTCGGCTTCGCGCCGCCCTTGCTGCCCGCCACGATGCGATCGAGGCTCGCGGCGCCGGCGCCGCTCAACACGATGCCGAACGCGAGCGCGAAGAGCGCGGCTTGTGCGGCAAAGCGGTTGTAGGCGTCGATCGGAAACGCGCGGAAGAAGCCGGATGTGTCGGCGTAGGCGCCCATCGACGTCAGATAGAAGGCGACGGCCATCGCGATGGCAAGGCCGAGCGCCCAGACCCGCGAGCCGAGGCCGACGAGAAGCAGCACGCCGCCGACTAACTCCGTGAGCGCGGCGAGCCACGCCTGGGCCACCGGATAGCGCCAGCCGTTCTTGTCGACGAGGAGCGTCACGCGATGGAGTTCACGCGCCTTCACCGGAGCGACGTTTCCCTGCGGAGCGGTCGGCGCGGCGCCGCCGGCGCCGACCTCGTCGGTCGTGGGCTTGCTCGGCGGAGCGCTCGCGGCGTCGGGCTTCGACTGATCGGCGACCGGAGCGACCACGTAGGCGGCGGGCTTCGGCTCGGCGTGATCCTCCACGATCGCGAGCTCGCGAAGTCGGCGCGCGTCGTCGCCGGTGAACTCGGCGACGTTCATCACCTTGTTGTAGCCCGCCGGGACGAAGACGGCGGCGAGGATGACACGGGCGAGTAGCGGAACGAGTCCGGACGCGGCCGATTGGCTGAAGCTCATAGCCGGATTATGCGTTGCCGCTGCGTGCAGCGGGCGGCCCGGCGGCAGCCGGTGCTACGATCGGCCCCTCTCCGCGGGCGTGGCGAAATTGGCAGACGCACGGGACTTAGGATCCCGTGGGGTAAAACCCGTGCAGGTTCGACTCCTGTCGCCCGCAGTTTGAAGATCGTCGCCCCCGGCGCCACCGGTGCCAGCCACTACGATCTCGCCCCTTCATGCCTGCCGAGCCGAACCCGTCCTCGTCGTCGTCTATGGGCTCCGATGCCGACGCGTCCGCCCGGCCGTGGTCTCCGGCGTCGTGGCGCTCGTTCCGCGCCGAGCAGCAGCCCGACTATCCCGATGCCGCGGCTGCGGAATCGGTCCTGCGCCAGATCAGCAAGCTGCCCCCGCTCGTGACCTCGGGCGAGATCGAGGCGTTGCGCGGCCAACTCGCCGAAGCGGCGCGCGGCGAGCGCTTCCTGCTGCAGGGCGGCGACTGCGCCGAGAGCTTCGACGAGTGCGACTCCGCGCACATCGCGAGCGTGCTCAAGATCCTTCTCCAGATGAGCCTCGTGCTGGTGCACGGCACGCGCCGCCGCATCATTCGCGTGGGCCGTTTCGCGGGGCAGTACGCGAAGCCGCGCACGAGCCCGATCGAGACGCGCGACGGCTCCACGTTGCCGGCCTATCGCGGCGACATCGTGAACCGC
The DNA here is from genome assembly GCA_016795035.1 of Phycisphaerae bacterium. Classification (GTDB taxonomy): domain Bacteria; phylum Planctomycetota; class Phycisphaerae; order Phycisphaerales; family SM1A02; genus JAEUIT01. The sequence goes on along the minus strand of JAEUIT010000018.1, from coordinate 30,421 downwards.
ATCGGCTTCACGCCCGCGGAACGCACGCCCGATCCCACGAACCTCCTCCGCGGCTACGAGCGCTCCGCGCTCACGCTGAACTTCATCCGCGCGCTCGTCGACGGCGGCTTCGCGGACCTGCATCACCCCGAGTACTGGGATCTCGATTTCGTTAGGCACTCGCCGCTCGCGCAGGACTACCGCCGAATCGTCGACTCGATCGGCTCGAGCATCCGCTTTCTCGAGGCGCTCGCGGGCCAGGAGATCGCGCAGATCAATCGCGACGACTTCTACACGAGCCACGAGGGTCTCATCCTCCTGTACGAGCAGGCGCAGACGCGGCAGGTCCCGCGCCGCGAAGGCTGGTACGACCTGTCGACGCACTTCCCGTGGATCGGCGTGCGCACCGCCACGCGCGATTCGGCGCACGTCGAGTACTTCCGCGGCATCGTGAACCCGATCGGCGTGAAGGTCGGCCCGGACACGGCGCCGGAGCATCTCGTCTGGCTCCTCGAGACGCTCGATCCGAAGCGCGAGGTCGGGCGCATCACGCTCATCCATCGCCACGGCGCGCACCGCATCGCGAAGGCGTTGCCGGCGCAGATCGAGGCGGTGAAGCGCTCGGGGCACACGGTCGTCTGGTCGTGCGATCCGATGCACGGCAACACGGAGTCGGTCGTTCCCTCCGAAGGCCCCTGGGCCGGCAAGACGGTGAAGACGCGGAAGTTCGCCCACATCCTCGCGGAGTTGGAGCAGGCGTTCGAGATCCATCGCCAGGCCGGCACGGTGCTCGGCGGCGTGCACCTCGAGCTGACGGGCGAGAACGTCACCGAGTGCGTGGGCGGCGCGCGCGGCCTGAGCGAAGTCGACCTCTCGCGCTCGTACCGCTCGCAGGTCGATCCTCGCCTGAACTACGAGCAGGCGCTTGAGATGGCGATGCTCATCGCGCGGCGCATGAGCTCGCGCGACTGACGGGGTGTTAGGCGGCAGCGCGGCGGCGCGCCTCGATCGCGGGAGCGCAGGCGTCGAGGAGCCGTTCGTACGTGATCGGTTTCGTGAGGTAGTCGTCGCAGCCCGCCGCGAGGCACTTCTCGCGGTCGCCAAGCATCGCGTGCGCGGTGATCGCGATGATCGGAACGTCGCAGCCGGCGGCGCGCACGTCGCGCGCTGCGGAGTAGCCGTCGAGCTCGGGCATCTGCATGTCCATGAGGACGAGATCGAAGGGCGCGCTCGTGCGCGCGCCGAGCACGGCGTCGACTGCGAGCCGTCCGTCGGGCACGACGGTCACGTTGGCGCCGGCCTTCTTCAGGAGGTGGGCGATGAGGCGTTGGTTGTCGGGACCGTCCTCGGCGAGCAGCACGCGCGCGCCGGCGAGCGGTTCGCCCCGGCGCGCCGAAGCTTCGCGAGTCGGGCGCGGCGAATGCAGCCGAGCGCCGGCCGGAATCTCCGCGTTGCCGACCTTGCGCACGCCGTCGAGGATCACCGAGAACGTGCTGCCGCGGCCGACGACTGACGACACGTGGATCTCGCCGCCGAGCATGGCCACGAGCCGTTGGCAGATGCAGAGGCCGAGGCCGGTGCCGCCGTGGCGCCGCGTGAGCGATGCATCGGCCTGGACGAACGGACGGAAGAGTTTCGCGAGCACGTCTTCGCTCATGCCGATGCCGGAGTCGGCGACGGCGATGACGAGGGCGTCGCGGCCGTCGAGCGAGCGTCCGCTGCGGAGGACGACCTTCACGCCGCCCGAGGTCGTGAACTTCACCGCGTTGCCGACGAGATTGAGAAGCACCTGCCGAAGTCGGAGCGGATCGCTCACGATGCGACGCGGAACGTTCGCCGTGGTGAACGCCTCGAGGTCGAGCCCTTGCGCGGCGGCGCGCGGATCGAGCGTCGCGAGGACGTCCTCGACGACCGCCTGCACGTCGGTCTCGGTCGGGTTGACGCGGAGCTCGCCCGTCTCGATGCGCGAGAGGTCGAGAATGTCGTCGATGAGCGCGAGCAGCTGCTCGCCGTTGCGGCGCAGCGAGGCGATGGCCTCGTCATGCGGGATGTTCACCGCGGCGCTGGTCGCGCCGTCCTGCAGCAACTCCGCATAGCCGAGGATCGCCGTGAGCGGCGTGCGCAGCTCGTGGCTCATGTTGGTGACGAACTCGCTCTTCGCGCGATTCGCCGCCTGCGCCTGCAGCTCCGCTTCGCGTTGCTCGGTGACATCCATCGAGCCGCCGAGGAATCCCACGAACTCGCCCGACTCGGTGAAGTGCGGTCGGCCGTTGCACACGAGCCAGCGATAGCGGCCGTCGCTGCGGCGCTTCCGCGTGGCGATCTGGAAAGGCAATCGCGAGCGCAGGCCGTCGTCGACGCGCCGCCGCACGTCGTCGAGATCGTCGGGATGGATGTACGGCTGCCAGCCCTTGCCGAGGAGTTCGGCGACGGGGCGACCGAAGAAGTCCGCGTAACTGCGGTTCACGTACGTGCAGAGCCCGTTCGGATCGAGCGCCCAGATGAAGACGGGCGTCGCGTCGGCGGCGTCGTGGAAGCGCCGCTCGCTCAGTTCGAGCGCCTCGCGCAGCTCGATCTCCGAGGTCATGTCGGTCTCGACCACGACGTATCCGCTCACGTCGCCGCGCGCGTCGACGACCGAGAGGATCTCATGGTCGACCCAGTACACGCGTCCGTCCTTCGCGCGGCGCGGGATGCGGCCGTGCGCGGCGCCGTGTCGGCGGAGTTCCTGCGCGATCTCGCGGAGTTGCTGTCGGTCGGCGCGCTCGGTCTTCAGCAGATCGTCGAGACGCTGTCCTTCCGCTTCCTCCGCGCTGAAGCCGTACAGGCGGATGAACGCCGGATTCACCCAACGCACGCGTTCGTCGGCATCGAGGATCGCGGCGCTGTTGCTCATCCTTTCGACGACCGTCGACACCTGATCGATCGTGCCGTCGGTCGAGCCGCCGGTCCCGATGCGGCCGATCGTTGCGGCGACCGCGGCGCACGAGAGAAGAAGAAGCGTGGTCAGCGCGGCGCTGCCTTCGGTGAGGAAGTGCCAGATCGCGGGGAGCGCGGCGACGATCGCGGCGATCGGGAGCCACGCTCGCACGCGCGCGGCGACGGCGGCCGCGCGCGATCGATGCAGATCACGAGGCGGTCCGGCCGGACCTTGGGCGCGAGCGATGGTGCGTGCCGTCGACACCGAGACTCCTTCCGCCATCACAGATCGGCGGCGCAAAGGCCGCGCTTCACCCGGGAACGGGCGAATGGGTGCGGGAACGCATGGGCAACTTCCCCAAAGACCGGCACAGATTGCGCGACGGTCGTTGCTACCATCTCCGCCCCATGGCCACGGCGCGACGTCGCATCTTTGTCACCGGACTCGGCCCGCTCTCGGCTTTCGGCGTCGGCCTCGATCCGCTCTGGAAGGCGATGTGCGAGGGGCGCTCGGCGATCGCCCCGATTCGCCGCTGGGATGCGAGCGGGCTTCCCTGCTCCGCCGGCGCGGAAGTGCCGAGCGAACTCTTCGACGTCCGCAGCGCCGTGCCGAAGAGTTACCGCAAAGCCACGAAGGTGATGGCCCGCGACATCGAGTTCGCCGTCGGCGCCGCGGCGGAAGCCGTTCGCGACTCGGGCCTCGTGACCCGCGCGACCGAAGGGGCAACGCCGACGATCGCGTCGCACCGCGTCGGATGCCAGATCGGCGCCGGCCTGATCGCTGCAGACGTCGACGAGCTGACCTCGGCGCTCGCCACGTCGCGCGGCGCGAACGGTGCGTTCGACATCGGGCACTGGGGCGAGACGGGGATGACGAATCTCACGCCGCTCTGGCTCCTGAAGTACCTGCCGAACATGCTGTCGTGCCACGTCACGATCATCCACGGCTGCGAGGGTCCGTCGAACACGATCACCTGCGCCGAAGCGAGCGCCGGGCTCTCCGTCGTCGAGTCGATGCGCGTGCTGCAACGCGGAGATGCCGACGCCTGCCTGAGCGGCGGCGCCGACTCGCGCCTCAATCCGATGGGTGTCCTCCGCCAGTCGTTCGCGAACCGGCTGGTGCCGACCGGCGGCAGCGATGCCCCGGCGTCGCTCGTGCGACCGTTCGCGCCGAACGCCGCGGGCACGATCCTCGGGGAGGGCGGCGGCATCGTCGTGCTCGAGGCCGAAGACTCGGTGGCGTCGCGCGGCGTGAAGCCGATCGCCGAAGTGCTCGGCGTGTGCGCGTCGCAGAGCTACTGCGCCGACACGGTGGGCGCGCAGCTCGACACCGGCGCCGAGATCGCCGACGCCATTCGCGCCGCGCTCGAGCATGCACGCGTGGCGCCCGCGGACATCGACGCGATCGTCCCGTTCGGCTCGGGCATCCCGAGCGCCGACGCCGCGGAGATCGCGGCGATCACCGACGTTTTCGGGGCTCGTGCGAAGTCGATCCCGATCGTGCAGGTCATCCCGTACGTCGGAAACTGCGGCGCGGGCACGGGCGCGCTCGCATTCATCGTTGCAGCCCAGACGCTTCGCACCGGCACGCTGCCCGCGCGCATCAACACGACCGGCTGCAACGCGCTCGACGCGAACGCGGCTCCGTCGCGCACGGCCGACATCCGCCGCGTGCTCGTCGTCAATAGCGGCCTCGGCGGACAGAACGCCGCGATCGTCCTCGGCAAGGCCGGCTGATTCGCGCCGCTCGCCAACCCCTCGGCCTCTTCCCAACGGATTCCTCGATGGTCGCACACAGCTCTCCTCGCGTCGTCATCACCGGCATGGGCTGGATCACTCCGCTCGGCCACGACCTTCCCACCGTGTGGCGACGGCTGATGGCAGGGGAGAGCGGCATGGCGCCGATCGACCGCTTCGACGCGCGCACGTTCCCGACGACCTTCGCCGCGCAGGTGCGCGACTTCGACTTCCGACGCTACGTGAACGATCCGTCGATCCACGCGACCGCGGGCCTGAACACGTGCTTCGCGCTCGGCGCGGCGCGCCAAGCGTGGCAGCAGTCGGGCCTCGGGGACTGGAAGGGGCTCAACGGCCGTCGCGCGGGGATCTATCTCGGCGCCGGCGAAGGCGTGCTCGACACCGAGCACTACGTGGCCAGCAATCTCGCCGGTTGGGATGCTGCAACGCAGAGAATCGACGGAAAGCGCTGGGCCGAAGCCGCGCTCGCGCTCATGACCGCCGCGAAGGAAGTCGAGCAGGAGCCGAACATGCCGGTGGCGCACCTGGCCCGCGAGTTCGGGCTGCGCGGACCGGCGTACAACTGCCTGACGGCGTGCGCCGCGAGCACGCAGGCGATCGGCGAGGCGTGCTCGATCCTCAAGCGAGGCGACGCCGACGTGATGCTCTCGGGCGGCACGCACACGATGATCCACATGCTCGGCGTGACGGGCTTCAACCGCCTGACCGCGCTGTCGACGAGTAAGGGCGATCCGACGAAGGCGTCGCGCCCGTTCGACCGTAATCGGGACGGCTTCGTGATGGGCGAAGGCTCCGGCATGGTGGTGCTCGAGACCCTCGACCACGCGCTCGCGCGCGGCGCCCGACCGATCGCGGAGATTCGCGGCTTCGGCTCGAGCGCCGACGCCTTCCGCATCACCGACATCCAGCCCGAAGGTCGCGGCGCCGCGGCCGCGATGGAGATGGCGTTGCGTGAAGCGGGCATCGATCCGCACGCGTCGCGCGCCGACGGTCGTGCCGCGGTCGACTACATCTCGGCGCACGGCACCGGCACGAAGGAGAACGACTCGATCGAATCGATCGCGGTGAAGCGCGTCTTCGGTCCTCGCGCGAAGGACATTCCGATGAGCTCGGTGAAGAGCATGCTCGGCCACCTCATCGCCGCCGCCGGCGCGGTCGAACTCATCACCTGCGTGCTCGCGATCGAGGAGGGCATGCTGCCGCCGACGATCAACTACGAGACGCCCGATCCCGATCTCGACCTCGACTACGTGCCGAACGCGGCGCGCAAGGCGAAGGTCGACATCTGCCTGTCGAACTCCTTCGGGTTCGGCGGCCAGAACGACACGCTGATCGTGTCGCGCTACGAGCAGCGCGCATGACCGCCGACTTCGCGGCACGGATTCGCGCGCTGCGGCGCCGCGCCGTGGCGGTGACCGTGGGCGTGGCGATCGCCGCAGGCGTGATGGGCTACGTGCTGTCGCGTCCGCCGGCGTGGTGGAATCCGCCGTCGCGCGTCGACCCGGTGGCGGTCGTCGCGGGCGAGAAGCTCGAGAACGCATGCGTGACGGAAGTGCACCGCGTGCGTCCGCGGGGCGAGTCCTGGGCCGTGCGCGTGCGCGACGACGACGTCAACGCGTGGATCGCGACGCGTCTGCCGAAGTGGCTCGAGCACTCCGGGACCGTCGACGCGCCGCAGGCCATGGTGCGATTCCGGCCGGACCGGATCGAGATCGGCGCGCGCGTCGAGGGCGTTCCGTCGGTCAGCGTTCTCCGTTGCAGCCCGCGCATGGAGAACGGACGTCTTCGCCTCGACGGGCTGCGCACGCGTCTCGGGGACTTGCCCCTTCCGTTCGTGCACGGCATCCTCACCCGCGAGCTCGCCGCCGCGCTTGAGAGCCCCGACGCGCCCGACGAGCTCCGCGCGCTTGCCGCGCTCCTCGCGGGCGAGGCCGCAGCTCCACGTTTCAGCCTCGGCGACGGCCGCATCGTCGAGCTGCGCAACATCGAGGTCGACGAGGGCGAGCTGCGTCTCGAGTTCGTGACGGAGCTTGAAGGCGGCATTCCCGGCCCGCGCCGCTAGGCGGACAGGTCCACCGACGGTCGGGGACGCCAGCAAATGGCACCACGCGCCGACATCGACGCGTGGTGCCCGAAAACCGTCACACGGTCGGCGAGTGCCGCCCGCGCGTTCGTTAGCTCTTCTTGCCGAGGCCGGGAATGAAGCTCCCGCGCGTCTCGAGCACCCGGTTCAGCACCTTGATCACGATGAACACCGCGATCGCGATGATCAGGAACTGGATCACCGTGTCGACGAAGTTGCCGATCATGATGCCGACTTCCGGCGTGACGACCTTGTCGCCCTCCATCGTCTTCTCGCGAAGCACGATCTTCCAGTCCTTGAACTGGCCGTCGCTGACGAGCAGTCCGATCGGCGGCATGATGAGGTCGCTCACGATGCTGTTCACGATCTTCGTGAACGCGGCACCGATGACGATGCCGACCGCCATGTCCATGGCGTTGCCCTTGATCGCGAATTCCTTGAACTCTTGGACGAGACCCATCGGTTCACTCTCCTTGGCTTGCGCTTGAGGCCCGCCGCGCGAGCCACGCCGATCGTGGGCGGCAGTATTGCAGAATCATGACGCAGTTGAAGGGAGGTACAGTCGGCCGGATGTCGCGCGGCGCCGCCACCCATGAGCGAACGGTCACGCTGGTCAGCGCGACCGGCGACGCGCTCGCGCATTCGGCGAGCGTCATGCTCGACCGCGCGCGCCGAAGCGCCGATGGGCTCGCGCTCGACCTTTCGCATTGGCTGCTCGTCGTCCCGGGCGCACGTGCGGGACGGCTCGCGCTGCGGGCCCTCGCCGACGAAGCGGCTCGGCGCGGAGCGCCCCTCGACCCGCCGGAGATCGCGACGGCCGGGACCTTGGTGGAACGGCTCTTCGACGCGCCGGCCGACGGGCTCGCGCCCGCCACGCCGCTCGAGCGGCGACTCGCCTGGGCGCGGGCATTCGCGAGCGCGCCGCGCGACGCGACCGCCGCGCTCGTCGCTCGCGGCCGCGACCCGGATCTCGAGGCGTGGTGGCGCTTGGCGACGCACGCGGTGCGCCTCGAGGACGAGCTCGCGGGCGCGGGCCTTGGGTTTCTCGATCTGGCGGCCGCGACCGAGTCGCTCGGAGCCGATCCCGCGCGTGCCCGGGCGTTCGCCGACGTCGAATCGGCCATGCTCGCGGAGTTACGCACGCAGGGCCTGACGACGCCGCACGAGGACCGTCGTCTCCGGCTGCAACGCGGAGAGCGACGACGCGCGAACGCGGCGCTCCTCGGCGTGCTCGAACTCGGCGCGCCGCAGCGGGAGGCGCTCGCGGCGATCGACCGCGTGGAGGCGCTCGTGGTGGCCGACGCGACACGGCGCGACCTCTTCGACGACTTCGGCGCCGTGCGCGACTCGTGGGCCGACGCCTCGATCCCGATCGCCGACGAACTCGTCGTTTCAGCCGAGTCCGCGGGAGACCAGGCGGAGGCGGCGCTCGAATTCCTCGCGGACGCGGCCGAGAGGTCTCTCGCGGACGGCTCACCGCTTGCGTCGGATGAGGCCGTCGTCGCACTCGGCGACGAGACGCTCGGACCGATGCTCGCGCTTCGCGCACGCGACGCCGGCCTCGAGATCCATGACGCCGCCGGTACGCCGCTCCTCGCGACCTCGGTCGGTCGCGCGCTGTCGCTCCTCTACGAATGGACGCGCACGCGCCGCCCGGCGGCGCTCGCGGCGTTACTGCGTCATCCGGCGATCGAACGGCACCTGCGCGACGGCGATCGTGTGCCCCGAGATCCGCTTGCGGCGCTCGATGCGGTCCGTGCCGAGAAGCTGCCGTCGTCGATCGGACGTTCCGACGCCCGCGGATCGGCGGTGCAGTTCGGCGAGTCGACGCCGCACACGGAGTGCGTGCTTGAAGCCGTCCGCGCGCTCGACGCGCTCCTTCCCACCGACGCTGACGCAGCCGCATTGGCGACGGCGGTGATGGCGCTCTCCTGGGATCCCGACGACCACTCCGCGTTGCAGCGGGCGCTCGACACGATCGACGCCGTGGGTGCGGTGAGTCCCGTCCTGCTCGAAGGCTATGACCCGTTCGGACTGATGCTCGACGAGGCGTCGCGGCTGCGCGTGCCGGGCGAGCCGCGCGAGCGTGCGGTCGAGGCGCTCGGTTGGCTGGAGCTCTTGCTGGAACCGGCCCGCGCCGTCGTGGTGTTAGGCATGAACGAAGGCGCGATCCCCGGCGCGCCCGCGCCGGATCCGCTTCTCACCGAGTCGCTTCGGGCGCGCGTCGGCCTGCCGACGCGTCGGGCCCGCGCCGCACGCGATGCGGCGATCCTCGACGTGGTCATGCGCCGCGCCACGTCCGTTCGCTTCGTCTGCGGGCGCACGGCCGAGGACGGGGTGCCGCTCGAGCCGAGTCGCTTCGTGCTCGCGGCCGACGACGCCACGCTCGCGTTGCGCGTGGCGCGCCTCTTCGATCCGAGGTCCGCGCTCGCCGACCGACGCGCCTGGAGCCGTCCCGCGGCGCCGTCGTCGCGGTTCGTGGTGCCGCACGCGCCCGCCGAGCTCGCCACGCTCGCCTCGATGCGCGTGACCGCCTTCAAGGACTACCTCGAGAGCCCGCTGCGCTTCTGGCTGCGTCACGTGGAGCGACTCGAGGAGATCACCGACGACGCCCGCGAGCTTGCCCCACCCGACGCCGGCACCCTCGTGCACAACGTGCTCGCGACGGCGGCGAGCGAGCGGCTCTTCGACCGCGGCTTGGACGAGCGCACGCTTGCGGCGGAGCTTTCGAGTCGCCTCGAAGGCGCGGCGCGGCGGCAGTTCGGCGCGTCACCGGTCGCGGCCGTGCGTCTGCAGCTCTTGGCGTTTCAGCCGCGGCTCGCTCGCTTCGCGGCGTGGCAGGCGCTCAACGCGGCGGCAGGGTGGAGCGTTCGCTTCGTCGAACGGAAGTTGCCCGAAGGGACAATCGTGCGCCCGACGCCCGCGGCGGAGCGCTCCGACGCGCCGATGGCGATCGTGGGGCGCATCGATCGCATCGATTGGCACGCCGGCTCGCGTCGCTGGCGCATCCTCGACTTCAAGACGTCCGACCGCGGCGAGCTCCCGCGCGACGCGCATCTCGCCGGCCCGAAGACGGCGCCGCGCTGGCGCGACCTGCAACTGCCGCTCTACCTCCACGGCATGCGCGAGGCGCTGCTCAAGCTCGAGCCGGAATCGACGATCGAGCTCGGCTACGTGCTTCTGCCGAGCGACGAGACGCGCGCCGGCTGGCACGACGCCGCCTTCACGCCGGCGGAGATCGACGGCGCGCTCCGCGTTGCAGCCGATGTCGTCGGAGCGATCCGCGACGGCGCGTTCCCGCCCGGCGATCGCGCGCCCAAGTTCGATCCCTTCGCCGTCCTGCTGCAACGCCCGGTGTTCGGTCGCGACGACGACGAGGACGAGGAGGTCGCGCCATGAGCGCCGCGATCCCGCCGCTCACGCACGAGCGGATCCTCGCGAGCGCCGGAAGCGGAAAGACGTTCCGGCTCTCCGGGCGGCTCATCGAGATCGCGCGTCGCGATCCCACGCTGAATCTCTCGCAGCTCTTGGCGAGCACGTTCACCCGCGCGGCCGCGGCCGAGATCCGGGATCGCGTCTTCCTTCGCCTGGCCGACGCGGCCCGCGATGCGGCGAAGCGCGCCGAGCTCGCCGTCGGCACGCCGTTGCCGCCGCCCGATCAGGCCGAAGCGCTCGCGCTTCTGCGCCGCTTCGTGGCGTCGGTCGACCAGCTTCAGCTGCGCACCCTCGACTCGCTGTTCGCCTCGACCGCCGGCGCGTTTGCGGTCGAGCTCGGGCTGCCGCCCGAACCGCGCATCGTCGACGAGTACGAGCGCGAGCAGCTCGCGCTCGACGCCGTCGATCGCATGCTCGCGGCGGACGACGCGCCGGCACTCCTCGCGAGCGTGGCCGCGCTCAACAAGGGGCGGGCCCGACTCACCGTTGCGTCGGCGGTCCTCGCGGCGACGCAGGCCGCGGCCTCGGTGCTTGCCGAGAGCGAGCCCGGCGCGTGGGACTGGCCGCTGGTGCCCGTCGCGGATGCGTCCGCGATGCAGCGTGCCATCGACGCGCTCGCCGCGTGCCCGAAGCCCGAGAACGGGCATCACGCGAAGGCGCTCACGCAGGATCTCGCGCGCGTGCGCGCCGCGGGGCTCGACGACCTCGAGGCCTGGGCGGAGATCGCGAACGCGGGATTCGTGAAGCAACTCCGGGTCGGCTCGACGACGTACCACAAGAAGCCGATCGATCCCGCGATCCTCGCCGCAGCCAGACCGTTCCTCGCGCATGCGCAGGCGCTCGCCTACAACGAGGCGGTGCGGCGCACCGAAGCGACGCGCACGCTCGCCGAGCGCTTTCTCGCCGCGTTCGCCGAGGTGAAGCGCGAGCGCGGCGCGGTGACGTTCGACGACATCACCCGCGCCGTCGCGGACGCGTCGTCGATCCCCGAGTTCGGCGAGCTCTTCTTCCGCCTCGACGCCGTCTTCGCGCACGCGCTCTTCGACGAGTTCCAAGATACGAGCGCCGTGCAGTGGCGCGCGCTCGCGCCGATCGCGCGCGAGCTCGCGGCAGGCGACGCCGGGGCGCGCAGCCTCTTCGTCGTCGGCGATCTCAAGCAGTCGATCTACCGCTGGCGCGGTGCGACGCCGGAGCTGCTCGATCGCCTCGGCGATCTCGTGCTCGAGGACGGCTCGATCGACCTCAAGAGCACCAACATGGCGGAGAGCTTCCGAAGCTCGCAGGTCGTGCTCGACGCGATCGACGACGTCTTCCGGTCGCTGCCGGGGAACCCCGCGCTCGCCGAGGCCGAGGACGTGATCGTGGCCGCCGCGAAGGGATGGATGGCGGCGTGGGAGACGCCGAAGGCGGCCCGTGACGTGCCCGGGGTCGTCGAACTCCACGTTGCAGCAAAGGTCGGGCGGTCGGGTTCGGCCGAGCAGCAGGGGGAGGCGATGGCGACGGCGGCGCGCCTCGTCGCGGAGCTCCGCGCCGAGGCGCCGGGCGCCACCATCGGCGTGCTGTGCCGCCGCAACCGGTCGGTCGGCGACATGCTGAATCGGCTGCGCACGCTCGGCGTTGCAGCCTCGGCGCGCGGCGGCGGTTCGCTGCAGGATGCCGCGAGCGTGAACGCCGCGCTCGACGCGATCGTCCTCGCCGACCATCCCGACCACACGATCGCGTGCTTCCACGTCGCACACTCGCCGCTCGGGCCGGTGCTCGAGATCGACGCCGACGCGCATACGAGTGACCGCATGGGCCATCGGCACGCGCGGTCGGCATCGATCCGGCGCACCCTCACGCGTCTTGGCTACGCGGAAACGCTGCGGCGCTGGCGCGACGCGCTCGTCGACTCGATCGACGCCCGCGAGATGTCGCGCTTCGAGGCGCTGATCGAGGCGGCGGCCACGTTCGACGGCATCGGCCATGCGGCGCGGCGGCCGGCTGACGTCGTCGCGGCGCTTCGTGCGTTGCAGCTCGACGAGCGCTCGGAGGCGCCGACCGTCGTGATGAACATCCACCAGTCGAAGGGGCTCGAGTTCGACGCGGTCGTCCTGTGTGACATCGACCGCTCGTTCGCGATGCGCGCGGAGCTTGCTGCAACGCGGAGTCGGCCCGACGGACGCTTCACGCGGGTCATTCGCTGGCCGGCGCGGGAGACGCTCCATCCGGCGCTCGTCGATGTCGTCGAGCGCGTCATGGACGAGTCGTATCGCGAGCAGCTGAGCCTCCTCTACGTCGCGCTGACGCGGGCGCGGCGCGGGCTCTTCGTCGTGACCGAGCCGGCGAGCGACAAGGACGGCGAGGCGTCGTTCCGGAACTCGTTCGCAGGATTGGTGCGCGGCGCGTGGTGTCCGGGGCGCACGGAGGCAGGCGTCGAGACGGTTGCCGGCTCGCGCGACGCGCTACGGTCGATCGGGGCGAGGACCGTCTCCGCCGATCCGGCGCCGCGCGTTCGACGCGGGCCGATCGTGGTGGGGCCGCCGCGCGGCGCGCGCGTGGTGGCGGGCGCGCGGGCGTCGGGCACGTCCGCCGACGTGTCGCGCGACCCCGGTCGCGAGACGGCGCGCGAGCGCGGCATCGCCGCGCACGCCATGCTCGAGTCGATCGAATGGCTCGAGGGCGAGCCTCCGGCCGTCGACGCCCTCGTGGCGGCCGCGCGCCACGCCCTTCCGCGGGCACGTCACGACGACCTCGTCGCGGTGGCCTCGTGGCTTCGCGCGCGGCTCGGGCAGGCGCAGGTGCGGGACCTCTTCCGCAAACCCGCCGAGGCGTTCCTCGTGCGACGGGAGTTCCCGTTCGTCCGGGCCACGGGCGGCGAGCTCGAACGCGGGACGATCGACCGGCTTGTCCTCTTCGGGGCGCCGGGGCGGGTTGAGCGGGCGGCCATCGTCGACTTCAAGACCGATCGGGACGTCGAGGCCGGGCCCGAGCGCGGCGGCGAGATCGCGCCGATCGATCGCTATCGGCCGCAGCTCGACGCGTATCGTCGGGCGGTATCCGAGCGATTTTTGCTCGCTCCAGGCCGCGTTTCCGCGGCGCTTGTCCTCCTCGACGCGGGGTCCGTCGTCCCGGCGTGAGCGGGCGGCCGTCGCGGATGCCTTCCCGTACACTCTTCGCCCCCATGCCTTCCGTCACGATCAACGGCAAGTCGTTCGAGTTCAAGCCGGGCCAGACGATCCTCGAGGTCGCGCTCGCGAACGAGACCGAGATCCCGCACTACTGCTATCACCCGGGTCTCTCGGTGGTCGCGAGCTGCCGCATCTGCTTGGCCGAGGTCTGGGCTCCGAATCCGAAGACCGGCAAGCTCGAGGCCTTCCCGAAGCTCGTGCCGACGTGCCAGCAGACCTGCTCCGACGGCATGGTCGTCTACAGCGACAGCCCGAAGGCGGCCTCGAACCAGAAGGCCGTCATGGAGTACCTCCTGATCAACCACCCGGTCGACTGCCCGGTGTGCGACAAGGCGGGCGAGTGCCATCTCCAGGACTACTCGTACCAGTACGGGCGCGGTGTTAGCCGCTTCGAAGAGGACAAGATCAAGCAGCCGAAGAAGGACGTCGGTCCGAACGTCCTCCTCTACAGCGACCGTTGCATCATGTGCACGCGCTGCGTGCGCTTCACCCGTGAAGTCACCGGCACCGCCGAGCTCATGGTCGAAGGCCGCGGCTCGCACGAGCAGATCGACGTCTTCCCCGGCAAGGCGCTCGACAACGAGCTCGCGGGCAACGTCACCGACATCTGCCCCGTCGGCGCGCTCCTCGACAAGCAGTTCCTCTTCCAGCAGCGCGTGTGGTACCTGAAGCGCGCGGCGTCGATCGACGGCATCACCGCGAGCGGCGACAACCTCTGGATCGAGCACAACGAAGGCACGATCTATCGCGTGAAGCCGCGCACCAACCTCGACGTCAACAAGTGGTGGATCACCGACGAGGTTCGCTACGGGTGGAAGTTCGTGCACCGCGAAGATCGCATCACGATGCCGGCGCTCAAGGGCGAAGAGCCGTACGCGCGCACCGAAGCGCAGGACGCCTGGGAAACCGCGGTGTTGCGCGTCGACGCGCAGATGAAGTCGCTGGGCCCGGTCGCGGGCAAGCGGCTCGCGCTTCTCGTCAGCCCGATGCTCTCGTGCGAAGACGCGTTCTGGCTCGCGACGTACGCGCTCGCGGTCGACGCAAACGCGCTCCTCGCCGTCGGACCGATTCCGACGAACGGTGCCGACAAGACGTTCGCCGGCGATTCGAAGGGCGGGGGCTTCACGATGTATGCGGAGAAGGCCCCGAACGCCCGCGGCGTGCGCCGCGTGCTCGAAGCGCTCGCGAAGGGCCGTAAGGTCGAGGACTTCGCAGGCTTCGTGCGCGAGGTCGCCAAGCCCGAGTTCGGCGCGGCGGTCGTCACCGGCAACTATCCGAGCGAGTGGGTCACGCCCGAACTCGCACGCGCGCTGGGACACACGTTCCTCGTCCTCCTCGACACCTTGCCGACGGCGCTCACCGCGCAGGCGGACGTCGTTCTCCCGAGCGTGACGTGGACCGAGAAGGCCGGCACGTTCGAGAACGCGAAGGGTCGCCTTCAGACGTTCGAGGCCGCCATCGCGCCGCGCGAGTTCGCACGCGCCGAAGCGCAGATCGCCCTCGAACTCCTGGGCGAATTCGGTGGCCGCACGACGCAGCTCTACGACGCCGCCGTCACGCGAGCGACGATGGTGAAGGTCGCCGGGCTCGAGGCGATCGCCTCAGCCCATCAGCCGACCGCCGAGGACGAGCGCGCCGAGAGCGACATGGTGTTGGTTGAGCTGTAAGAGGAAGACGGGAGCCAGGATTCAGGAGTCCGGAGTCAGTGGATGCGCGCTCGTGTAGGCGTTCGGCCTGCGGGTACGTCGCAGCTGTGGCTGCCAGCGCTCCACGTTGCCGTCTTGGCTCAGTCGTTTTCCACTCACTCCTGACTCCTGAATCCTGACTCCCGGCTCCTCCGGTCAGGAACTCCGCATTCATGTCTCCCACGCGCGAAGTCTGGTCGCTTGCCTGGCCCACCGTCCTGACGATGGCGTCGTACACGACGATGCAGTTCGTCGACAGCCTGATGGTCGCGCGGGTCGGCTCGCTCGAAGTCGCGGCGCAGGGCAACGGCGGCGTGTGGTCGTTCACGCTGATGTCGTTTCTCTTCGGCATCGTGACGATGGTGAATAGCTACGTGTCGCAAGCGCTCGGCGCGGGGCGGCCGCACGAGGTCGCGCGCTACGGCTGGGCCGGGCTGTGGTTCTCGCTCGTGGCGTGGGCGTTCCTGCTCGTGCCGTTCGCGTTCGTGATCCCGAGCGTCTTCTCGTGGATGGGCCATGAGCCGCGGCTCGTCGAACTCGAGAGCGAGTACGCGCAGATCCTCCTTGTCGGCGGCTTGGTGACGCTGACCGGGAAGTCGCTGAGCCAGTTCTTCTTCGGCATCCAGCGGCCGAAACTCATCACGGTCGCCGCAGTCGTCGGCAACGTGGTGAACATCCTCGGCAACTACGTCTTCATCTACGGCGAGCGAGGGCTGCCCGAGTGGGGACTGTCGGGAATCGCGGGCATGCCGGCGTTCGGGGTGGGCGGCGCCGCGATCGGCACGATCCTCGGCACGGCGTGCGAGTGCCTGATTCCGCTCTGCGTCTTCCTCGGGCCGAAGATGGAGGCGCTGTACGGCGTGCGCTCCTCGTGGCGACCGGAGTTCGCCGCCGTGCGCGATCTCCTCCGCGTCGGTTGGCCGAACGCGCTTGCGTTGTGCAACGAGATCGTCTGCTGGGCGATCTTCATGAGCTGGCTCGTCGGTCTCTTCGGCACGGTCCACCTTACGGCGGGCTGGATCGCCCTCCGCTACATGCACCTCTCGTTCATGCCGGCGGTGGGTTTCTCCGTTGCAGCCACATCGCTCGTCGGCAAGTACATCGGCGCCGGCAAGCCGGACGTCGCCGCACAACGGGCGCAGCTCACGCTCGTCATGGCACTCATCTACATGACGGTGTGCGGCGTCATCATGGGCGTCTTCCGTCACGGGCTCATCACGTTCTTCGTCTCGGGCTCGAACGCGGACCCCGCCCACATGGAGGAGATCGTCCGCATCGGCGGGTGGATGATGATCTGCGCGGCGGTCTTCCAGACGTTCGACGCGGTCGGAATCGTGTTCTCGGGCGCACTGCGCGGCGCGGGCGACACGATCTTCCCCGGCATCATCACGGTCGTCTTCTCGTGGGTGTTCATCGTCGGCCTGGGCTGGCTCCTCGCCGTGCACTGGGCGCCGTCCTGGGAGAGCTTCGGGCCGTGGGTCGCGTCGAGCGTCTACATCATCCTCCTCGGTCTCGCGGTGGGCGGACGGT
This sequence comes from Phycisphaerae bacterium, assembly GCA_016795035.1. GTDB lineage: Bacteria > Planctomycetota > Phycisphaerae > Phycisphaerales > SM1A02 > JAEUIT01. The sequence continues at coordinate 13,862 of JAEUIT010000018.1, read as the reverse complement.
TCTATAGCGGCGCGTGGAAGCGTCGGAGGCTTGTGCCCGCGGCGGAGTGAGGCGACGATACTCGTCGTTGCAGCCTAAGACGCCCCATACGATCGAGTGTCCACGTTGCGGGTATCCCTTCGCGGGAGAGCCGCCGGCGGCGGCTGTCGCCGAACGTCGCATTGCACGATGCACCGAGTGCGGGCTCCGTTTCGACTGGGACGCGATGCAGCAACTCGCGTCGTCGCCGCGATGGCTCTTCGAGTACGCCCGGGGGAAGCGCGTCGTCACCGCGTTCGTCGCGACCGTCTGTGTTGCAGCCGTCGCGCGGGCGCTCTTTCGGACGCTGAAGATCGAGCATCCGATCCGACCCGGGCGACTGTGCGCGCTGGCGATTCTCGTGTTGTCGCTCCTCTACGTGATCAGTTGGTTGCAGGTGGGCGCGGCGACGCTTCGCCTCGTCACGAAGGCGAGGGCGGACGCGGCACGACTGACGGCACGGGATCTCGTGGGGGGCACCGTCAACGGCGTGATGATCTTGCCGACGACCCGTATCGAGATGGACCCGATCGGCTGGCGCGAGTCGGCCGTGGCGCTCGCGTGGTCGTTCGTCGCGCCGGCGTCCGACGCACGCGTCGTCTTTCGGCGGAACGTGAGTCTCTCGACCACGTTGCAGCCGCCGGTGCTCTCGATGCGCGCCGGATTCGACTCCGCGTTGCCGCAGTCGTCCGTGTCCGACTCCTTCAGCAGATGGACCAATCTGGCGGCGACGCCGCTGGAAGTGGCGAGGGTTTTTCCGCCCTCGGTCGTGTGGCGCGAGCACTCGGAGTTCTACCGGGATGTCCTCTCGCTCGTGACGATGATCGCGTGCTCGTGCGCGACGTTCGTCGTCCTCCCGTTCGCACGCACCCGTGCCAAGGTGCGGTGGGCCCAGATCGGTCGCGCGTCCGTCTACCTCTTGGCGAGCCTGCCCGTCTGGCTTCTCGTCTTCGGCATGGTTGGTTTGGGGCGGGCGTGGTACGGGCCGGGGGCCGACCTCCTCTTCAACGCGCGTCCGATACTTGGGCTGGCGGTTTTCCTTTGGCTCTCGACCTGGTGGTATTCGGCGGTGGGTGGCTATCTGCGGATGGAGCGGCCGCTCGCGGTGGCCTTGTCGGTCGCATCGATCGGGGTCCTCGCCGGCACCATGCTGATCCTCGCGTTGCAGATCCTCCTCGCGGGTTCCTGATAGACTTCGACGCTTTCCCCACCGATGGACCGTCGCCCGCTCCGGGCGCCGGGTCCGAGCAGGGGGATGCGGAGCAAGACATGACGATGAGACCTTCGGGAGGCCTCGGCGGCGGCGTCGCCGGGCTCGACACCATGATCGGCGGCAAGACCACCGCCGGAAATCCCGCTGCGGCGGAAGCGCATTTCAAGAAGGGCCAAGATCTCGAACGAGGCGGCGATCGCTTCGGCGCGATGGCGGAGTACCGCAAGGCCCGTGAGCAGAACGAACACTTCGAGGCGACCTTCCGCCTCGCGTACCTCCTCGACCTCTACGGAGACGACGACGAGTCGATCGCGCTCTACGACGAGCTCGCGCACTCGCCGACGGCACCGCTCAACGCCCTCGTGAACCTCGCCGTCCTCCACGAGGACAACGGCGACTACGTCCGCGCGGAGCGACTCCTCAAGCAAGTCCTCGACTCGGACGCGAACCACCCGCGGGCGCTTCTCTTCTACAAGGACGTGAGCGCGAGCCGCGACATGTACTACGACGCGGAGAGCGATCGCAATCGCCTGCGCGAGAACGCGGTGCTCGACACGCCGGTCACGGACTTCGAGCTTTCCGTGCGTGCCCGCAACTGCCTCAAGAAGATGCAGATCCGCACGCTCGGCGACCTCCTCAAGATCACCGAGGCGGAGCTTCTCTCGTACAAGAATTTCGGCGAGACGTCGCTCGTCGAGATCAAGAACATGCTCTCGAGCAAGGGCCTCCGGCTCGGTCAGGGCCTCGAGGGCGGCAACTACAGCCGCGCTCGCCGTGAAGTGCTCGACCAGCTCAAGGGCTCGGTCCCCGAGGCGGTGCTCAATAAGCCCATCTCGGTGCTCGAACTCTCCGTCCGCGCCCGCAAGGCGTTGCAGCTCCTCAATATCTCGTCGCTCGGCGAACTCGCCGCGCGGACCGAGGCGGAGCTGATGGGCGTGAAGAACTTCGGCCAGACCTCGCTCGAAGAGATCAAGCAGAAGCTCGAGGCGCACGGCCTCGGCCTCCGCAAGCTGAGCTGAGTCGCAGCCGCGAAACGCACGACACACACCCGACCGCCGAAGCCCGCGCTTCGGCGGTTTTCATTGCGCGGCGAGGCCCGCTCTTTTGCACGGTTTCGTGCGGCTCGGCCGATGGTCGTGCGTCACCCGTAGGTACGCTTCGAGCCTCATGGACGCAGGACGCGCCAACGACACGCAACGCCCGTCGGAGACGCCGTCCGCGTCGCCCGGACGTCGTGCGTTTCTCTTGGCGGCCCTCGCGGGCAGCGTGACTGTCCTCACCGGATGCGAGCCGCCGGCGTCGTCGAGCGGGTCGCGTCGACTTCCGCCGGCCCCAGATCCCGACGGGGGACACGTACAGCTTCCCGAGCGGCCTCCCGCGGTTCCGCCGCGGCTGGTGGTGCTCGAGCGTCCGCTTCCGCCGCAGGCCGAACCGACGATCCGCGTGCGCGTCGCGACCCTTCGGCCGCCGACGCGACGGCTGCGCGTCGAGGGCGACGGCCCGCGCGTCTACATCCAAGACGCCAACGGGCAGCCGAAGGCCGTCGCGACTCCGGCGACGATCGAAGCGACCCTCGACGGGTGGCTCGTCATCGAGGCGGCCGGAACGCCGCGTGCGGGCACGTATGAGTTCGCCTCGGGCGCGCTCGTCATGAAGCCGGTCCCGGGATCGAAGGGGATTCGGTTCCAGTCCGACGTCACCGGCTCGACCTCGTGGCCCTTCGAGATTCGACTCACGCACCGCACCGACGAGGCGATCGGCGCGATCGACATCGTCGGCCACGTGCAGATGGAGGCGTATCTCCCCGGCGTCCTCGCCAAGGAGCTCTATCAGAATTGGTCCCGCGAGGCGTTCCTCGCGCAGGCCGTCGCCGCGCGCTCGTATGCGTTGTGCGAGATGGCGCAGAACGCGACGCGCCACTTCGACGTCGTTGCAGGCGAAGCGAGCCAGGCGTGGGTCGGGGCCACGACGCATCGCACGAGCCTCGAGGCGGTGCAGCGGACGAGCGGCATGGTGCTGACGTGGGATTCGCGTGTCGTGCCGGCGTACTACTCCTCGTGCTGCGGCGGACGCCCGGCGAACGCAGTCGACGCGATCGCGCCTGGACCCTTCAACGCGATTCCGCCGCTCACGGTGAGCGCGTCGTCCGTGCGCGACTGCTGCCGCGCGGCGCCGACGTGGCGTTGGCGCATGTCGTTGCCGACGGGCGAGACGGCGAAGCGCATCGCGGCGTGGGCCCGCACCGAACGCCCGGCAATGGCGAAGATCGACGGTGTCCGCTCGATCGACGTTGCAGCCGTGAATGCGGCGGGGCGGCCGACGTCCTTCCGCATCGTCGACGCGAAGAACCAGACGTTCGAGATTCCGTCCGAGCGCCTTCGCTGGGCATTCAACTCGGACAACCCGGGACTGCCGGTCGTCCGCTCGCGGGTTCGGAGCGGCGACTTCACGGCGCAGGTCTCCGCCGTCTCGATCGCGCTCGAAGGCCGAGGGTTTGGCCACGGCGTCGGACTCTGCCAGTACGGCGCGGAAGGGCTCGCGAAGGACGGCGCCACGTGGCGCGAGATCCTTCGTCGCTTCTATCCGAGCGCCGACGTGGTCTCGACGTACGGCGCGAAGGCGTGACGGCCGCACGCGGTGACACGCCTGACGATCGTTGAGGGCGCTCGTCGCGGCGTCGGTTGTCGTTCGTTGGCCGCGCGTGGCTCGGAGGTGCGACGGCTCGATGGCGGCGCGTCCGAGAAGTAGCGCGGTCCAAAAGCAGACACGGCCGCGCCCTTTTCAAGTCGCGGCCGGTCTCCCTTTTCCCTCTTCCCTTTTCCCTCTAACGAGCAGATCGTGAGTGGGGCAGTTGTTCGCTTCGACGAATCGTTGCGAGGACTCTGGCTCCGGAGTTCCCTTTTCCCAAGAGCCGCCTGTCGATTCCAGACCCTTGATTCTGGAGAAGACAGCGTCCACTGCTCACTCGAGCTCGCCCTGTGGTTCCCTCAACCTGAGCGAGCTCATTAGGTTCGATGTCCCTTATTCACCGAACCCGAGGCGAATCTACTTGTCAGACCGACGGGAGAAGAGGATCCGTCGGCACCACATTCTCCGCCCAAATCGGATGAAGGTTTCAGCTCTTCATCGTTTTTGGCAGATTTTCTCAAGTGGGGTCGCGCGAGATTCGTACCGCACGCGAAAGTGAAGTGCACGCGACACCGTACCGACGCTCCACGCCCGCTTTTATCGGGCATTTCCGCTATCCGAGGCCCTATGCGTTTTTTCGCGATCTGGGGAGCTGCCCGACAACAACCGCTGAGACTCGCCCTCGCCTCGCTCGCGCTGAGTTCGATGGGGGCCGCGACGGCGGAGCCTCGGTGCGAAGTTAGGCAAGATCGCGGCGCGGTCGCGCACGCAAGCCCCTTGGGCGGCGGCGCGGCACAGAATGGCGACAACCCGCAGTTGCGCGCCTCGTGGTGGGATCGAACGGCCAATCCGAAGGGGCAGCTGAAGAGCCGCTTCTACAACATCCGAAGCGATCTCAGCGCCGACGCCACGCGCATGTACGCGGAGCGGCTCGACACCATCTACGTCGAATACAAGCGCCGGCTCGGTGCACTGCCGCAGAAGACCGCGGAGGTGAACGACGTCTTCATCTTCGCGTCACAGGAAGACTACCTCCAGACCCTGCGCGATCGCTTCGGCATCAACGGGATGGGTTCGGGCGGCATGTTCTTCACGTCGCCGCGCGGCGCGGGGCTCGCGTTCTTCGTCGAAGGCTTGCCGCAGAGCCGGATCTTCCACGTCATCCAGCATGAAGGCTTCCACCAGTTCGCGTACTCGCGCTTCGGCCACGACTTGCCGCAGTGGCTGAACGAAGGCCTCGCGGAGTTCTTCGGCGAGTCGGTGATCGTCGACGGCACTGTCGTCATCGGGCAGACGAGCGAGCGCACGCTCCGCACGCTGCAGGCCGCGATCAACGCGGGCAAGACGATCCCGTTCCGCGACATCATCACGATGACGAACGATCGCTGGAACGCGAACGTGCGCGGCGGCAACGCGGCGCTTCAGTACATGCAGGCATGGTCGATGGTGCACTTCCTCGTCTATGGCGACGGAGGTCGGTACCAGGGATCGTTCGAACGCTACCTCGCGCTCCTCAATCGCGACGTCAATCCGGTGGATGCGTTCACGCAGGCGTTCGGCACGAACGACCTCGACATGTTCCAGAGCCGCTGGCTCGAACATGCGCGCACCGCGCGGCCGAGCGCGTTCGTCACGGCGCTCGAGCGCATCGAGTTCCTCGGCGAGGGCATGTACGCGCTCGCGAACAAGGGCGTCCATCCGAAGGACATCGACGAGCTGCGCACGGCGCTGCGCGAGATCGACTTCTCGACGACGATCGGATCGCTCGGCGGCTCGCACGGCGGCACGGTCACGCTGAAGGCGACCGACGACACCAACTTCCAGATCCCCGACGACGACCTTGCGCAGGGCACGCCGCGCTTCGAGTTTGTCCAGACGAAGTCGAAGCGCAATCCGACCAAGAAGGAGCGCGAGCTCGAAGAGAAGCTCCCGCTGCCGCCGTCGATCGGCACGATCAATCTCGCGCCGAAGAACCTCGTCCTCCGCTGGTTGCGCTCGAAGGACGGCACGAAGATCGGCTTCGACATCGACGTCGCTCGCTGACGCGGCGAGAGCGCCCGCGGGCACGGCGCTCGTTCGACACGATCACGCAAAAACGGACCGGCCTGCCGAGCAAGCTCAGCAGGCCGGTCCGCGTGTGGGGGCGTCCTTCTTCGGTCAGTGGCGGCCGACCCAGTGAAGGATCGGGTTCCGGATCGGTGTCGGTTCGTTCCGGGTTGGGGGGCCGCTAAGGACCGGTTGTGTCTCTGTTTCGACCGAGGTGTCTGGCGAGGTGCGGTCGACTCTTCGTGAAACGTTAGTCGGTTGACCCGATGGTCGCCGACTCGCGACTGTCTCATGCGTGTCACACGTTTCGGCTGAAACTCGGAGAGAGCTCGGGCTGAAACGGGGAGCGTGCACCGTACGCGTCGCGGTCGGCGACAGTTCTACGTCTTTAGATGCTTGGTGTTGCAGGAACCGTCGTCTTTGTCGAACGATTCTCGGCGCCGGTTCCGGTCGGAACGCCGGTCCGAGTCTTCGACGGCAGCGCGAGCGGGTCTTCGAGTTCCCACTTCTCGTCGGCGAGGTCCGACTTCGCGCGCTGCTCGTAGTCGTTCGGGATGCCGGCCTTCGAGAGCGCCTCGAGCTGCGCTTCCTGCACCGTGCGAAGTTCCGAGAGCTTCGCTTCCAATTGACCGAGGTTGCCGACCTCGCCGAACTTGTCGTAGTCGGCGAGGAGCTTCTGCTGCTCCTTGGTCATGTCGATCAGGCGCTCGTTGCGTTCGATCGAGTCGATCTGACGATCAAGCACTGCCATCTTCGATTCAAACTCCGAGTACTCGCCTTCGAGCCGCTCGAGGATCTTCGTGAGACGTTCCTTCTGCTGGCCGAGGAACTGGAGCTGCTGCGACGAGCTGGTGAAACGATCCTGATACGAGAGCCGGACGTTGTTGATGCGTCGCGCCTCTTCCTTCGCGGTGTCGACGGTCGACTTCGGAGTCGAGTCGTTGAGACCCACGAGGCGCTGCGACGACGTCTCCGCAGAAGCGACCGCCACACGGAGGCGGTTGAGATCGTCGGTGGCCATCACGACCACGCGCTTGGCGACTTCCGAGTCGTGCTCGAGCTGACGCATCTGCCGTTCCACTTCGGCGATCTCGCCGCGGACTTGGCCGATGCGCGTCGGGTACTGCTCGGAGAGGGTTTGAAGTTGTCGGCGAAGGGCGACCGGATCGTCGACGAGGTTGTCGGCGGCCTGGCGGGCCTTGGTCCGAAGCTGGTCGAACGCCGCGCCGACCCGGTCGGGGCCGACGAGGATCGTGAGTCCGCCGAGGGCGAGACCGCCGACGATGCCCCACCGAAGGAGACCGCGGCTCAGGCAAGAGCAAGCTGGCATAGTGACCGCCATTTCGAAACGTCCGGCGAAGCAAGGGGCGCCAACGAGGGCCGCCTTGGGCGGACGAAGATGCGTTGCCGCGTTCTTGGGCGGTCCCCGACCACGATTTCGTTCCGCGATGTCGGGTTTTGCGAGATTCGGTCGCCGAGGTCCGAGTCGGTCGCGGCGAAGGAGCCAAGATGATGAGGGGGCGCGGTTTCCGAGCGGGCTCCGAAACTGGCAGCGGTCGCGCCCCAACAACCCCGGAGCGATGGTTCTCATGAACTCGATCACGACCTCCTTCATCCGTCGGCTTCGCGCCCGTGACGAGGCGGCGTGGTTCGAGCTCTGGGAGGTTTTCGGACCGGTGATCCGCGGCCAGCTCTTCAAGTGGGGACGTGGCCAGATCCGGACGGAGACCATCCGGGACCTCACGCAGGAAACGCTCGCCGCGCTCTCGGGATCGATCGACCGATACGACCCGGCGCGCGGCGCGCGTTTTTCGACCTGGCTCCTCTCGATCGCCAAGCACGTGCTCGGCGACGAGATCGACCGCCGCAGCGCGTCGAAGCGCGGCGGCGGCAAGCGTGGCGTCAGCCTCGACGACTCCTTCATGGGCGTCTCGCGGCTTCCGGAGGCGGACGAGGCCTACGAGCTCGACGTCTTCCGCGCCAAGGTCTACGCGGCGATTCGCGCGACCGAGAGCGAGTCGGAGTTCCTGCCGTTCCAGGTCTACCGGATGCGCGTGTTCGAAGGGCAGAGCGGCAAGCAGGTGGCGGATCAACTCGGCGTCAGCGAGCCGACGGTGAGCCGCCATCTCACGAAGGTCCGCGCGCTCCTTCGTCGACGGCTCGCCGAGACCATCGCGACGTACTCGTTCACGCCGGAAGAGTTTGCGGAAGCCGAGCGCGCCGGCCTGAGCGGCGACGACGTCCTCTTCGACGACGCGCTCGCGGACATCTATCACGCCCAGTCACGACTCGTGCGCGAGGACCTCGCGCGCTCGTGACGCCGCCCCGAATGTGAGACGCGACCCATGCTTGGGCCTGAACTACCGCTCGTCTTGCTTGCCATCGTCGGCGGCGCCATCGCGCTCGGCGTGGTCATCGCGTTGATCGTCATCGCGTTCAAGGTCACCGGCAGCATCTTCAAGGCGATCTTCTTCCTCATCGGTCACGTGGTCCGTGTCCTTCTCGGCATCGTGAAGGATGCGGTGCGCATCGTGACCGGCACGATCGCGGCGATCGTGTCGCTACCGCTTGCGACGGCCAACGTCGTCCTCGGCCGTTGGCCCGCGGCGGAACGCTACGGCCGCGCGCTCAAGCGCGAATCGATGGTCGCCGGATACTCGGTCTACTCGCTCGCGCTGCGACGCCCGTTGCAGCTCGTCGGGCTCGTCGGCATTCTCGATCGCCTCGAAGGACGCCGCCCGAACGTCGACACGTCGAGGATCGACGCGCCGGCGCTCACGCCGGTCGATCGCCGATCCGCGGCTTCGTTCGACGGCTACGAGATCGAAGGGACGCTCCGCCCGGGCGGCTCCGGCGCGAAACTCTACGTTGCCGCTCCCTCGGCCGAGAAGCGCCGCCGCCTCGCCGGCGCGCCCGACAAGGTCGTCCTCAAGAGCTTCGCCCTGGAAGAGGGCTCGAGCCTTCCGCAGATCGTCCGCGAGTCGCGGGCCCTGGACGCCGCCCGCGCGATGGGGCTCGTGCTCGACCACGGCCTCGACGACGGACGCTTCTGGTACGCGATGCCGTACCACCCCGGCGACAACCTCAACGAGACCACGCGCTACCTCCACGCCCGTGCGGGATCGGACGGCCTCGACGGCGTCGAACTCAGCGATGCGATGAGCTACGTCTCCGACCTGATCGCCACGCTCGCGCGGTACCACGAGGGCGGGCTCTGGCATAAGGACGTCAAGCCCGACAACATCATGGTGCACAACGGTCGGGCGCACCTCGTTGACCTCGGCCTCGTGACGCCGCTCCGTTCGGCGATGACGCTCACGACGCACGGCACCGAGTACTTCCGCGATCCGGAGATGGTGCGGCAGGCGCTGCGCGGCGTGCGCGTGCACCAAGTCGACGGCGCGAAGTTCGACGTCTACGGCGCCGGCGCCGTCCTCTACTTCCTCCTCGAGAACACCTTCCCGGCGCACGGCGGCCTCAGCGCCTTCTCGAAGCGAAGCCCGGAAGCCCTCCGCTGGATCGTGCGCCGTTCGATGGCCGACTACCACCAGCGCTACGCGACCGCTCGCGCGATGCAGGCGGATCTCGACGCGGTGGCTCGCGCCCGCGACCCTTGGTCGGTGCGGCCGGCGGACCTTCCGTCGATGCGCGGCGCCGATCTCGACGCGGTCGTCACGCCCGCGGCTGCAACGTGGATGCCCCCAGCCTCGCCGGGCGTGGGCGTCGGTGCAGGCATGGGATTGGGCGGCATGGGTGTCGCGGCCGCCGTCGCCGCGCCGCCGCTCGGCGCGACCGGGCGTCCGAAGCTTGTCGTCACGAACTGGTGGACCGGGTCGTACGCAGCGCAGGACGTGAGCTCCGCCCGCGCCCGCGAGGCGGTCGCCGTTGCAGCCGCAGCCCGCGCGGTCGTCGACGATCGTCGCGAGCGTGGCCGTTCGCTGCGCGGCGGCCCGCGCCAGGTCGCATCGACGTTCGGCGCCGTCGCCGGCATCGTGATCGTCGTCTTGGTGGCCGTCTTCTTCATGCGGCAGAGCCAAGTGCGCTCGACGCTCGCGCCGAGCTCGCCGCAACGGGCCGTCGACCCCACGGTGGCGATCGTCGATCGCGCGTCGCCGCCTGCAACGCTGAAGGCGCCGATGGACGGGGCGCGCCTCATCGTCATCAACGACCACCCCGGTCGCGGCACGCCCGAAGTCGACGCGCTCGTCGAGCGCATCGGCAAGGCGTGGACCGCGAAGGGCTTCGCCGTCGTAGAAGCGTCGCCCGAATCGGCCGCGGCCGTCGACTTCGCGCTCGCGAAGCTGCGCGGCAATGTGCCGAGCGGCCGCGAGGAGTTCGAGAAGGCGCTGCTCGAGGCCGGCTTCTGGGGCGCGTTGCGCGTCGAAGCGGAAGAAGGCTCGGGCCCGTCGCTCGGGCGTCTCGTGGTGAAGCCCTACGGCGAGGTCTTCGAGAAGACGATCTCGGACGCGAGGCCGTCGAGCAACGTGAAGAAGGGGACGCGCGACGGTCGGCGCAAGAGCGAGTCGTCCGGCGCGGTCGTTCCGGTCTCATCGAACGGTGGCTGAGCGGGTCGGCGTCGGGCAAATCTGCGACACTGTGCGACTCGCCTCTCGAACCGCACCGTCGCCATGACTTCCGCCACGCCTCCGTCGTCTCCATCGCCTGGTCGCATCCTTCGCGAGCGCATGGCTCGCGGCACGCTCATGGTCCCCGGCGCCTTCAACGCGCTCGTCGCACGGGCCGTCGCGAAGGCCGGATTCCCCGCGGTCTACATCTCGGGCGGCGCGACCGCGAACGTCGCGGGCTATCCCGACATCGGCCTCATCACGCTCACCGAGATGACGCGCACGATTCGCGAGATCGCCGACGCCTCCGCGTTGCCGGTCATCGCCGACGCCGACACCGGCTACGGCGAGGTCGAGTGCTGCGTGCGCACCGTCATCGAGTACGAACGGGCCGGCGCGGCGGCGCTCCACATCGAGGACCAGGTCTTCCCGAAGCGCTGCGGACACCTCGACGGCAAGGATCTCATCCCCGCCTCGTCGATGGCCGAAAAGGTCGACGCGATGGCGAAGCACCGCCTCTCGAAGGACTTCGTCATCATCGCGCGGACCGACGCCCGCCACGTCGAGAGTTTCGACGACGCGATCCGCCGCGCGAATCTCTATCGCGAAGCCGGCGCCGACTGCATCTTCCCCGAAGGGCTTCAGTCGGAAGACGAGTTCGCGCGGTTCGCGAAGGGAAGCCCGGGGCCGCTTCTCGCGAACATGACCGAGTTCGGCAAGACGCCCGACATCACGGCGCAGCGCTTCCAGGAACTCGGCTACCAGATCGTGATCTATCCGCTCAGCATGATGCGCCTCGCGATGGGCCACGTCGCGCGCGGCCTCGAGGCGCTCAAGCGCGACGGCAGCGTCCGCGGTGTCCTCGGCGAGATGCAGACGCGCAAGGAGCTCTACGAACTTCTTGGCTACACGCCGGGAAAGCAGTGGAACTTGCTCGACCGCGGGTGAGCCGCGTCAGCGCATCGGCGGGGCGCGATCCTCGTTCTTCGTTGCAGGCGCGGGCGCGACGACCGTCGTGCCGGGTCTCTGCGTTGCAGCCGAGGTCGTGGCGGCGCCGGCTTGGGCGGCCTTCGCGTCTTCGGGCGTGATGCGCAGGAATTGATATGGCCCCTTTACGGCGCCCCACACTTGCTTGCCGTCCTTGTCGAACCCGCGATCCCAGGAGCGAAGCTCTTCCGCGGTGATCACGACTTCGCTCGTCGCGTACGCGGCGCCGCGCAGCGAGCTCGCGCATTCCTGTTCGTACGTGCCGCCCGCGTAACTGCCGTCCTCGCGCAGCGAGAGGAAGACGGTGCAGCCGTCGCGCGGCAGGAGCGATTCGGGCGAGATGGCGTCGAAGCGAGCCGGCGCCGTCCATGCGCCGGCGAATGCGAGCGGGTCGCCCGGCAATTCGTACACGCGGCTCTCGACCGTCCACGCCGGATCGGGCGGAAGGATGCTCTTCAACACTTGGTAGACGCGCTGGCGATACGGCTTGTCGAGCGACGTTGCCGCAGCCTGCTCGACGTAGAGCCACGGGCCGTCGGGCCGCGTGGGCCAGATGCGCACCATCGAGAGTCGGATGTCGCGGAACTCGGGATCCGCCTCGGACTGCGCCTTGCTCGAGTACGAGCCGGCCATCATCGCGGCGAGGTGCTCGGGCGAGCCCGGTTCGGCGTCGGTCGCGACGCCTCCGGTGGGGGCGGTCTTGCAACCGGCGAGTGCGGCTGCGACGGCGATCGTGATGGTCGAGAGGAGGCGAAGCATGCCGTCATGCTACTGGCCGCGCGACCGCCCTCCGCATCCGGACACGGCGGCGCTTCTCGCTACCATGCCCGATTCACCATTCACGCACCCGCTACGCAGCGAGATTTCCATGTCTACCACCGCTTCCGCCCCCGCGAAACCCGTTGACACTCGTGGCCTTGCCGGTCAGACCGTCGGTGACACCTCCATCTGCGCCGTGACGCAGACGGAACTCATCTATCGCGGCTATGAGATCGCCGATCTCGCCGCGAACGCGACCTTCGAGGAAGTGGCGCATCTCCTGCTCGTCGGCCACAAGCCGTCGCCCGCCGAACTCAAGGCGTTCAAGGACGAGATCGCGTCGATGCGGGCGCTTCCCGCGAGCGTGCGCGACGCGATCGTCCGCATCGCGAAGGAGAGCCCGAAGGCGCACCCGATGTCGATCCTTCGCTCGGGCGTGAGCCTCCTCTCGCACCTCGATCCCGAGTGCGAGGACAACGCGCCGGCCGCGGAGCTTCGCAAGGCGAAGCGGCTTCTCGCGCAGATCCCCGCGATCATCGGCGCGTGCCAGCGCACGCTCGACGGCAAGGCGCCGGTCGACTCGGATCCCAGCCTCGATCACGCGGCGAACCTCCTCTGGCTCATGAGCGGCACGAAGCCGAGCGAGCTCGCCGCGAAGATCATGGACGTCAGCCTGATCCTCTACGCGGAGCACGACTTCAACGCGAGCACCTTCTCGTGCCGCACGATCGCGTCGACCGAGACCGACATGCACTCGGCCGTCTGCGGCGGCATCGGCGCCCTCAAGGGCCCGCTCCACGGCGGCGCGAACGAGATGGCGATGGAGATGCTCAAGGACATCGACAGCGACCTCGCCGCTGCGAAGGGCTCGATGAACGTCGATCAGTGGATGCAGCGGGCCTTCGCCGAGAAGCGGAAGCTCATGGGCTTCGGCCACCGCGTCTACAAGAACGGCGACCACCGCGCGGGCATCCTTCGCGGTTGGGGCCTCAAGCTCGCCGAGCAACTGGGACCGAACGCGAAGAAGTGGTTCGATCTCGGCGACCAGGTGCAGGCGATCATGCTCCGCGACAAGAACATCCACCCGAACGTGGACTTCCCCTGCGGCATGACCTACTTCATCCTCGGCATTCCGGTGCCGCAGTACACGCCGATCTTCGTCGCGAGCCGGATCACCGGCTGGTGCGCCCACATCATGGAGCAGCACCAGAACAACCGGATCATCCGTCCGCTCGCCGAGTACAAGGGACCGGCGCTCAAGAAGTGGAATGGATGACCGCATCGCCGAGGCGCTTCGGCCGCTCTGGCAGGACATCGCGCTCCTCGCGGTGCCGCTGGTGGTCGCATCGCTCGTCGGCGCGCTTGGCATCGTCCTGAGGCGGCTACCGCGATGGCTGCGGGTGGGCGTCGTCTGCGCCGCGACGGTCGGGTTCATCGGTCCCTTGGTGACCGCCGCTGGCTGGGCGCCGTCGTGGCTTGGCGAGATCGTTGCGATCTTCGGCGGCGTGACGACCGTCGAAGCCTTCGTCGCGGCGCATCTCCTCTGCATCGTCTGGGCGGCGCCGAAGCGATCGCTGAGTTCGCCGTTTCTCGCCGTCATCATCGCGGCCGTTCTCTTCGTCGTGGTCATCGACAACGTGGCGGCG
>JAEUIT010000010.1 GCA_016795035.1 Phycisphaerae bacterium | reverse complement strand
ACGTTGTTCAAGCACGGAGCGTTCTTCCCATGGCATTTGGACGCACCTCGGATGAGGCGCGAAACGATCCCCGAACCGCGTTCGGGGTGCCAAGGATGTCTCCGCACGCCTGCCAAGGATGTGCCCGGTCCGAACACTTCGATTCGGGGGAGGATGTCGAGCGCGCTCGGCGTTGCAGCAGACTCGCTCCTCCCCCAAACGCGGAGCGTTTGGGGGAGGTGGCATCGCGCTAGCGATGACGGAGGGGGCCGCGCGCGAGGAGCCCCCCACCACCATCGCTTTGCGATGGTCCCCCTCCCCCGAATCGACGATTCGGGGGAGGATGCAGCGCGCGCTCGGCGTTGCAGCAGACTCGCTCCTCCCCCAAACGCGGAGCGTTTGGGGGAGGTGGCATCGCGCTAGCGATGACGGAGGGGGTCGCGTGCGCGAGGAACCCCCACCACCATCGCTACGCGATGGTCCCCCTCCCCCGAATCTTCGATTCGGGGGAGGATGCAGCGCGCGCTCCGCGTTGCAGCCGACGGGCCTCGCTCGGTCAGCAGTCGCCCCACGACCCCAAGACGATCGCGAGATCCGCGCCGTCGACGATGCCGTTCTCGTCGATGTCGGCGAGGCCCGCGCCGTTGCCCCACGCGCCCAGCACCAGCGCGAGGTCGGCGCCGTCGACGACTCCGTCGCCATTCAGGTCACCGAGGCAGTCGGGCACGCTTGTCCCGAGCGGCTCGAGATCGGCGGGCGTGATGTTGTCCCAACCCGGCTTCGAGTGAATCGCGGGATCGAAGTTGCTTCGGCTCCTCGCGACGCGCACCACGTTGCCGACGTCGATGCCGTTGAAGGCGCCGGCGTCGCCGGGCACCCACGCGCCGGTCGCATTCTTCTCGAAGACCTTCACGCCGCCCGTCTCGACGAGGTACATGCGGCCGGAATCGTCGAAGTCGACGCTCGTGAGGTTTCCGAAGCCTGACAAGGTCGTGAGCGGCACGAGCGTGCCGCCGCCCGTGCGAGGCAGCTTGAATTCGCGCACCGTGTCGTTCGACTCCGACGCAATCCAGAGGTGGCCGTCCTTCGGATTGACGGCAACGCGGAGTTTGGTGCCAATCGGAAGGAGCGTCGGGAACGTCAGCACCGTCGGCACCGACAGCGAGCGCGGATAGACGCGCACCGAGCCGCCGATTCCCGACGAATTCGGCACGACGACGAGGACCGTGTCCTTCGTGTCGTCGCAGGCGAGCGCGGCCGGAAGGCCGGCGATGCTCACCGTCGTCTTCACCGCGCCGGTGACGTCGCGCCGCTCGAGGATGGGCGGCGACTCGCTCAAGGTGTAGAGGTCGTCGAGGCGATTGAGCGCGAGTCGCGTGGCGCTCGTCGCGCCGAGCGAGGTCTTCGTCTTCGCGACAGGGTCGATCTTCAGGAGTTGCGACGGCGCCGAGCCCGACGGCTTGCCGATCGCGAACCAGCCCACGCCGTGCTCAGCGATGTGGACATCGCTCATGAGATCTTGGATCTCGAAGCAGCCGAGGTCGCCCGCCGGCGAGCAGCCCTGCTGATGCGTGGGCAGGTAGCCGCCAAAACCGACCGACAGCGGCAGGTCCCCGATGAACTGGTTGTCCTTCCAGAAGTACCCGGTCTTCGGACGGATCGCGAAATAGCTGTCGATCAGCCGCTTCTTGCCGTCCTCCTGTGGCTCGTCGATTGCAGGAAGCACGGTCCACGCCCAGTTGTCGGTCGGGCCGTCGGCCGGATCGTCGGCGGTCACGAGGAGCGAGACTTCGGTGATGTCGTAGACCTTCGTGACCCACGGCGACGGGCCGAAGATGTCGCCATCGTCCTGCGCCGGATCGCGCACCGAGATCGTGCGCTCGTTGCCGTCGCGAAAGATCGCGTTCATCGTCACGGCGTGGCCGCCCTTTCGAAGCCACGCGGGGAAGCCGTCGATCGTGCCCGCGATTTCGTAGCGACCGTACGACACCTGCATGACCGCGCCGTCGAAGGCCATCTGCGCGAGCGCGGAGTGGCTCGACGCCGGCGCTCCGGGCGTGAGCCACTTCGCGGTGAAGACGAGATCGTCCTCCGCGTTGCCGAAGTAGCCGAAGTCCTGCGACGCGGGAAAGATGTTCGACATCTTGCTGCCGCACGGGAGGCTCCCGCACTCGCCGTCGCCGCCGTCGCCATTCTCGTCGTTGCAGTCGGGATCGTTCGGGTCGTCGCCGCCGGGCGAGAGGCCTGCGGCCTCGCCGAGATCGTCGAGAATTCCCGTGACCTCCGCGTAGTGGTCGTAGCCGGTGTAGTCGCCGACGCCGGGCGTCACCTGCGGATAGCCGTGGTTGGCGATGTAGATCAGGAGGTTGACGTAGGACGTCGGCACGCAGTGGCAGTTGCCGCCGCCGGGCAGGCCGGCGCGGCGCTGGTCCATGTCGGGCACGCCGGTGCGCGAGTGGAAGAAGTCGCTTGGCCCGTTCCAGACGCTCGCGCCGACATTGGCGACGGCGAGGGAACTGGCCGCTCCGGCAAGGAGCGTGGCGGCGACGAGGCGAGGAGCGAGTGTGAGTCGAGACATGGAATCCTCCGGCAAAGAGTCGTGGAGGGCCCGCCCGCCGCATCCCGCGGGTAGGGCCTCGCATCCGGAGGCGAAGACTCGGCACTCCGAGCGCCGGAAAATCGGACGCGAGCGCGAAAAAGGCCCGCCGCCGACGAGGACTCGCGTTCCTACGACGCCATAACGCGAACGAGCCGAGGCGTCGCGATGGACGCCTCGGCTCGGGTTGTGTCGCAGGTCGTGCGCTTACTGCAGATTCACGAGGACGAGCACCATCCCCTTTTCGCCTCGCGCGAGGCTCGTCATCGCCTTGCCGATGATCGCGCCGTGGCTCGCGTCGCGGTTCACCGCCTTCATCGCATGGCCGGGGATGTCCGAACTCGTGAGGAGGTCGCCCGGCTCGATGCCTTCGGCGGAGGTGTCGGCGAAGACGTACACGCGGCCCGTGAGCGCGACCGGATGCAGGCCGTTCGCGACGGTGTTCTCCTGGCCCATCACCATGCCGGTCTTGATGCCGTTCGCGCCGCTGATGATGCCGGCGATCGTGTGGTCGTACGCCTTCTGGGAGAGGATGAGCTTGCCCGGGCGCGCCGGATCGATCGAGACGAGCATGCCGGGCGCGGGCTGCGTGTCGCCGACGGCTGCAACGTCGAATCCTTCGGCGAGGTCGGAGCCGCCCGTGATCTGAAGCACCGGCGTGACGAGGCGACCGGTGCCGCCCGAGCCCTGGCCGATGCGGACTTCGCCGCCGTTATGGTTGAGCGAGAGAGCCGCGACGCCGCCGTTGTCGCGGGCCATGATCTCGTTGTTGTCCATGACGACGTTCAGGCCGTTCGTCGCGCCTGCAACGATGAACCCGCCTCCGGTCGGTGCGGCGTCGCTGCCGCCGTCGACGTGCAGACGTGCCGCCGGCGCGGTCGTGCCGACGCCGACATTGCCGCCCGTGTCGACGGTCAGTCGATTGCCGCTGACGTTCACGTGCCACTTGCCCGTCGTGCCGTCCATGTAGGTCCAGCCGAGGGCGGCGCCGTTCGCGGCGTAGCCGTAGAACGGCAAGCCTGCGGCGCCGGCGGTCTCGACATACATGCCGCCGTAACTCGTCGTCGAAGGATGGCGCACGCCGAAGATCTCGGCGCCGATCGTGGTGGTGCGGCCGATGAGCGTCGTCGACGAGAAGTAGCCCTTGCCTTCGAAGTAGCCGCCGTAGCCGGCGGCGCTATTCGTCTTGCCCCACACGCCGTAGTTGACGCCCGAGCCGGCGGTCGCCTGGCCGAGAACGGCGATGCCGGTCGTACTTGCCGCGGAGGCGCTCAAGGCGCGAGCCGGTCCGCTCGTCGCCGGCGCCGACGCGAGAATCGCGGTGCCGTTCGAACTGTCGGTGATGAATTGGCCCGTGATCGTCTGCTGCGCGAGGTCGGTGTTGCGGACGTAGAGACCCACTTGCGTGCCGCCGTCGCCCGCGGCCGGGTAGATCGTCACCCGCCCTTGCTGCAACGCGGTGCCGACCGACACGTTGCCGCCGGTGTAGTTCATCGCGCTGCCGTTGATCGTCCAGAGCGAGTTGCTGCCGGCGGGGCCTTGCGGACCTTGCACGCCCTGCGCGCCCTGCGGACCGGCGGGACCTTGCGGACCCTGCGGGCCCTGCGTTCCGGCGGGACCGGTCGCGCCGGCGGGACCGGCGACTCCCTGCGGACCTTGCGGGCCTGCGGGACCGATCGGGCCTTGCGGACCGGCGGGACCCTGCGGACCTTCGTTGCCGTTCAGGGCAAAGAGCGCGTACGGCGCCGCGGCGATGCGCTGGCGCGGCGTGAGCGTCTCGCCGTCGACCGTGATCTCGATCCAGCGATCCTCGCCGCTGAAAGCGAGCGCGCCGAAGTCGAGGTCGACAGTGATGTACCCGTCGGCGATGGCGACGTTCGAGTAGACGAGCGGCGAGCCGACAGGCGACGCGCCGGGAAGGGCGCCGTCGAAGAGTTGGAACGAGATCGTGCCGACCTGGCCGTTGAACGGCTGGCCGTTCTGGCGGAGCTGGCCTTGGTAGGTGATCGCGCCGCCGACCGGCGAACCGCCTGCGTTCGCCTCGGAAACGATCGAGGCAAGCGTGCCGACGGTGAGCGTGACGATGGTGGTTGCGAGCGAGCGGCGAAGGTTCTTCACGGCGGACTCCAGCGTTGAAAGGGCGATCTCGAACGGATGTCGAGACTCGATCGGGAGACCTTCGGACCGCGCGACGCGGTCGGTCTCCCCCTTGCCCTAGCGAATTCACTGGAGCGCGCACCCGACGAAATCCCGCAACTTCCGTCCGCCGAACTCGAGCGGCCCGCACAACGACCGCAGGCGGACCCCGACGCGTCACGTCGGAAGCCCGCCTGCGGGTCTGTCACTCAGGGGTCGCGGGAAACGTTCAGTTGCCCGTCTTGCCTTCGGTCGCGGTGCCGATCGCCGTCTTCGGGCCGGTGCCGGGCTTTCGGTTGTAGACGATCTCCATCGACTTGAATTCCTTGCCGGTCTTCGGGAAGGTCGAGAACATCTCGAGCTTCATCGAGTCCGGGCCGGTCATGGTGTCGACTTCGCGCACGCTGACGGGCTTGCCGGTCATCGGGCAATTCATCTCCATCGTCCAGGTGAGGACCTTGCCGTCCTTCGAGAGTTCGCCGGTGCCGGTCATCATGCCGGTCGACATGTTGTCGATCCACATGGCCTGGAACTTCTTCGAGACGTTGTCAAAGCCGTTCAGGCCCATGCCGCTGAAGGGGCCCCAGCCGACCATCTCGCCTTCGGTCGACGCCTGCATCCAACGGCCGCCCATGATCGGCGTGATCGTCGTGACGCACTTCATCGTTTCAGGCGAGGCTTCGGGCGTCATCCACATCGTGACGGTGCCGTCCCACACGCCAGCGCCGCGGGCGAGGTGCTGATGCATCTCGCCGGGCGTGCCGGCCGCCTGCATCGCCTGCATGTCTTCCATGGTGATGCCGGGCGGGAGCTGCGGCATCGCCCCCTGATCATGGCCGGCGGGCGCTTGCGGCTTCGCCGGAGCGGCCGGTGCCGCGGGCGGCGTCGGGCGCTTCGGCGCGTTCGGCGTCGTGGTCGACTGCGCGAATGCGAGGGTCGTCGTGAGCGCGGCGACCGCCGCGAGGGATCCAACCAGCGAACAGGTGATCGAACAGTTCATGTGTCCTCCAAACGTGTGTGGTCGAAGTCACCGGCGCGGTGCGGGTCGAGCCGGGCTTCGCGGACGCAGGATACAGAAAAGCCGGGAGGAAAATGGAGAGGCGAAAATGGAGAGGCGGCGGAACCGGGAGTTCCAAATGAAAATAGAGAGGCCGCCTGAGGGCACTCTCTATTTTCATTTCTCCATTTTCCGCGGCGCTTCGCCGCGGTCTTTAGTCCAAATGGCTCTCGCACTCGAGGTACGTGTACCCCGCGAGGCCGGCCTCGTACGCCTTGACTAACTGGTGGCTCTCGGCCGCCGTCATGGCCTTCGAGCGGACCGCCCGTTCGACTTCCTTGCGGACGTCCATCGCGAGGCGCGTCGCGTCGTACTGCACGTAGTGAAGCACTTCGCGCACGCTGTCGCCCTCGACGATCTCGTCGATCCACCACTGGTTATTCTCGTCGAGGCGCACGTGGGCCACGTGCGTGTCGCCGAAGAGATTGTGAAGGTCGCCGAGCGTCTCTTGATACGCGCCGACGAGGAAGGCGCCGATGAAGTACTCCTCGCCCTCGCGGAGTTCGTGCAGCTCGAGCGTCTTCTTGATGTCGTGATCGTCGACGAAGCGATCGATCTTGCCGTCCGAGTCGCAGGTGAGGTCGGCGAGCGTCGCCTTGCGCGTGGGCTTCTCGTCGAGCCGATGGATCGGCACGATCGGGAAGAGCTGGCTGATCGCCCAAATGTCGGGCAGCGATTGGAAGATCGACAGGTTGCAGAAGTACGTGTCGCTGACCGCACTCTCCAAGTCCTGCAACTCTTCGGGGATCGAGGGCATCTCGCGGCACTTGTCGCGGATCTTGGCGCACGTCGCCCAGAAGAGCCGCTCGACGAGCGCGCGTTCCTTCAGGCTCATGTAGCCGACCGAGAAGAGCGACAGCGCCTCGTCGCGCGCCTGCAGCGCGTCGTGGTAGCACTCGAGAAGTCGGCGCTCCGACACCATCGAGTACGCCTCCCAGAGGTCGATCACCGGGCGCGGGATCTCGGCGTCGGCGCCGAACTCCGCTTCCAGCGTCGTGGGCACTTGGAAGCGGTCGAGGCGATTCGCGCCAAGCACGTCGAAGACGAGCACGCTCTGCTGCGCGACCATCGCGCGGCCCGACTCGGTGACGATCGTCGGGTGATCCACGCCTTCCTCGTCGCAGACCGACATGATCTTGTAGACGATGTTCGAGGCGTACTCCTGCAGCGTGTAGTTCGTCGAGAACTCGAAGTTCGTCTGGCTGCCGTCGTAGTCGATGCCCATGCCGCCGCCGACGTCGAGGTAGCGCATGCCGGCGCCGGCCTTCGCGAGTTCGACGTAGATGCGGGCAAGCTCGTTGACGCCCGAGTTGACTTGGCGGATGTCGTGGATCTGCGAGCCCATGTGGCAGTGCAGGAGCTGGAGGCAATCCTGCATGCCGCGCGACTTCAGGAAGTCGAGCACCTCGAGCACTTCCGAGAGCGAGAGGCCGAACTTCGCCTTGATGCCCGAGGAGTGGCGCCAGCGGCCGGCGCCCGGGGTCGAGAGATTCACGCGCACGCCGATGCGCGGACGGATGCCGTACTGCTCGGCGTAGCGCACGATGAGGCGCAGCTCGGTGAGGTTCTCGATGACCGGAATGATCGTGCGACCGAGCTTCGCCGCGAGCGTGACGAACTCGATGTAGCGATCTTCCTTGAAGCCGTTGCAGATGATGAGGCGATCGGGCGTCTCGGTCGTCATGCCCATGACGGCGAGGAGCTCGGGCTTCGAGCCGACCTCGAGGCCGTAGCCATGGTCGCGGCCATAGTCGCGGATCTCCTCGACGACACGGCGCTGCTGGTTGACCTTGATCGGGAAGACCGCGAGGTACCGGCCGCGATAGCCGTTGTCCTTGATCGCGCCCTCGAAGGCGTCGCGAATGTCGAGCAGTCTCCGTTGCAGGAGATCGCTGAAGTGGAGAAGGACCGGCGTGCGCAGGCCGCGTTCACGAAGGCCGAGCACGACGTCGAGGAGATCGATCTCGCGGGCCGGCTCCTTGGTCGGGCGCACGACCACGTGCCCCTTCCGGTTGACGTCGAAGAAGCCCTTGCCCCAGCCGCGCACGTTGTAGAGGACGTTCGAGTCGTCGACCGTCCATGCGGGGTCGAGCGTCGGACGAGCGGCGCGCGGCCGCGGACCGTTCCCATTGCCGTTGCCGTTCCCGTTCCCGTTGCCCGCGGCTTGGGCGGCATTCGGGGCGGCGTTCGACGTTGCAGCCGCATCGCTGCCGGTCTTCGGCTGATCGGAGGCGGGAACGGACGAGGTGCTGGACGAGCCAGCGGCTGAAAGCGGAGAACCCACGGCCTGGGCCGCGTTCGCGGTTTGCGACATGTCGGAGGATGCCCTTTCTGGATCCGTGCCCATCGGAGTGGCGGAAGTGCGGGTGCCGGCACGGAGGCGGAAAGCGAACGGACGACCAGTGCCGTCGTTGACCGTCGATCGGGGACGTCGAACGCGGAGTCTTTCTCTCCGGCCGCGGCCATTTGCTCCCCGCTTCCGTCACGTCGTATGGCGACGTGGACGGGGCGCGACCGCAACGGCGTTGTTCCCAGAACTCGATCGAGACGAAGGTCGAGCGGAGATTCTAAGTCCTACTGCGCATCACACCGTCGGGAAGTTGCCGTGAATTCTCAAAGATCTCAGCCCTTCCTTCGGCAACGCGCTTGCCAATGCCAAGGTCGCGCGTGCATATTGCTGCGGGCAGACGAAGGTCTGGCCCGAGGGAGCTCCAATATGTTCGGGAAGAGAGAGAAGGGAACCCCGCGCGCTCTGCGTGCGGTCAACGTCATTCCGATGTTCGTCTCGACGCTCGCCTTTGCGTGCGTCGCGAGCGCTGGCCCAGACTGGGATCTCGATCTCCAGCAAGACGCCGGCTCGACGCTCGGCGGCGCGCAGAAGATCACCATTCCGGCGCAGGTGCAGACCATCCGCGGCGCGCTCACCGGCCTCGCCTTCCAAGGCGGCGGCGACTTCCAAGACGTCTACCTCTTCCAGATCACCGATCCCACGGTCTTCTCGGTCGACTCGACCGGCGAGAACGGGGCGAACTTCGACATCTGCATGTGGCTTTTCTCCTACGAGGGGAAGCCGCTCCTTGGCAACAACGACGCCTTCGAAGGCACGACCGGCGCCCGCCTCGGCAACGCCTCGAACGACGGCCCGAACGTCGTGATCACGGAGCCCGGGCTCTACTACCTCGCGATCACCGGCTTCGCGAGCCAGCCGACCGGCTTCAACGGCGAACTGCTCTTCCCGCAGAGCGTGTTTCAGCCGGGCAACGTCTCGGGCGGTCTCGACGGTCGCTTCGGCGGCCTGTGGACCGGAGACGGCGCCACCGGCAGCTACGCGCTCAAGACCGAAGGCGTCGCCGGCATTCCTGCCCCCGGCGCGATCGCGCTCCTCGGCCTCGCCGGCCTCCGCGCCGGTCGCCGTCGCAAGGCCTAACGACCGTCGCCTACTTCGGCGAACCCGTCACTGACGGCGCTCCGGTGCGCGCCCCCGAGGGCGACGCGGCCGTTGCGCCAGAGGCGGCCGGGCGCGCCGGCTTCGCCACCGCCTCCCGGAGTGCGTCGGCGATCTCGCGCGCCCCGCCCGACTCGATCGCGGCGATGAGCGCCTCGGTCGCTTGGGTGCGCTCGGCGTCCGGCACCGCCGCGAGCGCCTCGGCCAACCGTTGCACAAGGGCGGTGCGATCGGCGTCGCCGCCGACGAGGTGCATGGCCCCTTCCGCCGCGAGCGCCGCCTGCAGCGCCGCTTCGGGAATCGAGCCGCCGCGCCGCAGAAGCGCCGCCGCGTACGACCCGCGCGCTTCGACGGCGCTCAGCGCCTCCTCGCCGCGCGTCTTCGGAACGACGTCGACGGCGATCTCGAAGTGCTTGAGCGCGTCGTCGAGCTGTCCGCGGTTCAGGTAGATCTGCCCAAGCTTGTAGTTGCCGCGGCCGGTGCGATAGGAGCGGTCGCCGGTCAGCTGCCGGATGAGATCGAGCGCCCGGGAGTAGAGCGCGAAGGCGCGCTCGGTGTCGCCGCGCTCCTCGTAGATCTGCGCGAGGCCGTTGAGCGCCGCGGCGAAGTCCTCGTTGTGCCCGTTGTCGCGGCGGGCGTGGATCGCCTGTTCGCGGAGAAGCAGATTCTCCCCTTCGTCGAGCAGGCGCTTCCGAACGTCGGGCTTGTCCTTCGCGGCCCGCGCCTGCTGGCGAAGGCACGCGGCGAGGTGGCGCATCGTGAGCGCCCCTTCCTCGCTGTCGACGCCATGCAGCCGCTCGTGGATCGCCAACGCCTGGCGATAAAGATCCTCGGCCCTCGTCGTGTCCTTACTGAGGAGATGGAAGCGGGCGAGGTTGTGGGTGGCCTCGGCGATTTCCGGGTGGTCCCGCTCGCCGCTCCGCGTCGCCAACTCCTTCGCGACGGCGAGCGCCTTGAGCAAGCGCTCCTCGCGGTGGGCCCGCGCCTCAGTCGACAGCCGGTCGACGCCGAAGTCGAGCTGGATCGCCTCGATGGTGTTCAGGAGGTTGACGTAGATCTCGTAGTCGTCGAGGGCGCGCTCGGGATCGGTGAGGGCGAGCTGGTGGCGCTCGGCGCGCTTGTCCAATTCCTCGCTGAGCCGGTCGAGGAACCAGATGAACGACATCCCGATCTCGCCGATGCCGGTCTCGGGGTTCGAGAGTTTCAGCGTGGTGACGAGTTCGTCGAGCGTGGTCTCGGCACGGACGCGCTCGCGATCGGCCCACCCGAAGGCGACGACGAGCGCGATGATGCCTGCAACGACGACAAGCGCGAAGCCGGTGGCGGTCGTCGTCGCGACCTTGTGCCGCGCGACCCACTTCCGCGCGACGTACCACGCGGAGTCGCGCCGCGCGAGGATCGGCTCGCCGCGGAGGAAGCGCTCGATGTCCTCGGCAAGCGCGGCGGCGGTCTGATAGCGCTCCTCGGGCCGCGACTTCAGGCACGTGAGCGTGATGATGTCGAGGTCCTTGTCGATCCCCGGCTGCAGCTCGGACGGCGGCTTCGGCGCCTGCTCAAGCCGCGCGATGAGGAGGTCGGCGATCGAGACGCGCCCCTGCAACTGCCACGGGCGCTGCCCCGCGAGGAGTTCGTAGAGGATCACGCCAAGCGCGAAGACGTCGGTGCGGACGTCGATAAGGTCGGGATCGCCCTTCAGTTGCTCGGGCGCCGCGTACGCGAACGTGCCGAGGAATTCGCCCGCGGCGGTCGTCTCGATCGCCTCCTGCGTCTCGTCGCCGCGCGCGGTGCGGGCGAGGCCGAAGTCGAGGACGTGCGGGACCAATTCCTCGTCGATGAGGATGTTGCCCGGCTTCAGGTCGCGGTGAATGACGCCGCGCTGGTGCGCGTACGCGATCGCGCGCACGATCGCGAGGAACATCGAGAGGAGTTTCTCGCGCGACGGCTTCTCGGTCGCGCGGAGGACATCGCTCAGCGGCCCGCCCGCGACGAGCTCCATCGCGAAGAACATCAGGCCGTCGCGGGTGCGCCCCGACTCGAAGAGCGTGACGATGTTCGGATGGCGCAGGCTCGCGACGACTTCGACCTCGCGCTCGAAGCGCTGGCGCTGCCGGCTCGTGGCGAACTTGCCCTGCAGCAAGGTCTTGAGCGCGACGCGTCGGCGCGTCGAAAGCTGCTCCGCGCGATAGACGACGCCCTGGGCGCCGCGATGGATCTCGCCCTCGATGCGGAAGCCGGGCACGACCTCGGCCGGCGAGCCCGACCCGGCGAACGGGCCGGCGCTCAGGGGATCGTCGCCGAAGACCGACGCCGACAAGGGCGAGACCGGATCGAAGCGACCCCGGTTCGCGTGCACGTACTCGGCGATCAGGTTGTTGTCGGCGGAGAGTTGCCGCACGACCTCGCGGCAGACCGGGCACATCGAGAGGTGATGCGAGATCGGCGCGTCGGAGTCCTGCTCCGCGCGCGACTTCGACGCGAAGAGCTCGAGTTGCCCGCGGTTCGGGCAGCCGGGGACGGTGACGTCGTCGCCGTAGGTCGGCGCCCGCGACGCGGGCGGACGCGACACGCCCGGATGGGACGGCGGCGGCACGGCGCTCCGCGGATCGGCCTGCGTCACGTCCGGATCGAACGGCGCCGGCGCCGACGCCGAGTCGATCGTCGGTGCATCGTCTCCCGCGAAGGTTCGCGGTGGAGGCTCCTTCCTCCTCGGCGTTCCCTCGTCGGCCATCACGCTCCCTCGGCGAAGACCTTCTCGAGGCGGTCGACGATTTCGCGGAGTTTCTGGCTCACGCGACTCTTCGCGAGATAGACGTCATGGACCGACATGCCTAACTCTTCGGCGACCTGCTGCGGCGAGCGGCCGTGCGCCGCGACGAGCTCGAACGCGCGGATCGTCCGTTCGTCGGTGCGGCTCGTCGAGCGCAACTCCTTCATCGCCTCGCGCAGGATCGCCTTGCGATGCTCGCCGTCCCACACCGCCTGCAGTTGGTCGGACTTGACGGGATCGAGCAGGTCGAAGTCGGCGTTGACCTCGTAGTGGTTCGCGCGATGGCGACGCAGGTCGAGGATGCGATAGCGGGCGATGCCGACGAGCCACGCGCCGAGTCGCCCCTTCGAGCGGTCGTACTTGCCTTCGCGATAGTCCTGCACGAAGCGCACGAGCGTCTCCTGCGCGATGTCGGCCGAGTCCTCGTCGCTGAGCCCGAGGTTGCGGGCGAAGCCGAGCAGGATCGGGCGATAGCGATGGTCGAACTCCTCCCACGCCGGCTCGTTCGCCGAATCGTGGAGTCCCACCAAGAGGGCCGTGGTCGTGCGCGTGAGGTCCATCGAAGCCGAACCGACTCGGCGGACATCCGACTCACGAAGGGTCGTGAGCCGAACGAGTCGGCGGAAATGCTCCGGCGGTCGACGCGGACGCAGCGTCGCTCGCCTTCAGGCGCGGAGTGTACGGTGCGGGCGGCCCGCACGAAGGACGGGCAGCCGTCAACTCCGGAGCGATTGGGCGATCGCCTTCTCGTGCACCGGCACGCTCGCCCGATCGAGGGCGTCCTTCGCCTGGTGAAAGCAATTGGCGTCGACCGAGGCCGCGTCCCGGTCGGCGGCCGCAAGGAACGAGCGCACCTCGTCCATCCGGGCCTCGACCTCGGCCACCGTTGCAGCCGGAAGTTCGCCGCGCACCCTCGCCAAGGCCGTCTCAATCCACTTGAGGTCGAGCGCCGCATTGACCCGGAGGTCGATGACGCGATGGACGTGCATGTCCTCGCGGGCGTGACGGAAGCTCTCCGCCTCGATCCGATCGACCTCGTCGCGGGTCAGGCCGTAGCTCGGCACGACCTGGATCGACGCTCGTCGGCCGCTTCGCCGCTCGACCGCGCTCACGTCGAGGACGCCGTTCTGGTCGACGAGGAATTCGACCTCGACCTGCGGGATTCCCGCGGGCATCGGAGGGATACCGCGCAGCTCGAACTGCCCGAGGCTGCGGCAGTGCTGCACGAGCTCGCGCTCGCCTTGCATCACGTGGATCTTCACGTTCGTCTGGCCGTCGACCGACGTCGAGAACATCTCCTTCGCCCGCGCCGGAACGGTCGCGTTCCGCATCAGGAGTTTCGCGACCGCGCCGCCCACCGTCTCGATCCCGAGGGAGAGCGGCAGCACGTCGAAGAGAAGGAGGTCGCGCCGGTCGCCCGCGAGAATCGCCGCCTGCACCGCCGCGCCGAGCGCGACGACCTCGTCGGGATTGAGCGCGGTGTACGGCACCTTGCCGAAGACCCGCTCCACCTCGCGCCGCACGATCGGCATGCGCGTCGAGCCGCCGACGAGCACCACGCGGTCGATCGACTCGACGTTGCAGCCAGAGTCGGCGAGCGCGCGCCGGCACGAGACGAGCGTGCGCTCGACGAACGGCGCGGCGAGCGCCTCGAGATCGGCGCGGGTCAGCGTACGGCGATAGGTGCGTCCGGTTCCCAACCCGACTTCGAGCGTCGTCGTCTCGCGCTCGGAGAGCGCGACCTTCGCGCCTTCGGCGAACTGGCGAAGCGCCTGCCGCGCGCTCGGCGGAAAGTCGAGCGCGGCGCCGAAGGTCTCGCGGATCTCGCGCATGACGAGATCGATGATCGCGCGGTCGATGTCGTCGCCGCCGAGCGCGGTGTCCCCTGCCGTCGCGAGGACCTGGAAGAGATCGCCGCCGGCGGCGCTCTCGTCGCTCGAGATCTCGAGGATCGAGATGTCGAAGGTGCCGCCGCCGAAGTCATAGACCGCGATGCGCTCGGCCTTCCGGGGCCCGCGCGACGCCGGCCGGCCCAGCCCGTAGGCGAGGCTCGCGGCGGTCGGCTCGTTGACGATGCGCACCGCCTCGAGCCCCGCGAGGCGGGCGGCGTCGCGGGTTGCCTGGCGCTGCCCGTCGTCGAAGTAGGCGGGCACGGTGATGACGGCCTTCGAGACTCCGTGTTGCAGCTCGCGCTCGGCGATCGTCTTGAGGCGCGCGAGAACGTGGGCCGCGACTTCCTGCGGCGTCACGAGCGCGGAGCCGGCGCTGGTCGGAACCTCGATCGCGGCGATGCCGCGGGGCCCGGGCACGACGCGATACGGCAAGCGCGCCGCGACCTCGCCGATCTCCGTGGCGCTTCGGCCGACGAGGCGCTTCGCGCTATAGACGGTCTCCCGCGGAAACTCGACCGCGTGCGCGAGCGCCTCGCGCCCGACGGCCACGACCTCGCCGCGCGTTCCGAATCGCACCACGCTCGGGACGAGCGCGTGACCGTCCTCGTCGCGCAGCACGCGCGGGCCGCGTTCGTCGCAGATCGCGACGAGCGAGTTCGTGGTGCCGAGGTCGATGCCGAGGATCTGGGTGGACACGACGTGGAGGATAGAGGAACCCGGCCGGCGCACTCACGCCCCGGGCGTCGCACGATCGCGAATCAGCGAGGCGACGAGCGCCGTCCATCCGGTCTGGTGACTCGCGCCGAGGCCGCGACCGGTGTCGCCATCGAAGTACTCGTGAAAGAGGACGAGATCGCGCCAGCGCGGATCGGACGCGTGACGCGAATCCCCGCCATGGCACGGGCGGCCCCCCTCCGCGGGCAGGAAGAGCGAAATGAGTCGGCGCCGCAGGTCGGCGGCGACCTCGTCGAGCGTACGGCGGCGTCCCGATCCGCTCGGGCACTCGACCGTCAGCGTGTCGCCGTAGAAATGGCCGTAGCGCTCGAGCGCCTCGATGAGGAGGTAGTTGACGGGAAACCAAATCGGTCCGCGCCAGTTCGAGTTGCCGCCGAAGAGCCCGCTCGTCGATTCGCCCGAAACGTAGTCGACGCGGAACTCGTCCCCGTCCACGGTGCGGTACACGAAGGGTCGGTCGCGATGCGCCCGGGAGACGCTGCGGAGGCCGTGCGGCGCGAGGAACTCGCTTTCGTCGAGAAGCGGACGCAGGACGCGCTCGAGTCGCTCCCGCGACGGAATCGCGAGGAGGTGATGGGCGTGCGTCCCGGCGCCCTCCGGTGCAGACTCGAGGTACGCGATCGAGCGGGCGAGGTCGGCGCGATTCTCGACGAACCAGCGCATGCGCTTGGCGAAGCCCGGCAACGCGGAGATGGTGTCCTCCTCGAGGACGAGACACGCGATCAGCGGAAGGAGACCGACCATCGACCGCACCTTGAGCGGCATGCGGGTCCCGTCGACCTGGAGCTGGTCGTAATAGAAGCCGTCGTGGTCGTCCCAGAGGCCCGTGCCGCCGAGGCCGTTCATCGCGTCGGCGATGGCGATGAAGTGCTCGAAGAACTTGCTCGCGACGTCCTCGTAGCTCGCATCGACGCGAGCGAGCTCGAGCGCGATCGCCAGCATCGTCGCGCAATAGAACGCCATCCACGCCGTGCCGTCGGCCTGCTCCAACGAGCCGCCGGTGGGAAGCGGTCGCGAACGGTCGAACACGCCGATGTTGTCGAGCCCGAGGAATCCGCCCGCGAAGACGTGCTTTCCGGAAACGTCCTTCCGGTTCACCCACCAGGTGAAGTTGATGAGGAGTTTCTGGAACGCGCGGGCCAGAAACGCGCGGTCGGCCCTGCCCTCCCGCGCGCCGATGCGGTAGACCTCGAGGCAGGCCCACGCGTGCACGGGCGGATTGACGTCGCCAAACGCGAACTCGTAGGCCGGCATCTGGCCGTTCGGATGCATGTACCACTCGCGAAGAAGTAGGAGCAGTTGCTCCTTCGCGAACGCCGGATCGATCCGCGCGAACGGGATCATGTGGAAGGCGAGGTCCCAGGCCGCGTACCACGGGTACTCCCACGCGTCGGGCATCGAGAGGATGTCGCGGTTGTAGAGGTGCGTCCACTCCGCGTTGCGACCCGCTCTCCGCGTTGCAGGCGGCGCCGGCTGCCCTGGGTCGCCGCCGAGCCACTGCGTGAGCGAGTAGTGATAGAACTTCTTCGACCAGAGAAGCCCCGCGTACGCCTGCCGGGCGACGCGCGCCTCCTCGGCGGATACGGCGCTTCCCAGTCGTTCGGCATAGAAGGCATCGGCCTCGGATCGCCGCGCCTCGATGACCCGCTCGGCGTCGAGGCGCGCTGGCTCACCGGATGCGACGAGGCGAACGGTGACCTGTCGCGACGCACCGGCCGGGATGTCGAGAACGAGGTGCGCCGCGCACTTCGTTCCCACGTTGGCCGGGTTCGTCGCGTCGCGCCGGCCGTCGACGACACGGGCATGGAAGGCGTCCTTCACGTACGGCGCGGCATTGGCCGCGCCGAAGAGCCGCGCCGCGTTCGTCTCGTTCTCCGTGAAGAGGAAGTCAGGCGCGACGTCCGCCGACTCGAGCACCTCGAAGCGATACCGCCCGAGCGACGGATGCTCCGCCTCGACGACTCCATCGGACGCCTGCCTGAGCACCGGCTTTGCATCGTGCCCCTCCTCGCCGACGCGCCCCCAGCTCCACGTGTTTCGGAACCAGAGGGTGGGAAGGACATGCAGCCGCGCCGAGTCGGGACCGGCGTTCGCGACGGTGAGACGCAGCACGAGGTCCTCCTCGGACGCCTTCGCCCACTCGATCGTCACGTCGAAGTAGCGGTCGTCGTCGAACGCGCCCGCGTCGCCGATCTCGAACTCGCGCTCGAAGACGCCGCGGCGGCGATTCTCGCGGACCAGTTCGTCATAGGGGAACGCCCGCTGCGGATACTTGTAGAGCGCCCGCATGTACGAGTGCGTCGGCGTGCCGTCGAGGAAGTAGTACGCCTCCTTGACGTCCTCGCCGTGGTTTCCCTCGCCGTTCGTCAGTCCGAAGAGGCGTTCCTTGAGAATCGGATCTCGCTCGTTCCACAGCGCGAACGAGAGGCACATCCGGCACTGCCGGTCGCTGAAGCCAAAGAGCCCGTCCTCGCCCCAGCGGTACGCGCGGCTTCGGGCCGCGTCGTGCGAGACATGGTTCCAGCAGTCGCCGTCGGCCGAGTAGTCCTCGCGCACCGTGCCCCACTGTCGGTCGGCGAGATAGGGCCCCCATCGCTTCCAATTCGCCCGTCGAGCGCCGTCGTCTTCGAGCCGACACGATTCCGCGTTGCAGGTGCGTTGCATACGGCGTTGGATGCGCGGCCAAGGCGAAGGTCACGGCGCGATCAGGTCGATTCGGCGAGGATCCGCACCGCCTCCGATGGCGGCGCCACGCGGGTCGCCGCACGCAGCTGCACGAGGTCCTTCGAGAAGAGGACGTCGAGCGTCCAGTCGAGCGCGACGCGCACCTTCTTCTCGAAACGCGGAAGCTTCGCGAGATAGATCGTGCGCCACATCCACCAGGCGATGAAGCCGGAGAAGTTGACGCCGAGGATGTTGGCGACGCCGGTGCGGCGGCCGAGCGACGCGAGCTGGCCGATCGTGCGGAATCGAAATGGCGTCGGCGCGCGGCCATCGAGCGCCGCGAGCACGTTGCGTGCGACGTGCGTCCCTTCGCGGATCGCGTGCTGCGCCGTCGGCGGATGGAAACCGCCTCGCGCGACGTTCGGCACAAGCGCGCAGTCGCCGAGCGCCCACACGTTCGTC
Source organism: Phycisphaerae bacterium (assembly GCA_016795035.1). Taxonomy (GTDB): domain Bacteria; phylum Planctomycetota; class Phycisphaerae; order Phycisphaerales; family SM1A02; genus JAEUIT01. Next base: position 69,581 of record JAEUIT010000010.1, on the reverse strand, counting down.
GTGCCTTCGACGCGAAGCGAGCCGTCGACCTTCAGGCGTCCTCGCTCGCGGGCGCACGGCAACGACGAGCACAAGGGATGCGCCGCCGTGCCCGCGGTCCAGATCAGCGTGCCCGCCTCGAACGACTCGCCGTTTGAGAGGCGCACGGTGCGTCCCTCGTCGTAGCCGGCGACGCGCACGCCCGTCCGGATCGTGACGCCGCGCTCGCCGAGCTTGCGCTGCGCGTACTCGCCGAGCGACCCGCGCAGTTCGGGCAGGATGACATCGCCGGAATGCACGAGCTCGACGCGGCACTCGGCACGCGTGAGGTTCGGATAGAAGGCGAGCGCCTCGTGCAGGAAGTCGTTGATCGACGCGGCCGTCTCGACGCCGGCGAATCCTCCGCCTGCAACGACGAACGTCAGGAGCCGCGACCGCTGCGAGGCGCAGCACTCGAAGTCCGCTTCCTCAAGCGACGCGATGACGCGGTTACGGACCGCGATCGCGTCGCCCAGCGACTTCATCGTCAGTGCGTGGCGCTCGAGGCCGGGAACGCCGTGGAAGTTGGTCACGGAGCCGAGCGCGCAGATGAGGTGATCGAATGCGACCTCATGGTCGTGGCCGTCGTCGCCGTGGACGAGGCGCACCGTCGACCGCTCGAGATCGACCTCGCGGCAGGTTCCGCAGAAGAAGCGCACCCGCGAGACGAGCTTGCGGATGGGGTTCACGATCGTCGTGACGTCGAGATCGCTCGCGGCGACCTCATGCAGCATCGGAGTGAAGAGAAAGAAGTTGTCCTCATTCACGAGGACCACTTCGAGATCATCGCGGCGGCGAAGCGCCTTCTCGAAGGCAAGGGCCGCGTAGAGGCCGCCGAATCCGCCGCCGAGGATGACGATGCGAGAGGGCATTTTGGGGGAGGGTTGAGAATGAAGGACCAAGGGTCAAGGGCGTGAAGAAGGGAGTCAGGAGTCTGGAGTCAGGAGGCAGTGGCCACGATCGCTCGCGCCGCACGTCGGGTGTCCTTCACCCTGACTCCTCAATCCTGGCTCCTGACTCCCCGCGGCCGAAGGCCGCGCCTCACTTCAGCGGTGCCGTCGCGAAGTTCACGCTGAACCGGTTGCACCAGACCGTCACCGACTTGAACTTCGCGAGATCGACGTCCTTCGGCAGTTCGTAGTTCTGGTCGCCCACGTTGCCCTTGAGCTTCGCGAGCTCGACGCGCTCCTTCGCGTTCTTGATCGTGTCGCTGTCGGTGGCGTCGGTCGCGGTCGTCATGATCACGCGGAGGTCCGGGCCGTTCGAGGTGTCGAAGCCGGTGAAGCGCAGGAACCGCCGGCCGTCGGCGAGCTGATAGATCGTGGCCGTGCCCTTGGTCTCGTGGGCGACGCCGTGGAACGTGCCCTCGGCGAGCTTCTTCGCGTCCTTCATGTCCTGCGCGATCGGATCGAGCATGGGCGCCTCGCTCGTCGGCATGTCGACCATCGCGACCGCGGCTGCAACGGGGAAATCCTCGTTGACGCGCTGATCGATGAAGAGGAGTTCCGGACGGAACGCGGCCCAGCCGACGACGAGGAGACCGGCACCGGCGACCAATGCGACAACCTTGCGATTCATGGGAGAAGTCCTTGCGTTGGGCCCGCACTCCGTGGCGTTCGCGACGCCGGTTACGGGCCGATGGTGGAAGAGGCCGCACGTCGGACACCTGCGTCCGCTGCGGCAGTAGTGAGATGCCGCCGCCCGACTCCGGTTACGGCGCCGACGCGGACGGCACGAGAAGAACGGCGTGGCCGTCGGGGTCGCGCACGAGCGCGCCGTCCGAGGCCACGCCGCGCGACGCGAGCCGCACGCCGTCGCCGAGGGCACCCACGGCCTCGACCACGCCGGGCGTCTCGATCGTCACGGTCCAGTGCCAGACATCGTTCGCGAGGCTGTCGCCTGGGTACGGCCGCCCCGGGCCGGGCTCGAGGTATTCGAGGAGTTCGATCCCGGGCCCCGCCGATCGCGCGTCGCCGGCTGGCCGCAACGTCGTGATGCGGAGACTCGCTCCTTCGACATTGTTGAGTCGCGCCTGCTCGACGCCCATGTTGCGGCTCTCGCCTGCAACGTGGAGTCCGAGGAGATCGCGGTAGAACCGAAGGCTCGCGTCGGTGTCCCGCACCGCGATGGCCGTGTGGTCGATGCCCAGGAAGAGCGCATCGCTTTCGTCGCCACGGTGCCAGCGCGGGTCGCCCTTGTCGGCCGGGAACGCGAGGATCTCGAGCACGTGGCCGTCCGGGTCCTTGAAGTAGAAGGCCCGGATCCCGCCGGCGGCCGGATTCGACGCTGGAATCGTCTGAGGTCCCGCCGATGCGTGCCGCACGTGAAACGTGCGAAGCCGCTCGTACGCGCGATCCATGTCGCGCACGACGATGGCGATGTGCTGGAACCACCCGTCGTTCGATCGACTGTCCGCCGGGATGGGCCGGCCTTCGGGCGCGAGGTACTGCGTGAGAGTCACGCGCTCGTCGCCCAGCGTCAGCGTGCACACGCGCTTTCGCGCGCCGAAGACCCCCTCAAGGCGCTCCGCCGCGTCCCCCGCGACCTCGCGATCGTCGACGAGTCGCATCTCGAGAACCCCGCAGTAGAACGCCAGCGCCCGTTCCATGTCGGAAACGGTGAAGCCCACGGAGGAAACGCGCGCAGCCAGTGGCTCGCGTTGCGGCGCGGCGATCGCCAGCGACCGATCGCGTTCGGGCGCGTTCGCCGCGGTCGGAAGAGACGCAAGTCCGACGAAGAGCCCCGCGAGCGAGAGCGAGGCACCGAGAAAGAGCCGTCGCGCGACGTGCGCGTCGGGAGCGGAGGTGGCCATGGAGGAATCTCAGCGTTTCAGGCGCGGACGACCGGAAGCGATCGTGTGGCTGCCCGCGTCGATGCGACGGCGGCGCCGACTCCCAGATCGCGGCGGATGACATCGCCCACACGGAGGGCGTTGGCGATGATCGTGAGGGCGGGATTCACCGCAGACGAACTCGGAAAGAAGCTGCCGTCCGCGACGAAGAGGTTCGAAACGCCGTGCACGCGACAGTCGCGATCGAGCACGCTCGTCGTCGGATCGACGCCGAATCGGAGCGTCCCGCATTGGTGCGCGACGCCGGCGAGCGGCACCTTCCCGCCCTTCGAGAACCAGCGGCCTCGGTCGAATGTGGCGAGCGATCGCTTGAGCGTGGCGATCAGGCGCCGATGCGCACGAAGGTTGTTCTCTCGATAGGCGAGGCGGATCTGCCCGTCGCCCTCAAGGGTCACGCGATTTGCGGGGTCGGGAAGATCCTCCGAGGTGATCCAGAAGTCGAGCGATCGCTCCCCCATCCGATCGAGGACCCATCGCGGCACGAAGGCCGGCGCCCCCGTCTTGAACATGTGGCCGTCGAACTTGCCGACCATCGAGATGTGGCCGAGCGGGACGTCGTTCGGACCGTCCGGGCCGTGTTCGTAGAAGTCGTTGAGCGCCAGCGTCTTCTGAAATCGGGTGGGGTTCCGCGTCGCCGAGAAGACGAAGAGGACCGAGTTGTTGTGGGCCATGTAGTGCCGCCCGACGAGGTCGTTCGCATTGCCCACCCCGTTCGGATGCCGATCGCACCGTGATCGAAGAAGGAGCGCCGCGGAGTTCACGGCGCCGGCTGCAACGACGACGAGGTCGGCGCGATACTCCTCGAGCGCCCCATCGCGTTCGACCTCGACGCCGACGATCTCGCGACCGCTCGACGATGCGAGGAGCCGCGTCGCTTTCGCACGAGTTCGGAGCGTCACCTCAGGGTCGGCACAGGCCGGTTCGACACACATCGTCTCGGCGTCCGACTTCGCGCGCACGAGGCATGGGAATCCGTCACACGTCGCACAACGCACGCAGCGACTCGATCCTGGCGCTCGAGGGTCGAGGCGCACGCCGAGGGGCACGTGGAAGGGACGAAGCCCGATGCTCGCGAAGTGATCGTGGAGCTCCTGCATGCGCGGCTCGTGAGGCACTTCCGAGTGCGGATAGGGCGACCGTCGCCTCGGCTCCGTCGGATCGACCCCGGCTCTCCCTCGCACCTCGTAGAGCGCTTCGGCCTCGCTGTAGTAGGGCTCGAACTCGTCGTAGCCGACCGGCCACGCCGGCGACATGCCGCCGTCGTGGCGCACGTCGCGAAAGTCCGACTCACGCATCCGAAAGAGCGCCGCGCCGTAGAACTTCGTGTTGCCGCCGACGTTGTAGTGCGTGCCCGGACGAAACCCGCGTCCGTGCGCGTCGAGCCACGTGTCGTTGGCGTGGTAGCGCTCGCGTCGCACCGCTTCGAGCGAGCTCCAGTTCTCGGCTTCGCGAGGGACGTGGTCGCCGCGCTCGAGGAGAAGGATTCGTTTCCCGGAGCTGGCGAGACGGTGCGCGAGCGTTCCTCCGCCGGCTCCGGTGCCGATGATGATGACGTCGTAGCGTTCAGGCATGACGGCTGGTTGGATGCGAGCCATCCGCGTCGGATTCGGCCTTCTCGCAGAAGACACAGCGGTCTCCCTCGAGGTGACAGAGCTTCGCGCATCCCTCGCCCCTTCCGTGCGCTTGGCAGAGCCCGCGCCGAACGACGGCGACAAGCGCCATGCCGCCCGTCGGCGCCGTCAGATAGATCCAGAGCGACTCCCACGATCCCGCAAATGCGGCCGAGCCGAGACTTCGCGCGGGATTGAGACTCATGCCCGAGAGCGGCGCTTCGACCGCGATGAAGAGTGCGACGAGCGCACCCGCGACCGCGCCGGCATACACGGACCATCGCCGACTCGACGCGACGGCGAGCACCGCGAAGAGGAGGACGAACGAGAGAAGGAACTCCGCCCACCACGCGACGACGTGCGACGGTCCAGGCTCCGTGGCCACGAAGCGCACCGACGCGTGCGCGAGTCGGTCGGGGAAGACGACGTACGCCGCGGCGACTCCGACGAGCGCCCCGACGACCTGCATGACGACATAGGCCACGGCTGCGTCGACACGGACTTTCCGGAGAAGCGCGAACGTCAACGTCACCGCAGGATTGAGATGCGCTCCCGAGCGCCGACCCAAGGGCGAGTACACGAGCGCCATCGCCGTGAGCCCCATCGCGACGCCCATCAGCCCTCGCCGGACGAGCGACGCGGGAATCGCGCTCGTTGCCGGCATCGCCGGATGGAACAGGAGGACCGCGAACGCACAGGCCGAGAAGAGGAAGGCGGCGAGGAGCGCTCCGTCGATGGCCGCAGCGAGGAGGAGCTCCCGCGGGCGCGAGGCGATCATCGGGCGCTCGCTTCCGGGTCGTCCGACCGGACACGAAGGACTGATTCGTCGAGCCGAATCAGTTCGCCGAGCGACCAGGCCTGGAACGGGCACCCGCGCGGCGTGTGGGGTGCGTCGCCGTCGGCGATCTCCGAGACGTGCCCGAGGCCTGCAACGCGGAGATGCGCGAGGATCGGCTCGAGGAATCGCTCGCGGGCCGCCCGCCGGACCGCCGGGCCATCGCCCCGCACCCGCACCCATGCCTCGACGAACGGCCCGAGAAGCCACGGCCACACCGTGCCCTGGTGGTACGCGCCGTCGCGCACCGAGGGCCCTCCTTCGTATCGGCCGACGTAGCCGGCAGCGTTCGGTGCGAGCGATCGCAGGCCCAGCGGTGTCAGAAGGTGCCGCTCCACCGACTCGACGACGTGCGCCGCGCGCGCTCCTTCGACGACCGCCATGGGCAGCCCGCCGATCGCCAGGATCTGGTTCGGTCGCATGGTCGAGTCGACGGCATTGTCCCGGTGATCGACATCGATGACGTCGTGCAGGCACCGGTCGGACTCGTTCCAGAATCGCGACGTGAAGGAGCGGCGCGACGAGCGCAGCTCGTCCGACCACTGGCTGTCGAGCGATGCCGCCGCGGCGAGCGCGTTGATCCAGAGCGCGTTCAGTTCGACCGGCTTTCCGCTTCGGGGCGTGACCTCACGGCCGTCCACGCGAGCGTCCATCCACGTGAGCTGCTGCCGAGGCGCCCCGGCCGCGAGAAGGCCGTCGCGCGCGTCGACTCGAATCCCGTATCGCGTGCGGCCGTGATAGGCGCCGACGACTCCGAGGATCGCGCCCTCGAGAAGTCGGCGATCTCCGGGAGCGACGGGCACGCCATCACGGTCGCTCGCCGCCAGAAGCTCGCTGGCTGCAACGACGAACCAGAGCGGCGCGTCGGCCGAGTTGTACTCGCGCTCGTCGACGACGCTGGCGCGGTCGGGAAATCGGTTGGGGAACATCCCCCGCGACAGCTCATGCGACCACTCCACCAGGCAACGCGTCGCGTCGCGATAGCGCCGCGTCGCGATGAGAAGACCGCGCATGGCGATGAACGTGTCGCGGCCCCAGTCCGCGAACCACGGATACCCCGCCACGATCGACAGGCCGCCGCCGCGCTGCACCACGTACTGGTCTCCGGCGCGGCGAAGGTCGGATTCGAACGTCGCTCGTCGGGCCCGTTCCGCTCGACGTTGCAGCCGCACCCAGTCTCGGATGTCGCCGCGAACGCTCGGGGCGCCCGACTCGAACACGATCACGGCTTCTCGCTCCGCCACATCGAACTCGAAGCGAAGGACGCCAGGCGACGCGAGCGACTCCGTGCAGTCGAACCCCCTCGCGGCCTCCTCCTCGTAGCGAAAGTCCCGATAGACGAGCGGTTCGTCGCGCCACGTCCCGCCGCGGATCGTGACGAGATGTCCGCCGCATCGAATGCCGACGACACCGTCGCCTGCCTGCTCGACCGTTGCGTCGGGCGGCAATCGAAGGAGATCATGGGCGTCGCGTCCGGCAAGCAGCGGTCGGACATGGAGCGTGGCGCGCGCCGGGCCTTCGACGAGCGCGAAGCGCACCACCGTGGCGCGCGACCCCGCCGGGATGAAGATCTCCTGCGTCACGCGGGCTTCGGTGCCAAGGTGGTACTCCCACGTCGGCCACGGTGCCGCGCGGAATTGCACGTGCGGGACATCCGCGGCTTCGGTGACGCCGGGCTGATAGCGCTGCGCCGAGAGTCGATGGCGGCGACCGTCCACTTCGAGCCACACCTCGATGCCTGCAACGAGGAGATGACGCACCGCCGGCGGGTCGACGGCGGCCATCAGGAGGCCGTGATATCGACGGTCGCGGACCATGGCCGCGGTTCCCATCGCATATCCGCCCCAGCCGTCCGTCTCGAGCCACTCGTCGTTGCAGCTCGTCGGACTGACGAGGGCGCACGACCGAGTCGTCGTGTCGAGGTCCTTATCCATAGGTGATCACGTCCTTGATGCTGCCCCTGCCGTCACGAAGCTTGCCTGGCGCGGCGTCGATCCGAAGTCGATTCGTGAAGAGCGCGACGAGGGCGTCGGGCCAGAGGCTCTTGAAGCGACGGAGGTCCGCGAGCGCGGCCTCGAATGCGTCGAGGCCGGCGTTCACGGTGCCGAGGAGGACCTGGTTCTTCAGCACGAGATTGCGCATGAGGAGATCCGCGTCGATGTCGATCGGCCCCATGCGCCCGGGCACGCCGGTCATCACGAAAACACCGTTCGTTCCGAGCGACTCCAGCACGCGGAAGGCCAACGACGACGCCCCCACCGCCTCGTACACGAGGTCGATGTTGCCGATCTCCGCGGCCAGCGCTTCGACCGGCGTCTCTTCGCTCGAGACATACGTCGCCCCGACGGCGCGCACGATGTCCGACTTGAGGCTCGGTCCGCGCTCGCGCGAGTAGACCCACGTCTCGAAGCCGCGGGCCCGCATCGCCATCGCGCCGAGGAGCCCGACCGGGCCGGCACCCAGCACGACGGCGCGGTGACAGCGATGCTCGAGACCCAGGTCCCTCGACATGATGGGGCACGTCCACGGCAAGCGCATCTGGACGTCGTGCAGTTGAATCAGCGCCTTCTCCGCGATCGTGAGCGGTTCGACGAGCACGGCGACATCGCGAAGGTCGCGCGGCACCTTCACCATGAATCGCTCGTCGTCGACGACATACTCGCCCATGAAGCCGTGCATCTCCTTGATGCCGCGCTCGACGAAGTCCCCCGAGTAGCAGAAGTCCTGTCGTCCGGCGCGGCACGCGCTGCACCAGTCGTGCGGACACGGCCGGCGCACCATCGGTACGACGAGGTCTCCCGGCACAAGCGTTCGCACTCCGTCGCCGACGTCGACGACTTCGCCGAGCATCTCGTGACCGATGACGAGATGGTCCTGGCCTCGCGGAGGAAGGCCGTAGTGAAACGAGGAGATCTCGCGGTCGGTGCCGCAGATGCCGACCTCGAGCGAGCGAAGCTTGACGTCGCTCGAGGCCGCGAGCCTTGGCTCGGGCTTCTCGACGACGCGAATGTCCTTGACGGCGGGAAAGACGGCGATGGATTTCATGGCCGCTTCGATGCGCGCCACTCCGAATGGTCACGCTCGACGATCACGCGCCGCCGTTGTCACGGTGCGCGGCGTAACGACGCGACGACCGGAGGCATCGGAGGTCGCATGATCGCCCACGCAAACACCACCTACGTTCTCGATCTCGACGCGCCGTCCTCCCCGCGCGACGACGCGCACGCGGGCACACGAGCTGAACCCGTCGTGGTTCGCCCCTTCTTCGCCCGCGGCGAATCGATCGACGTCACCGACACCATCATCGCGGCCATCGCTGCCGAGATCGGCCAGCGCTATGGCGGCAACGCCGTGTTGAACCTCGTCGAGGCGCGACGCCTGCTCGACGACCTCCTCCGCCAGGGCGGGCGGCCGGAGTGACGCACGGCGCGGACGGGGTCCTCGCCGGCAGGGTCGAAACGGGCCTCGTCGCGGTCCGCGGCCGTGATTCCGCCCGGCCGACGCGCCAAGGCTCGACATCGAACGACGTTTTGGGGAAAGTCATGAACCGATTCTGCGGTAGCGGAATCGGACGGAACGAATGCCCGCGGCCCAGTGGTTCAACCTGCGGCGGGGTTCTCACGCCATGTGCACGACCGCTTCGTCTCGAGATCCAACGCCGGCCGACGTCGCAGCGACTTCTGGGGACGTCGGAGGTGACCCGGCCATCGTGGCGCGGCTCGCGGCAGGTGACCCCAGAGCCTTCGAACTGATGGTGCGCACCTACGGCCCCCGCCTCCTCGCCGTTGCCCGGCGATTCCTCCCGAACGACGCCGACGCCGCCGACGCGCTGCAAGACGCCTTCCTTGCCGCCTTCCGCGCGATCGGCCGCTTCGAGGGACACGCCGCGCTCGGCACCTGGCTCCACCGCATCACCGTCAACGCGGCCCTCATGCGCCTGCGCACGCGGCGGCGGCGGCCTGAAACGTCGATCGAGGCGCTTCTCCCCTCCTTCCGCGCCGACGGCCACCGCGACGTGCGCCGCGAGGCGTGGCGCGAGACGCCCGAGGAGCTTGCAACGCGGAAGGAGACGAACGACATCGTCCGCGCCGCGATCTCGCGATTGCCCGAGGATTACCGAATCGTCCTCCTGTTGCGCGACATCGAAGGGCTCGACACCGACGAGACCGCCGCGGTCCTCGGGATTCAGGCCGGTGCCGTCAAGACGCGCCTCCACCGGGCGCGCATGGCGCTCCGCGAAGTGCTGGAGACGGAGTTCACGCCATGACGAAGCCACTGCCAGAACCGTCGCGCGAGTTGACGTGCCGCGACCTCATCGAGTTCCTCGATGACTACGTTGCCGATCGCCAACCGCCCGAACTCCGCGTTGCATTCGAGTCGCATCTTGCGGAATGCCGGCATTGCCGCGATTATCTGCGCACCTACAGCGACACCATCGCCGTGGCCCGTGCGTCGTTGTGCGACGAATCGCGAGCCGGCGCGCTGCCCGAGGACCTCGTGCAGGCGATCGTCGACAGCGTGCGCCGCCATTCGTGACGAACGGTCGCCTCCGCGGCATGGTGGTCGAGGAGACCTTCCCATGACGCAAGCAACGGTCCCGCCCCTCATGACGCCCGTCGCGCCGCACGCCGGGCGCGCGCTCGCCATCGCGGCGCTCGCGATCGCGATCCTCGGCCTCTGCATCCCGCTCGTCGGGCTCGTCGCGGTCGTCCTCGGGATCCTCGCGTTCGTGCGCGGACACGGCGCGTGGCGCGGACTCGGGGCCGGAGGCGCCGCGCTCGGCGCGGTGTCGCTCGTCGTCTCGCTTCTCGCGCTCGGCGTTCTCCTGCCGGCGCTCGCGAAGGCGCGCGAAACGGCGCGGCTCGTGAAGAGCGGGCGCCAGCTCGACGTGATCGCCAAGGCCATGGCTGTCTACCAGCGTCAGTGGAACGGCATGCCGCCCGACGGCACCGACATCGAGACCCTCATCGTGTCGGCGAACTACACCGCGCGCGAGACGTGGCTCTCCCCGTACTCCGACCCAGACAGCCTCACGCCGTCCTACCTCTTCGTGACGCTCGATCCGTCGACGCTCGACCCGAACGCGCTCTTCATCTGCGAGAACCCCGATCTCGGGTCGCGCCGCGTAACCGTCGTGAACGGAGATCTCTCGATCCGCAGTGTCGACCGCGCCGAAGCGATCGAGCTCCTGCGGAACGAGCCGACGCTCTACACCTCGCGCGGCGAGCGATGGAGGCCGTCGTCCCTCACGCGGTGAGCGGCGACGGCGCGACCGAGCGGCCGGAAGGCGCTCAGCTCCACGCTCCAAGGAGGATCGCGAGGTCCGCACCGTCAACCGTGCCGTCGGCGTTCAGGTCCGCAGAACAGCCGTTGCAGGCGCCCCAGGCGCCGAGCAGCTCGCCGAGGTCGGCGCCGTCGATGACGCAGTCGGGCACGAGGTCGCCAGGCGCCGAGCCGCAGAGCGGTTCGACCGCGAAGAAGCTCACCGTGCCCGAGATCTCGTTCGCGACGACGAGCATCGCGGCGTCGATCGGGGACTCGTCGGCTGCAACGAAGAGAACGCCTTCGGGCCCGAGGTCGCCCGCGTTGCCGCTCGAGGGCGCCGCCGCGAAGTTGCGGGTGTTGAGGTACTGCTCGTAGACCGGCGCCGCCGGCGACTCGAGGTTGAACGTCATCACGCCGCCGATCCGTTCGAGGGCGACGAACGCGTACGGGACGCCGCCGACGTCGCCGACCGCGACGCCTTCCGGCTCCGGTCCCTTGCTGCGGCTCCGGCCGTCGAAGGTGTTCGACGTGTTGCTCGCGTTGAAGTTCGCCGGATAGACCGCCGCCGTGACCTTCTCCATCAGCGGGCCGCTGTCCCAGAGGAGCGATCCGTCGGCGCCTCGCACCGACATCGAGCGCGAGCCGAAGGCGTTGATCTCGTCGAGGTCGCCGTCGCCGTCGAGGTCGCCGCGGTCCTTGATGATCTGGAGACGTCCGAGCCGCGCGTTCGCCTTGAGCCACGTGCGGTTCGGGAAGGCGTTCGGGTCAAGCGGCGCGTTCGCGACGGTCGTCAGCTCGTTGTACGCCGAGTACTCGCGCGAGTCGCCTTCGTTCGCGGTGACGAGATAGTCGGTGCCTGCAACGCGGAGACTCGCGATGGCGTCGGGACGATAGTTGCCGAAGACCGGCCACGACGCGATCTTGATGCCGCCGTCCTGGTCGCTCGGATCGAGCTCATGGCCCGCGAACGTGATCACGCCGAGGACCGACGCGAGCGGATTGGGATTCGGCGTGAGGAGGCCGGTCGCCGGGTTGAACGTGCCCTGCATCTGGAAGTCGTTGTCGCCGATGACCGCGAGACGGCTGCGATCGATCATCGCGAGGCCTTCGACCTTGTCGGCGACCGCGGTGTAGCCGATCGCGGCGAGGTCGACGACGAGCGTCTTCGAGACCGGCGCGATGCCGTTCGCCTCGAGCTGCGCCGGCGTCATCAGTTCCAGCGTTCCGCCAGGACCGGCGATCGACGGCGGCAACGTGGAGATGTCGGTCGCAAGGTCGAGGTCGATCTCGAAGATCTTCTTCTTCGCGTTCGGGCCGGTGCCGTCGTCGCGCTCGACGACGAGGAACTTGCCCGGCGCGATCGCGACCGCGTCGCCGATCTTGTCGCTTCCCGAGCCTTCCTGTCGGTAGAGGTATTCGGCGACGACCGTTTCCGTCGCCGGATCGAACTGGAGGATGCGCACGCTCTTCGACGCCTTCGAGCTCGCGTCGTTCGCGACGTCAGGGTTGTCGATCGGGCTCTGGATCCAGACGTAGATCATGCCGTCGTACTGGGCGATCGCCTCGAAGCCGCGGTTCGCGCGGCGCTGGGCGTAGACGGCGGGCAGCGCCTCGATGCCGGTCGTCGCGCCGAAGGCGTTCGAGCCTTCGGGGACGTAGCGCGCGAGCATGGTGCCGTCGGCGGCGAAGCGCACGATCGACGGGCGATACTCGTCGCCCATCCACCACGAGCCGTCCGGCGTGCGCACGATGCCTTCGAGGTCGAGGCCGGTCGGATCGAGCGGGATCGGCTGGCCGAAGACGTCGACCGGCTCCTCGTCGGTGTAGGCAAGGCCCGCGGACTGGCCGAGGATGTTCGGCCGGCCCGAGAGCGGCGAGCCGTCGGCATTCTTGAGAAGGATCTGGTCGACGAGCGACAACGACTGCGTCGCCGGATCGAAGTCGAGAACCGCCAGCCGCGGCTGGAAGTCGGGCAACGCGAACATGCGCTCGAGCGCCGGATCGCCGTCGACGTTCACCGGTTCGCCGTTGGGGCCGCGGTCGGTGTGCGTGATGAAGCGGACCTTGCCGGTCGAGGCGTCGATCGAATCGAAGAAGAGGCCGCTGAAGCCGCCGAGCGCGATCGACTGCCCCGCCGCGGTCGTCCCGATCGAGGGGGGATTCTGGAGCGTCGCCGTCGTCAGGACCGGCGTGCCGCGGCCATGGTCGGCGCGGCCGAGCCAGCGGATCGCGGTGCAGGTCGCGGTCGGGATGTCGAGGATCGCGACCGCGTTCGCCTCCTGCAGCGTGACCCACGCGGTGAGGCCATCCTCCGAGATCGTGATGTACTCGGGCTCGAGGTCGGTGGTCAGCGTGGCGTTCGGCGCCTTCACGCTGACCTCGGCGTCGATCGACGCGGCGGCCGCGAGGTCGATCGTGGTCACGTTCGCCGCGCTCAGTCGGCGGACGCCCTTCGAGAGATCGATGACGCTCACGGAGCCCGCGGGATCGACCGCGTAGTCGCTCGCCGGTTCGCCTTCATTCGCGACGAGGACCTTGGTGCCGTCGGGGGTGAAGGTCAGCATGTCGGGAAGCGCGCCGACCGGCACGCTCGCGAGCACCGACCCGAAGACGTCGTAGAAGACGACGGTGCCGGGATTCGTCTTGGGCGACGACTCCACCGCCACCGCCACGATGCCGTTCTTGACCGCAACGCTGTTCGGGCCGCCGCCGCCGAAGCCCGAGGTGTCGAGCGAGGTGATGAGGGTCGGCGCCGCGGGATTCGCGGCGTCGAGGATGTCGACGCGCTTCACGCCGTTATTGATGACGAAGAGCCGCTTCGAGGCTGCGTCGTACGCGGCGATCTCGGCGCCGCCGGCGTCGTAGAGGCCGCTCGCATAGCGCCCGAGGAAGGAGAGCTCGATCGTCTGGTCGCAGCCGTTCGCCGCCGGCGGGCAAGTCTCCGCGTGCAACGTGGTCGACGTGAGCGACAGGGACCCGAGAAGGACGGCGAGGGAAACGCGGTGACGCATGCGAAGTTCTCCGGTGGCTGAAACGCGGAGAACGATCGCGTGGTCCGATGAGGAATACGCGTGGCAGGCGTGAGGGTGGCGCTAAGGCGCGGCCAAGGGCCGCGAGGGGTCAGGGTTCAGGGTTCAGGGTGAAGGAGTCAGGAGTCAGGAGTCAGGAGTCAGGAGTCAGGGGGAAAGACACTGCGTCACCGCGCTTCGAGCGCATTCACCCTGAACCCCGAACCCTGAACCCCTTTCCCCCTTCTTCCTCTCAATCAAACTGCAGCTCCGGCCCGTCCATCAGCATCACCTTCGTGAAGCTCAGGACGCAGTCGTTGCCGTCGGCGCCTGATTCCATCTTGAAGATGTTGTCGGGCTCGCCGTTGTCGAGGCCACGTCCCATGACGAGCATCGAGGTCGTCGACTCGACATGCCCGTCGCCGAAGAGGCGGAAGCCGCTCCACGTGCCGTCGCGGCCGTAGGTCTGGCTTGGCTTCGTGGTGTCGCCGTCGATCGGACCGCGCGAGCCGAGGAGCGGGAAGAACGTGTCCATGCGCCCTTCCGTCCAATAGCGCTTGCGCTCGCCGTAGAGCGGGATGTGCGCGAACGAGACGTTCGAGCCACGCTCGAGGTCGGCCTTGAACGCCGGGTCGTAGAAGCGTCCGACGGTCATGTCGTACGCGCCGTAGTTGTAGTTCGCCATCTCGCCGACGACCGGATTGCGCTCGTTCGACGAGATCAGGTTCTCGAGCGCCGCATTCTGTCCCATGACGAGCGCGCTGAAGAGGATCGCGGTGGTGTTCGCGGAGAAGCCCGGGCCCTCCTTCACCTTCGCCGGCTCGAGCCAGGCGAGCTGCAGGTCGCGACCCGACGTCATGAAGCCCATCGCGAGCGAGGAGAGCTTCATCTGGTCTTCGACGCCGCGGACCGTGCCGGCTCGGGTGTTGCCGTTGCCGGTGACCGCCGTGTTGATCGCCGACATCAGGACGGCGAAGAGGACGACGATGATCGCCATCGAGACGAGGATGCCCACGAGGCTCGTCCCGCGACGGCGACGTGCGGTCGGCCGCGTCAGCGCGCGACGAGTTCCAAGGTTTCGTCCCGACAGGCTTCGAGCATGAGTTGCGCCCACGGCGAGTCCTCCGCATCGAGGCCATCGTCGCGATCGAGCTCGTCGTCGGACTCGGCCTCTCGAGAAGAGAGTACGTCGGCGAGCGCGACATGGAGCAAGATCTCTCCGCGAACCCGCAGCTTTGATCCCTTTGCCTCGACGACATACGCCGGCGGAAAGAGCCGATCGTTGAGGGAGGCGCGGGTGGAACGGACAGCGTGCGGGGGCGGCGTGTGTGGTTGGGCGGGTTGGTCGTGCTTCATGGTGGGCTCGATGCTCGGCGGGGAATGACGGAATGGCGAGCGCCGACGAGAGCGTCGACGCGGATGAACTCCTCTCCAAGCAATCGATTGTGGTGTGTGCTCGCGGGTCCTTCCCGACACGACGCGACTCGGTCGTGACGGGGTGGGAAACCGCGCGTTCGACGAAGAGAATGCGCACACGCCCGTGAGTCTTTTGCGCCGAAGCCAAGGTTTTGAAGGATTTTGACGCAGTCCTCGCGCAGCCCGGCGCCAGCCCCTCTGAAGCGCGCCGAACGGAAATTCAACCGACGGCGCGAAACGCGCGGCGGCGGTCGTGCTTTCTCTTTCGCCGTCGACGGCATGGATGCCACGCACGGCGTGCTCGGACGCGATGCGAAGCCATCGAACGCAAGGACGCGTTCGCGCCACGGATGGCGCGGACAGTCGAAGCGCTTCCCTCGCTCCCACCTTCCATCACCGATCGGTTCCCGAGTCACTCTCCTGAGGAAGAGAGCCCGTGCTATGCCTCGGCGCGGGCTCTCTCCTTGGAAGGTGACGCGAGACGAGCGCGGTCGCCCGCGGCCATCCCCGCGGCCATCCCAGCGCTTGGCAACGCGAAGCCGATCCGAGACCTTTCTCCCGAGTCACCCGTGCCGCCGACCCCTTCACGCGTCCTTCGCCGCTGGCTCGCCGACCTCCCGGCGAACCGTCGCGCGACGGTGTTGCGCGCGGTGGCGAAGGCGCGGCACGACCCGTCCGGATTCGTCGTCGAAGTCTGCGCCCGCGAACACGCGGTCACCGTCGAGGAGTTGGCGTCGCTCTTCCCCGACGTCGAGCGCGAGAGCCGGATCGTCGTCGCGCGGGTTCAGCGTCGCGGCTGAGGGCCGGCTTCGGGCAGTTGGTCGAGATGCCGTTGGAAACGCGCCCGCCCGATCGATTCGAAGACGTCGCGGAGCGGAAGGATCGACGGGCAGTTGCCGACGAGGTCGAGGCGCCGCCGTCCGTCCGGCCAGGCGTACTCGATCGTCGTGCGCACCGGTTCGCCTTGGTCGTTCGGGTCGGTCTGGCAGGCGATCTCGCCCGACTCGAGATTCGCCGTGCGTGCCGCACTCAAGATCGACGCGATCTGTTCGGCCGAGGCCGTGCCGGTCCAGTCGGTCGTCATGCGCTGCGCGCTTCGGCCGCCGCCGATGCGAAGCGTGCCGTCGGCGTCGAGCTCGTAGCGGCGGAAGCGCAGCTCGTCGACGTCGCGTTCCTGGAAGACGATCGCGACGCCGCCCGTCGGACTCGACGCGTCGCCCGCCTGGACGGACATCGGTGCAGTGCACCCGGAGAGCGCGAGCACGGTGACGAGCGAGGGAAGCGCGGCAACGACGAGAACCACGGACGAGAGAGGACGCGCCACGGTCATGGCCTCCTGGGCGGAACTTGCGCCGGTGCGCTCGGCGTTGCAGCCGGCTCCGGCGTGATCGACGTCGAGATGCGCAGCGCCCGCACCGGCAGGAACCGGTCGTACGGATTCGGCCCGAGGTCGTAGCGGACCGGCGCGACGAGCGCGTCGCCCGAGGGTTCGTCGGTCGCCCACGCGGCGCGGGCAAGGCCGCGCACGAGTCGCCCGGCGGGCGACGGGTCGGCGGGCTCGGGGGCCTTCGGGTCAAACGGCGTTCGGTCGAGGAATGTCCCTTGGCGACCGCCGACGCCGATCGTGACGATCGTCAGCGTTTCCGAGGGTTTCGGCGCGAGAAGCGCGGGATTCGCCGAGAAGGTCGCGTCGTCTGGATTCGCGAATCCGCACTGCTGCGTGAGGAGCCAAAGGTCGGCCATCGCCTCGCGGGTCAGGACGCGCGAGAGCGCCGGCCGCGTCAGGACCCCGAGCGTGCGCCGCGACCACGGACCGATGCCCATGCGTAGCGCGACCGGATCCTCGCGGCCGACCGCGGCGTGCATCGAGCCGTCGGGGAAGACGATGTACCGGGCGCGGCGGATGTGCACGAGCTGGTCTTCGCGCACGTTGCGGCCGGGCAACACGGTGACGTCGATGAGGAGGTCGTCCGGAAGTGGCGCGGCGTCGACGATGGGCGGCGCGGGCGCGGGCGTCTCCGCCGGCGGCTGCGCGGGCGCGGCGGCCGCGGTCGGCGCGGACTCGGGCGGCGCGGCCGGGGTCTCGTCGGCGACGAGCGGGACGGCGCACGCTGCCGCGACGGCGAAGGCGCCAAGCGCGCGACGGGCCATGGTCGCCGAGGTCATGCGGGTTCGTCCGTCCATGGGGTCGCCCATGCGCGGCAGGCTAACGCAAATCGACGCGTTGCGCGGTCTCGCCGCCTCCTGCGGCGAAGTGGTAGCCTTCGCCGTTTTCCCTTCCGACCTCCACTCCCTCTCCGCCCTATGCGTACGAGCGTCACCTGGCTCAACGACTACCTCGACCCCCCCGCCACCGCCGACGAACAGGCGGAACTCCTCACGGGAGCCGGATTCCCCCTCGACGGCAAGGACACGGCGGAGAACGGCGAGCCGTGGCAAGAGATCGAGATCACGAGTAACCGCGGCGACTGCCTCGCCCACCTCGGCTTCGCGCGGGAGATCTGCGCGGTCTCGGGACGGAAGCTCAAGGCCCCGAACGCGACGCTCCCCGCAACCACCGGGGGAACCACCGGGGGGGCCGCCGGCCGGCCCACCGCGGCGAGCCTCGTGAAGGTCACGAACGAGCGCCCCGACGTCTGCCCGCTCTACACCGCGCGGGTCATCCGCGGCGTGACGGTGAAGCCGAGCCCGGACTGGCTGCAACGACGACTGATCGCGATCGGCCTGGTGCCACGGAATAACCTCGTCGACGCGACGAACTTCATCCTCTTCGAGCTCGGCCAGCCGACGCACGTCTTCGACCTCGCGACGCTCGCCGGCGGCGAGATCCGGATCCGCATGGCGAACGCGAAGGAGAAGTTCCTTCCGATCGGCGAGGGCGCCGCGGAGGTCGAACTCCGCGCGAACGATCTCGTGATCGCCGACCGCGACCGCGCGGTCGCGATCGCCGGCATCAAGGGGGGCGCGCTCACCGCCGTGCGCGACTCGACCCGCGACATCCTGATCGAGGCCGCGAGCTTCGACCCGGTCGCGGTCCGCGCGTCGTCGCGGGCGCTTCGCATCTCGAGCGATTCGTCGTACCGCTTCGAGCGCGGCGTGCACCCGGCCGAAGTCGACGCCGCGGCCGATCGCCTCGTCGCGCTGATCCTCGAACTTGCGGGCGGCGAACTCGCCGACGGCGCGGTCCGCGCCGGCGCCGCGATCCCCGCCCCCCGCGTGGTCACGGTGCGCCCCGCGCGCTGCCGCGCGGTCCTCGGCATCGACCTCGCGACCGACACGATGGTCCGGCGCCTCGACGCCCTCGGCTTCGCGCCGAAACTCGACGTTGCCGCCGACCGCATCACCTGCACGGTGCCCGCGCGGCGCATCGACATCGAGCGCGAGATCGACCTGATCGAAGAGATCTGCCGCACGAACGGCCTCGCGGCGATTCCGGTGCGCGACACGATCGCGGTCCGCGTGCAGGGTGCGCAGCCGCACATCGCGGCGCGGCGGGCGACAAAGGACCTCCTCGTCGGCCTCGGCTTCGTCGAGTGCGTGACGCACTCCCTCGTGAGCGAACACGCGGCGCAGCCGTTCGTCCCGGCCGGCGGCGGATTGCTCGCCGTCGACGACGAGCGCGCGGGCGCGGAGCCGGCGCTGCGGCCGAGTCTCCTGCCCAGTCTCCTGCGCGTGCGCCGCCACAACCTCGACAACGGCGTCGAAACGCTCAACGTCTTCGAGTGCGCGTCGACCTTCGCGCATGGAACCGCCGGCGGCGGCGGCGCCCACGTCGAGACGCCGGTCGTCGCCTTCCTCGTCGATGGTGCGGGCAACTCCCCCGCCGAACGCGACGAGTGCTATCGCACCGCGCGCGGCACGGTCGAACGGCTCGCGCGACTTCTGTTGGGCCCGGCGGCCACGGTCGACGTCGCGCCTGCAACGTCGAGCGCGCTCGAACCGGTCGGTGCGGTATCGATCAACGGCACGCGCGTCGGCACGATCGGCCTCGTCGCGCCCGCGATCCTCAAGCAGTTCGGCCTCGAACGCCCGGTCGCGGCCGCGGAACTCGCGCTTGAGCCGTTCTTCACGTCGTATCCGCCCGACACCCGCGCCGCGGCGATGCCCGCCTTCCCCGCCACCGACCGCGACGTCTCGGCGATCGTCGACGAGCGGGTCACGTGGGCGTCGATCGTCGCGTGCGTCGAGGCGCTTCGCCTCCCGAACCTCGAGTCGGTCGCGCACGTCGTGACCTATCGCGGCAAGCAGACTGGCGCCGGCAAGAAGAGCGTCAGCGCGCGGCTCGTCTTCCGCGCCGCCGACCGCACGCTCACCGGCGACGAGGTCGACGCCTCCGTCGCGAAGGCGATCTCCGCGTTGCAGGCGTCGCTCGGCGCCGAGATCCGCTCCGCCTGAGGCCTCCATGCTCCATCCGCACGACTTCGCCGGGATGACCATCCGCGCCTTCTGCGAATCGCTCGCGGCGAAGGCGCCGGCGCCGGGCGGCGGCGCGGTCGCGGGCGTGACGAGCGCGCATGCCGCGGCGCTCCTTGCGATGGTCATCGAGTACTCGCGCGGCAAGGCGTCGTTCGCACGCTTCGAGTCGGACGCCGACGCGCTCTTGGGCGCGCTCCGCGTAACCGTCGAGGCAAGCCTTGCCGCGGCGAAGGCCGACGCCGACGCCTACTCCGAGCTCAACGCGCTCTGGAAGAAGCCGAAGGACGATCCCGAGCGCCAGGCCGGATGGGCCGACGCCGTGCATCGCGCGATCGCCGCGCCGCATCTCATCATCGCCCTCGCCGCCGAGACCGCCGGCCGCTGCCGCGCGGTCGCCGGCGCCAGCGCGAAGCACCTCGACAGCGACCTCGCGATCGCCGCGGACCTTGCCCGCGCCGCGGCCCGCGCCGCCGCGTGGAACGTGCGGGTGAACCTCCCGTCGGTGTCGGGCGCCGCCGAACAGGAGCGCCTCGCGAAGGCGCTCGCGGACCGCCTCGCCGCGATCGACGCCGACGCGCACGCGGTCGACGCCGCGATCGCGGCCCGCGCGTAAAAGATCGTTCAGCGAAGCGCCGCGAACGCGCGCCAGAATCCCGGCCAACTCTTCGCGACGCACCCCGGATCCTCGATCGAGAGGTTGGGCCGCACGCGGCCGAGCACGGCGAAACTCATCGCCATGCGATGGTCGCGATAGGTCGCGATCGACACCGGATCGACGCGCGGCGCGGGCGGTGGCGTGATCGCGAGCGACTCAGGCCCGGCCTCGACGTTGCAGCCGACGCGCGTCAACTCGGTCGCGAGCGCCGCGATGCGGTCGGTCTCCTTCACGCGGAGCGTCTTGAGTCCGGTGAGGCGGCTCGTGCCCTGCGCGCGCGAGCACGCGATCGCAAGCGCCATCGCGGCGTCGGGGAACATCGCGCAGTCGTGGTCGCCGGCCCGGAGCGCGGGCGGCCCCGTCACGACGATCTCGTCGTTCGCCCCTTCGACGCGCGCCCCCATCGCTTCGAGCGCCGCCAGAAACCGAATGTCCGGCTGCGCGCTCGATCGCGAGAGCCCGACCAGCGTGACCCGCGCGCCCGGGACAAGCGCCGCGAGAAGCGCGGGGTACGCGGCGCTACTCGCGTCGGCCTCGATCGAGCGGTCGAAGGCCTCGATCGCCTGCGGCTCCACGCGATGGCCGAGGAGGCGACCGTCGTCGCCGTTCGTCACGTCGGTCCGAACGCCGACCGCGCGCAGCGCCTGCACCGTCAGGTCGATGTACGAGGCGCTCGTCGGCGGCGACAGGTACGCGAGTTCGACGCCCCGCGGGAGCGCCGGCGCCACGAGAAGAAGCGCCGAGAGAAACTGGCTCGACGCCACCTCGCCGACCTCGAGGCGCCCGCCCTGGATGCGCGAGCGACCGGTCGCGTTGCGCACGGTCACCGGCAGGCGCTCCACCACGACGGTCCCCGGAGTGCCGACGTCGGTCGCGTCGATGTCGGCGCCAAGTCGGCGCAGAAGCTCGATCCCCTCGTCGACCGGGCGCTCGCGCATGCGGGCGCTGCCGTCGACCGTCACGTCGCCCGCGGCGAGCGTCGCGAGCGCGAGGAGAAAGCGCGTGGGCGTGCCGCCGTCGCCGAGGTGCACCGCGCCGCCGCGCGGCAACCGTCCGCCGGCGCCTTCGACGAGCGCGGTCGTTTCGTCGCCGGAGTCGTCGCACTCGTAGGTCACGAACACGCCGAGGGTCGCGAGCGCCGTCGCGAGGCGGTCGGTGTCGTCGGAACGAAGGAGCCCGCGAAGCCGGGAGCGTCCGCGGGCGAGCGCGGCCAAGATCAGGAAGCGATTCGAGAGGCTCTTCGAGCCGGGCACGCGGATGCGCACGTCGCAGGGCGCCGCGTCGGCGGCGAACGCCCCTATCGGCAGCGGATCGGCGGGTCGCTCGTCCATGCGCGCGCCGCGCTCAGGCCTTCCGGAAGACCGCGACGATGTCCTCGATCGGCACGACGAAGAGGCGATTGTCCCCTTCGAAGTCGACCGGAATCGCGTGCTTCGGATTGAAGAGGACCCGGTCGTACTGCGCGATCGGGTAGTCCTCGTTGCGGGCGATCTCCGCGCTCACGGTGACCACGCGCCCGGTGAGCGTCGGGATCTCGATCTTGTCGGGGAGATGCACGCCCCCCTTCGTGACTTTCTTGTCTTCGTCCTTCCGGATCAGCACGCGCTTGCCGATCGGTTCGACGATCTCAAGGTTCTTGCCGAGGCTGTCCTTTTTGGTGTCGGCCATGAGGAGGAGCAAGGATACAGGATCGAGGAGGACGGGTTGGGAGCCCGAAGTGGGGAGTCAGGAGTCAGGAGTCAGGAGACAGGAGTCAGGAGTTAGGAGTTAGGAGTCAGGAGTCAGTGGGAGATGCTTCTCGGCACTGCGCTCTGCATGCCTTGACCCTGACTCCTGAATCCTGAATCCTGAATCCTCGCGGCCAACGGCCGCGCGTGCTTTCACCCTGACTCCTGAATCCTGAATCCTCAATCCTGAATCTCGCGGCCGAAGGCCGCTATTCTCCGCAGCCTATGCCCGCCACCATGCCGGGGCTCATCCGGCAACTCGAAGCGCTCATCCGCGACGTGCCCGACTTTCCGAAGCCGGGGATCGTGTTTAAGGACATCACTCCACTTCTCTCCGACCCGGCCGGACTGTGCTTGGCCGTCGAGCTGATGGCGAATCCCTTCCGCAAGGCGAAGGTCGATCTCGTCTGCGGCGCGGAGAGTCGCGGCTTCATCTTCGGCACCGCGATCGCGCAGGCGCTCGGCGCGGGCTTCGTGCCGATTCGCAAGCCCGGCAAGCTGCCGTCGAAGACGATCCGCGAGACGTACGCCCTCGAGTACGGCACCGACACCCTCGAGATGCACGCGGATGCGGTGCAGCCCGGCCAGCGCGTCCTGATGGTCGACGACCTTCTCGCAACCGGCGGCACGATGAAGGCCGCGCTCGACCTCCTCAAGCGTTCGAACGCCGACGTCGTCGGGGCGACCGTCCTCATCGAGTTGACCTCGCTCGGCGGGCGTCGCCGCCTCGAGCCCACGCCGTTGCACTCGGCCCTCGCGTATTGACGCCCTGCGACCACGATCTTGGCGACTGCGGCCCGCGCCCGCGGTCGCCCGGGAACCGACCCGATCGAGCCGTTAGGATGGTCGTCCGCGTCCTGCGGCGTCTCCGTCCGCGTCGACTCCGCAGCGATCGCATTCCTCCGCACGTCTCTCACGGCCACGTCCCATGACTACCCCCAACTCGACGATCAGCCCCGGCACTTCTGCCCGTTCCTCGTCCGCGACCGATCCCCTTGCCCTGATCGACGTCGACCACGTGCGCTTCTACGTGGGCAACGCGAAGCAGGCCGCCTTCTTCTACGCCTCGGCGTTCGGCTTCCAGGTCGAGGAGATCTCTGACCTCACGACCGGCAACCGGACGAGCGCCCAGTACCTCCTCACGCAAGGCAACATCCGCCTCCTCCTCGAGACGCCGCTCACGAAGGATCATCCCGCGAGCGAGGAGATCCGGAAGTACGGCGACGGCATCAAGGACATCGCCCTCACCGTCTTCGACGCCGAAAAGACCTACGAGGCCGCGATCAAGAATGGCGGCGAGAAGGCGTACGAGCCGCGCGTGATCAAGGACGACCGCGGCGCGGTCACCGTGGCAGGCATCAAGACCTACGGCCGCGTGGTCCACACCTTCGTGAGCCGCACCGGCGAGTACGCCCTGCCGACCGTGAAGAACGGCGGGCTCTTCATGCCGGGCTTCAAGAAGTTCCCGAACTTCGCGCTCAACGACTTCAACAAGAAGCACCCGTGCGGCCTGAAGTTCTTCGACCACTGCGTCGGCAACGTGGAGCTCGGGAAGATGAACCACTGGGTCGCCTGGTACGAGAACGTGCTCGGCTTCTCGATGTTCAAGCACTTCGACGAGAAGGACATCTCGACCGAATACTCGGCGCTCATGTCGAAGGTCATGGCGAGCGGCAACCACCTCATCAAGATGCCGATCAATGAGCCGGCCGAAGGCAAGAAGAAGAGCCAGGTGCAGGAGTACCTCGACTGGCACGACAACACGCCGGGCGTGCAACACCTGGCGCTACGCACCGACGACGAACTGCACTCGGTCGCCGAACTGCGGCGCCGCGGCGTCGACTTCCTCCAGATCCCGGAGACGTACTACGAGACGGTGTGGCAGCGCGTCGACGCGATGCTCAAGCAGCACGGCCACGAGCTCGTGAAGGAAGACCATCAGCGCGTGCGCGACCTCGGCATCCTGGTCGACGCCGACGACGAGGGATACCTCCTCCAACTCTTCACGAAGCCGTTGCAGGATCGCCCGACGCTCTTCTTCGAGATCATCTGCCGCCGCGGCTCGCAGAGTTTCGGCAAGGGCAACTTCAAGGCGCTCTTCGAGGCCTTGGAAGACGAGCAGGGCCGCCGCGGCAATCTCTGACGCCGAGCGTCTGAGCAATGTGAGAACGCTGAAAGCCGCGCATCGAGAATTCGGTGCGCGGCTTTTCTTCTGCGCGGCGTGGCGTTGTGCGCGCGTGTTTCCGGTGAGGAAGAAGAGGCTGCTGAGGGGGAGAGAGAACGCGGGGTCGGCGCCGCGCGGACGAATGCGAGCCCTAGCCTCCGCGTTGCAGCCGCGTGCGATTCGCCGTTGCAGGTGCCGAAGCCTCGCGAGTCCGTGCTCGCATTGGGCGCGACTCGTCGAGGAAATTTCCGCATTCATCACGGAGGCATCGTCGGGCTTCACGCGAATGTGAAGCAATCCCTCGGATGTCATCAACTATCCCGTCGGCCGGCCGTACCCTCGCGCCGGAGGGTTTCCATGCGCGACACCATCACGCGGCACACGCATCTCGCCGTCTTTCGTCTTCCATTGGCGTACATCGCCATCCTCGCGGGAGTGGTCGCACTCCACGTTGCGTCGATCGCACGAGCGCAGGCTCGCGACGGCGTTGACCTCGCGAGCGCCTCGTCGGTGCGCCCGTCGCACGAGAGTCCCTCGCCACAGGCGGCCTTGCTCGGCGCCTGCGAACCGACGTGGGCCCCGACCTTCGGCGCGTTCGGCGGGTTCTTGGCCAATCCCTACCACCTCACGACGTACGACGCCGGACTCGGCGACGGTCCGCAGGTCTACGTTGGCGGCAGCTTCCCGTTCGCGGGCGGCACACCCGCGACGAACATCGCGCGCTGGAATGGCTCGACGTGGGAAGACGTCGCCGGAGGAACGAACGCGATCGTGCGCGCATTCCTCAACGTCGATGGAGGTCCCGGTGTCGGCCCCACGCTCATCGTGGGTGGCGACTTCACGGAGGCCGGCGGCGTACCGGCACATCGCGTCGCCGTGTGGAACGGCGTGTCGTGGTCCGCGCTCGGCGAGGGACCCGGCACCGACGTGAACTCGCTCGCCATGTTCGACGACGGCGACGGACCGACGCTCTACGCCGGCGGAAACGGCGTGTGGCGCTGGGACGGTGCAACGTGGACCTCGATCGGATTGACGACCGAGGTGTTCTCGCTCGTAGTCCATGACGATGGCACGGGCCCGTCGCTCTATGCCGGCGGAAGTTTCACGACGTGGAACGGCACCGTGTACGACGGCATCGCACGTTGGACCGGAACGGAGTGGCTGCCGGTCGGGGAGGGCTTCCAGCGAAGCGATGGGTCGCCGGCATACCTGTACACGCTCGTCGTCGTCGATAGCGGCGACGGTCCGCGACTGTACGCCGGCGGCGCGTTTGAGCTCTCGGCGAGCACGCCGTGCCGAAGCATCGCGGTGTGGGACGGTGCGTCATGGTCCGGAGTTGGCGGAGGCGTCGACGTCGAGGGGAGCATCCGACAGATCGTCGCGATGGACGACGGAAACGGCCCCGCGCTCTTTGCCGCAGGAGGCTTCGCGAGTATCGGCGGAGTGCCTGCGTCGTGCGTCGCCCGATGGGATGGCTCGACGTGGTCCGCGCTCGGTGGTGGCGTGGACGGCGACGTCTTCGGCGGCGTCGCCGTCGCCGTCGCCGTCGAAGGGGCGGCGGAGTCGGACCTATGGCTCTGCGGATGGTTCCTGAGCGCGGGTGGGTTGCCTGCGCGCGCGATAGCCACGTGGAACGGTGAGGTCTGGTCGAGCCTCGGCCAGCCGCTCGTCAGCGCAGACACGCTCGCCTATTTCGATGACGGCTCTGGCAGCGGCCCTGCCGTGTACGCCGGAGGCAACGTTGACGCGTCCCTCACGGCCGAGTCGATCGTTCGAGGCATCGGCCGTTGGGACGGTTCGTCGTGGGGGCCCTTGGGGGCTGGACTCGGCGAACAGGGCGAAGCATGGGCCACCGCAGCGGCGATCGACGCATTGGGACCGGCACTCTACGTCGGAGGCCTCTTCTCCGAATCGACGGGCGGCCCCGCGAGGAACATCGCGCGCTGGGACGGCGTTGCATGGTCGCAACTCGGAGAAGGAACAAGTAGCGCCGTCACGGCGTTGCTCGACGTGCACGAGAGCGCTCCCCTTCCGTCCGGTCTCTATGTTGGAGGCTTCTTTTCGACGGCGGGAGGCGTGCCAGCGAGTCGCATCGCTCGTTGGCATGACGGCACGTGGTCGCCGCTCGGAATGGGCATCGGCGCCGGACCCTCAACCCGAGTGGAAGCACTCGCGACGCTTGCCCATGACGGCGAAGAGGCCCTGTACGTGGGGGGGTACTTTCAGAACGCCGGAACGACCGGTGCCTCGAACGTCGCGCGATGGAATGGCACCGCGTGGTCGGGGCTCGGCGGCGGCACGAACGGAGTCGTCAGCGCGCTTTGCGTCTATGACGATGGAAGCGGCCCGGCGCTCTACGCAGGCGGTGCGTTCACGGTCGCCGGCGACGTGCCCGCCGAGCGAATCGCCCGTTGGGACGGAACCGCGTGGTCGCCGCTCGGCCTCGGCACGGACGGCCCGGTTCGCGGACTGGTGGTGTTTGACGACGGAAGCGGGCCGGCGCTCTACGTCGGCGGCGAGTTCGTGACGGCGGGCGGCATTCCCGTGCACGGACTCGCGCGGTGGAACGGCGCGACGTGGTCCACCGTCGATGCGGGACTTCAGGCACCAGGCTCGGTCACGGCACTGATCGCGATCGCCGGCGACGAGACTACGGGCGGCTCGCTCATCGTGAGCGGGGAGTTCGTCACCTCGACGAGTGGCGACAGTTTCATCGCGCGCTACGAGGGATGTCCGATCGGTAGTCCCGGACCCTCCGCGGATCTCGATGGTGACGGTGCGGTATCCGGCACCGACCTCGCGATCCTCTTGGGCGCGTGGGGCACGGTCGGCGGCCCCGCAGACCTCGACGAGGACGGCACCGTCGGCGCGTCGGACCTCGGCATCCTTCTCGCGTTGTGGCATCTATAGCGTTGCGTATCGACAGCCTCGGTCGCATCGCGCGCCCGACGTCAATTCTCACCCCGCCACCGGGACCTCGTGCACGCCGCGCACGGCGCCGTCGAGGCCGCGCACCGTCAGCGTCAACGTCGTCCCGTCGACCACGCCCTCGATCAACGTTGCAGCCTCGGGCGCGGGGCCGCCGCCGACGAGCTGCGCGAAGGGCTGTTCCGGACCTGCCGGCGAGAATGCGTAGTGGTGCGTGTGGCCGGAGATGACGGCGGTCACCTTCGCGTCGGCCAGGCGCTTCGCCCAATGCTGGCGCGCGCCCTCGCAGCTTCCGCCGCCGAACATCGGAATGTGCTGGATCACGATGCGGCACGCGGCGCGTTGCACGCGAGGATCGCGAAGGGCCGTGTCGAGCCACGTCCCCTGCTGGGCGCGATACGCCTCGAAGGCGCCGAGGCCCGCGTACACGCCGTGGGCGTCCGGCTTGTCCTCGCCGGTGTCGAGGACGACGAAGGCGATCGGCCCGTGACGAATGATCGCGTAGCGAAGGCCGCCGGGCGTGTCGACGAACATGTCGAGCGACCGCGCGTGGATGCCGCGCACGTCGTGGTTGCCGCTCACGAAACACATCGGCGCCTGCGACGCATATCCGAGCTCCGCGCCGGGCGCGTCGACCGCGATGGGAGGCGTGAGGACGTTCGCCGCGATCTGCTGGTCGTTGCGCACGTCGTCGAAGATGTCGCCATTCCAGAAGAGCGGTCCGCCCGAGGGGAGCGACGCGTCGGCGTGGCGCCTCCTTGCCGCTGCGATCTGCGCGCTCAGGCCGCGCAGCGTTTCCATATTCTCGTGCGTGTCGTTGATGACGAGGAAACTCGCTCGACGTCCCTCGTCGGACAGCGTTCGGAAGGAATGCACCGGCGAGAATTGGTCGGGGCCTCGCGTGATCTTGTAGGCGCCGCGGAAATCGATCGGCGCCACGCCGACGCGGTAGTGGTAGGTCGTGTCAGGCTTCAGGCCCGTGAGCCGAACGCGCTGCACCAAGCCGTTCAGCGGGAGAAGTCCGTGACGCATGGTGTCGGCTCGCTCGCCTAACGACGCGGTGGTGCCGTACTCGACCCAGCCGGTCGAGAGGCCGCGCACGCCCTGGAAGACGGTGATCGCGTCGGACGCGGGCGACTGCAGAACCGGCGGGCCGCCGAAGATCGAGCCGTCCTTCGTCGGCTCCTCGGCGACGCCGCGCGCCAGGGCGCGGGCTTGGCGGAGTTCGAGCGAGAAGCCCGCGGCGAGTGCGGCGGACGTCCACGCGACGAATCCTCGGCGTTGCATGCCGAGATGCTAACAAGGCCACCCTCGGCGAATCACGGTGAAAGTGCCGCGCCGCCGCTCCCGTTCGCGGTCGGCCCACGTACGCTCGGGCCCATAGGACGCGACGCACCCGGACCGAACCCCGATGCCCACTCTCGCCTTCCTCAACGTCCTCTTCGACGAGCCGCTCTGGCTCCTCGCGCTTCCCGTCGCCGTGGCGATCGTCCTCGCCATCGCGCTTCGCTCCGAGAGCGGTTGGCGGTCGCGGCCGGTGTCGATCGCGCTTCGTCTCGCGAGCGTCGCGCTCCTCGTTGCAGCCTTGGCGCGTCCGGTCACGATCTGGCGCGCCGACGACGTCGCGACGATCGTCGTGCGCGACGTGAGCGACAGCGTTCCGCGCCAGCAAGACACTGAGATCGACCGCGTCCTCGCGGCGGAAGCGGCGGCGCTTCGCGCTGACGACCGACTGGGCGTCGTGACCGCGGCGGCGACGCCCCTTCTGAGGCACGCCCCGCTCCCGACCACGCCCACCGACGCCGCCGCCCAGCTTGCGGCCCGCGCCGACGCGTCGCAATCGCGCGACTTCACCGATCTCGGCGCCGCCGTCTCGCTTGCGCTCTCTGCGTTGCCGCCGGATGCGGGCGGCCGGCTCACCCTCGTGAGCGACGGCCACGACCTCGCAGGCGAGTTCGACGCCGCCGTGCGTGCCGCGGCGGCGGCCGGCATCCCGATCGACGTCGTCCCGATCGACGCCGGCGAGCGGCCTCCGGTCGTCGTCGAGAGCGTGCTCACCCCCGACGTCGTGCGGGCCGGCTCGATCGTTCCGCTGCGCGTCACGATCGAGTCGCGTGAAGCGCTCGACGCCTGGATCACCGTGCGGCGCAACGGCGTGCTCGAACCGGTCGCGTCGGGCGAGCGTCGCGTGCCCGTGTCGATCAGGCCGGGACGCGAGACGTTCGTCATCGACGTTGCAGCTCCCGCCTCGGGCGCGTGCCGATTCGACGTGCGCGTGGAGACGAACGATCCGCGCGGCGACGCCGACCTCGAGACGGGAAGCGCCATCGCATTCGCGTCGGGCCGCGCCCGGGTCGCCGTCGTGTCGAACTCCTCGCGCAGCGCCGATCTCGTGTCCGCCCTCGAAGGCGAGGACGTGGATGTCGTGGCCATCGCGCCGAGCGCGCTCGGCACGTCCGCCGCGGAGCTTGCCAGCTTCGACGCGATCGTCCTCTGCGACTTCGGCGCGTTCGACACCACGCGCCAAGGCGAAGCGGCCCTGATGCAGTATGTGCGCGACTTCGGCGGCGGCCTCGTCACGGTCGGCGGCCACAACGCCTACGGCGCCGGCGGCTGGATCGGCTCGCGCTTCGCCGAGATCCTTCCGCTCGAACTCGATCCTCCGCCGGAACGACACGTGCCGTCGTCCGCGCTCGCGCTCGTGATCGATCGCTCGGGCTCGATGAGCCGACGGCTCGCGGGCGGAAAGTCGCAGCTCGACTTGGCGGCCGACGCGGCGATCGCCGCGGTGCGGGCGCTCGGGCGCGACCAGTTCGTCACCGTGATCGCGTTCGACGCCGCAAGCGACGTCATCGTGCCGCTCACCCTGAACGCCGACCCCGAGGCGATCGGGCGCGCGATCGCGTCGCTCGGCTCGGGCGGCGGCACGGATCTCTTCCCCGCGCTCGAGCTCGCACGGACCGAACTCTCCACGCGGCCGCTCGGCACGCGGCACGTCGTGGTGCTGTCGGACGGCGAGACGGCGGGCGACGCGCAGACCGGCCTCGCGATCGCCCGCGCGATGGCGAACGAAGGCACGACGCTCTCGACGATCGTCGTCGGCGACTCCGTGAACGCGCCGTTGATGCGCGGCCTCGCGCAGCTCGGCGGCGGGCGCCATTGGGCCGCCGACTCGAAGAATGCGGAGAAGTCGCTCACGCCGATTTTCCAGCGCGAGACGTTCCTCCTGAAGCGCTCGCTCATCGCCGAAGGCGACGCGTTTCGGCCGACCGTCACCTCGTCGTTGCTGCCGCTCGCGGGCGTGTCGGATCCGCTGCCCGAGATGACCGGCTACGTCGTCACCGCGCCGCGCCTCGGTCTCGCGACGATCGACGCGCAGTCGCCGCGCGGCGATCCGATCCTCGCGCACTGGAATCACGGCCTCGGACGCGTGTACGCATGGACGGGCGACGCGACGGCGGCTTGGGACCGCGGCTGGCTCGCGAGCGACTCGTACGCGACGCTCTGGCGGCATCTCCTCAAGCGATCGCTCCGACCGGCGGACGACGGGACGCTCGTCCTGCGCGTGCGTCCGAGCGCGGGCGAGACCGCGATCTCGCTCTCCGTGCGCGGCGAGCAGCCGGGCGCGGTGCGGACGAGCGCCGTGCGCCTTGTCGACGGCGCGGGCGTCGAACGGCTGGTTCCGCTCGAGCGCACCTCGCTCACGGAGTTCGTGGGGCGCACCGGACCGCTCGCAGGCGGCATCGCGCTCGCGCAGGCCGCGGTCGACGACGGCGCCTCGGTGCGCACGGCACGCCGCGGAGTGATCGTGCGCGACGACCGCGAACGGCTCGCCGAAGGCACCGACCTCGGGCGGCTCACCCGCGCGGCGGCCACGACCGGCGGGCGCGTCCTTTCCCTCGCCGGTCCGCCGAACGATCTCTGGTCGCGCGACAACGTGCGCATGCCGTATCGACGGACGTCGATCTGGGACCTCTGCGCGGTCCTCGCGGCGGCGCTCTTCGTTGCCGACACCGCCGCGCGACGGCTCGCGCTCCGCAAGGAGCGCATGCTCGCCGCTGCGGCCGCGGCCGTGATTCCGGTGGCCGCGACACGTCGAGACGTCCCTCCTGCGCCCGACGCGCGCCCAAGCGGCAACGCGGAACCGGAGAGCGCCGCGACGCCCGAGCTCGGCCGCCTGCGCGCCGCGAAGGACCGCGTGCGCGGCAACGCGGAGAGCTGAGGCTGCGCGCTGGCATGGCGGCTACTGCTTTTACTCTTGATCCGTGTTCATCTGTGTTCATCGGTGGTTTCCCTTCTCTGTTGCAGTAAGGAGAAGGAACCACGGATGAACACAGATGAACACAGATAGGAGCGGAAGGCCGACACGGCGTTGCCGCGAGAACTCGCAGGCCCGAGCGCTCAGCCGCGTTGGCGTCGGCGCCCGACTCGGATGAGCTCCGCGCACGCACGGCGGCTACTGCCTGTACTCTTCATCCGTGTTCATCTGTGTTCATCGGTGGTTCCCTCTCTCTGTTGCAGGAAGAAGAAGGAACCACGGATGAACACGGATGAACACAGATAGGAGCGGAAGGCCGACACGGCGTTGCCGCGCGAACTCTCAGGCCGGAGCACTGAGCCGCCTCGGCCTCCGCGCACGCACGGCTACCACGAACCTCGCTTCTTCATCCGAATTCCTCTGCGTTCATCGGCGGTTCCTCTCCCCGTTGCAGCCAGAAGAACGACGAACCGCCCACGAGCGCCACCTCGAGCGCCGCCCTTCCCCCCTTCGCATCCTCAGCCGCCTCCCACACCCCCCGCGCGCATCGCCTTCGTCCCCGGCTCCCACTTCAGGCCCCAGCTCTTCATCGCCTCAAGGATCGGCAGGAGCGCCTTCCCCTTGCGCGTCAATCGATAGCCCTGCCGCGCCGACCCATCGTCGGCCGGCACGCGCTCGGCGACGCCGTGCGCGACGAGCCGCTCGAGGCGCTCGGAGAGGATGTTCGTCGGAATTCGCTCGGGCGACGCGGCGAAGTCGCGGAAGCGCGTCCGGCCGAAGAAGAGATCGCGCACCACGAGGAGCGTCCAGCGGTCGCCCACGAGGTCGAGCGCGCAAGCCACCGGACAGGGCGACCGCCGAGTGCTGGCGGCGGAGTCCGGGTTGGGCTGCGGGTCGGGCTGCGGGTCGGGGTGCGGGTTGGGCGCCGTCCGTTGTCGTGTGCGGGCAGCCATCGTGGGCCATCGTATCGGTTCGACCCGCCCCGTCACTTGCATTTTGCAAGTATGAGACGATACTTGCACTATGCAAGTGAACGCCGAACCCCGCCTCGCGCCTCCGGGCGCCGGCCTTCCGCTTCCCGAACTCCTCGTGGCCCGCGTCCTCTTTCGCCTCCGCCGTGCCCGCGGCACGCCCGCGTCCTTCACCGCGGACATCACCGACGAACGCGCCCGCATCGCCGCGATCCTCGACGCGACCGCGCCCGATCGCCTGGGCGTCCGCGTCCTCATCCCGCGCCTTCGCGGCCTCGAGGACTCGAGCCGCCATTGGTCCGTCTGGATGACGCTCGACCACCTTCGTCGCGTCCATGAGGGCGTCGCGGGCGTGATGCGGTCGCTGTCGAACGGCATCGTGCCGCCCGGCGCGACGAGCACCGCCGACGTGAAGCCCTCCCCCGCCGTCGACGGATCGATCCGCGTTCCCTACGAACGCTCGTGCGACACGATCCTCGCCGCGATCGCGGAGGCGAACCCGGCGAGCGCCGCGCGGTACGCCCATCCGTGGTTCGGCCCGCTCGACGTCCGCGGCTGGCACGCGCTCGTCGGCATGCACCTTCGGATCCATCGGCGCCAAACGGAAACGATCCTCGGCGCGCCGGCGACGCGCGGCTAACAACGCGCACGAGCGCCCCGCAATCCGGGTACAGTCCGCCGCGCCCGCGCGGTCGTTCGGCGCCGCGCGGCCAATCCGCAAGGAGCCCTCATGCGACAGCATCGAATTGCTGCGGCGGCGTTCATCGCGCTCACGCTCACCGTTGCCGGGAACGCGGTCGCCGACACGGCGCCCGTCCGCGAGCCGCTTCGCGACATCCCCGAGATACGCGCGGAGAACGGCGTGGCGAAGGCGACCTTTCGCGTGAGCCGCGCGACCGTTCCGGTCGGCAACACCACCGTGCGCACGCTCGTCTACAACGAGACCTACATCCCGCCCTCGATCCGCGTCGCGCGCGGCGACCGCATCGAGCTCACGCTCGTGAATGACGGCGACCAGAGCACGAACATCCACTACCACGGCATGCAGGTGTCGCCGCTCGAGTACGGCGACAACATCTGGACGCGCGTGCCGCAGGGCCACGAGTACACGTACCGCATCACGATCCCCGACTACCACCAGCCCGGGCTCTACTGGCATCACTCGCACGCGCACCAATCGAGCGAGCGGCTCGTGATGAGCGGGCTCGCGGGCAGCGTCATCGTCGACGGCGTGCTCGAAGGGTGGCCCGAGCTCGCGTCGGCGAACCTCACGGAGCACGTGCTCATCCTGAGCGCCGTGCAGCGCGCCTGGAACGGCGACCTCACGTGGGGCATCCAGACCTCGGGCATTCCGCTCCTCCGCACCGTGAACGGGCAAACGGATCCCGCGATCGCGATTCGCCCAGGCGAAACGCAGTTGTGGCGCTTCGTGAACCAGTCGAGCGACCATTACTTCAACCTCGAGCTCGGCGGCAAGACCTTCTGGATCGTCGCCACCGACGGCAACCCGGTCCCGGTGATGACGCCGGCCACGCGCTACCTGCTCGCGCCGGCCGCGCGCGTCGAAGTGCTCGTGCAAGGCGGCGATCCCGGCGAGACGCCGCTCACGACGAGCCGGATCCGCACCGGCCCCGCGGGCGACGGCTATCCGGCCGAGCGGCTCGCGACGATGGTGTGCGCCGGCGAACCGGCTGCAACGCGGATCGCGCTGCCGATCGCGCGGGCCGCGTCGATGCCGATCGAGGATCTCCGCACGCGGACGATCGACGCGACGCGCACGATCGTCTTCGACGAGACCGACACCGACTTCCGCGTGAACAACTCGGTGTTCGTCGGCTCGCGCGTCGACACCCGCGTGCCGTTCGGCACCGTCGAGAAGTGGACGATCGTGAACGCCACCGGCGAACTGCACGCCTTCCACATTCATCAGACCGACTTCCAGGTCGTGAGCGTCAACGGAGATCCGCAGCCCTTCGTAGGGCACCTCGACACCGTGAACGTGCCGATCTACGGCCAGATCGAGATCATCATCCCGTTCACGCATCCGTGCGTCCTCGGCAAGTTCGTCTACCACTGCCACATCCTCGAGCACGAGGACGGCGGCATGATGGCGTCAATCGAGGTCTACGACCCCAAAGCGCCGGCGGCGAATGCGAACTCCGCGTTGCCGGAGGATCACGACACGGTGAAGGCCGCCGATCCGAACGCGACGGGCGGGCCGTTCACGCTCGTCGACCAGCGCGGCGCCACGGTCACCGAAGCGGATTTCGACGGGCTCACGCTCCTCGCGTTCGGCTACACGCGGTGCCGCGGCGCGTGCCCGCGCACGCTCGCGTCGTACGCCCGCGTGCGCTCGCTCCTCGGCAACGGCGACCCGTCCGTGCGCTACGCGCTCGTCTCGGTCGACACCTCGCGCGAGACCGACGCGACGCTCGCCTCGTACGTGCAGTCGGCGCCGGTGCCGCTCGTCGCGCTGCGGGGAACGCCCGACGCGACCGCCGCGGCGGCGCGGAGTTTCGGCGCGACCTACGAGCCGCAGCCGCCCGATCCGGACGGCACGTACACGGTGCGACATTCGACCGACCTCTATCTCGTCGGTCCCGGCGGACGGATCTTCCGGCGCTTCGACCTGACGGCATCGCCCGACGAGATCGTCGCCGCGATCCGCGCGAACTCGGCGCGCGTCCCACACCGCGTTGCAGCCGCCGGAAGCGAGGCAACCCGATGAACGCACGCATCGCGATCGCGGCCGTCGTCGCGGCGTGCGCCGCCGCGCCGCAGGCCCTGGCGCAGCAGAATCCGCAGGCGAAGTCCGATCGCCGCGCGTTCACGCGCATCGCCGACCTCTTCGCCGATTTCGACGGCTGGCACGGCCCCGTCATGAACTTCGGCATCCAGCCGCAGCTCTCGTGGACCTACAGCGAGGCCAACGACACGAACGTCGTCACCGGCTCGCTCGCAATGTCGTCGTACACCTGGATCACGCCGACCCTCACGACGGTCGTCAATCTCTCGATCGACCAGGTGCGCGATCCCGATCCCGGCGAAACACTCGTCTTCAACGGCGAGGGCTTCGGCGTCGACGACCTGTACTTCAACTGGAGCGACCAGCGCCTCGGGCTCCAGGGCGGCATCTTCACGGTGCCGTTCGGCTTCTCGTGGAACACGTTGCCCGGCGTCTTCGACGGCGAGTTCGTCGGCGACTATCAGTTCGACGGGCGCGTCGGCGCGCTCGGCCTTCTCTCGACCGGCAACGACGGCGGCGGCGTGCACGCGCTCCAGTTCGGCGCGTTCACGATCGACGGCTCGTTCCTCTCGAAGACCGTGCTCTACGACTCGGGGCCGGCGCAGACCGACGGCGTGGTCGGCGGCGACGACGGCGCGAGCTGGCTCGTTTCCTACACCGCGAGCGACGTGCCGCTCCTCTATCCGAGCCTCAACTACCAGGTCTCCTTCCTCTCGCAGTCGAGCGCCGGTGACGGCGGCCCGCGCGAGAACGGCCTGAGCGCCGGCCTGAATTGGACGATCCCGATCATCGACGACGTGATGAGTACGGTGGACGGGAAGTTCTTCAGCATCGCCCCGAGCTTCGAGTACGTGCACTTCTGGGATTGGCAGGGTGTCGACGGCGCGAACGCCGACTACTTCACCCCTGGCGTGACGTTCGCGTACGGCGATTGGGAGGTCGACCTCGCGGCGACCTGGCGCAACACCGACGACGGATTCGGCAACGAATCCGACGACCTGCTCCTGAGCGCGACGCTCGGCTACACCTTCTTCTCGCCGCAAGTTCAGATGCAGGTCGGCTACGCGTACCAGGAAGTCGGCGGCGTGGACGACCACCTCGTCGGCGTGCAGGTCAACATGCCGATCAACGTCTTGAGCTACGCGCTTTTCGGCAAGTGAGAACCGAGTCGCGGGGGCGAGCCCGTCCCCTGACGCCGCGCTCGCCCTTTCGGGCCTTTCTCCGTATGCATCTGTGGTTCCTTCTCCCGCCTGCAACAGGGAAGAGGAACCACCGATGAACACGGATGAACACCGATAGGAAAAGAAGTGCCGAAGGCCACCGCGTCCGCAGCCGGGTCGAACGGCGGTCTTCGTTCTACATCCCTCATCGAAAGTCGTGGTCCGCGCGATACCCGTTCACCTTCACGAACCTCGGCGCATGCCACCCCCACGCTGCCCTTCCTTCTCATCCGTGTTCATCTGTGTTCGTCCGTGGTTCCTTCTCACGCCTGCAACAGAGAAGAGGAACCACAGATGAACACTGATGAACACCGATAGGAAAAGAAGTGCCGAAGGCCACCGCGTCCGCAGCCGGGTCGAACGGCGGTCTTCGTTCTACATCCCTAATCGAAAGTCGTGGTCGGCGCGATACCCGTTCACCTTCACGGACCCCGGCGCATGCCACCCCCGCGCCGCCCTTCCTTCTCATCCGTGTTCATCTGTGTTCATCTGTGGTTCCTTCTCCCGCCTGCAACAGAGAAGAGGAGCCACAGATGAACACTGATGAACACCGATAGGAGAAGAGGTGCCGAAGGCCACCGCGTCCGCGGCCGGGTCGAACGGCGGTCTTCGTTCTACATCCCTAATCGAAGATCGTGGTCCGCGCGATACCCGTTCACCTTCACGGACCTCGGCGCATGCCACCCCCGCGCCGCCCTTCCCTCTCATCCGTGTTCATCCGTGTTCATCCGTGTTCATCTGTGTTCATCTGTGGTTCCTTCTCCCCGTTGCAGGGCGAAACCAG
The DNA here is from genome assembly GCA_016795035.1 of Phycisphaerae bacterium. GTDB lineage: Bacteria > Planctomycetota > Phycisphaerae > Phycisphaerales > SM1A02 > JAEUIT01. The sequence continues at coordinate 32,709 of JAEUIT010000010.1, read as the reverse complement.
ACCCCCGCGTGCCGCGTCCCGCGCGCACCACGTCCTCCCGCCAGACCGCACCCCACCACGCTCTCAGCTCTTCGCCTCGGAACTCTCGAACGCCATCACGCCGTCGTCCTCGGGATTGAGCTCGATCTGGATGTCGCCGAGGACATCGTCCTGCTTCACCAGGATCTTCCGCTGCCGCGCGAGTTCGAGCGTCGCCAGGAAGAGCCCGATCATCTCGCCGCGCGTGCGGCCGTCGAAGGCGTCGCGCAGGGACAGCTTCTTCGTCACCGAGCGTTGCAGCCGGTCGAGCAAGTCGGTCTGGTGGAGCGTGATCGGCGTGTCGTCGTACTCGACGCGGTGGTCACCCAGGCGCGAGAGATCGATCGATCCGATGATCCGTTCGTAGGTCTCGAAGAGGTCGAGGATGTGCGCGTCCTCGAGGTCGACGTCCATCTCCGCGTCGTCGGAGCGTTCGGGCACTTCGCTGCCGTGCGCCCGCGCCACCCACTTCGCGGAGTACTCGGCGCGAAGCCGCTCCAACTCGTCGGCGGCGTTGCGGAAGCGCTGGTACGCAAGAAGCTGCGCGACCAATTCCTGCCGCGGATCGACCGCTTCCTTCGGCTCGGCGGCGGGCTGCCCGTCCTCCCCTTCCGGCTTCGGCGCGAGCGTGCGCGACTTGATCTCGACGAGCGTCGCGGCCATCACGAGGAACTCGCCTGCAACGTCGATGTCGATGAGGTCGTCGGTCCCGAGCTGCTCGAGGTACGAGAGGTACTGCTCGGTGATCTCGTGGATCGGGATCTCCTCGATCGCCACCTCGGCCCGACGGATCAGGTAGAGGAGTAGGTCGAGCGGCCCTTGAAAGCTCGAGAGATGGACTTGGTAGTCGTCCGGAGAGGACATGCCGGTAGCGTATCGGCGCGGCCTCCCCGGCGCTCCGGCGCCCGACGGACGGAGTCACCGCGCGGGGATCGGGACGAGCACCAATTCCGCGTAACTCCGGAGCGTCGCCTCGGGATCGACCGGTCCCGGAGGCCGCATCAGGGCCCGCGGCCCGCGGACCAAGACGTGCAGCACCGAGCGGCCGTCGGGATCGAGTTCGCGATACGCGACGCCGGTCGCGGGAACGTCCTGGCGTCGTCGCCCCCCCGTCGCCTCGACCTTCACGGCGGTGACGATCGGCAGCTGATCGTGATCGAGCCGCAGCCCGAACGGCAATTCAATCCGCTCGTACACCCGCCCCAACTCGCGGCCGACCGCGGAGTCCGCGCGCCATCGGTCCCACACCCAGGGATCGAGGTCGAGGCGCGTCCACTCGCTCGTGACGGCGAGCGAGTCCTTCGAGACGTCGAAGTCGACCGCATGGTTCGACGGGCGCCGGTCGCGGAACGGGACGAACGCCGGATCGCCGAAGAGAACGCGCAATGCGACGTCGTCGTAGAGCTCGACCGATTCGAGCGGCATCTCCCCGTTGCGGAAGCCCTCGACGAGATAGTCGCGCATGACCTCGTCGTCGAGCGCGCCGATGACGAGGTCGTCGTGCGCGATCCGAAGCGCGTCGCCGATCGAGCGATCGCCTTCGAGAATGAGCCACTGCTCGAGCCTCGTGCGATTCGGGCTCGCGGCCCCGACGGACGCGACGTACGCGACGGCGCCGAGCCGTATGGCCTCGAGCACGATCGGCATCGTCGCGATCGTCGCCTTCTCGTCGACCGTCGAGGGGTCGACGGGTTCGGTGGCCGCGTTGCGCGAGGAGCCGTCGAAGATGATCGCCGGATACAGCGAGTTCGTGCCGAAGAGAATCGCCGGCGTGAAGTCCCGCAACGCGGAGACGCCGGTGTCGACAATCTCGACGATGCCCGCGTCCATGAGCTCGTGCCGCTGCTTGTCGATGAACGGTTGCCAGGCCGGGTCCTTCGCGCCGATCTCGAGGTCGACCGAGGAGAGCGCCCGGTCGATCGCCGACTCGAGCGCGGCCGGACCGGCGCGCACGCTCTTCTCCGACAGCTCGATGCGGGCGCTCACGGTGCGGTCGGGAATGTCGCCGCCGCTCGCCTTCGCGATGGTGTCGACGAAGTCCGCCGCGATCTTCCCGTCGCCGCCGGTGATGAATCCGAGTCGGCAGTCGAGGAAGGGATCGTCGTCGAAGCGCGCGAGCGTCGGCGCGAGGTCGCGAACGAGCTGCGCATCGATCAGGTCGGGCGGAAGGACGAGCGCGAGATGCGCAGGCTTCTGCTCAAGAAGCTCGTCCTTGAGCGCCTCGATGTCGCCGTCCCACTTGAACTCCGACGCGCCATGCATCTTGATGAGTTTGTGCGCGGCCGGTCGGTACTGCGGGCCTGCGTCTTTCGTATACCAGACGACGAGATAGCGCACGCCCAGCGCGGGCGGCGCGGGCGTCGCGGGCGCGCCGATCGCCTGCAACGTGGAGACCGTGAGGGAGATCGTCAGTGCGGCCCCGGCGAGCGACGCGAGCGAGCGCGTGGTCATGCGGAATCTCCAAGTGGGGTTCGCCAGCGGGACTCCCGCAGGAGCGTCTGGGGCACCGCCAACGACGGCGTATGGTCCGGCATTGCGGCGCCAGAAATCTGCCGTTTCCCGCCGCACGGTAGACTCTTCCCGCATGTCCGCCTCCGTCCTCCCCGCCACGAACGGCCCGGCCACGGCCGAACGCGCCTTCCTCGTTAACGCCCTGACCGCCGAAGCCGACGCCATCCGCCGGCTCGCCGAGCGGCTGGCCGCTCCGTCGTCGCCCGAAGCCACCGCGTGGCAGGCCGCCATCGATCTCCTCGTTGCATGCCCCGGCCACGTGGTCGTGAGCGGCATGGGCAAGTCGGGTCTCGTCGGGGCGAAGATCTCGGCGACCTTGGCGAGCCTCGGCCAGCCGTCGCACGTCGTCCACCCCGCGGAGGCGGTCCACGGCGATCTCGGCCGAATCCGCACCGGAGACGTCGTCCTCCTCCTGAGTTTCAGCGGCGAGACCGACGAGGTCGTGACCCTCGCGGCGATCCTCAAGGCCGATGGCGTGAATCGGATCGGCATGTCGAGCAAGCCCGCGTCGAGCCTCGCACGCCTCTGTGACGTCCACCTCGACCTCGGTCCGATCGTCGAAGCGTGCCCGAACGGCCTCGCGCCGACCGCGTCCTCCACCGCGATGCTCGCGGCGGGCGACGTCCTCGCGCTCGCCGTCAGCCGCCGACGCAACTTCACCGCCGACGACTTCCACCGCCGCCATCCGGGCGGCATGCTCGGCGCGAACCTCAAGCCGGTCACCGAGATCATCCGGTTCCGCGTCGGATCGAACCTCCCGGTCATCGCCGACACGACGCTCGTGCGCGACGCGCTCAAGACCGCCGGCGAGGGCCGACGCGCGGGCGCCGTCGTCCTCGTCGATCCGTCCGGTCGCCTCTCGGGCATCTTCACCGACGGCGACCTTCGCCGCCTCGTGAACTCCGGCAACGCGGAGTTTCTCGATCAGCCGATCCGCGCGGTCATGACGAAGCAGCCGAAGCGGCTCGGCGTCGATTCGCTCGTGCGCGACGCGGTGCAGCTCATCCGCGAGTGCCGGCTCGACGAGATTCCCGTCGTCGACCACGACGATCGACCGCTCGGACTCATCGATGTCCAGGATCTCTTCGCGATGCGCGTCGTCGAGGACTGAGTCGCAGGGCGCGGCCTAACTCCGCGCCGCGCGCGACCGCCCGTTCGCATCGGGCGGACGCTCACTCCGAGCGGTTGCTCAGGGCCACGATCGCAGTCGTGTCGCCGCGACGACGCCAGACGCTCGAGCGGCCCCGCGGTTCGGCGAGGATCTGCAGGTGCTCGAAGTAGTCGAAGAGCGCCTGCTGGTCGAAGGACTCGAGCCAACGCCCGTCGGCGCTCTGGTTGATCTGGCGGATGCGGTCGATCAGTTCGTTCTTGCTCGGCATGGACGAAGGCCTCAATTCGTCGTGCGTCGGCCTCTAGGCAAGGTTGCCCGGCCCGTCGTTTTCGGCTCGCGCGCGCGCGGCCGATGAAAAAGCGCCGAGCCGTTTCGCGCTCGCCGACGCGACTTGTGGTCGACGCGCAGAAACCCACGACAGGTTGTGGCCGATCGCGCGCAATCCGCGCGCGTCGCTACGCTGCGGCCCCGATTTCGACTCGCGTCCCCGCGACCCGTCCACACCCCGTCCCCGTGTCCGATTCCGCCGCCCAATCCCTTGCGCTCTCGCTCGGAGTCAGCGCCCTCGTAAGCGTCGCGTGCCGGCGCCTCCGGGTCCCGTCCCTCCTGCCGCTCCTCGTCGTCGGCGTGGGCCTCGGGACCTCCGGACTCGGCGTCGTCGACGCGGGGTCGCTCGGCAATTCGCTCACCGGCTTCATCACCGTCGCGATCGGCCTCCTCATCTTCGAGGGCGCGCTCCACCTCAACCGCGAGGAGCTTGGCCGCGCGCCGCGCGCGGTCTGGGGACTCCTCACGGTCGGCGCGCTCCTGACCTGGATCGGCGCGAGCGTCGCCGCGCACTACCTCCTCGGGTTCACTTGGCCGATCGCGATCATCCTCGGCGCCGCGCTCATCGTGACGGGCCCCACGGTCGTCCAGCCGATTCTCCGCTCGATGCGCGTCGCGCCGCGCCTGCATGCGGTCCTCGGCGCGGAGGCGGTGCTGATCGATCCCCTCGGCGTCGTCGCCACGGTGACGACGCTCGAGATCGTGCGCCGCTATCTGGACGGCGGCCCCGCGCTCGGCATCGCCGGCGCCGGCGCCTTCCTCTTCCTGAAGCCGCTCATCGGCGGCGCGTGCCTCGGCATCGTCATGGGCGTCGTCGGGCGGCGTCTCCTCCAGTGGCTCGGCCACGCCGCGCGCCCCGATCCGCGCCTCGTGAATCTCGTCGCCGTCGGCGTGTGCATGACGTGCGTCGGACTCGGCGAAGCGATCGCCCCCGAAGGCGGGCTGGCCGCGGTCACGATCTGCGGCGTCATCATGGCGCGGGCGAAGGTGCTCGGCGCGACCGAGCTGCGGGCGTTCAAGGAATTGCTCGCGGTGATGCTCGTGGGCACCCTATTCGTGCTGCTGGCGTCGCGCTTCGACATACGGCGACTCTCCGTGGTCGGCTGGCGCGAAGCGGCGTTCGTGGGCGTCCTCCTCTTCGCGATCCGCCCCGTCGCGGTGACGCTCTCCACGTTTCGATCGCGGCTTTCGCCCGGAGAACGCGCGTTCGCGGCGACCTTCGCGCCGCGCGGCATCGTGGCGCTCTCCGTCACCGCGGTCGCCGCCGCGGAGCTTCGCGCCGCACTCGCCGGCGACGGGACCGATTCGGCCTCGACGACGAGCCTCCTCCTCGCCGATGTCGATCGCCTCGACGTCGTCATGTTCGTGACGATCGTCGGCACCGTGCTCGCGGGAACGATCATCTCGCCCGTCATCGGCTGGGCGCTTCGCGTCCGCGCCGGCGAAGGCTCGGCGGTCATGCTCATCGGAGGACATCCGCTCAGCGTTGCCTTCGCGAAACTCCTCTCCTCGCACGGCGTGCACGTGCGCATCGTCGACCAGAGCATCGCGCAGGTGCATGCCGCGCAGGCGCAAGGGCTCGACGCGATCGCCGGCGATGCGACCGATGCGCGTTGGATGGACGACATCGCGGCGCCCGACGACGTCGGTTGGGTGATCGCATGGACAGGCAACCACGACGTCGACCAGCTCGCGGCGCGCTGGGCCGAGGATCGCCTCGGACGCGGCCGCACCGCGATCTGGTCCGGTCGCCACGCCCGCGCGTCGCTCGGCGCGGCCGACGTGGGCGGCGGCGAGCCCGTGACCGACGCAATCGCCCGCATCGAGGACGGCGAGGTCATCTGCTGCGAAGGCCGCGATCGCACGCGCTTCGCACGCATCGTCGGCTGGGTCTCGGGGTCGCAGTTCACCCTGAACGTGCCTGCGTCGCGCGCCTTGAGCGCGCCGGGCGACGCGACCTTCCTCGGGCTTGCGGAGCGCACGCTCGTATCTGCGTGACACTCCACGTTGCAGGCGACGACGCGGAAACTGCCGCAACGCGGAACGGGCTGCAACGCGGAGCGAGCCGTCAGGCGTATCCGAGCCGCTCGAGGTCGTCCTCGTCGAGGCCGAAGTGGTGGCCGATCTCATGCAGCAGCGTGATGCGGATCTCCTCGCGAATCCGCTCCTCGCCGCCGTACGGCCCCTCCTCGTCCTCGCCTTCCTCCCACCCGCCCGCGTGCGCCACGATCCCCTCGCGGAAGAGGTGAATCACGTCGGGGAGGACACCGTGGTCGTTCACGGATCGCTGCGTCAGCGGGACGCCGGTGTGCAGGCCGCAGAGGTCGTCGTCCTCGGGCTCGATGCCGAGCTCCTCGAGCACCTTGCGCGGCGCGCGGTCTTCGAGGACGACCGGCGCGTCGTCGAGGAGCGCGTGGATCGACTCGGGCAGCGATTCGAGCACGTCCTCGAAGATCGTGTCGAAGCGTTCACGTTCGCGTTTCGTCATCGTCCGCCAGCGTAGCGTGTGCGCGGTCACGTCCGGAGCGCGCCGACCAGCTCGCCGATCGACGTCGCACCTTGGCGCCGCACCCACGCGTCGAGTCCCTTCGCAACGCGGAGCGGCGTGCGCGGGTCCACGAAGAGCGCGGTGCCCAGGCCGACGCACGTCGCTCCCGCGAGGACGAGCTCCGCCGCATCCTGCCACTGCATGACGCCGCCGAGCCCGACGAGCGGGATGCGCGCGTCCCTTGCGACGCCGCGATAGACCTGATGCACCATGCGCACCGCGATCGCGTGGATCGCCGTGCCGCTCAGGCCGCCCGTGCCGCGCGAGAGCCTCGGCTCGCGACGCTCGACGTCGATCGCCATCGCGCTCACCGTGTTGATGAGCGTGAGGCCGTCGGCGCCGCCGTCGATCGCGGCCTTCGCCATCGCCACGATGTCGCCGACGTTCGGCGAGAGCTTCACGAGCATCTTCGTCGACGGAAGTGCGGGGCGCACCGCCGCGAGGAGTTGCCGCAGCGCCTGCGGATGCTCGCCGAACTGGAGGCCGTCGGCGGTGTTCGGACAGGAAACGTTGAGTTCGACGATCGGGATCGACGGCTCGCGGTCGAACTTGGCTGCAACGGAGAGATAGTCGTCGACGGAGTGGCCCGCGATCGAGCCGATGAGCGGACATCCCATGCCCGCGGCGCTCGGCAACTTCTCCGCGAGGAAGCGGTCGACGCCGACGTTCGCGAGGCCGATCGCGTTGAGCATGCCCCCGGGAATGTCCACCATGCGCCATGGCGCGTTGCCGTCGCGCGGTTCGAGCGTGATCGACTTCGACGTCACCGCGCCGAGTTTCGCGAGCGGCAGCGCGTCGCCCAGTTCGCCGGTGTAGCCGCACGTTCCTGCGGCCGCGATGAGCGGATTCGTGAGTCGAACCCCGCACAGGGTGGTCGGGAGGGTGGACATCGGGAAGGCGAAGCGTAGAGGGAAAGCCCCGAGGATGGGAAGGTGCGTGCATCGAGGCTCGAGGCTCGAGGAGCGAGGATCGCGAATGGCGTGCCCCGCGTTTCCGTCGTGGGCCGTTCCTCCCTTCTCCTTCTCTTACCATTCCCCTCCCATGACCACTCCCGACCTCAACGCCCGCATCCAGCAGTTCGAGAAGATGGCGTCGGCCGATCCCGACAACGACATGGCGCACTTCAGCCTCGGGAACGCGTATCTCCAGGCAGGCCGCGCGGCGGAGGCGGCGAAGAGCCTCGAGCGCTGCGTCGAGATCAATCCCGACATGAGCAAGGCGTATCAGCTCGGCGGCAAGGCGATGATCGAGGCGGGATGGGCGGACAAGGCCGTGGCCTTCCTCGAGAAGGGTTTCTCCGTTGCAGGCGCGAAGGGCGATCGCATGCCGCAGACGGCGATCGCGGACCTCCTCCGCTCGATCGGTCGCGAGCCGCCGCGCCTCTCGCGCGAGGCCGACGAGGCCGCCGAGCGCCTGCGCGCGAGCGGCGCGTTCGTGTGCCGTCGGACCGGGCGCCCGGGCACGAAGCTCGAGAAGCCGCCCTTCCGCGGTGCGGTCGGTCAGTGGATTTTCGACAACATCTCGGCGGAGACCTGGAAGGACTGGATCGGCCAGGGCACTAAGGTCATCAACGAGCTGCGCCTCGACTTCTCCCGCGACCGCGACCAAGAGGTGTACGACCAGCACATGCGCGAGTTCCTCGGCATCGACGGCGACGTCCTTCGTGAGATCGGCGCGACGTAAGCGCTCGAGCGGCGACTCGTCGCCACGCAAAATTCCGGCGCGCCGAAAAAGCGCAGGACTTTTCGACCATCGCGTTTTCGGCGGTACTCTCCCGCCCGCTGATCGACGGAGCGCCGCACCGCCACCGTCGTGACGCACGCGAGACCGCGCGCCTGGATGCCGCGCGGCCTTGCGACAACGACTTCGGAGGGTTCTGTCATGGTGAAGCCGGTCACACCGGATGGCGGTCGCACGCGCCTGCGCCCGAGGTTTCCCGCACTGCTGACCCAAGAGACGATGGAAGCCGCGTTGGCCGACACCTCGTGGCGCGAGGAGATGCGGCCGGGCCTCTGCGGTCGCCTCGCGACCATCGCGAATCGCGCGCTCATCCACCATCTCGAGCACTTCGGCGGTCCGACGACGGTGCGCTTCGAGTGCGCGCTCGCGGTGCGGGAGCTGATGCTCGAGTTCGTGGATCGCGCGCCGCAGGCCATCGACGACGGAGCGTCGAGCGCGGTCTGGGCCGCCGCATTCTCCGCGACCGTCACGGCGTGCCAGTGGGCCGACCTGCCGACCATCCGTCTCGACGACGGCGTGGGATTCGACCGCGGGCTCGACGACGACCTCTTCGAGCAGGACGACGAGGACGAGGACGACGAACCGCTCGACCTCCTCGCGGCCGAACGTCCGGAGTGGGCCGATCTCGTGCGGGAATGCGCGACGGGCACGGCGCTGACGATGGGCGTCCTCGTCGCCGACGTGATCCCGCGCGCGGCGATCGTCCGCTCCACCGTCGAGATCGCCGGCGCGACGGACCGGTGGCGCGTGCCGTCGTACCGCGCGTACCTGCGCCAAGGGGTGATCCGCACGTCGGTCCCTACGCCGACGGAGGGACGACCGCGGGGCTAGCCGTGCCCATGCGCGACGTCGCCGGCCTGTCGGCCTTCGCGCCGGGCCGCGACGTCGCGCTCGTCACGTCGTGGTCGAACGCGCCAGGTTCGTGGCGCGCAGGTCATCGCGAATCTCGCGCAGGATCGCCTGCATCGCGGCCCCGTGCGCAGCCGCACGACGAGTCGCGGCGCCGTTCGCGCGCGGACGAACTATGGCGTCGCCGGCGCGCTCGCGCTCGTCGCCGAGCCCCGCCGACCGCGACGACCGCACGCGATCCATGATGAGGTCGCGGAGTGCCTCGGCGTCGTCGACGCCCTCGAGGAGTCCCATGTGTCCGCCGCTTGCGACCGGTCCGTGGGGTCCGACGGTGACGCCGCCGCCCGCCGTCTGCACGAGGACATTGGCGATGCCGAAGTAGCGCTGCACCGGTCCCTGGTGGACGGAGACGTTCTGCACGTTCTCGAACGTGATCGTGACTTCCTCGACGACCCAGATGCCGCGCCGGAGGCGCATGCTTCGATCGCTGATCACATACCAGGTGGAGTCGTAGCGAAGGTGGATCGCGACGTACGCCACGATGTCGGGCACGATGGCGACGATCCACACCGGGATCGCGATGATCGCGCCGAACATCGGATTGACGATCAGGACGACGAGCCACGCGCCGATGAGCGCGACGTCGAAGATGACAAGGAGCACCCAGAATTGGAACGTGAGATACCGCAGAAATCCCGGAGCCGGCCGCGTAGTGCGGGTGGAGCCGCGCGAGGGCAAGGTCGGCGGCTCCTCGGGCACGCGGAACCATGATCGAAGCACCGCCCACACGCCTCGGTAGGTCTTCTTCGCGACGGCGGAGCTGATCGAGGCTCGCTCGTTCATCCCGCGCCTCCTTCGTCCGACAAAGGCTCGCGCGACCGCCGCTCGGTTGCGGCCGCGGCGCGCAGGGCACGAACCTCGTCGCGAATCTCGCGAAGAAGCGTGAGCATGTCGTCGTCGGCGCCGTCGTCGTCGGCCCCCGACGTCGGCGCCGATTCCTCGCCGCTTCCATCCGAGCGCGCCGCCGGGTGCGGATCGTGCGCGCCGCGCATGCGGGTGTAAAGCCAGTCGCGGAGTCCGTCCGGATCGGCGACGCCTTCGATCGTCATTTCCGCCGAGGACGAGCCCGCCGCGGTCTGCACCGAGACGGTCGCGAGCCCGAGCCATCGTTGCAGGAGTCCGCGGGTGACGTGAATGTCCTGGATGCGCCGGTACGTCAGGTAGGTCTCCTGCTTGAAGAGGAGACCGACGCTCATGCCGACGCCCTCGTCGTCGAAGCGGTATCGCAGCGTGCGATAGCGAAGGTAGAGCGGGATGAAGGTGATCGGGAAGAAGACGAGCGTGAGCGCCGAGACGATCTGGTAGTAGCGGAGAAGCCGCTCGTCGGGACGCGTGACGCTTGCCGGATCGAAGCGCGTGGCGTTCGGATGGATCGACATCGACGCGATGGCCGCGTCGACGGCGTCGTCCAAGGGCGCCCCGCTCACGCGCGAGGCGCCGCCCGACGAACGAGGAGTGGGGTCTGGAGGCGGTGTCTCAGACATCCGTGGAGGCGTCGGACGTGCCATAGTCGCCGCAGTGTCGCCGACCGCCGCACGACGTGCGCACCTGCGCACGTGCGGGATCGGAACCGTCGCCGAGGGCGTCGAGCCGAGGCGCCGCACGGTCGACGCGACAAGCGCCGTCATGGCGGTGCCGCGACCCTCGAAGGAATAGAACGCCGAAAAGACGCGTGAGCGGTGCCCTCGCCGCCCCCTGCGGCGATCACAAGCACCGATTCCCGCCACGATCGCCTGCGCGGTCATCTCGCCTCGGCCACAGCTCCGAGCCCCCGCGCCGACGCTGGTAACCGGAACGCCGACCTAGGCTTCGCGCCCCCCCCGCCCGCTCCCGCGAGGGACTCAACTCGTGCACTGGTGCCGACGCGTCGACGGGCTCTGACGTACGCCCGTCCGCCGACGAGTAGTTGGCGTCGCGCACTGGTGTGGCCAGTGCGCGTTGGCCGTCATCCCCCGCGCAGTGGTCTGGCCACGACACCCGGGACCCGCGCACTGGTGTGGCCAATGCGCACAGTTACGAGTGCGTGTCCTCAGAGAGAGTGTCACCCATGTGCCTGGACTGCGGCGCGCAGTGGTCTGGCTACGTCGCCCGGAAGACGTGTCAGCCATGCGCCCGGACGGCGGGGCGCAGTGGTGTGGCCACGTCGTCGGGCTAGCGCAATGGTGTGGCCAGTGCGCGCTAGTCTGCAGTGGTCTGGCCACGTCGTCGGAAGGCGTCGGCCAGCGCACTGGTGTGGCTAGTGCGCATTACGCCCGTCCGCCGACGAGTAGTTGGCGTCGCGCACTGGTGTGGCCAGTGCGCGTTGGCAGTCATCCCCCCGCGCAGTGGTCTGGCCACGAGACCCGAGCGGCGCGCAATGGTGTGGCCACGTCGCCCGGAAGACGTGTCAGCCATGCGCGCGGACGGCGGGGCGCAGTGGTGTGGCCACATCGTCGGATCCAGTGGTCTGGCCACGACACCCGGGGCCCGCGCACTGGTGTGGCCAGTGCGCCCACGGCGGTCTGCCCATAGGACCCGGAGAAAGTGTCACCCATGTGCCCGGACTGGGACCGCGCAGTCGTGTGGCCAGTGCGCGCTCGCGACCAGGTGCCGCGCACTGGCGGGGCGCAGTGGTCTGGCCACGTCATCGGAAGGGGCAAGCGCACGGGTGTGGCCAGTGCGCGCCGGGTGGCCAGTGCGCGCCGCCCGGACTGGGACCGCGCAGTGGTGTGGCCAGTGCGCGCCGCACACGCCTGCCAAGGACGGCGCAGTGGTGTGGCCAGTGCGCGCCGCCCGGAACGTTCTTCCCATCGCATTGACGCCCCTTGAACGAGGCGCGAAACGATCCCCCGACCGCGATCGGGGTGCCAAGGATGTCTCCGCACGCCTGCCAAGGAGGTGTCCGGTCCGAACCGGAGGCCGCGCAGTGGTGTGGCCAGTGCGCGCCGATGCACCGCGCACTGGTGTGGCCAGTGCGCGGAGTCCAGTGGTGTGGCCACGTCGTCGGGCGAGCGCACTGGTGTGGCCAGTGCGCGCTAATGCGCAGTGGTCTGACCACGTCGTCGGAAGGCATCGGCCAGCGCACTGGTGTGGCCAGTGCGCCTTGGCCGTAACCCTCCGCGCAGCGGTCTGGCCACAGCATCCGAAGAAAGTGTCACCCATGTGCCCGGACTGGGACCGCGCAGTGGTGTGGCCAGTGCGCGCCGCACATGGCATTGACGCCCCTCGAACGAGGCGCAAAACGCCCCCCCCAACCTCCCTCGGGGTGCCAAGGATGTCTCCGCACGCCCTCCAAGGATGTGTCGGCTCCACACCGAACGCCCACGGCGGGGCGCACCTTCGTCATCCCCCGTTCCATCGTCGCGCGCTCTCCTTCGGGGACCCGTCGAGGAACGAGGTCGCGGCGTCGCGGCTACGCGTCGCTCTCTCCGCACAGGTCCCGGATCGCAGCCCGCACGGCCGACACGTGGGGACGACCGCCGAGCGAGCGAATCTGCAGACTCGACTCGTGCACGTGACTTCCCAGATAGACGACCTTCGCGCCCTTCGGCACACGTCGGAGGATGTTCTCGCAGTCGACGACGCAAAGCTCGGCGACGTCCAAACCGCTCGAATCCTTCACGTCGTACGAGAGCGCGGTCAGTTCACCAGTGACGAACGAACGAAGCCGCGCGTCGTGCAACGCAACGACGGCACTCTTGCCGCGCCCCTCCTCCTTCACCTTCGTCGCGGGCGACGCGACGGGCAGGTCGAGGACGAACGTGGTTCCCTTTCCGAGTGCCGACCTAAGTTCGACCGTTCCCGACGCCTCACGCACGAGCCCATAGACCAGCACCAACCCGAGTCCAGTCGAGATGCCGCGGGGCTTCGTCGAGAAGAAGGGCTCCATGCAGCGCTCCTGGACCTCCGACGTCATTCCCGGTCCGTCGTCCGACACCTCGATCCGCACGCGTGACCCTTCGATCTGCGCGCGGACGCGGACGTGTCCCGATCGCTGCGCCTTCATTGCGTCACCCGCGTTCTGGACCAGGTTGAAGATGACCTGGGTCAGCGCCGCCTTGGACATCGCGATCGTGCACGCGCCGGTGGTGAAGTCGGAGTCGAGGGCGACGCCGATCGGCAGCACGTTCTTCAGCACCCCCTTCGCATCACTCCACCACGACGCGAGCTCGGTGGCTTCGCCAACCGGTGATCGTTCAGGATCGAGCGCGAGAAGTCGAAGCCCATTGGCGAGCTTCTGGAGATACTCCGCCGACGTGCGAATGGCTCTCACGTCGTCCTTCGCGGCGTCGCTGAGGTCGTGTCCCTCGAGCGAATCGAGCCGCACGCCCAGGGGAATGAGCAGGTTGCCCATGTCGTGGCCGAGGCCCGCGGCCAGCGTTCCCAAGCTTGCCATTCGCTCCGAGAGCCGAAGCCGGCGATGACTCGCTTCGAGTTCGGCGGTCCGCTTCTCGATCAGGAGCTCAAGGTTCTCGCGGTGCGCGCGAAGTTCCTCCTCCGACGTCCGCTGTTCCGTGATGTCCGCGGTCGCGCCGACCATTCCGAGGAACGTGCCGTCGTCGTCGATTCGCGGCTGGCCCCAGCACTCGACCCAGCGCCACGACCCGTCCGCGACCCGCACCCGCGCGCGAGCGTGGAACGGTCGCCGCTCGCGGACGCACTCTCGGAATCGCCCGACGTATTCGGCCTCGTCCTCGGGATGGATGAGAGTCTGCCATCGGTCGCGCTGCAGGTCCTCCGGCGTGAGCCCGAAGAACCGACAGAAGGTGCCGTTCACGAACTCCTGCGTGCCGTTCGCGTCATGAACCCACACGGCCAGCGGCAGTCCGTCCGCCATCACGCGGAAGCGCTGCTCGCTCTCGCGGAGGAGACCAAGTGCCCGCACGCGTTCGGTGATGTCGCGCACGCTGCCCACGCTGTGAAGCGGGTTGCCGGCGGCGTCTCGCACCATGCGAGCCGAGATCGAGACCCAACGAATGCTCCCGTCCTTGCGCACGTACCTCTTGTCGTTCTCGTAGAACGACGTGTCTCCGCGCACGTACGCATCGAGAAGCTCGGCATCACGGGCCGCGTCGTCCGGATGCGTGAGGTCCGCGATCGACTTCCCCCGCAGTTCGTCCGCGGCATAGCCCGTGATCTCGCACATGGCCTGATTCACGCGGATGAAGCGCGCGTCGAGACTCACGTGCACGATGCCGGTCGGGGAGTGGTCGAACGAGATGCGGTGCAACTCTTCGCTGTAGCGCTGCTGCTCCTCGGCCGCCTTCTGGGCGGTGACGTCGCGGCGAATGCCGATCAGCCGTAGCGGCCGGTCCTCTGCGTCGAACTCGACACGCCCGCTCTCGCTCTTCCAGGCGACCTGACCGTCGGGCCGAAGGACGCGGAATTCCGCGGCGTACTCGCCGTCCGTCGAGGTGAGCGCCGCCTCCGCCTTGGCGCGAACCATCGCGCGGTCGTCCGGATGTACGGCCATCAACGCGTCGTCGAAGCTTCCCACTTCGGTCATCGGCAGCGACGCGTCGGCGCTGTGCAGATGGCGCACGCGGTCGTTGGGAATGTCCCACTCGAAGCTGAGCGATTGCGATGCCTGCATCGCGACGCTCAGGTGCTCTCGGCTTGCGCGGAGGCGCTCCTCCACGTACTTGCGCTGCGTGATGTTGGTGACGGATCCGACCCACCCGGTCACCTGCCCGCGGGTGTCACGCCAGGGCGTGTGGACGACATGGATATGCGCCGCGGGAGCGTGCGCGAAAGGCAGCAACGTCTCGTACTCGACGGTCTCCCCGGCCAACACTCGGTCGAGAAAGGGACGAATGGCGGCAAACGCGCTCGCGCCGATCACGTCCACCATATGGCGCCCCACGATCGCCCCGACGGGGAGACCCGCGAGCGCGGCGTACGCGGGGTTTGCCGACACGTGCACGAAGTCACGATTGACGCGCACCAACCCGACGGCGGCCGTGTCGAGCGTTTGACTCAGTTGCGCCGCCGCCTCGCGCGCGGCTTCCTCGAGGGCGAGCGATCGCCGTTCACTCTCCTGAAGACTCGCCGTGCGGTCTTGGATTCGCCGCTCCAGCGTGTCATTCAATTCCTGCAGCCGTTCCGTCACGTGGTGGCGCTGCGCCGAGAGCGTGGCCACGATCAGCGCAGCGACGGCACAGATCCCAAGAAAGACCTGGAGTTCGACGATGCGGGGCCCGAGGGATTCCGGCGCGGCGCCCAACCTATTCAGGGCCGAGACCGTCAGCCACGCACTCGCCACCGCAAGCACGCCCAACGACGCGGCGGCTCCCATGAGCTGAAAGCGCGCCGAGGCCCAGAGGATCGGCACGACGGCGAGGTATGGCGTGGGCACCGCGCCCAGACACCAGGAGCCCAGTGCAGTCGCCGAGCCACACGTAGGACCATGCGCGCACGAACGTGTGTTTGCCGACTCCGGCGTCGATCGCGGCGATGACCGTGGCGCTCGCGACCGGTGCGGCCGCCGCGCCGAAGAAGACGAGCGCCGCGGCCTGCTCCAGCGAGTCGAGTCGAAACGGTCGCGGACAGACCCATCGAATGAGCGTCGCGCCGAGCACGGCGGTGAGCACATTGCCCGCGAAGTAGCCGATCGCGAGGACGAGCGGATTGTGAAAGAGCGCCGCGTTCAGCGCAAGTTCCGAGAGGCAGCCCGCGAGAATCCATAGCGGCCACGACCGCCGTCGCGTCATGATCAGCGTGGCCATGAATACGCCGGCAGGCGGCCAAAACGTGATGGCGACGCCGGGAATGAGGCGCAGTCCGTTGCCGAACCATCCGGCGAGCGCGTAGGCCGCGAAGAAGACGATTGCCCAGAGAAGACTGCGGTGGCGTGCGGAGGTCATCGAGCCGCTCCCGGCATGAGGAGGTCCACAGAGCCCGACGAACGCCGATGGCTCGTTGCATCTGTCACTCGTGACCGCGGGTCGAACGGCCATCACCGACCTGTTCGACCAGGTCGGAGTATGTTCCCGTCTCCGTCAGAGGTACGGACCGATCGACGCCGCCGAGAGGATCTCGAGAACCAATTCCCGAGAGGCGGAACGGCGCCACGTCATGAAGGCGACGGGCGCAGAGTTCCTGCGGGAAACGCCGGTGAACGGCAACGGTCCCTCTCACGCGATGCTGGCCCGGAGCATACGACCATTCCAAAGTTAGGGGGGAACCGCACCAGGGAAATGGCAGCGAACCTCACACGTCGCGAACCAGACGTGATCTGACGTCCTCGGGGAGCGCGCGGTCTCGCCCCGCGCATGCGTCTCTGGAGACGGCGTTTCCTCCCACGTCCCTCGCCGCCGGGCCGGCGCGCTGCCACACTCCCCGCCATGGGAAAGACGTACGACGAACTGACCGACGCCCATCAGGCCTTCATCGCGGCGCAACACGTCTTCTTCGTCGCGACCGCGCCGCGGAGCGATGCGGGGCACGTCAACCTCTCGCCGAAAGGGCTCGCGACGTTCGCGATCCTCTCGCCGCGATCGGTCGCGTACCTCGATTACGTCGGGAGTGGCGCGGAGACGATCGCGCACCTTCGCGAGAACGGGCGCATCACGATCCTCTTCTGCGCGTTCGAGGGGCCGCCGAAGATCCTCAGGCTCTACGGGCGCGGGCGCGTCGTCGAGCCGGGCAACTCCGAGTTCGCGGCGCTGCGGGGGCGATTCCCCGAGGGCAACGGGGTGCGCTCGGTCATCGTCGCGGACCTCTCGCGCGTCGCGGATTCCTGCGGCTTCGGCGTGCCGCTCATGACCTACACGAAGGATCGCACCCAACTGCCCGACTGGGCGGATCGCAAGGGCGAGGACGGCGTGCGCGCCTATCAGCGCGACAAGAACGCCCGCAGTATCGACGGCCTTCCCGCGCTCGCGTGGGTCGACGCCGATACAACCAGATGACTCGCCCCGGTGACTCGCCCTAAGGGGGATCGCCGCTCAACGTTTCAGCCGCCACGCGTCGGCCTCGGCCGACTTCCCCCACTTCGTGTAGAGGTCGACGATCGCCGCGACCGCGTTCGTCCGGCGGTCGTGGCCTTCCTCGAGCGTCCGCGCGAGTTGCGCGTATCCCTCCAGGAAGAACGGCTCCGCCTCCGCGTACCGCTTCTGGGCGGAAAGGCTCTTGCCCACGCTGATCCGCGCCTGACCGCGGAGCCAATGGTCGGGCGGCGTCGTCTCGTCGATGCCCGCGAGCATCGGGCGAAGGATCGCTTCCGCGTCGGCGGGCTTGTCGCGGGCGAGGAGCAGGAGCCCGAGGTTATTCATGAGCGCGAGGGTCGGCGTCGCCTTGTCGCCTGAGACGCGGCGGCGAGTCTCGAGCGTGCGTCGGAAGAGCGCTTCGGACTCGTCGAGGCGACCTCCGAGATGTAGCGAGCGCGCGAGGTTGTTCGAGAGCGCGAGTGACGTCGGATGCTCCGCCCCGAGCACGCGGTTCGAGCTCGCGAGCGCCTTCTCGAGCACCGCGATCGAGTCGTCGAACTTATTCAGGTGTTCGAGCGTCGTGCCGACCACCATCGCGGTCATCACGGTCGACGAATGGTCCGCCCCGTACAGCCGCTCCTTGCGGGCGAGCACGTCGCGGCCGAGCGGCTCCGCTTCGGTGTAGCGGCCGCGCTCGTTGAGGATCGAGACGAGGATGCTCTTCGCGACGAGCGTCTGCGCGCCGTCGTCGCCCTGTGCCGCCGTCGCCGCCGTCACGACCGCGCGCCCCGCCGCTTCGGCGTCCTCGAGTCGCCCGAGGCCTTGCAGGATGTCGGCGACGCTGCACATCGATTCCAGCGTCTTCTTGTGGCGCGTGCCGAGCACCGCGGTCTCGCGGCGGACGACGTCCTGCATGATCGGAAGCGCCTTCTCGTCGTCGCCCGCGACCTGGATCGCGTAGCCGACGAGGCTCTGCGCGTCGAGCGTGTCGGGGTCGTCCGCACCGAAGAGCGCGAGGCGCCGCGCCGCGATCGCCTCGAGCGCCGGCTGCGCGCGGGCGAGGTCGCCATGCTGGAGATCCGCGACGGCGATGCCCGCCTCGGCGGCGAGCGTCGCGCGGTCGTCGGGGCCGCGGCGCGCGAGGAGGATCTCCCGCGCCCGCGTGAAAGCGGCGCGGGCCTCGTCGTAGCGGGCCAGCTGGTTGTAGCTCTCGCCGATCGTGAGCTGCAACGCCGCTTCGACATTCTGGTCCTTCATCCCCCCGGCGCGCAGATCGGCCGCGGCGCGGTCGAGGACCTCGCGCACCGTGACCTCGCGCCCCTGCGCGACCTCGGGATCGACCGACGCGAGCATGTCGCGCAGGAAGGCCGTCGTCGCCTCGGCGCGCTCGCGGGCTTCAACCTCATTCCCCCGCGCGAGGTTCGCGTCGCGCGCGGCGGCGCGCGCCCGCACCAGTCCGACCGACGTCCCCACGATGCCGCCGACGAGCGTGACCGCCACCGCCGCGACGGCCGCGACGACGCCACGGCGGCGACGCACGAACTTCCCGAGGCGATACGCCCGTGACGGCGGCGCCGCGAGCACCGGCTCGCCCTTCAGATGCCGCTCGATGTCGGCCGCGAAATCGCCCGCGGAGTCGTAGCGCCGCGTGCGGTCCTTCTCGAGCGACTTCATCACGATCCAGTCGAGGTCGCCGCGCATGACCGCGCCGAGCTTTCCGGGCTCGGTGCGTCGGTGCGCCGCGATGCTCGTCGCGGTGTCGCCCAAGGTTGACACGCGCGTGCTCGGCTTGGGCGGATCGACCTCGCGGATGATGCGCTGGATCTCGCCGAGCCCGGCGCCGAGGAGCGAGCGCGTGTCGAACGGCGTCGTGCCGGTCAGGAGTTCGTAGAGCAGGACGCCGAGGCTGTACACGTCGGAGCGCGTGTCGATGTCGAGCCCGCTCATCTCCGCCTGTTCGGGCGACATGTACGCGGGCGTGCCGATCAGCTGGCGATGCTCGGTGTAGACGGTCTTCTCGGTGAGCTTCGCGTTCGTCGCCTTCGCGATGCCGAAGTCGATGACCTTCGGCACCGGGCGACCGTCGTGCAGCGTCACGAGGATGTTCGACGGCTTGAGGTCGCGATGGATGATCCCCTTCTGGTGCGCGTGCTGCACCGCGCGGCACACCGGCACGAAGAGCTCCAGTCGCTCGCGCGGCGTGAGAAGGTTCTGGTCGCAGTAGTCGGTGATGGGAATCCCGCGCACCAACTCCATCACGAAGTACGGCCGCCCGGTTTCGGTCGCGCCGGCGTCGAGCACCTTCGCGATGTGCGGATGGTCCATCAGGGCCAGCGCGTGCCGCTCCTGCTCGAAGCGGGCGACGACCTGACGCGTGTCCATGCCGAGCTTGATGACCTTGAGCGCGACGCGCCGGCGGACCGGCACCTCCTGCTCCGCGACGAAGACCGAGCCGAAGCCCCCCTCGCCGATCCGCTGCAGGATCTTGTACGGACCGATCCACGTGCCGACCGACTCGTGCATCGTGGCCGCGGTCGTGTCGAGCCGCGCGTCAGGGCCGCGTTCCGGAAGTCCTGCCGTGGCGGGGCCGCCCGCATCGCCTTCGGCCAAGGCGAGCATGCCTTCGATGCGACGGCGGAGCGTGTGGTCGTCGCCGCAGGCCCCGTCGAGAAAGGCCCTCCGCTCGGCTGGAGGGAGGGCACACGCGCGGTCGAAGAGCGTGCGAAGGTGCTTCGAGTCAGGGTCGGACATGCGAGGTCGGCGACCACGATACGCCCGCACGCGTCGCCTGACGAGCGTCGGTCACGCGTCGTCCGCGGTCATCCAGATCTGGAAGATCGCAAGGACATCGTCGTCGTCGACGGCGCAGTCGTCGGTCAGGTCGCTCGCGTAGCCGCAGCGGCTTCCGGCCGACTCCGACCAATCGCCCAAGAGGAGCGCGAGGTCCGCCGCGCCGACGATGCCGTCGCCGTCGAGGTCGCCGACCATCGGTTCGTCGAAGGTCATGACGAGGTCGAGCGCGCTGTCGCTCGACGCCTCGAGCGAGGCCTCGAACTGATAGTCGCCGGGCACGAGGCGAATCGACGATCCCATGGGCTCGTCGCGCAGGAGGTCGAACGCGTCCCAGCCGTCGTCACTCATACGGGTGAGGCGAAGGAGCGCTCGATCGCCGTATGCCTGCATGTCGATCGAGAGGCGACGCTCTTCGGTCAGCGACACGACGATCGGGCTGCCCGAGCCGGTGCCGATCGAGACCGACGCGGCCCCTTGGCGCGAACCGTCCGTCTCGACCATCGCGACCATCGAAAGGTCGACGACAAGCGCGTCCGCATCGACGTACGAGGAGAAGACGAGCATCCCCTTCGCCGCACTGCCGCCGCCGCCCGCGCCCGTGCCGCCCTGGGCAGCGCCGTCGGTCACGGCGAGATCGATCGAGTCGCCGTCCGAACCTGCAACGACGAATCGGTTCGCCCCCCACGAGGCGTACGCCGAGACGTTCCACGTGCCGCCGTAGAGCGCCGCGGGGGCCGCAGGGGCGACGCCGCCGTCGGTCGCGAAGACGGTCGAGGCGGTGGTCGAGACGGCCACGGCCGCGAGGAGGGCGGACGAGCGGATCAGGTGGTGGGCGGTCGGGTGCATGACGATCTCCTTGCCCGTCGCCGAGGGACGCACGCGGTCGCACGCGGCGGCGGGGTTGCCCCTTCCCCCGTCCGACCACCCCCCGTGGTGAGGTCGCCAGCCCCTCCTCGCGCGATTCCCGAGTGCAAATTGTTCGAAGTTCCATCCTTCCCTGCGCCACACCTCGGTCGTTTGACGCTTTAGGAAGTGGGACAGCGACCGATCGTCGCCACACGGCGCTCGGCCGCACAGGGTTGCCACGCCTTCCCAACTTCCGCCCGCGGTAGTGGACCGATACGGCTCCTCGAATGGGGGAAGGAGCGGTCTGACGGTTCAGAGAGAGAACGCCGTCAGAACACTCCTCGTCGACGTCCAGTGCACGCGTGCGGTCCGGAATCGCAACAGGCCCATACCGAGAGGATGGGCCTGTGGCGTTGAGAAGGACTAAAGATCAAGGATCAAGGATGAAGGGTGCGGAGGAGAAGAGCTGCGTTCTCCTTCACCCTTGATCCTTACTCCTCGATCCTCCTCTTCATCCGTGACTCTTCGCCAGGATGCGGAAGCCGTTCGCTTCGAGCGTGCGGTGCAACGCCCGGGTGTGATCGACGTCGCGCACTTCGACCACGCAGTCGACCTGCACCGTCGAAATGTCGGGGCCGCCGAACGCGCGTTCGTGTTGGATCTGCTTCACGCTGGCGCCGGCTTCGGCGACGACCTTCGTGAACGCCGCCAGGCCGCCCGGTCGGTCGCGGATGACGGCGGTGAAGCGCGAGAGTCGGCCGTCGACCGCGAGGCCGTGCTCGATGACGCGCGAGAGGATCGTCGGGTCGATGTTGCCGCCGCAGAGGCAGAGGACGACGCGCTTCCCGCGGAGATCGGAGAGCTGTCCTTCGAGGAAGGGCGCGAGCGCGCAGGCGCCGCCGCCTTCGACGACCCCCTTCTCAAGTTCGGCGAGGCGCAGGATCGAAAGCGAGATGTGCTCTTCGTCGACGAGGACGACGCGGTCGACCTTGTCGCGCGCGATCGCGAACGCGCGGTCGCCGACCTCCGGCACCGCGAGACCGTCGGCGAGGGTCGGCGTCGTCTGCACGCGCACCGGGCGTCCGGCGCGGAGCGCCTCGAGATAGCTCGCGCAGCGCTTCGGCTCGACGCCGATGATCTCCGTCTTCGGCGAGAGGTGCTTCACCGCAAGCGCGATGCCGGCGATGAGTCCGGCGCCGCCGATCGGCACGACGATCGCGTCGGGGCGATGGACCTGCTCGAGGATCTCGAGCCCCATCGTGCCCTGCCCCGCGATGATCGCGGCGTCGTTGAAGCCGTGGATGTACGTGAGGCCTTCCGACGCCACGAGTTCGTCGCCCCGCACCTTCGCGTCGGCGATGGTGTCGCCGTGGAGGATGACGCGGGCGCCGAGCCGTTCGCAGCGGGCACGCTTGACGAGCGGCGCGAAGACCGGCATCACGACGGTGACGGGAATGCCGAGCTGCCGCCCGTGGAACGCGAGCGCGAGCGCGTGGTTGCCGGCGCTTGCCGCAACGACGCCGCGCTTCCGCCGCTCGTGGTCGAGAAGGAGAAGCGCGTTCCGCGCGCCACGCTCCTTGAACGACCCGGTGCGCTGCGTGTACTCGAGCTTCGAGTGGATCTCGCACCCGGTGAGATCGCTCAGGTCAAACGACTCGCGGCAGGGCGTGACGAAGACGCCATCCGCGATGCGAGCGCGGGCCTGCACGATGTCGTCGAAGGTGACGGAGGTGGAGAGCATGGGGGAAGGAAGATTGCGAAGGCGGCAACGGTTCGCAGGTGGAGCGTGAAGCGTGAGCTCGAAGCAGTCGGGAGTCAGGAGTTAGGAGTCAGGAGTCAGTGAGGAGCGCAGCGTTCGCGGGACGTCTTCGGACATGCGCACCTGGAACCCTCCTCCACGACCTTCACTCCGAGCCCCCTGAATCCTGAATCCTCAATCCTGACTCCTTCTCTCACCCCTTCTTCAACCAGCGCTCGACGAAGTGAATGTCGTGCGTCGCATTGACGAAGTCGTCGTTGTCCATGATGCGGCGGTGGAGCGGAATCGTGGTCTTGATCGGCCCGATCTTGAATTCGTCGAGCGCGACCTTCATGCGCTCGATCGCGGTCTCGCGATCCTTGCCGTGCACGATGAGCTTGCCGATCATCGAGTCGTAGTTCGGCGGAATGCGATAGCCCGGGCGCACGTGGCTATCCCAGCGCACGCCGGGGCCGCCGGGCGCGACGAACGTCTCGACGAGACCAGCCTGCGGCATGAAGTTGCGGTCGGGATCTTCCGCGTTGACGCGAACTTCGATCGCGTGACCGTTCTGCTTCACGTCTTCTTGCTTCACCGAGAGCTTCTCGCCGGCGGTGACCTTGATCGTCTCGGCGACGATGTCGATCCCGGTGATCATCTCGGTGACCGGGTGCTCGACCTGCACACGGGTGTTCACTTCGAGCATGTAGAAGTTCTGATGGCGGTCCATCAGGAATTCGACGGTCGCGGCCCCCGAGTACTTCGCGCGGCGGATGAGTTCCGCCGCCGACGTGCAGACGGCTTCGCGCTTCTTGGGATCGACGCCCGGTGCGGTCGCCTCTTCGACGAGCTTCTGGTGCCGGCGCTGGCTCGAGCAGTCGCGCTCGAAGAGATGCACCGCGTTGCCGTGCTGGTCACCGAGCGTCTGCACTTCGAAGTGCCGCGCGTGCTCGAGGAATTTCTCCACGTAGACGGCGCCGTTGCCGAACGCCGCAGCCGCTTCCTGCCGCGCCGCCTCGATGCCGGCGCGGAGCTGTTCCTCGTCGCGGGCGATGCGCATGCCGCGCCCGCCGCCGCCGGCCGATGCCTTCACGATCACCGGGAAACCGATGTCGTGCGCCACCTTGACGGCCTCTTCGATGTCCTCGATCGCACCTTCGGTGCCCGGAAAGATCGGCGTGCCCGCCTGCTTCGCCATGCGCTTGCACGAGACCTTGTCGCCGAGGAGCGCCATCGCTTCGGGCGACGGTCCGATGAAGGCGATCTTGCAGTCTCGGCACACTTCGGCGAAGTGCGCGTTCTCGGAGAGGAAGCCGTATCCGGGGTGAATCGCGTCGGCGTTCGTGACTTCCGCCGCCGCGATGATGCGATCGATGCGGAGGTAACTCTGCGGGCTCGGTCCGGGACCGATGCAGACGGTCTTGTCCGCGTGCTCAAGCCACGGACCGTCCTTGTCGGCGGTCGAGTAGACGCACACGGTTTCGATGCCGAGGCTCTTCGCCGCACGAATGATGCGAAGCGCGATCTCGCCGCGATTGGCGATGAGGATGCGGTTGAACATGTGGAAGTGGTGAGGTGCGGGTCGCGAGGAGGAGTCAGGATTCGGGAGTCAGGGGCCAGTGGTCAGAAGCCGATGGAAGGAAGCCGCTGGCGGCGCTCGACGCGCACGGCGCTCGCGCCTTCCACGCACTCCTGACTCCTGAATCCTGACTCCTTCGACTCTCAGTCCGGCTTGATCCTGAAGAGCGGCTGACCGAACTCGACCGCTTGGCCATTCTTGACGAGCACCGCTTCGATCGTGCCGCTCGTTTCGGCCTTGATCTCGTTGAAGATCTTCATCGCCTCGATGAGGCAGACGATCGTCTCCGGGCCCACCTTCGAGCCGACCTGGACGAACTGCGGCTTGCCCGGTCCGGCGGCCGAGTAGAACGTGCCGACCATCGGGCTCTCGATCGCCGGCAACGAGGAGTTGCCGCCTCCGGCTGCAGGAGCGGCCGGGGGAGGAAGCGTGGCGGTGGCGGCGGGAGCGGGCGCGGCGGCCGCGGCCGCGATCGGGGCCGGCGCCGGGACGTAACTCTGCGTCACGATCGGGGCCGCATTGGGATTGGGTCGCTTGATGAGGACCTGCTCTTCGGCATCCCGAACGTCGAGCTCCACAAGGTCGTTCGAGACCATCAGGCGAACCAATTCCTTCAACTTCCGGATGTCGATCATCGCATCGCTCCTGCCACGGACCTGCCACGGGCCCGGGAAACTCTCAGTGCCGCCTTACGGCCCGTCCCGCCCACGCGGCGAACGAACGGGGACTCACGCGGGGCACCCCGACGGACCAAAGGGAATGTGAGGGCGGGAGTGTACTGGAGGACGCCGCGAGGGTCGGCGAACCGCGCCTCCACCCGGACTTCCGGTGTGAAGCCCGCGAGTTGCGCCCGAATGGAGACCAGATTGGGGCCAAAGTAAGGCCAGACCGCGGCGAGCGTGCGGGCGCCTTGCTTGAAGAGGACGCACGCGAACGCCTAGGCGAGCGAGCCCCGAGTGGCCCTTGCGTTGGCCGGCAGTCAGGCCTTCCTCTCGTCCGAGGAGTCGCGTCGACGCAGGATGTCGCCGACCAAGAAGGCGGCTTGGAGGCTCGAGCGATTCCGGAAGACGTCGCGGATCGCGGCGATGACGGGATGGACCACCGTCACTCGCTTGGCGGCCTCGGCGCGGCCCTTGGCGGCGGCGGCGGCCGCGGTCGAGAGTTTCGAGGTGCGCTTCGTGACCCGCGCTTTCCGCGCGCGGCTCCACTCCTGCCGCGCGAGCTTGCGGGCCGCCCGTTCCTTGACCCGTGCGGCGTGTTCGAGTCGCCGGCGCTTCGCCCCGGGCGACTCGGTCCGCGAACTCAAGACGCCGAGCGGTCGCGAGGGCGTCTTCGTGCCCGCCGGCCCCGTCTCTTGCGGACGTCGTTGCGGGGCGGGCTTCTGCTGGTACGGCTGCGCCGGCGGCGGGAACGATTGCGGCGCGGGCCGGGTCGGCGTCTGCGGACGAGGCGCGACCGGCGTCGGGACTGTCGGCGTCGTCGCTGTCGGCGGCGGCATGCCCACGCGCGGCGAGGGCGTCGGCAACGCGGTCGGCGGCGCACTCGTCGTTGCAGCCGTCGGCGGCGCGCTTCTCTCGTTCGGGCGCTCGGTCTGCGTGCGGCGTTCCGCCTCGCGGAGAATGATGTCGAGGAAGCCCTCGTCCTCGTCGTCGGCGGCGTCGGCGCGCGGCTGCGAATCGCGCCGGCCTTCCGCCTCGCGACGCTTGCGTTCCCGTTCCTTGTATCGCTTGGCCAGGACCCCGAGGATCATGTTGCCGAGGACGATGATGAGAAGGACGATGATCTGCGTCACGGCTCGCGGAGTGTACGGGGCGAGCGAAGGTCGGGCGTGAGCCCGAGCGGATGTCGCGCGAATGGAACCCCGAACCACCGTTCCAGCCTCGCCGGCTCGAGCGTCTCCTCGATCGGCCCGTCGGCGGCGAGCGTGCCGCCATCGATCACCCAGACCCGCGTCGCGAACGCGTGCGCCATCGCCAAGTCGTGCAGCACCGCAAGGACCGCCCCGCCGCGTGCGGCATGTGCACGAACGACCGCGATCGACCGGGCGACCTCCCCGAGATCCATCGCCGCAAACGGCTCGTCGAGAAGGAGCGTCGTCGAGGGCGACGCCTGCGCCCAGGCTCGGGCAAGGGACACGCGCTGTTGCTGCCCGACCGAAAGCTCGTGGTACTCGCGATCGCGGAAGCCCTCGAGGCCGAAGCGGGCGAGCGCGTCGTCGACCGCCGCGTCGGCGCGCTCCGGGCTGCCCCCGAGGGCGTAGCGGCCGAGGGAGACGGTCTCGCGCACCGTGAACGCGGCGGCGAGCATCGGTCGTTGGGCGACGAACGCGAGCCGCGTGGCCCGCGTCCGAGGCCGCAGCGTCTCCACGTTGCTGCCGCCCACGCGGACGCTGCCGGCTCGGAGGGGACAGAGCCCGGCGATCGCCCGGAGGAGCGTGGTCTTCCCCGCCCCGTTGCGTCCGACGATCGCGATCGTCTCGCCGCCGCGCACGGTCGCCGAGACGCCCTCGAGCACGCGACGCCCGCCGAGATCGACGGCCGCGCCGTCGAGAACGAGCGACGGCTGCAACGTGGAGTCGCTCACGGCATGCCTCCCGAGATCCGCACGGCGCGGGAACGGAGAAGCATGAGGAAGACGGGGCCGCCGACCAACGCCGTGAGGACGCCGACCGGAAGCCGGCCGCCGCCGAGGTCGATCGCCTGACGGATCGCGTCGGCTGCAACGAGGAGCGCCGCCCCCGCGAGCGCGGAGCCGACGACGAGCGGGCGATGACGCGCGCCGAGGAGGAAGCGCGCCGCGTGCGGCGCGACAAGGCCGACGAAGGCGATCGGGCCGGCGAGCGCGACGCATGCGGCGGTCAGGACGCCGGAGAGGACGAAGAGCGTCGCGCGCAGGCGCGACACCGACACGCCCGTCGCGGCGGCCTCGTCGTCCGAGAGCATCGCGGCGTCGAGCGCGGGCGCGAGCCACGTGCCGATCGCGGTCGAAAGGAGCGCGAGGGCGCCGACCGTCGCCACGAGGCCGAGCGGCGGCGCGTCGGGAATGCGGCCGGTCATCCATCCGACGAACTCGCCGCGCAGTCCGGTCGGCACGAGCGACTGGAGCGCCGTCGACCCCGCCGAGGCGATCGCGCCCACGACCACGCCCGAAAGGACAAGCGTGAGCGGTTCCGCGACGCCGCGGCGCACGCCCAGTCGCCACACGATCGCGAGCGTCACGATGCTGCCGACGGTCGCCGCGGCCGTCGGCGCCGCCACGCCGAGGACGCCGCGCAGCTCGACGCCGAACGCATAGGCCACGTAGAGGGCGAGCATGTACCCGAAGCCGGCGCCGCTCGAGAGGCCGAGGACAAACGGCGACGCCAGGGCGTTCCGAAGGAGGACCTGGAGGAAGAGACCTGCAACGGCGAGCGCGGCGCCGACCGAGGCCGCCGTCGCGAGCGCGTTCACGCGGAATCGCACGATCGCGTCGTCGGGCCAGCCGAAACCGCTCGAACCCGAGAAGATCCGTGCCGCCGCCGCCGCGACCAGTGCGGCTGCAACGAGGAGAAGGCCGAGGCCGGGCCGGCGCGCGCTCGTCACCGAGGCGACTCCGCGAGCTTCTTGGCGACGTCGACGAGCGCGCTACTCGGCAGGAGCGCGTCGGGATCGCGCACGACGCGGAAGGAGGCGCCGTAGCGGGCAAGGAGTGCGTCCGTCGCGAGGACCTGGGCGCGGAGCGTGGCGTCGTCGCGCTCGCTGGTGTCGCGTACCACGACGACGAGGTCGGGGTCGAGGCGCACGAGATCCTCATGCGAGAGCGACGGGTAGCCGGAGTGCGTGACGGCGTTGCGCCAACCGGCCGCGCGGGCAAGGTCGTCGAGGAAGGTCCCCGCCCCCGCCGCGCCGAGCGGATCGGTCGTGACGAGGAGGAGCGCTCGCGGCGCCGTCGCCGGCACCGCGGCCGCGCGGCGGTCGAGGGCGTCGAGCGCGTCGGCCCGAGCGACGGCGGCCGGCCGCGCCCGCTCGCCCGCGGCGCCCCCGATCGCATCGGGCAACGACCGCACGAGCGCCGCGACGTCCTGCACGCGTTCGAGCTTCCAGGCGGTGAGCGCGATACCCCGCTCCGCCGCGAGGGCCGACAGTGCCGGATCGACTCCCTGCGCCGGAGCCTGCACGAAGAGGTGCGTCGGCGCGACCGACACGATCCGCTCGGCGTCGAAGTCGAGGTGCGTCCCGGCGACCGGAATCGACGCCGGCACGCTGTCGCAGTAGGGCGTTCGCGCGACGATCGCGTCGCCGAGCCCGAGGTCGACGAGCGTGCGCGAGATCGCTGGGCTCAGGGAGACGATGCGCGGCGCGGTCGCCGTTGCCGCCTCCGGGACGGAAGCCGTCCTTCCCGACGCGGGTCCGACCGCGGGCGATTGGTCTCCGTTGCGGCGAACGTCCGATGAAGTTGGGTCAGAGGTTGGACTCGTCGCGTGGCCGGTCTTCGGAGGCACCGTCGGCGAATCGCCGCCGCCGCACCCTCCGAGGAAGCTGGCCGCAACGAGCCCGAGGCCAGCGAGCCCAAGGATGATGCCGCGTCGCACACGCACGGCCGCATCGTACGGATTCCCGATCACACCACGCCGGCATCGCGACAACCCCCGACATCTGCGTCTGCACGCCGTTCGGTCGTCTCGCATTTGGGTCTGACCGCTCCGCGCACTACACTCGCCGCCTCTCTCGTCCTGCGGCCCCGCCGCGCCTCTCCGCCATGACGTTCCTCGCCTCTCTCCGTCGCTATCTCCCCTCCGCCCCCGGCGCAAACCGCAGGCGGCTCGAGGAATTGGCGGACGAGCTGCGCCAGGTGCGCACCGAGTCGCGACGGGCACAGGATCGCCTTGCCGACGCGATCGTGCCGCTCGCGCGCGTTTCGGAGCACTTCCCGCTCCTACGCCGCGAACTCGACGAATTCGTGCAGTCGCTGTCCGTGACGTTACGGCAAGCCAGCGAACGGATCCGCGAGGTCGACGAGCGCCTCGACGAGTTGATGGAACACACGAGATCGCAGTCGGACGCCCTCGGGCTCCTGCACTCGAATCTCTCCCGCGACGTGAGCGACGGCACCGAAGTCGCGCTCGGCCGCCGAACGGCGACCACGACGACGAAGGAAGTCACGGAGCAGGTCGAGTCGCTCCGCGCCGCCGTCGACCGCCTCGCGGTCGGCGCCGCCCGCACCGAGACGCTGATCGAAGAGTTGCTCGACCGCCCGCAACCCGACCGCGACCAGACGACCTGGCACATCGCGCTCCTCGCCTGCGGCTTCGCGGGCTTGGCGATCGCGCTGTCGATGCTGGCGTATCTGGGCTAATGTTGGGGTTGATGTTGGGTCTGATGTTGGGGTGGACGTAGGAGTGGACGCGGGCGACGGCGCCGACCAAGACGCACCGAGTCTTCGATTGGAGCAAGGACGCGGACCGCGCTCCGCGTTGCAGGCGCGCACCCCTACTCCTCCCCCGCCGCGCGGGGGAGGTGGCATCGCGCCAGCGATGACGGAGGGGGTGCTTCAACACATCCGTCTCTGTCTCGGTCTCGGCTTTCTTCTTTCCTCCGCTCACTCGTCTCCTCTCGGTCTCCGCTCACTGGTCTCTCGTCTCCACTTCCAGCCCGATACGAGATTGAGTAACGGAGACACGAAGAGAGCCGAGACGGAAAGCCGAGACAGATGGGGGGGGCCCCCACCACCATCGCTTTGCGATGGTCCCCCTCCCCCGAATCGAAGATTCGGGGGAGGATGCGGAATGCGCGCTCCGCGTTGCAGGCGTGGAATGGCGCGTAACCCGCGGCTCGGCCCGTACGACCCGTTCGTTCCACGATGGACCGGAGTGGGCGCTCCCTGCCCTACCGAGCCTCGATCCCGGGCCAGTCGTCCTTCAGGAGCCGCGACAGCGATCGATCGGCGAGGATCTTCCCGCCCGTCTGGCATCGCGGGCAGTAGTTGGTCTCGTGCGCCCCTCGGACGATGCGCTCCACGCGCGTGCCGCAGACGCCGCAGGGCTTTCCGAACTTCCCGTGGACGAGGAAGTCGGGACGAAACGCAGTGACGTCGCCCGGCCCCGGAAAGCGATCGGCGAACTCGGCCACGAGGCGCCGCGTCCACTCGAGGAGCGTCGTGCGCGTCGCCTCGCGGAGTCGATCGCACGAAGCCTCGTCGAGGCGCGATGTCAGCGTTGCAGGCGACAACCTCGCAACGCAGAGAATCTCGTCGGAGTATGCGTTGCCGATTCCCGAGAACGTGGCCGGATCGGTGAGCGCCCGCTTCAACGTGCGGTTCTCCTTGCGAAGCGCCGCCGCGAACGCCGACCGATCGCACTCGAGCGGATCGATGCCGCCCGGATCGAGCGCCTCCACGGACGACATGCCGATCACCGCAGTGATGGTCGCTCGCTTCTCCGTCGAGGCCTCCGTCAACGTGAGCATGCCGCTCGTGAAGACACACTCGGCCTGCACGATCGGGCCGGGACGCTTCCGCACGTCGCGCGGCGGTCCGAAGCGGAGTCGCCCGGCGATCATGAGATGGATGACGAGGTGAAGATCGCCGGCGAAGGAGAAGACGATTCGCTTGCCACGCCGCGACACGTGTTCAAGCGTGCGCCCCACGAACGCATCGAGGTCGGGCTCGACCGAGCGAAGGACCGACGGCCCGAGGACACGAATGCGCTCGAGCGCTTGGCCCTCGACGGTGCGTCGAAGGGAGGCGAGGTAAAGCTCGATGTCAGGGAGTTCCGGCACCTCGTCCATCGTCCCAGACGCCACCGCGACGCGCAACCCCCATATCCCGAACACTCGCGTTGCGGCGCCGTCTGGAACACCGGGCGAATCGTCTCGAGGTCGAACCCAGTCGCACGCCTGAGGTCCGCCGCGTCCAGTCATCGAGTCTTCGCGCGGACGCGAATCCGCCTGACGTTAGAGCCCGCGCCCACAACTTCGAAGGAGCGATGAGCGCGGCCGACGCCGAGCCCCGCGCGGCGGCTGCAACGACGAGTCCCGTCACCCGCACCCTCAATCGCGCGGGGATCCATCGCGACTCTCACGGGCGAGCAACGCGGAGTCTCCGCACGTCGATCCTTCCGCCGCGGCATGGTGGGCCGTACACTCGCCCCGTTAGCCCGCGGCGGACGCGGGAGGAACGCACGTGAGCCGGGCGGCTCGAGGGAGGTGCCATGCCGCAGGATCCAAAGGCCCTCGCCCCCTTCACCTGCCCCTCCTGCGGCTACGAACTCCAGGCACACCGCCCTGGCGAGCGGTGTCCAGAGTGCGGCGTCCCCCTTGCGCTCGTCGACTTCTCCGCGCAACGCCCAAGAGCGAGAGCGCGCGTACGCGCCGAACTCGCCGTCGGCCTGGTGCCCATCGCCTTCTTTCTTGCCCTCTCCCTGCGATCACTATGGGCGGGCCGCCTCCCTCCCCCCGCCACGACCGCCATCATTCACGTCCTAGCGACAGCACCGATCCTCGCCACCTGGGCCGCGTGGCGCGTGGCGCGGCGACACCCCGCCGATCACCAGGTGCTCCTGTACTCCCTCTACGGCCTCTCCCTCGGCTTCGCGCTCGGACTCCTCGTCGTCCTCATCCCCACTTCCCCGCACGCCGCGTACCGCCCGCCGGTCGGCCCGGGCGAGGACTGGCCCTTCGTCCTCGAGGTCGCCCAAGTTCAGCTGCTCGTCGGCTCGCTGTGCTTCGCACTCTTCGGCACTGTCTCGTGGCTTCTCCGCAAGCTCGAGGGTCCGCCTGCCTAACTCCTCGCTCGCGTGGACCACCGACGTCCTCTCGGCGGCCATCTCGACGCCAACGCGACCACGTCGGCTGTAGAGCGTGAGCGATCGTTCGCCGGATGGCACACCGCCGCCGCCAACTCGCCCGCTCTCGGAGCGCTCGTGCAGACATGCACGCATATACACTGGTCGCGACGCGAACGCCTCGGCCGCACGTGCGTGCTGCCTGACTCGGGCTCGTTCGGCGACCGCGATCGAGCGTACGCAATGACGTGGGAGAAACACACGAAGCCGCCCGCCGACGTTTGCCCAGGCAAGTACTGCTTTCACTGGGTTCCGCCGGGCGGAGCGGCCAATATGTCGGGGCGGTGCTACCGATCGCTTCACGAGGCCATCGAGCACCGTGACGGCTGGGTCGAGTTCCCGCAGGGCGGATGTAAGTGTTCATTCGGGGTCTGTACCCGGCTCGACCCGGCGGCCGGAGATCGTGATTGGTACGAGCCGTGTGAGCCAGCTCTCGAGCGGGATGGCCTGCCGTGGTTCTACTTCATCCCGTCCACGGACCCGTTAGTGCCGGAGCTCCATGAGGAGTATCTTCGGGATTCACAGGCGCTCTGGGGCGGTGGGCAAGATGCAGCACCGGACGCTGCAACAGACGGCAACGGCGCGTAAGCCGTAGCACACTTGGCCCCCGCCGCATGCTGCGGTGCATCGGCTCGGGCGCGAGGGCGCCCCCCACCACCATCGCTTCGCGATGGTCCCCCACTCCCCGAATCTTCGATTCGGGGGAGGATGCCGAACGCGCACTCCGCGTTGCAGGCGCGCCCTCTGACTCCTCCCCCGCGCGGCGCTGACCATTACCCACATCTCTCCCCGCTGCTCAACGACGCGCCGGTGACGATCAGCTCGAGATCACGCCAGCCGTGCCACAGCGTTTGCCAGCCCGG